>NZ_NFHH01000026.1 GCF_002161285.1 Blautia sp. An81 | reverse complement strand
TGAATATTTATACATTTTATGCGAATTTGTCGAGCATAGCTTTGAGACCATAGGCTCAAAGCGGCACAGACTGAGCAATAAGATGTATAAATATTCTCGATTTCGATTAATGCGACAGCTCCCCCATATTGTGCAAATGGAGCTGCGTATCCGCAGCTCCAACCCAATGGTAAACTCGAAGACTGTGCTTTCCATGGTCATAAATCAGACGTTTATGCACTGCTGCGATAAACGAGAAATGTCTGCCTGTGCAGATTTAGAACGGGTTCTTTTTTCTTTTATCACTCCCATCTTCTGTTTTCTCACAGCGAATGATGATTTAGTCTTTGAGTTTCCAGCAGACACGCTGATTGAAGAAATAAAAACAAAAAGTAAAAAGAAAAGACAGCATTGTCTTTTGACATCTTCTATTATGACAACATCCGGCCTCTCCGTCAAGGAAAACAGTCTGACAGTTTCCGGTGGATTCCTGCCTTTTCTCTTCTATATTTACAGCATGTCTCAGAATTTTTGTACTTTCTCCCAGATTCCTGTCTCTTCAAAATCTGCCACTGCTTTTTTTGCCTCTTCTGACAGGTTTTCCGGATATCCCGTCATTTCCAAAAGGCGTATGGCATTTCTGGTGGTCACTCTGCCTTTCTTCAGCAGATAATTAAAGACTACCTCATGTTCCTTTACTTCTTCCTCAAAATGATAGTTTTCGTACAGGTCCTCCAGAATATAAGACAGCTCAATATCATGGGTAGCTGCAAAGGGCAGCACATGCTCCCTGTCCAGACCCGCCAGTATCCTGGAAGATGCACCAATCCTTTCAATCGTGTTTGTCCCTCTTAAGACTTCATCAATGATACATAAAAGACAGCCTTCTTTTTCTGTCTCATCTAAAATCCTTTTCAGGGAACGTATTTCCACGATAAAATAGCTCTCTCCCCTTTCCAGATCATCCCGAAGAGCCATGGAAGTCATAACTTTAAAATAAGGCGCCTGGTATTCAGAAGCTGTAACAGTATAGATAGTCTGAGCCAAAATGGTATTTACCGCTATATTCTTCAGAAAAGTGGATTTTCCCGAGGCGTTGGAGCCAGTTACCAAAATCCCGTTCTCTGCCTCTATGCTGTTGGCCACAGGATGAGAAAGCAGCGGATGGTACAGGTTTTCCACCTTTAGATAAGCTTTGCCTGCCATTTCAAGTTCCGGTATGCTGTAGTAAGGCAGACTTACTCTGAAAGACGCAATGGAGATCATGCCATCCAGATATCCGAAAATCTTCATCAGACCCAAAATTTCTTCCTGATGTTCCTGCATGGCCTTCATCATGGTAGAAAACTTAATCAGGTCAATGTGCGTAAGCATACGGATATAGTCCATGATCAGCCCTTCCATCCCTCCTCCTGTACTGCTCTGCTCCAGGACCAGAAAGGATCCTTTCTGAAAGGTCCGCAGTTCTTTCCGGCATCTTTTTCCTTCTTCCATATATGAAGCAAGCTCCGGGATCTTCAGTTTTTCCAGATTTTTCTGTGCCTCCAGAAGCTGGATCACACAGCGGAAGCTGGTAAGATACAGATCAATATCCTGCTTTCGCATAAAATACGTGATAATATTCAGAATGCAGATTCCCAGGAAGCAAAAGATTCCCGGCGAAGGCATGGCTGCAAAAAACAATAGGGAAAGGAAAAAGGCGCCGCACATAACTATCTGGAATCCTTTTCCCTGGATCTCTACCTCTTTCGTTACACTGACAGCCTCATAAACGCTTACATTTCCCGGTTTCCGGATTCCGGCAAGAAGAGCCTGTACCTTGTGCCGCTCCATTTCTTTCTCTGAGAAAAATTCCAGAAGCCTCTGCCTCTCTTTCAATTCCTCTTCCTCAAAAACCGGCTTTCTCAGAATCTCATAGAGGTATTCATCTCCAATGGGGGAAATGCTCTGGTTTATCAGAGCAAAAATCCGGTCCATATCCAGGTCATTCCAGGTAATATCGTCAACATAAAAGCCTTCTTTTTCTCTTTTACGGAAAAACTGGGATATATGTTCCAGTTCATCATAACTGTATTCCCGCTGGGGGATCTTGCCCCAGGAAGCCATCATCCTTTCCAGAAAAAGCTTTCGCCTCTTACCCTTTTCATAATAATTCAGGACTCCAGCCCCTGCCAGAAACAGAAGAATCACTACCAGCCCGATTACGGTATCATTATACATAGTTCACCTAAAAATAATTGTTTATAAGCTCTAAAAATTGATGGATATCTTCCTCTGTATGAGCGTCAGAAAGGAAAATAGCTTCAAACTGAGAGGGCGCCAGATGAACTCCATGCTCCAGCATATATTCAAAATATTTTGAGAAAGCCGCCGTGTCAGAAGTCTTGGCTGACTGGTAATCCCTAACAGGAGTTTCTGTAAAGAAAATACTGCCAAGAGAAGCTACAGCATTTACCTGGTATCCGATTTCCTTCTCCACAAAAATCTTCCGGATTCCCTCAAAGAGGATTTCTCCTTTCTGGAAAAGACGTTTATAAATATCCTGGTCCTCCCAGAGGATTTTCAGCTGAGCCAGACCTGCTGCCATGGCGATAGGATTGCCGCTTAAAGTACCTGCCTGATAGACCGGACCGCTGGGGGCCACCATTTCCATGATCTCTTTTCTTCCGCCGTAGGCTCCCACAGGCATGCCTGCGCCGATGATCTTTCCATAAGTAACCATGTCAGGCGTCACTCCGTAGTATTCTGCCGCTCCCCCGAATCTTAAGCGGAAACCGGTAATCACCTCATCAAAGATCAGCAGGGCTTTATGCTTGTCACACAGATCTCTCAGACCCTGAAGAAAACCGTCTTCAGGAGGAACCACACCCATATTGGCGGCCACCGGCTCTACGATCACTGCTGCCACCTGATCCTGGCTTTCTGCCATTAATTTTTCTACGCTGTCAAGATCATTATACACTGCGATCATGGTATCCTGGGTACAGCCTTTTGGCACACCGGCACTGTCCGGTACGCCGCTGGTCATCACGCCGCTTCCTGCACTTACCAGCATGGCGTCCGTATGACCATGGTAGCAGCCGGCGAACTTAATAATCTTATTCTTGCCGGTATAGCCTCTGGCCGTGCGGATAGCGCTCATAACTGCTTCTGTACCGGAATTCACCATACGGATCATTTCCACATGAGGGATCCGCTGGCAGATAAACTCTGCCATCTCTACTTCCCGCTCTGTAGCGCAGCCAAAACTTAATCCGTTCTCGCTGGCACGGATCACCGCTTCTTTTATCCGCTCATCATTATGCCCCAGGATCATAGGACCCCAGGAACCGATATAATCTGTATAAGCGTTTCCGTCCACATCAAAAATCTTGCTTCCCACAGCTCCCTGGATAAATCTGGGAGCCTCATCTACAGAACCAAAGGCTCGTACCGGGCTGTTTACTCCTCCCGGGATTCTTTTCACTGCTCTCTGAAACAGCTCTTCTGATCTTGTCATTATCCGATTCTCCCTTCGTCTAAGAATTTTGCGATTTCTTCTGCAAAATAAGTTAAATAAATATCTGTTCCTGCTCTGAAAGCGCTGACTGCCATCTCACAGATGATCCGGTCCTCCTCTATGTATCCCAGCTTTGCTCCTGCCTTGACCATAGCGTACTCTCCGCTGACGGAATAAGATGCCACCGGAAGATGGATCTGGTCTTTTACCTCCCGGATAATGTCCAGATAATTCATTGCCGGTTTTACCATGATAATATCCGCTCCCTCTTCTACATCCAGAAGAGCTTCTTTAATAGCTTCTCTTCGGTTATGGAAGTCCATCTGATAGCTCTTTCTGTCGCCGAAAGCCGGGGCAGAACCTGCTGCATCACGGAAAGGTCCGTAAAAGGCAGAGGCATATTTCACTGCATAAGACATAATGGGAATATCCCGGTAGCCGTTCTTATCCAGGATGGTGCGGATAGCCCGGACTCTTCCGTCCATCATATCAGAGGGCGCTACCATATCCGCTCCAGCCTCTGCATGAGAAAGAGCTGTCTGGGCCAGATATTCCAGGGTTTTGTCATTGTCCACTTCGTGTCCACAGAGGATGCCGCAGTGTCCATGGGAAGTATACTCACACATACATACATCGGTGATCAGATATAGCTCATCCTGAAATTCTTCTCTCGCTTTCCGAAGAGCCTTCTGAACAATTCCATCCTCTGCATATGCCTGGCTTCCGACCTCGTCTTTGTGGTCAGGAATACCGAAAAACATTACCTTATCTACTCCTGCTTTTTTTAATTCCTCCAGTTTTTCCGGAAGCCGGTCCAGGCTGTACCGGTACTGTCCAGGCATAGTAGCGATTTCTTCTTTCAGATTCTCTCCCTCTCTTACAAAGATGGGGTAGATCAGAGAGCTTTTATCCATTCTGGTCTCTCTTACCATCTTTCTTAAACTTTCTCCCCCTCTGAGTCTTCTGGGTCTGATCCCCATGTCCATTTGTCAACACTCCTTTTCCTTTAATCTTATTACCAGCTCCAGCACACTGTCTATGGTAGCTTTTTCGGCCATATAGGTCTTCATTCCATAGGAGTCTGCCGCTGCTTTTGTCTGTTTTCCAATACAGGCCGCTGTGACCTTTGTATAATCCAGATCCGGGCAGGCCGCTGCAAATCCTCTTACTGTAGAGGCGCTGGTGAATACCGCACAGTCTATCCCACCCTGTTCAAATTCTTTTTTCTCATCTATGATTTCCTGATTTTCATAAAAAGTATCATAAGTGGCGATATCTGAGATCCGAAGGCCCGGTTTCTTTTCCAGCTCCTCCAGGATTTCATGATTTCCAATCTTAGCGCGAGGGATCAAAATCCGCTCTTCCCCGCAGCAGGCATCTCGCAGGGCTTTTCCAAGGGAAGCTCCGTCATAGATTTCCGGAATCAGATCCGGGATCAGGCCTCTCTCTTTCAAAGCTTTCTCAGTGCCTTTGCCGATAGCGGCAATTCGGATTCCTCCCAGCTTTCTGATATCTGTTCCGGTCTTCAGCAGTTCTTCAAAGAAGACCTTCACTCCTGTAGGACTGGTAAATGCAGCCCAGTCATAAGTATCCAGCTCTTTAAAGGCCTGATGCAGTTCTCTCTGGTTTTCCAGGGGCTCTGTCCGTATAGCAGGCAGTTCCAGAACTTCCGCACCCAGTGTCCGAAGCTTGGCAGACATGGTGGAGATCAGATCTTTTGGTCTGGTCACCAATACTTTATAACCGGCCAGCGGAAGCTTTTCATACCAGGCAAATTCCTCTGCCAGAGCGCAGACCTTTCCTACCACAATGATCGCCGGAGTTTCCACTCCCTGCCGCTTTACTTCTTCCGGCAGTTCCGCCACTGTGGAAACAATCCTTTTCTGCCCTGCAGTCGTTCCTTTCTGGAGAACTGCCGCAGGCATCTGTGGATCCATTCCTGCCTCCAGAAGAGAGGCGCAGATATCCGGAAGGGCTGTAACTCCCATGAGAAAAACGAGGGTGCCTTTGGTGTCCACCAGTGCCTTAAAATCAATATCGTAGGCTTCTCCCTGGCGTTTATGACCGGTGATAATATGAAGGGAAGAAGTATAGTCCCGGTGAGTCACAGGGATGCCGTTATAGGCAGGCACTGCAATAGGGGAAGTTACTCCCGGCACCACCTCATAGGGAATCTGCTCCTTTGTCAGAAGCTCCAGCTCCTCTCCTCCTCTTCCAAAAAGGAAAGGATCCCCTCCCTTCAGACGCACCACACGGCAGCCTTTCTTTGCCTCTTCTACCAGGACCTGATTGATCTTCTCCTGGGGCATAGTGTGATGAGAAGCCCGTTTTCCCACATTGATGGCTTTTGCCTCTTTTGGAATCTGGGATAAGACTCCCTGTCCAACCAGGCTGTCATAGACTACCACCTCTGCGTTCTGTAAGATTTCTCTGCCTTTTACGGTAAACAGGCCCGGATCTCCCGGGCCGGCGCCTACCAGCCAGACCTTTCCTGTACTCATATCTATCTGCTCCTTTACTGCTGATTTTCTTTCCTGCATGTTTCCTGCAGCCTGCGGGCAAGGGAAATCCCCAGTTCCTCTGCCGAGGAAATTCTGCCTTTTTCGCTGCCTCTTATGTATTTTCCTGTTTCTTCCTCATAGTACAATCCCATGAGGAATAATTCCTCTCCCAGAACCTGTCCGTGAGCCGCTACGGGAGAAGAACAGCCACCGTCCAGATAGCGGACAAAGGCCCGCTCTGCTCTGGCTGCAGCAGCAGCCTCCGGATCCTGGAAATCTGCCAGGTAAGAATAATCCTCTCCGGCCCTTCCCTGGACTGCCAGGATTCCCTGGCCAGCAGCGGGTATGATTTCTTCCACAGTAAAATAACGGCTGATCCTGTTTTCCAGTCCCAGCCTTTTCAGTCCTGCTGCTGCCAGGACCAGGGCACTGTATTCTCCGCTGTCCAGCTTTTTCAGCCGGGTCAGGACATTTCCACGTACGCTCTTAAATTCCATATCCGGAAAAAGCTCCTTTAGCTGAAGGATCCTCCGGAGGCTGGAACAGCCTATAGGCTTCCTCTTGTCCATGGTTTCCTGTCCTTTTGGAAGGACCAGCACATCCCGGGGATCTTCTCTTTTGGAATAGGCCACCAAAGGCAGCTCCTCCGGTATTTCCATAGGCATATCCTTCAGGCTGTGCACAGAGAGGTCACTTCTCTTTTCCATAAGAGCCTTATCCAGTTCTTTCACAAAAAGCCCTTTTCCTCCGATTTTATCCAGTGTCCTGTCCAGGATAATGTCCCCTGTTGTTTTCATAGTCAGGATCTCTGCCTGGATCTCCGGAGAGTGTTCTTCTATATATTTTTTTACCATTTCACTCTGGATCACTGCCAGCCGGCTTTCACGGCTGCCGATTATGACTTTCTTCATCTTGTACCTCCATGTTGTCTCCCAGCAATACCTTCTGGGTTTTTTCCCGGACCTCTCTCACTTTCCTGTGGTCTTTTCCGCTTCCGTTGAATCCTATGACTACACCCTCGTATTCCAGGATTCCTGGAAAATGAAAGTCGCATTTATTCTGGTCGCTGGCTACATTTACCTGAATTCCCAGACATTTGCAGGCACTGTAAATATCTTCATTTACTTCTTTGTTGTCTGTGGCCGCAATGACCAGATCTGCATCATAAAGGTCCTCTCTGGAATAGGTCTTTTCTTTGTAAAGGATCTCACCCTGACGGGCCAGACTGAGGATCTCTTCAGAAGCCTCAGGGGCTTCTACCACCACTTCTCCTGCAAAGGGCAAAAGGGTTTTTACTCTCCGGGAGGCAATTTTCCCTGCCCCTACTACCAGAACCTTTTTTTGGGTCAGGTCCACAAAGAGGGGAAACATTTTTTTCTCTTTACTCTTCATATAGCTTCTCCAACCCTTCCACACAATTTATAAACTCTTCTTCTTTCATAAAATCCTTCAGGCCGAACATCATCTTGTTGACCACTTTCCCGGCAGCTGTGTCAATGGCATTTAAAAGATTTTCCCGGTCTTTCTCTTCCATGGGAGTCTTCCTTAATATCTTCATGATACGGAGATTCAGATCTTCTACTGCATCTGCCTTGATCTCCTGAATCCTTGGGATCAGATCTCTGCCATTGTACCAGCTGTAAAACTCCTCCTGCTGCTCCTGAAGGATCTTCCCTGCCTGGTCAAGGCTGGCCTGGAGCTTGGGAGATACCGCATCAATCTTGAAACTGTCAATATCGTACAAAGTCACATTACTAAGGGTCCCTGCCGAAGGCTCTATGTCTCTTGGCACTGCCAAGTCGATAAGAACAATATGTCCGGGAATTTCTGCATTTTCAATCTGCTCCATAGTCAGCGTATAATTAGGACTTGCTGTAGCGCTGACTGCCAGATCACATTTTGGAAGAAACTCCAGACGCTCTCCATAATTGATCCTGTCGCAGCCCTGAGGGATTGTCACAATTCCGCTGCGGTACTGCCGCACTGTGACCGTTACATCTGCTCCTGCTTCCTTAAGAGCCAGAGCAGTTACCTTCCCCATTTCGCCGTTTCCAATAACCATACAGGTTTTTCCCTGGATGGAAAATCCCTGATTTTCCAGACGTTCTATAGCCTGGTGGATTACAGAGCTGTTGGCTCTGGAAAAGCTTACCTGGGTTTTTACTTTCTTTGCAGCAGTAACCGCCATGCGGAATAAAACCTCCAGAACATTATCTGTACAGTAAGCTTCTCTGGAAAGGGCTAGGGCATCTTTCACCTGGGTAATGATCTGGTCCTCTGCAAGAATCTGGGATTTCAGGCCACTGGTAAGATAGAACAAATGCTCTACGGCCTCCTCTTCTTTTCTGGAAACAAAATACTGCCGGAATTCATCCGGATCCTTCTCTTTTTCTCTGCATAAAAATTCATAGAGAGAACCTTTCCAGTCTTCCCCAGTACTGGCCCAAATCTCCATACGGTTACAGGTAGACAGAATAATACAGCCCAGGATTCCCGGCTCTTTTTTCAGATTTTCCAGGGCTGCAACTGTATTTTTTTTCGTAAATGAAAACTGGGCCCGAACATCTACTGATGCCTTTTTGTAGTCGATTCCAATCATGGAAATACTCATGTCTTTACTCTCCCCTATTTTCTTTCTCTTATGAATTATGAACGGTCTTATCTCCACTCAATCTTTTCTCATCTTAGCATAGAATTCTTTCCCGTGCAATGATTGATTCCTATTGACAAAAATCCTGTATATGCTACAATAAATCCAGAATTGAATGTACAAAGGTGCCTGCATAAAATGCGGGAGAATAGGAAAGCTGAGTGAAAAGCTCACACGGTCACGCCGCTGTAAAGGAGGAGCCGTATTTCTTGTAAGGTTTTTGTAAGACCTGCGTCACTGGGAATTACCTGGGAAGGCTGAAATACGGTGAGGATGCCTAAGTCAGAAGACCTGCCTTGTGCACGAAATTTACACAGGTTACGAACGATGGCCTCGTGTAAGAACAGGTTGGCTCATAGCAGTTCAATTCTATTTGCTATACCTCTTGTTCTTCTGGTAGCCTGTGGGAATCATCCCTCAGGTTTTTTTATTGTACAGGGAGCTTTGTTCCCAATAAAAAAGTCCCGCAAAAATATACTGCAGCGGGAAAATCACATTTTACTATCAGAAAGGAGAAGAAAATGAGTAAACAGGAAAAACGTATTCTGGCTCTGGCAGGGGCTTTTGCCCTTACTTTCGGTATTGTCCCCAATGTCAGCGCTATGCACATTATGGAGGGATATCTGCCCGGAGGTTTTTGCATTGCCTGGGGTGTTCTGTGCCTGCCATTTTTGATCGCAGGTTTCATGTCCATAAAGAAAACTTTAAATGACCACCGAAATCTGATCACACTGCTGGCCATGTCCGGCGCCTTTATCTTTGTGATCTCATCACTGAAGATCCCTTCCGTAACAGGAAGCTGTTCTCATATGACAGGAACTGGACTGGGTGCCATTTTGTTCGGTCCCTCTGCTGTTTCTGTGCTGGGACTGATCGTTCTTTTGTTCCAGGCCATTCTGCTGGCTCACGGCGGCCTTACCACTATTGGGGCCAATACCTTTTCCATGGCCATAGCAGGACCTTTCCTTTCCTATGGGATATATAAACTTTGTAACAAAAGTGGGATGAACAAGCGGGCCAGTGTTTTTCTGGCCGCCGCTTTAGGCGACTTATTCACATACTGCATCACCGCTTTGCAGATGGCTCTTGCTCACCATGCAGATACTAGCATAGGCGGCGCTTTGGTGAAATTTCTTGTGGTTTTTGCTCCTACCCAGGTGCCTCTGGCCATCATTGAAGGAATCATCACAGTCCTCATCGTCATGGGACTGGAAACCTATGCAAAGCCAGAGCTTCGTACTATCGGATTTATAAAGGAGGGAAAATAAGCCATGAAAAAGAAAGTGTTTCTGGGAATCCTCTTAATTTTTTTAATCGCTCTGGTTCCTCTCTTCGCTTTAAAAGATGCTGAATTCGGAGGCTCCGATGATGCAGGCAGCCAGGTAGTAGAAGAGGTGGATTCTTCCTATGAGCCCTGGGCCACTCCTATTCTGGAAAGGCTCATTGGCGGAGAACTGCCAGGAGAGGTTGAAAGCCTTTTCTTTTGTATCCAGACCGGTATCGGCGTGGGAATCATTGCCTTTATCATGGGCAGGTTCGTGGAACGAAGAAAATGGATGAAACATGAAGAACAATAAAGGAAGGAGTTTCCCGTGATTACCATAGACAAGCTCTGTTATAATTCAAAGCTTCGCTATGAAAATGCCGGTGAAAAATTTGCCTTTGCAGTGATTACACTTTGCATTTGTGTAATGAGTCGTTCCATTGCAGTGGCATGTATTGTTTTAGCTGTGACAGGGATTCTTGCCGTATGGAAAGGCGGAGTCCCTGTTTCCCGTTATCTGGGTTTTCTCACTGTACCACTGGCTTTTTTATTCCTGAGCACAATAGCAATTATGTTTAACATTAGAAAAGCCCCTTTGGACCTTTTTGCGATTTCAATCGGCAGTTGGTATGTGACGGCAAGTACCGATTCTTTTTTCTACGCAGTACAGTTGATCCTGACGGCCTTGGGAGCCGTATCCTGCTTGTATTTTCTATCCTTTACCACACCTATGCCGGATATCCTGGAAGTACTGGGAAAACTCCACTGCCCTGGTCTTCTTATTGAGCTGATGCTGCTGATCTATCGTTTTATTTTTATTCTCCTGAACACAGCTTCTGCTATTACCACATCCCAGAACTGCCGTCTTGGAAATAAAGATTACAGGACTTCTTTAAAGTCTTTTGGGCTGCTGGGCTCTGTACTTATGATGCGGGCTATCTCCCGCTCCAATAAACTTTATGACGCTATGGAAGCCCGGTGTTACGATGGCAGAATTCGGGTGCTGTCAGAGAATCAGCCTCCCAGAAAAAAAATCATTGCCGCTATCGCAGTCTTTGATACTGCACTTTTCATTTTTGCCTTATGGAGGAGATTTTTCTCATGAATCAAGATATTATCTTAAAAGCCGAGAACCTTTATTATTCTTATGATGACGACAACAGCCATTCTCTCAATGGACTGTCTCTGGAAATAAAAAAGGGGCAAAAGATAGCCGTTATGGGAGCCAACGGCAGCGGAAAATCCACTTTTTTCCTCTGCTGTACAGGAATTCTAAAGCCTCAGAAAGGACATCTGTTTTTTAAAGGAAAGAAATACGCCTATGACAAAAAAAGTCTTCTGGATCTGAGGAGCAAAGTGGGTATCGTCTTTCAGGACCCGGATAACCAGCTTTTCTCTGCCAGTGTTTACCAGGAAATCTCCTTCGGCATCCTGAATCTGGGGGTTGCCCCGGAAGAGGCCAAAAAAGAGGTGGAGAAAGTCATTGATTATCTGGAGATCACCCCTTTCCGCCATAAACCTACCCATGCCTTAAGCGGAGGTCAGAAGAAGCAGGTTTCCATTGCAGATATCCTGGTCATGCACCCGGATATCATTATCCTGGACGAGCCGGCAGCGGCCCTGGATCCAAAGCATACCCAGATGGTAAACCACATTGTAGATCAGATGACAGAGGCGGGGATCACCGTTCTCATGGCTACCCACGATGTTGATTACGCCTATGAGTGGGCAGATGAAGTCATCCTTTTCCATGAAGGAAAAGTCCTGCTCCACGGGTCTCCCGCCCAGGTCTTTTCCAATAAACGGGTTCTTGCCCAGACTAACCTGGAGCCCCCTGCAGTATTGGAGCTTTTTGAAAGTCTGTGCAGAAAAGGGTTCCTGAAAGCCTCTCTGGAAATCCCCAGGAATTTAAAAACCCTGGAACAATATATAGAAGAAATAAAATTAAACCCACATTACGGAGGAAAGAAACCAGTGACAGCAGAAACAAAGAAAGCCATTCTGGCAGTAAGCTTCGGCACCAGCCACAACGATACCAGAAAAGTGACCATTGACGCCATTGAGAGAGATATGCAGGAAGCCTTTCCCGACTACATGCTCTACCGGGCATGGACCAGCAAAATGATCATCAAAAAGCTGAAAAACCGGGATAATGTTCATGTATTTACCGTCCTGGAAGCTATGGAACAGATGAAAAAAGACGGGATTACCGACGTTCTGATACAGCCTACCCATGTTATAAATGGTATTGAAAATGATCTGATGAAAGAAGACGCCCTGGCTTACCGTGATGATTTTCACTCCATCACCTTCGGGGATCCTCTCCTCACCAGCGCAGAAGACAATCTTGCAGTGATCCAGGCAATTGCCGATGAATTTTCTGACCTTGCCCAGGATCAGGTGCTGGTACTTATGGGCCACGGTACCACCCATTATGCCAACTCTATTTACGCTGCCCTGGATTACACCTTTAAAGACAAAGGCTACAAAAATATTTTCCTTGGCACGGTAGAGGCTTATCCTTCCATGGAAAGCCTGATGCGAATGGTAAAAGAATATAATCCTTCCAAGGTGGTTCTGGCTCCCTTTATGATCGTAGCCGGAGACCATGCCAAGAACGATATGGCCGGAGACGATCCGGATTCCTGGTACAGCCAGTTTAAAGCCGCTGGTTTTGAAGTGGAGCCAGTGATAAAGGGACTTGGTGAATATACTGGAGTCCGCAGTCTTCTGGTAGAACATTTAAGAGTTGCAGCAGAAATGTAGCAGGCCTCCGAAATCTTTAAAGAACGATAAAAGGCAAGAGCCTGGAGATCTCACAATCCTGTGAAAAATCTCCGGGCTTTTTTTACTTGATTTTTTAGACCGATTGGTCTATTGTTAGAGTAACAACTTTACCAGGGAGGATTTTATGGAAACGGTAACATCAAATTATGAAAAAATGAAAAGGTCTATGTCAAAAGTATTTCTCCAGTATCCCCAGGAAAAAATGATTGAAAAGTTTTCTCTGGAGGCTGACAAGGATTACCTGTATGTGTGGTTTTTCGGCCGCAAATACCGGATCAATCGCTCTACAGGAGAGGTTCAGTGGTCGGAGGATTCATTTTGCAGCGTACAGGAAGCCGGATATAACGAAGCCATGACCATTTATGACGTCCTCTGCAATGCAAAGGATACCTGTCATCTGTCCCATGAATTTGTAAACATCAACACCTTTACCACGGTCAAAACCGGGACTTTAAATCTTGGCAGCGGATTTTTCCAGAATACAGCGGATTTTTTTATCTGCAGATCCTGGCGGACAAAAACACGCCGGACTATATGCACTATGAGACCCTTATGTTCGCCCTCTCCCATCTCTTTGAACGGCTGAAGGAGGAAGTATCCCATGAAAAAAGGTGAAGAATCCAGGCAGAGACTCATCGCCTGCGCCGCCAGGCTGTTCTGGAAGAACGGATACGCCGCTACAGGGATCAGCGAGATCCTTGCCCAGGCAGGGCTTCCAAAAGGCTCTTTTTATTTTTATTTTAAGAGCAAAGATGATCTGGCTGTAGAAGTGATCTCCTATTATCAGCGGATTTTGCTGGATCAGTTAGAAAATATTTCCGTAGGGAAGACCTGGGAGACTTTTGTTGACGGCACCTTCGGATTTTTACTTAGTTCCTCAGAAGATACCGATTTCCTGGGCTGTCCTTTTGCCGTCATGGGAATGGAGACTGCCTTTTACAAGCCGGAAATCGCAAAGAAATATGGGGAAGGGATAGAAAAATTCCGGGATCTTTTCTGCAGGGTGCTGCTTTTCTCCGGCCTGGAACCGTCTCATGCAGAAACGCTTTCCAGCCGGTTTCTATCCCTGTATCAGGGAGCCATCCTCCTTGGAAGGATCAGCGGAAACACTTCTTACTTGACAGAAGCGAAAAAAACTATGATCGAAATATACCGGGAATACTGCGTATTTCATAAGATCGGAAAGGAGTGCCTATGAGTACCGTTATTCTCTCCTGCACCACGTTATTGGAATATGTACAGAAAGCCCAGGAAAGCTGCGGCACCAGCTATCCTGTTGTGGAACTTGACCGGAAATATCATGCAGAGCCTTCCCGGATGCGGGAGCATATCCTGAAGACCCTGGCCGGTCTTCCTTCTGATGTGGACACGGTTCTGGCCGCCATGGGATTCTGCGGCGGTTCCTGGCAGAATGTATCCTGTGCCCGGACTCTGGTCATTCCCAGAGCCGCCGACTGCGTGGCTCTGGCTTTGGTTACCCGAGAACGCTACTCACCGGATCTTAAGGAACCCGGACATATGTATCTGTTCGGCGAAGGGGACAATGGTTTCTCCATACGGGCTATCTATGAAAATCTGCTGGAAACCTATGACAGAGAAATGGCAGATATTGTTTTTGATATGTATTTTGAACACTACTATCACCTGGATATTATTGACAACGGTCTCTATGACTGCTACGACCTGGACTATGTGGAACAAGCCCAGGAAGATGCCGTGCGGATCCACGCAGAGCTGGATTTCGTCCCCGGCAGCAATCTGCTCCTGGAAAAACTGGTATCCGGCCAATGGGACAGCCAGTTCTTTGTAGTACCGCCAAACACAACCATCACACAGGAAAAATTCTTTAATCTTTAAGGAGAAAGGAAAAAGATTATGACTAAAAATTCTCTATTGACCCAGTTGAAAAAAGCCATATCTCCATCAGAATACACCCTTCTCCTGGAAGACAGACTCTCCCATATCAGTCCCTATAACCGCCGCACTATCCTGGAAATAATGGAGCACACAGAAGCCGGAGATACCAGCCTGCCCCTCTCTGAAATACAGGCCCTGAAAGGGATCCTTGACAGCTATCTGTCCAGATATCTGCCGGACGATCCTTCCACCTGGAAATGGATCCTTCTCTCCTGCCTGTATCTTTCCTTCATTCGAGAGGAGCCTATGCACCCTCAGAAACTTGTCCATTATAAAAAGACAGTAACAAACGGCAAAACCAGTTATTACTGTCCTGTAAAAAATATGGAGAAGGATACTGTCTGCTCTTTCTGTGTCTGTGAAAATATGAAAAAACGTATCCTCTAATGAGCTGTCTTTTTTGTAAGCAGCTCATGCATGACAGCCATAAGCACAAGCAGCGCCATCATATACACTGGAAAGAGCGTAATACTGATATGATTGGCGATCAGCCCGAACAGAGGCGGCATAAGGCAGGTGCCCACATAGGCGCTAGCCATCTGTACGCCAATGATGGCCTGTGACCGATCCGCCCCGAAATGCTCCGGCGTAGAGTGGATAATACAGGGATATACCGGGGCACAGCCCAGTCCGATAAGGATCAGCCCGGCAAGAGCTGTCACATTCGGCCCGGGAAGAAGCATAACAAGAATACCTGCGAAAATAATTACCTGTCCCAGACGGATCATCTGCACATCATTGAGCTTCATAGTAATAAAGCCGCTGACTGCACGGCCTGCAGTAATGCCGATAAAAAACATTCCGGCAAAACGTGCAGCTGTTTCCGCAGGTATCCCTTTAAATAAATGGAGATAGCTGCTGGCCCACAGCCCTGCTGTCTGTTCAATGGCGCAGTAACAGAAGAAACAGAGCATAACTTCCTTTGCTCCTGGAATCTTTATGATCTGCGCCAGAGAAAGGGCGGATTCCTGTATCTCTGCCTCTTTTTCTCTGTCTATTGTTCCCTCTTCTTTTTCGGAAAAACTTCTGCTGCCCCGTTTTTTCCATAAAGGCAGGCTGAAAATAAGAACGGCGGTCAGAAGAATCTGGAGGATCCCCACGCAAAGGTAGCCGAAATTCCATGTCCTGCCTCCGGACAGGGCAAATCCCATGATATATGGTCCCACCGTAGCGCCCACACCCCACATACAGTGAAGCCAGCTCATGTGGTGGCTCTCATAGTGGAGAGCAACATAGTTATTCAGAGCAGCGTCTACACTCCCTGCCCCAAGCCCATAGGGAATCGACCACAGGCAGAGCATCCAGAAGGAACTGGAGAAAGAAAAGCCTAGAAGAGCAGCGGCTGTCATAGCTACGCTAATCGCCGTCACTTTCCCCGTTCCCAGCTTCTTTGTCAGACGGTCACTCTGGAGACTGGATACGATAGTCCCCAGGGAAATGATTATGGAAATGATCCCGGCATAGGAAACAGGAACATGAAATTCCGTATACATTGTAGGCCATGCGGAGCCAAGGAGACCGTCCGGAAGGCCGAGACTGATAAAAGCAAGATATATGATCGCAAGTAATAAGTGTGTCATCTTATGATTCTCCTTTTATGTAGCTGTTATTCTATGAACAGAGATATTCCCGAAAACATCTTATGCAGCTTATACTCATCAAAGGGAAGATATTCCGCAATGGTGAAACCGGCAACATCTGCATTTTTTGTAATGAGACCTAACACCTCTGTCAGCTTTTCTATAGTCATCTTTCCGCCGCCGGAGCCGTCTCCCGTTAATTCCGGATCAGCAAAGTAGGTGGAGTGGAAGAAATGCTCATCCAGCACATCAACATCCAAATGCACCAGAATGTGTTCAAACTTTTTTACAAACTCCAAAATTTCATGATCCGGCACAAAAGTCTCTTCCTGCACCTTATAATCCACTCCAATATCATTCAGAAACCGCTCCTGATAATCATGGAGGGGCTGCAGCCCAATATATAGAACCTGAGACGGTTCAAAACTTCCATGCCGCATTCTTTCCGAAAGAACTTCCGGTCCATATCCCAGAAGTGTCCGCAGCACCATTGCATGGGCGTTGGGATATCCGTCCTCTGCTGAGGAAACATCCGGATGGGCGTCGATCCATATGATACCGGTATCTTTATATTTTCCGTGAAGATAATCAAATGGAGCAAGGGAAACCATACAATTTCCCCCTATGGTAATGATCCTGTCCGGTTTCTCCCCCTCGATTTTCTTTGCAGCGTCTTCAATCCCGGCAAGTACTTTTTCTCTGGCGTAAATCCCTTCTTCAACCTCTTTTTCTTTATGATCCGGCGGGGCAATGTCGACCTTCACAAGAGGCTGCCGTTCATTTTGAGGCAATATGTGGGTAAGAAGATGTGCGCCAAAATAATAGGCCTCTAATCCCCCGCTGACATGATCCGGATAAAGCAAACGTATGGTTTTCATAGTCTCCAAGGATTTCTCAGTACGGCTCATATATAAAAGCGGATAAGGATTTCCCTGTTCATCCAGTTCTGTCCTTTTATAAACACGAAAACCCATATGTTCATAGAATCCTTTTGCCTGGGGGTTCTGTTCATTAACAGCCAGCCGTTCAACGGCATAGTTTTCAATCCCATATCGGAGCAGACGTTTTCCCAGTCCTTTTCCCCTCTCCTCTGGTGCAACAAACAGCATTTCCAGGGAACCGTCCTCAATTCCCATAAAAGCTTTCGGACATCCTGCTTCATCCTCTGCGATCACCAGATGTCCAACACCCTTTAATGCCTGGGGAACGTATTCTTTGATATTCCTGATTTCTCTGTCTGACAGAAACAGATGGGTGGCTCTCACAGATCCTTCCCATACATCCAGAAGACAGCTTATCAACTCTGATGTCCTGTTTTTTACTTCTATGATTTTCATAAATTCCTCCTGTTTTTCAAACTGATATCGCACAGGCAAGAGTATACCAGATTTACTATGAAAAAACGAGATAAAAATTTAAAAAGAAGCGAAACAGGCATGACCGAGATCATGCCTGTTCCAAAAAATTCACATATCACTGTTTTACGACCATCAAGCATCAGGGACGGCTTCTTATAAAAATGACAGGTGAATCCTGTTTTTAAAGTTCTATAAGTTCATATTCCCTGGTTCCGATTCCCAGATCCTCAGCAGCTTCAATGGTATGGATTCCGTTGCGGCTGTTCACACGTTCCATAAAGTGGTCCCTGCCGGGATCATCGGAATGAATTACCAGATCCATACAAGCCTGGTCAATGGCAACCGGATCTGTGGAGGCCAGAATACCGATATCTTTCATACAGGGATCCTCCTCTACTGCACAGCAGTCACAGTCCACAGAAAGGTTTTTCATTACATTGATAAAAGCAGTCCTGCCTTTAAAATGCTCCACTACACTGGCCGCTGCGTCAGCCATGGCCTCTGGAAATTCAACGCTGCTGGCATGCTGTTTCCATGTCTCATAACGGTCATTGGTCTTGCCGGCAGAATGGATCAGAGCCTTTCCGGCTCTTGAAGCGCAGCCAATAGAAAGCTGTTTAAGAGCTCCGCCGTAGCCGCCCATAGGGTGTCCTTTAAAATGGGCCAGGACCAGCATAGAATCATAATTCATAATATTTTTACCCAGGTGGTTTTCTTTGAGAACTTTGCCATTTGGAATGGGCCAGATCACATCCGGTCCCTGGGCATCCATAAGATCTACATCAAAGTATTTATTCCAGCCGTGCTCTTACAAAAGTTTCAGATGAGACTCTGTATGGTCCCGTACACCTCCGCTGGCGTCACCATAAGCAGTGTTGCACTCCACAATCGTTCCCTGAACTTTCTCAACCATAGGCCGCCAAAACTCCGGACGGAGGAAATTTTGATTTCCCTTTTCTCCAGAATGGACCTTCACAGCCACTTTTCCTGGCAGCTCCACTCCAAGGGCCTGATACATCTCTACAACCTTTTCAGGGGTAATTTCTCTAGTAAAGTAAACCTTTGCCTTCATATTTTTCCCTCTCTTTCTTGTATTTGATGGTTCAGCATAATATACCGGAAAGCTTTCGGTATAATCTGAATGATCATTTATTTGTATCATAGCTCTTGAAGTCAACTCTAAGTCAAGAGTTTTTCTGAAAATAGTCCATCATATCAGAAATAATCCTCCTGCTGCTGCCACAAGAATTCCCAATATCCTCCCAACAACTTTTGCCCGTTTATATCCCAGCCATTTTACAGTTTCCGGAGTTGTAAGAGGAAAAACAAGGATCGTAATCCCGGTAAGAAAAAGCCCTCCGACTTCTGCCCCTTCTCTTCCTGTTATCGCACCAATAAACAGAACCAGAATACCAATCCCGATTCCCAGGAGAAAGTACCTGACATGTCTTTTGTCTTTCTGAAGTTCTTTTTTTATACGCTGCTACAATTCCTTTTCATAAATGTATCTCTGAGGCCTCATTCCCTGTTTCTCATAGAATCTTTTGGCGTCGCTGTTAAATTCCCATACCATAAGGTCCAGCCGTTTTGCCCCGGTATTTCTGCCTCTCTCTTCCATTTCTTCATAAAGCTGTGAGGCAATCCCTTTTCCCCGAAAATTTCTGTCTACAATCAGGTCCTCTATATACATGGTCTTCATCTCCACCATACCGCTTTTCTTCCGTAGAGTTCCTATACAAAGACCGATTACCACACTTTTTTCTTCAGCAAGTATGGCAATAATTCCCGGATTGCTTACAATCTTTTCAAATTCTTCTCTGGAATAGGGGTGTTCCAGCTCTGTATACAGGTCCGGCCTGCCTTTTACATGAAGCTCATGAAGTTCCTTCATAAGCCTGTCAATTTCCGGGTAGTCTTTACTTTCCATGTCTCGTATTTCCATCTCTGCCACCTCTTCCTGCTTTTTCGTTTCTACTCTCTGAGTAAGAGCCTAGATTTCCTTTACTGCTCTTTCTCTCTTCTTTTTTTGACTGCGTCTGACAGTTCCATCAGCTCTGGAAACCGAAAGCAGGTATCCAGGTGATCATTAATAATCCCGCAGGCCTGTAAATGAGAATATACCGTAACAGACCCCATATATTTCATGCCCCGCTTTTTCAGATCACTGCTGACTCTGTCAGACAGGCCGTTTCTTGCTGGAATCTCTCCTTTCTGATGTCCGGTATAGAGATAAGTTTTTCCTTTGGTAAAACTCCAGATATATTTGCTGAAAGAACCCCATTCTTTACGGATTTCCTGGAAACACCTGGCATTGTGTATCACTGCTTCAATTTTTCTTCTTGAGTGGATCATGCCTTCGGTATTCAGAATCCTTTCAATATCCTCCTCTCCATACTCCGCCACCTTGTCAAAGTCAAACTCCTCAAAACACTGTCGGAAAATCTCCCGCTTCTGAATCATCATATTCCAGTTCAGACCGCACTGCATGACTTCCATCATCAGAAATTCGAACTGTTTTTGATCGTCCCACAGAGGGACGCCCCATTCTTCATCATGGTAACGCATCATTTTCTCATTACAAAGACACCATTTACATCTGTTCATAATATTTCCCTCTACATACTGTACCCTCAGTGTATTTTCATAAATCATATCACAATCTGTCATAAAAGTCATAAAATATACGGACTTTCTTTCCTATGAAATCCAGTTCTTGACAATCGTTTTCCTCAGACTGTATGATTAACTATATAAATCTGGGAGGTACTTATATTATGGAATACAGAAAATTTGGAAACACTTTGATCGCAAGAATCGATAAAGGAGAAGAAATCCTGGAACAGGTAAAAGAAATCGCTCTGAAAGAAAATATAAAGCTGGCAAGCATCCAGGCTTTGGGCGCCATCAATGATTTTACTGTAGGAGTTTTTAAAACTGACGAGAAAAAATATTATTCCAATCATTTCAGCGGCAGTTTCGAAATCGTATCTCTTACCGGAACTATCAACACTATGGACGGTGAATTTTACTGCCATTTACATATGAGCGCAGGAAATGATAAGGGAGAAGTCTTCGGTGGTCATCTGAACCAGGCTATGGTCAGCGCCACCTGTGAAATGGTCATAACTCTCATTGAGGGAACTGTGGACAGGGCTTACAATGAAGAAATCGGGCTGAATTTATTTAAGTTTTAAATATCCTGGTATAAAGGATGTGACAAACTGTTTTCAGCCAGTCTGTTGTGGAACGCATTAAGACAGCAGAGTAATTTCGTTCATATCCTGAACGATCTTGGCCGGTTTCACTGTCATCTCCACCCAGGCAGGAATAAATCCGCTTTTTATCCCGTTTCTCACAGAGCGGATATTAGACCAGGCAGAGCAGTAAAAAGGCACCTTGCCCCGCTCCAGTATCTCAACAGCCAGTCTGCTGGTCAGTGCAGAGGCGATTCCTGCCCTGCGGTACTCTTGCAGTACGTCTACACCAATCTGCCACATTTTGTCGCAGTCAGCAGAGCACCCTGCCAGTCCAACCAGCTTTTTGCCGTCATATGCCCCTACTCCAAGGACATCCAGGTGTTTCCTTTCCCTGCACAGAGCATTGCTCCATTCTGGTCTGTAAAGCTCCTCAAAGTCCTCTCTGTGTAAAATTTTCAGGGAGCAGCTGCAGGGAAGGGGCTTCACCTTTTCCACATCCGGCAGATAATATTCCGCCATAAAGCAGACCCTCTGCCCTTCTTTTCTAAGTCTGTCCTCCAGCCAGTGCATATTGGGGGTCTCAAAACAATGGTAAAATGTAAATCTATGGATATACTCCCATATAAGCTCCCGATACTCTTCTTTCACAGAAGCAACAATATTATTTCCATATGATACCAAATTGGCAGAAACCGGCTCCTGATAATATTTCTTGGCTCCTGGTCCTAGACCCCCGCTGACCACAACCGGTTCCTTTTTTAAAAAATCTTCTGCCTTACAGTTTAAATCTGCTCCAGACTGCTCCATGGCAGTCTTCATTATTTCCTGATTTGTCATTTCCTTCTCCTCTCGGCTAAACTATATTTTTCAACGGAAAAACGGTCCAAAATACATTTCCGATGATGTAACCGTCCTTTTTCGTATACAATTACGGTTTCATAATCTGGATTCTCTTATACAACCGTTCCTTTAGCCAGTTTATTACGGTTGCACACCTGGTTTTTCTTATATAACCGTACTGTAGACCATAAAACTACGGCTTAAAACCAATTTCTTATATCACAACCGTACTAGAGACCTAAAAGCTACGGTTATAATACAAGTATTTTCCATGATAACCGTTCACAGAAAAATACCAAGAGCTGCCGCATAAAAACACAGGTATAAATATTCTCCATAGGTTTCATGCGACAGCTCTTTATACAGCAATTCCTTAAAATGGGCATCATTCATAAACTTCTATCTCTGAGATACAGTTGTCCTCCCATCTCTCACCTTCATAAGAAGACTGTATCCGTATCTTTATCTCAGAAGTCTCCACCGGTTCCTGAAGTGCCAGGTAAAAGACTTTTTTCTCATCTGGAAATTCCAGGACTTCCTCTTCTCCCTCTCCCACCTGAACGGCCAGGGACTGGGGACGGGCATTATAGTTCCACAGCTCGTCACTTTTCCAGTTGCCAAGATAGAGAGCAAGATAACGGATCTGATGACTGCCGTCCAGGGTCAGGGTAACTCCTTTTCCCTCTCCGGTGCCTTCTTCTCCTTCCTGCCAGGAAGTTGCCGGATCTCCGTCTATAAGACGGCTTCCGCTATAGTCTTCTTCCTCTGACTGTTTCTGGGAATCTGCCTGAGCAGATGCGGGCTGCAGCTTTGTATACTGGGAAAGATCTGCTTCTTCTGAAAGGAGACGGATATTTCCAGTATCAGCAGCCGTAGGCTCTGTTTCGGTTCTATCTTCCAGTTTCTGAGTATACTCTCTTTCCAATGTCTCCAGATGATTCATTCTGCGGATTCCCAGAATGATACCTGCTGCCAGACACAGAAGGAGAAAAAAACCTGCCAGAAGAGCCGTATATCGCCTGGCTCTCTTCTTCTCCGGCGTCAGCGGTTCTTTCTCTTCTGCCTCTTCTTCATCCTCATCTTCGTCCTCTTCCTCGTCAAAGTCAGACTCTGATTCCAACTCCGTTGTCTCTTGAGATTCCAGAGTTTCCTCTGGCAGATCTCCTTCATCTGAGGAAGACAGTTTATCTTCTGGACTCTCTATTTCCTGAACAAAGCTTTGTTCTTCCAGGCCTGCTTCTTCCGTAAGTTCTTCTGAGGGAAAATCTTCCCCAGAAACTTCCTCTTGGGAAGCCTCCTCTTCTGAAATCTCCCTTTCGGAGTTTTCTGCCTGAAAATCTTCTTCTAAAAGTCCATTCTCTGGACTCAGGGCAGAATTTTCCCTTTCAGAATTTTCCTGCTCTATATTTTCTGTCTCAGAATCCTTCGCCGCAGCCTCCTCTGGTTCAAAAGCCTTGGACTCAGATTCCTCTGCTTTAGCACTCTTTATCTCAGAAACCCCATCTTCAGAATCTTCCTGTTCCGAAATTCTCTCTTTTTCTTCTGGTTCCGAAGTTTCTCCATCCGAAACATTCTTCTGAGAAGCCCCATTCTGTTCTTTCTCTGCCTTTAAGATTTGTTCCAGCTCTTCATCTGACTTATAATAGGCCCATATATCTTCCTCGTCCATGTACTCTGGAAAAACGGCCTTACCGCATCTGCTGCAGTATAAGTCAATATCAGAAAGTTCCTTTCCGCATCTTTCGCACTTCATACAAATTCCTTCCCGGCAATTTTACTTCCAGTAATCTCGCTCATTATCAATCATGTAAAGCAATGCGTTACAGATACAGGCGGCAATATTGCTTCCGCCCTTTCTTCCACTGGCTACAATATAGGGAACCTCTGTATCCATAATCATTTCTTTTGATTGTACCACATTTACAAAGCCTACTGGAACCCCTATGATCAAATATGGAGAAATTTTTTTCTCCTGTATAAGCTCATAAAGACGCACCAGAGCTGTAGGGGCATTTCCGATAGCAAAGATTACCGGCTTTCCAAGGGCCGCAGCTTTGTCGATGCAGGCAGTTGCTCTGGTACATCCCTGTTCTTTTGCAGCAGCGGCCACATCTTCATCGGACATAAAACAGTAAACCTCTCCTCCATATTTCTGCAGTGCCTTTTTATTGATCCCGGCTTTTGCCATCTGCGTATCTGTCACGATACAGGCCCCTTTTTTAATGGCTTCTATGGCTTTTTCCACTGCCCCTTCTGAGAAGCAGAGATTATCTGCATAATCGAAATCTGCGCTGGTATGGATACAGCGCTTTACGATCAGCTCGGTTCCCGGAATCAGCTTCTTATCCCCCAGCTCCTGGGTAATGATCTCAAAGCTTCTGGTCTCTATTTCTTTTGGTTTTACATTTTCCAGTTCTACTTTCATACTGCCATCTCCTGTTTTTTCTGCTCCTGTCAGATTCCTTCTTCCAGGATCTGATAGATCTTTTTCATATCTAAGTGTTCCCTGAGGCCCTGAGCCAGCAGGTCATACTGCGTTTCTTTAAAACTTGCGAAGTCCACTCCTGTCATAGAAGAAACATCCAGTCCCTTAATTTCTCCTATGGCTTCTACTACTTTCTTGGCCACTTCTTCCTTGTCAAAGATACCATGTACATAGGAGCCATATACATTGTTATAAAAGGCTCCGTCTGCTTTAGTTTCATTCTTTACCGTATCAGTGATCCTGGTAAAACTCTCAACGTTCTCATGGAGCTTTGTCTCTCCCATATGGATTTCATAGCCTTCCAGATTCACTCCTGTCAATGTATGGAGAGGTCCCTGTACCTGGCCAAAAGTTCCTTCCACACGGGTTCTGGTCTTCCCTTCTCTGAACACGGTATCCATAGGCAGAAGTCCCATGCCTTTGATCTCTCCTCCGGCCTCTACGTGCTCCGGGTCTGACAAAGTCTCTCCCAGCATCTGGTAACCTCCGCATACGCCGAAAATGATCTTTCCCTCAGCAGCTTTCTTCAGCACAGCTGCCTCCAGGCCGTTCTGCCGCATCCACAGCAGGTCTTCCATGGTATTCTTGGTTCCAGGAAGAATGATCATATCTGGATTTTTCAGCTCCTGGACATGGCGCACATACCGGAGAGAAACTCCCGGAATCACCTCCAGAGCATTGAAATCTGTAAAATTGGAGATTCTTGGCACCCGGATCACGGCGATATCGATAAGGCCTACTTCCTGGTTTCCGGAGAACCGTTCTGTCAGACTGTCCTCATCTTCTACTTCCAGCTCCATATAGGGGGCCACTCCCACAACTGGAATATTGGTCCTCTCTTCCAGCATTTCTACGCCGGGATCCAGTATGGTCTTATCGCCACGGAATTTGTTAATGATCATGCCCTTTACCATCTTCTGCTCTTCCGGTTCCAGAAGCATAATGGTTCCCATCAGCTGGGCGAAAACCCCTCCACGGTCAATATCTCCCACCAGGAGCACCGGCGCCTTTGCCATTTTGGCCATACCCATATTGACGATATCCTCTTCCTTCAGATTGATCTCTGCAGGACTTCCCGCTCCTTCTATGACAATGATATCATATTCTTCAGCCAGTTTTTCATAAGCTTCCATAACTTTTGGCACAAGCTGCTTTTTATACTTAAAATAGTCCCTGGCGCTCATAGTCCCCAGGACCTCTCCGTTTACGATCACCTGGCTCCCCACATCATTGGTAGGTTTCAGCAGTATGGGATTCATCAGCACGGAGGGACTGATCCCTGCAGCCTCTGCCTGCATGACCTGGGCTCTTCCCATTTCCAGTCCCTCCTGGGTAATAAAAGAATTCAGAGCCATATTCTGAGATTTAAAAGGGGCTACCTTATATCCGTCCTGTTTAAAAATCCTGCAAAGACCTGCCGCCAGCAGGCTTTTTCCTGCATTGGACATAGTCCCCTGTATCATAATTGCTTTTGCCATAATCCTTCCCTCTTTTTGTCTATTTTATAATTTGGTCCAGAACTTCCAAAAGCTTCTGGTTCTCCTCTTTTGTCCGGACAGCCACCCGGTAATAGCCTTTTTTCAGTCCCCGGTAATTGCTGCAGTCCCGGATATAGATTCCTTTGTCCAGGCACTTTTCCTGAAGATTCCAAGGGCCTTTAAAAAAGATATAATTCGCCTCTGAGGCAAATGTGAAAAATCCCTGTTTCCCCATACCCTCCAGAAGTTTTTCCCTCTCCTTTCGGATTTTTGCCATAGACTCTTTCACATATGTCTCTTCTTTCAGAGCGGCGATCCCTGCTTCCTGGGCAACTACAGAAACATTCCAGGGCTGCATGACAGCTTTCATCTGTTCCAAAGTCTCAGAGCTTCCGCAGAAGCCATAGCCCAGCCGGATTCCCGCCATGGCGTATTTCTTTGTAAATGCCTTCAGCAGAAACATCCGGGGATATGCTTTCAGATATCCTTTCATGGAGTATTTCTCCGGCTCCTCCAGAAAGTCTTCAAAGCATTCGTCCAGCACCAGGAAGGCACCCATCTGCCGGCATCGCTCTGCCAGTCTTTTCAGATACTCCGGTTCTGCCGCCACTCCGGTAGGGTTGTTTGGATTGCAGAAAAACACCATATCCATATCCTGCCGGATGGCATCTAAAAACTCCTCTCCAGGGCAAAACCCCTTCTCTT
Source organism: Blautia sp. An81 (assembly GCF_002161285.1). Lineage (GTDB taxonomy): Bacteria > Bacillota > Clostridia > Lachnospirales > Lachnospiraceae > Blautia > Blautia ornithocaccae. The sequence goes on along the minus strand of NZ_NFHH01000026.1, from coordinate 28,016 downwards.
CTGAAAGAAAACAGTATTCCGTCTGGCATCCCCAGGCATTCAAAGCCTGTTCATATTCTGCAAAAGTGGGCGCAGGAAGGAGCGCTTTCCTGGGTTTTACTGCCAATACCAGACCAAAGATCAGATCCGCAGCTCCGTTTCCGCAGATAATGGATTCCATAGGAACTCCTTCTGCCTTTTCCAGGGCCCGGCGCAGTTCTTCACACTCCACATCCGGATAGTGGCAGACCTGGGCCATAGCCGCCGCACCTGCTTTTTTTACCCCATCGGGAGTTCCGTAAGGATTACAGTTAGAAGAAAAATCCAGAACATTTTTATGCCGGTAAATGTCTCCTCCGTGTTTGTGTATCTCTGTCATTGTCTCACCTCTAAACCAGGGAAAAGATTCCCATTATTGCCAGCCGGATTCCTGCAAAGATCACCGTACCTAATAAAGCGCTTATATATAAAAGCCGGTTTGCCCGGGGAATGTCTTCAAACTCCACAGGCCTTTTGGGATCTCCCAGAGTAGGCTTCTCATACAGCTTTCCGAAATAATATGCATTTCCTGCAAGCTGTATATTCAGAGCTCCTGCCATAGCCGCCTCTGTCTGGGCGGAATTAGGGCTTGCATGGTTATACCTGTCTCTTTTAAAAATCTTCCAGGCATTTTTCCCGTCCATTCCTGCCAGAAAGGCTGCCCCGATCAGCAGCAGAGCTGAGAGCCTGGCGGGAATGTAATTTACTATATCATCCAGTTTGGCTCCGTATCTGCCAAAGTTCAGATACTTGTCATTTTTATATCCCACCATGGAATCCATGGTATTCACAGTTTTATACAGATAGAGAAGAGGCGGCCCTCCCAAAGCCATATAAAACAGGGGAGCAATTTCTCCGTCTGAGGTATTCTCTGCTACGGTTTCCACCGCTGCCTTGGTCACGCCTTCAAAGGTAAGGTTCTGGGTGTCCCTGCCCACGATCATGGAAACTGCATATCTGGAACCTTCCAGATCTCCTTTTTTCAGTTCCCGGTATACCTTCATGCTTTCCTCCTTCAGAGATCTGGCCGCCAGCATCTGGTAGCACATAAAGGTTTCCAGAAGGATTCCCAGCACTGTATGGATCTTATAGGCCAGGAAAAGGATTCCCGCCGGGATTGCAAAGCCCAGGATACACAGAAGGATTACCATGAGAAGCCCTGCCTGCCGTTCTCCCTTTGGTGTTTTTGGAAAAATTCCTCTCAGCTTCTTTTCCAGAAAACTAATCTCCAGACCGATAACCCGTACCGGGTGGTACAGCCAACGGGGATCTCCCAGAAACAAATCTATGATAAAGCCCAGAACCAGGGCCAGTGGTGTCCATTTAAACATCTGTCCATAATCCTTTCTCAGCGAAGACTACACTTCTGTCCTTTTTCCAGGATTCCTCCTCCAAGGTCAGCGCATAATATTCTCCGTTTTTTATCTGCCAGTCAAAATAATCCCGGGAAGGCCGGCCATAAGCGCTTAAAATACTCATGATCGTACCCCCATGAGCCACAATAGCCGTTTCAGGGCTTCCCAGGGAAAAGGCCGTCTCCACACACTGGAGAAAGCCTCTGCGGCACCTGGAACGAAATTCCTCAGAATCCTCTCCTCCCGGAAAGGGAAGGGTGCCGCCGCTGTCGATCCAGGCCTGATAGTCCGGATTTCCCGACAGCTCTTTATAGTTTTTGTTCTCAAAATCACCGAAGTCACATTCCTGCAAAAGAGGAATTTTTCTCTGTTCCAGGCCGGGATACAGAAGCTCTGCAGTCTGGATACAGCGTTTCATAGGGCTTACGAAAAGAATCTGAGCCTGGGGATAGGTTTTCCCTTTCAGTTCCCGGATTCCTTCTTCGCAGAGAGGTTCATCTGTTCTGGAACCGATATATTTTCCGGAAAGATTGCCCTGGGTCTTTCCATGACGGATAAGATAAATCTTAAGCATCTTTGATCACCGTCCCAATTCCGCAGACTATCCGGATCACCTGGCTGCTTTTCTGTGCGATCCTGGTACATACTCTCCCTGTTGTCTCCCGGTAATTCCTGTCAAAGGCTTCTATAGGAACTACCCCATATCCCAGTTCATTGGATACCAGGATGATCTCCGGATTTTTTTCCAGAAGTTCTCCTTCCAGATTGTCTAGATTCCAGTTTTCCTCTAATCCTTTCCGGATCCATTCATGGAAATGATAGAGACAGGGACAGTGAAAAATGTCCTCATAGGAAGCCGTGGCCCCGTCCTTCATCTCCGCGTCTTCCAGGTGGAAGGTCTGTTTTACATAGTCTTTTTTCCCTTGAAAGGCTCCGCCTATAACCAACCGCATAATTTCTCTCCTATCACTGCGCCAAAAGCGATCACCAGCTCACAGACCTGCATATGAAATCCTGCCAGATCTCCGGTAATGCCGCCAAATTCTTTCTGAGACATTTTATAATAATACAGATATTCCAGAGCCGCTCCTAGAAGAACGCAGCCTCCGATCACCGGCTCATAAGCCAGCATAAGAACTGCACAGATTACTACGTAAACCAGTGAAAAAATCTTCACACAGGTTTTCTGAGCCCCATCGGAAAAGGTAGCAGCCAGTCCCGTATTTTTTGCCATAGGAAAAGCAGCAATGGAGAATCCTCCCATTGCCCTGGACAAAATAAATCCAATACATACCACCGGCAGAGCCTTCAAAGTCATCTCGCTGTAGACTCCCAGATAAAAAAGAAAATAGATTACTGCGGTGATAATGGCAAAGGCTCCTGCATGGGAATCTTTAAGGATCTCCAGCTTTCTCTCTCTTGGCTGATAGGAGTGAAGGGCGTCTGATGTGTCCAGAAGCCCATCCAGATGAATTCCTCCGGAGATGATCACAGGTATCAGCACCAGCACAATAGAATAAAAGGTATGGCTCTGTGTAATCTGAGACCCCCAGTATCCCCAAATCCAGGTGACTCCTCCGATGATCACTCCGATCAGGGGAAAAAAGCACATGATGTACCGCATATTTTCTTTCGTCCAGTCGCTTTTCGGCATTGGAACTTTGGAATACATTGAAAAGGCGATTTTAAAACTATTCCACCATGTTTTCATATTTTCTGTCCTTCTTTTCTCTCGTTTTTATGACACAGGGGGATTCCATAAACCACCTCTGTTACATTGACCGCCATCCTGGCGATCTCCTGATTGATCTGCCCCAGATAGGCCTGATACTGTCTGGTCTCTGGTGAATACTGGATTCCGTCGGAAAAAATCTCATTGGTCACCACCACCAGTTCTCCGGCCTGCTCTGCCAGAGAAGAGACCCCTTTTAAGATTTCCTCCACTGTATTTTCTCCTGCTCCCTGTTCCTGATACATTTCATTTGCCACCAGGTTGGACATACATTCCAGCAGTACACAGGAGCCTGGCGGAACCTGGAGATTTTTTAAGCCTGTATAACATTCCAGCGTCTGGAAGTTTTTTTTCCCTCGCATTTTCCGATGACGGCGGATACGCTCATGGCTTTCTTCATCAAAGGGATACATCGTGGCGATATAGATCCGCTCATGTTCCCCGAATCCGGTAATGACGCTTTCCGCATAGGCAGACTTCCCGCTGCCGCTGCCTCCGGTTATCAGTGTAACCATATCCTAAACCTCCTGTGTACTTTGGGTGTTTTTATAAAAGCCCCGGATTGCTACGTGCCAGGCACTCCCGCAATCATGATCCCCATTCTCATTCCAGGTGCTGGTATGCTTCCATGCCGAAGTTTCCGAAATCGCTCATGCCGTGATAAACGGCCAGGCCGGTATCCAGAAGAGGGAAGAGATTTAAGGCTCCAGTTCCTTCTCCCAGGCACATGTCGCAGTGAAGAGGCGCTTCTTTTCCCAGGGCTTTTAAGATCAGTTCTCCTGCCGGCTCTTTGGATACATGAGAAGCCAGCATGTAATCTTTTGCCTGGGGGCATAAAGCAGCCGCCAGAACTGCTCCTGTGGCAGAGATTACTCCGTCAATGACCACAGGCATATGACAGGCAGCTCCTCCCAGGAACAGCCCTGCGATCCCACCGATATCAAAGCCTCCCACTTTTGCCAGAACATCTATAGGGTCTTCTTTATCTGGTTTATGAAGGGCAATAGCCTCTTTGATCACCTGTATCTTCCGGTTAAACCCTTCTGTGGAAAGCCCGGCTCCTCTGCCTGTCATCTTCTCTACCGGAAGGTCCAGGAGTACAGAAGCAATGGCACTGCTGGTAGTGGTATTTCCAATTCCCATCTCTCCGGTAGCCATGATCTGGTAGCCTTTTTCTTTCATCATACAGGCCACTTCAATACCTGTCTCCACAGCCTGGATAGCCTGTTCTCTGGTCATAGCCGGTTCCTTGGCCATATTTTTTGTGCCGTAGGCAATTTTCCTGTTGAGAATGCTGACCTCTGTGGCCACTCCCACATCAACTGGGAAAATATCGCAGTTTACGGTTCTGCACATAATACTGGAGGCCGCCTTTGTCTGAAGGAAGCTTTCTGCTACCAGAGCTGTGATTTCCTGGCCGGTCTGGGTGACCCCTTCCTCTACAACTCCGTTATCTGCACACATGGGAACCAGAACCCTTTTTTCTGTATGTACTCTGGGATCTCCGGTGATTCCTGCAATCTGTACCACCATATCCTCCAGCTTTCCAAGACTGTGGAGAGGATGGGCGATACTGTCCCAATGCTCTCTTGCCTGTTCCATAGCCTTTTCATCTAAAGGCTGGATTCCATTGACTGCTTCCTGTAAATTCATAATTACTGCCTCCTTCTCTCTCGTGCATAGTTTCTGCATCTATCTACATAAGCTGCCGCAAATCTGGGATTTCCCCAGTAATAGAAATGTGGAAATCCGGCGATCATGGAATCTGTACAATGGATACAATCCCATCCCCTGCTGCTTTCCGGTTTTTGTCCGTGGAAATCCTCCCCGCAGCTTGTAGAGTCAAAATAATGGAATTCATGAGCCGGGCAGGGGCCTGTGTCCTGTCCGAAAACCTTTCCCTCTTTTTTCTCCAGAGTCAGATAGCCGAATCTGGAAAGTCTGGGTGTCTTATAGGCTTTGCCCTCTATGATCCCTACTCCTTTCCGGTCTTTTCCCTCCATATCCTGAAAGGTCTGGTGGAGATACATAAAACCCCCGCACTCCGCCAGGACCGGAAGACCATTTTCCAACGCATCCTTTATCTGGCTGCGCATATTTACATTTTTTTCAAGTTCCCCTGCGTAAAGCTCCGGATACCCGCCATACAGAAGAAGGCCGTCCAGATTCTCTGGCAGTTCCTGGTCATGTATAGGAGAAAACTCTGTCAGTTCAGCTCCAAGCTCACGCAGCAGTTCTAAGTTGTCCTCATAAATAAAGCAAAAAGCCTCGTCTCTTGCCAGGCCGATCCGAACAGACGGCTTCTCACAGATTTCAGGAAGGGCTGGCTTTGCAGCTTCCAGGGCCGGTGCTGTATCCGCCAGCTTCAGAAGTCCCTCCAGGTCCAGAGACTCCTCCAAAACTTTTGCCAGCCGGTTCAGCTTTTCCTTCAGATCCTGTATCTCTCCTGGCAGCACCAGGCCTAAATGCCGGCTTTCAATAGTACATTCCTCCACCTTTGGGACATATCCGTAGACCTTCAGCCCCAGCTCTTCTTCTATCTGCTTTTTCATCCTGGGATACAGCATGGGAGACATCTGATTTAAAATTACCCCCTGGATCCCGCTGTCTTTTTTATACTCACAGAATCCTTTGATATATGCCAGAATGGAAAGGCTCATGCCTTTGCTGTTTACGATGAGCACTGCAGGAGTCTTGGTAATCCTTGCCAGATCATAGGCGCTGGCCCGGAAAGTGGTCCCGCCTACGCCGTCATAATATCCCATGACCCCTTCCATCACCGCAATGTCACAGTCCCGGCTGTTTTTTTCCAGAAGATACCTCAGGGTATCTTCTCCAGTGAAAAACGTATCCAGGTTTCTGGACTTTGTTCCGATAACCTTTGTGTGAAACATGGGGTCAATATAATCCGGTCCGCACTTAAAGGAGGCCGGATTTAAGCCCCTGTTTTTCAAAGCCTGAAGGATCCCGCAGGTAAGAAGGGTTTTACCGCTGCCGCTGGCTCCTGCTGTCAGCAAAAAACGTGGTGTCTTTATGGTCAGTTCCCCCTTCCTCGTCCTGTACAGGATATAATATATATGGGATTTTCCCCCATCATCATGTGATAAGAGCCGATTTCCCTGGACTTGCTCACACTGAGCTGGACAATTTCTGTGTCTGTCACCGGAAGTTCTTTTATGCAGCGGAGACTTTCCGCCACAGTTTCCAGTGCAATGCAGTTGATCACGATCCTCACCTGGGGATTTTTCTCCAGGAGCAGTTCCAGGATTTCCTTCAAATTTCCAGAAGAGCCGCCGATAAAAGCCTGGTCAGGTGCCGGAAGGTCCTCTAGTGCCTCCGGCGCTGTTCCCTGGATCACCCTGAGATTATCTGCAGCAAACTTCTTTTTGTTTTTCTTTAAAAGCTCCACTGCCGGTTCTTTTTTCTCAATGGCAAAGACTTTTCCGCATGGAGTCCGCAGAGCCATCTCTACAGATACGGAACCGGTTCCTGCCCCTACGTCATAGCAGACGGAATCTGGGCGAAGTCTCAGCTTTGCAAGGGAGACTGTACGGACCTCTTCTTTTGTCATCGGCACCTTATTACGGATGAATTCCCCATCCGAAATTCCGTGAACTGACAAAAGCTCCTGACATTCCTCATTTTCTGCACAGACCACACTTAAAGGATCTCCTTCATAGTTCGTAAAGTCCTCTGGCTTGCCCTTTTGAATTTTTTCCTCAGGGTAAGAAAGACATTCTCCTGTGTACAGGGTTACATTTTTCATATCATATTCAAGAAGTTTTCTGGCCAGATCAGAAATGCCGTCCCTGGTTCCCAGGATTGCAAAAACCTTTCGGTTATGGCGGATCAGAGAGACCAGATTCGCCGCTCTTCCGTGGGCGCTGGTAATCAGGGCATCATCCCAGGACTTTCCGATACGGCTCATAAAATATACCACGGAAGAAATGCCGCAGATGATCCGGACATTTTTCCCCTTAAGAGCCTCAAGGAGCTTTCTGGCCCCACTGTAAAAGCCTACGTCTCCGGAAAGTAAAACCGCAATTCTGTCATATTCCGGATGTTCTTCTATGTATGCGGCAATCTTTTGGCTGTCATATTCGATAAAACAGTCCTGCCCGGGATTTTTGCAGGAGTCGGTCATCCTTCTGGCGCCGATAAGGAGCTGAGCTCCGCGGATTGCCTCTTGGGCTTCCACGGTAAGTCCTTCCCTGCTGCCCATGCCGATTCCTACCAGAGCAATCTCTCCCTGGGCTTTCAGACCGTATCTCCTGCACAGAATCTGCCGGCACTGTCCTACAGAAATCCCCTCTTCCTTAAGAGGTCTTCCAATGACTACCGGGATACAGCCGCATTCCCTGGCTGCGTCGATCTTATCCTGAAATCCGCCTGCATCTCCTGACATCTTTGTTACCAGATATTTACAGTCCAGCTGACGGATCATGGCAGCGTTCAGTTCCCTGGAAAAAGGTCCCTGCATACAGATCAGGTTTTTTCCCTGAAACCCCAGTTCTCCGCACTGAAGGGCTACCTTTGGCAGAGACAGGACTCTCAAAAACACCCTTTCCTGATAGTCTGGAAGCCTGGTATACTTGGTAGCCTCTTTACTTCCTGTGGTAGCCAGAATGTTCCCTTCCCTATGAGAAAGGAGCTCTACAGCCTCCTCTACGCTGTCTGCAAAAATCCAGTCGCTGTCCTCTTCTGTCTTCTGATTTTCCCGGAGAATACGGATATATTCCCTGCCAGTTTCCTCACAGGCCTTTTTTATGTTTTCTGTGACCTGGGCCGCATAGGGGTGAGTAGCGTCCAACACCATATCCGGTTTTTTCTGCTGGAAAAGGGCTTTCATCTCTTCCACATCTAAGCGCTGGTGGGATATCTCCAGCACTCCGCTCTCCGGCAGAAGTTTCTCCCCATACTCCGTAGCCACACAGACATAGCCTGGCAAATTGTGACGATTCAGAAATTCTGCGATTTCTCTGCCCTCTGTAGTGCCGGCAAAAACAATCACTTTACACATTCTTATACCCTCTGGGAGTTACCATTTTTCCTCCCACATTTTTCGTCTGAGAATTTCCCACGAAAACCGTGGTAAACATATCCACCTTTGTATTCTTTAACTCTTCCAGAGAAAGGACCTTCATGGCTTCTCCCTCTCTTCCGATATTCCCCACAATGCCGCAGACTGTATCCGGAGACTTATATTCCATCATCAGATTGCAGGCTTTTTCCAGATAATCGTGGCGTTTCTTACTGGAAGGATTATAAAGACAAATGACAAAATCTGCTTTAGAAGCTTCTAACAGTCTGGTCTCGATCTTCTCCCAGGGGGTCAGCAGATCACTGAGACTGATCAGGCAGAAATCATGAATCAAAGGCGCTCCCAGCACTGCGGCGCCTCCTGTGGCCGCAGTTACGCCTGGAATGATCTCCAGCTCTACCTGAGGATATTTTACCCCCACCTCATACATCAGGCCGGCCATGCCGTAAACCCCTGCATCGCCGCTGCAGATCATGGAAACAGTCTTTCCTTTTACAGCCTCCTCAAAGGCCATTTCACAGCGCTCCACCTCTTTTTTCATAGGTGTGGTCATAAATTCTTTGCCTGGAAAATGGTCTCTTACCAGATCCACGTACACTGTATATCCAATGATCACATCGCTGTTTTTCAGAGCCTGGGCCGCCTCAATAGTCATCTTCTCATAGGCTCCCGGCCCGATTCCAACTACATATAATTTATTCAAAGTTCACACTCCATTTCTTCATAGCCAGAGCTACGGTCACACCGTCCTGGGCAAATTTTCTAAGTATCAGCCGTCCTTTTCCCTCTTTGCTGCTTCCCAGAAGAGCAGCTCTTTCACACACGTTATCGACTCCTGTAACGTCCTTTACAAAGGAAGAAGAAGCATAGGTTCCCTCTACTTCCTCCAGTTCTTCCCTGCTGTATGTGACAAAGGGCAGGTTTCTTTCCTGGCAGTATTCCAGAATCCCTTCCTCGTCTTTTTTCAGGTCAATGCTGGCTACCTGTTCCATGGCTACGGAAGGGATCAGCAGCTCATCGCAGGCTCTCCGGATTACTTTTTCCACGATTTCTTTCGGAGTTTCTTTTTTACATCCTACTCCTGTAGTGATCACCCTGGGGATCAGGTACAACGTGTGTACGAAAGGATGCTCCATATAGCCGTTGGTCACATAGATTCCCAGCTCTGGTTTTTCTTTTCCCTCTTCCAGAAGCTTCAGTTCCTCCGGAATCTCCCCAAGCCATGGAAAATCGCTGGCAAAGCCAACTTCTTTTCCTGCCAGAAGAGCTGCTGAAACCTCTTTTGCCAGAGTCATATCAGAAATAAAACAACTGTTTTTCTTTGCAAAAACATCCACTGCAAATTTATTGTTCAGGTCAGTAGCCGTAGTCACCACTGGCTGCCCATGGACGATTTCCGCCACTTCCTGAGTCAGCTCATTGGCCCCTCCGATATGTCCGGACAGAAGAGAAATGACAAATTTTCCCTGTTCATCTACTACCACTACTGCCGGGTCTACTTTTTTGCTTTTTACAAAAGGAGCAATGCTACGCACCGCAATACCGCAGGCGCCGATAAAAATTATGGCGTCACAGTCTGCAAATCTCTGCTTGGTCCACTCTCTGATGGACTCGTCTACAGGCTTTGCAAAATCCTTTACATTTCGGAAATCTCTGGAATCTTCATCCAGCTGGGATTCGTCCAGAACTTTTTTGGTATACTTGCTTTTTGCATAGGAACTGACTTCATAATTCCGCTCCTTCAATACCCAATAAAGCATCTCGCTGAGACGATAGCCTGCCCGGCTGAAGCTTATGATCGCTATTTTCATTTCCTTCACCTCTTATCTTCTTCCTCTTATCACTGAGGTCCTGTACCTTTTCTGAATTCTGTAGTAAATTCCGGATGATACAGCAGGGAACGGTCATAGGAATTGTGGGAAACCACATCCCCAATGATCATCAAAGCTGTTTTGGTAATATTGTTTTCTTTTGCTGTCTGGGCCAGAGTAGCCACTGTACATACAAACTTCTTTTCATCCTCCCAGGTAGCCTTATAGACGATTGCCGCCGGTGTATCTGGTTTATAGCCTCCTTCGATGAGACGTCTGGAGAGCTCCTCCAGCATGCCTGTACTTAAAAACACTACCATGGTTGCCTGGTGAGCCGCAAAAGACTCAATACTTTCCTTTTCCGGCACTGGAGTCCTTCCTGCCATTCGGGTAATGATCACGCTCTGGGAAACATTTGGAAGGGTATATTCCAGGTTCAAAGCCGCTGCTGCACCGGAAAAAGAACTCACTCCCGGACAATAGTCATAGGAAATCCCCTTCTCGTCCAGCACATCCATCTGCTCCCGGATAGCGCCGTAAAGACAGGGATCTCCAGTATGAAGACGGACTGTTGTTTCCCCCTCTTCTTCTGCCTGGAAGATCACCTCCAGAACCTCTTCCAAGGTCATCTTTGCACTGTTGAAGATCTTACAGTCCTCTCTGGCATACTCCAAAAGCTGGGGATTTACCAGAGACCCTGCATAGATGATCACATCTGCTTCCTCTAAAAATTTCTTTCCGCGAAGGGTAATCAGATCTGCCGCTCCGCTTCCTGCTCCCACAAAATGTACCATGATGTTTTCCTCTTTCTTCTGTTAGTTTTCTTTTACAATGATCAGGGAATAGTACCCGGAATCTTCCGGGATTTCTTCCGCCGACCGGTATATTTTTTCTGAAGGCATACCGCAGTTTTCGATCATCACTGCTTTCTGACCGCTTTTTTCTATACTCTCTTTTACCTGTTTCATTTTCTTTCCTGTCTTCATCAGGACCTTTGTCCCGGGAAGTTCCAGGATCTCATCCATTTCCTGAGCTTTATAGGTAGCCGGTATCACATGGAGAGGCTGATCCGCCTCCACCAGTCCCATATTCAGCCTGGCTGCCACTGCGCAGAAAGAGGTGATGCCGCTGACGATCTCCGCCTCATATCCTCTCTCCAGGATCCTTTTATGGACATAGAGATATGTGGAATACACAGTGGTATCTCCCAAAGTGAGGAAAACCACATTTTTCCCTTCTTTGAGATAAGACTCCACCTGATCCGCCGCCTTGTCATGATTGGCTTTCAGCACCTGAGGGTCCTTGGTCATAGGCATAGCCACAGGAATCAGTGTTTTTTCATCCAGTTCCTCATAAGCCCCCTTCACGATCTGATAAGCCACACTGGCCTGAATCTCTTTCCCCGGCACAGCGATAACCTCATTCTCCTTTATCAGTCTCAGAGCCTTTAAGGTAAGGAGTTCCGGGTCTCCCGGTCCCACTCCTACTCCATATAATTTTCCTTGCATGTCTGTCTCCTTTGTTTTACATTTCTTTATACTGACGGCTTTTTATATTGTTTTTGCAAAAGCCGGATCAATTCCTCTGTATTTTCTGTCTGCCCCAGATAGCCGTATTCGTTAGAGAATATCACGGCTCCCAGGAGCATTCGGTCATAAGTTCTGTGGTTCATGTAATATAAGATTCTTTTTGTCAGCTCCTCCATGACCGGCTCCAGAAGATTTTCTCTCCGGATCACAGCCAGAGCCTCGTCTGTGGTAATGGTATCCAGGATTTCTCTGGCTCCTTCCAGAGAAATTCCTGCCCGTATGGCGTTTGCAGCCAGCAGCTCCGCCCGGCTGTCTGCACATCTGGAATGGGTGTTCATGATCCCCCCGGCCACTTTTACGAACTTGCCGATATGAGAGACAAAAAGGATTCCTTTCACCTCCATATCCAGAGCCATATCCAGTGTCTCCCCTATGTAATTGCTGCACTTCATGCTTTCCTCAAAAGGCAGGTCCATATGCTCCTTTAAATATGCCGCTCCGTAGTTTCCCGGGGTGATCAGAAGATATTCTCCTCCGTTTTCCACCTTCTGACGCATTTCGATCTCAATGCTTTTGATCAGGGCACTTTCACTCATAGGCTCTACAATCCCCGAGGTGCCAAGAATGGAAATCCCTCCCCGGATCCCCAGCCTGGGATTAAAGGTCCTGGCTCCCACCTGGTCCCCTCCGGGAACACTGACGGTAAGAAGAAGACCTCCTTCATAATCTGCTCTGGAACAGATTTCTTCGGTTTCCTTTAGAATCATTGACCGTGGGACTTTGTTAATGGCCGGACTTCCCACAGGCTGCTCCAGGCCTTTTTTCGTCACTCGTCCTACTCCTTCTCCTCCTTCCAGCCGGATCCCGGAATCTCTGGTCTTTTCTGCTTTTACAAAAATCTCCAGTCCGTCTGTGGCGTCAGGATCATCTCCCCCGTCCTTTTTCACGGCACAGGAGACCCAGTCCTTTCCCTGACTGATGTGGAGAAGCTCCAGATTCAGGAGGATCCCTTTCGGCGTCATCAGCTCCACCTGCTCCACCTTTTTGTTCTCCAGAAGGATCTCCACTGCTCCTTTTGCCGCAGCGGCAGCGCAGGAACCGGTGGTGTAGCCATACCTCATTTTCTTATTATTTTTTATACTGTAATAGCCTTCTAATCCTGTTTTATGCTCCATATCCTGCCTCTGTTTTCTCAAATAAAACGAAATTTGTGCAAAGAAAAATCCGTTGCCAACTGGCAACGGACCTAGTGTATCACAGAGCTGTATCAGCTCTTTACCTCACACGATATCATGGAAGTATCCGGTTGCCGCAGATAAAACCTCCACACCTTCTGAAAATCTTATGTATCTGGCTTTCACAGTAACGGACTTGCACAGGAATTCCACCTGCTTCCATAAAGATTTCCAGCTTATTTTTTCAAGAATGACTTTGTTTATTATATAATTTTCTGTGCAAAAAGTCAACGTAAACCAGAAGTCTGCAAAGCACTATAAAATATTTAAAGAGCTGGTTAAAATAGCAAAAAAAGCTGCCGCATCTATGATTTTCTGACCATGGATACGGCAGCCCCTAATGTTATTTATTTCTTCGATTCCAGATAAACCAACTCCGCACTGGAAATATCTTCAACTGCAAGACCCAGTGCATCAAAAACAGTAATATCATTTTTGCTTTGACGTCCTGGTACTTTGCCTAAAAGCAATTCGCCTACAGAACCGATAATATGGGATTCCGTAATAATACCTTCCTTCAGAGGAATAAGATATTCCCCGCTCTCCTTTCTGCATGAAGGTGTATGATCCGAATAGAGCCTTGCTGCCCCGATCAAGTCGGATGCCACTTCTCTTGTAGTCGGAGAAAATGTACCGACTGCATTAATATGAACACCTAGCTTCACCATATCTTTGGTAAGATAAGCTTCCTTTGCAGGACATACCGTACAGATAATATCCGCATCGGCAACAGCACTTTCAACACTCCCGCAGGTTTTAACGGAAATCCCGTATTTTTTTTTCATTTCCTCGGCATATAGTTCTGAAGCTGCGGGATTTTTGTCGTATACGGTGACCTCTGTGATCTTTCTTACCAAACGGATGGCTGCAAGATGGCTTCTTGCCTGAGCTCCCGCTCCGATCACTGCCATTTTGTGAGCGTTTTTCTCTGCCAGCAGATCTGTGGCTACAGCAGAAACACATCCTGTACGGATTTCTGTGATACTCCCCGCCTCGATCATGCCGCAGACTGTGCAGTGTCTGCTCTCAAAGAGCATCACATATCCAATATGAGAAGGATAGCCTGTTCCCATATTCGGTTCATAGGCTGTGATTGCTTTTGCTCCGAAATAGTCCCCTGTATATGCCGGCATAAAACCAAGAGCTGCGGTATTGGGCATCCTGCAGATCAGTCTCTGAGGCATTACACACTTTCCTAATTCCAGATCCATAAGAGTTTTTTGCATGACATCCATGCATTTCTCCGGTGTAAGCAGCTTCCTTACCTGTTCTTCCTCTATGATCTTCATATCTTTTCTTTACCGCCTTCCTTTAAGTATCCCATGGCTCCTGCCACATAGACAAGTACGCCTGTTTTCATAGATTCCTCATCAAAAATAATCCTGGGATTATGCTGCGTCAGCACCTCGCTGTTTTCCGGGCAAGCGCCAATCAGGAAAAAGGTGGACGGAACCAGGTCGCTGATATAGGAGAAGTCTTCACTGAACGGAAGTTTCAGGATATGGTCATTTACTTTCGCCGCATCCATATGCTTTTTGATCTCATTTCCGCACAGTGCTGTGACCATGGTATCCGTAACCACAGCCCCCATTTCAAGGGAATATTCTATCTGGGCGCTTCCGCCGAACATTGCGGCAGTCTGTTCCGTAATCTCTGAAACCCTCTTCTTAATCTGTCTGCGCACATCATTGTTGAATGTGCGGATATTCCCCTTCAGCACTGCTGTCTCAGGTATTGCATTGCCTGCAGATCCAGCATTGATGGATCCAAAGTCCAGTACGGCCATCTCCTGAGCATCTATCTCACGGCTATTTACTGTCTGAAGGTTCAAAACAATATGACATGCAATATTGATCGGATCAATGGTCGTATGTGGGACAGATCCATGCCCTCCTTTCCCATGTACGGTGATCGTAAACAGGTCTGCCCCTGTAGAGAGACTTCCCGTGCCATAGAGAACCGTCTCTTTTGGAAAACATGACATAATATGTGCACCAAATGCCGCATCAACCTTCGGGTTTTCAAGGATCCCATTTTCAACCATGTTACGACACCCGTAACCTATTTCTTCTGCAGGTTGGAACAAAAGTTTTACCTTTCCAGGAAGTTCATCCTCAATTTCTTTAAAAATCCGGGCTGCGGTAAGAAGCATAGCCGTATGTGTATCGTGCCCGCAGGTATGCGCTGCACTGTCATAAGTACACGAAAAAGGCAATCCGCTCTCTTCCTTCATTGGCAGGGCATCCATATCGGATCGAAGCAGAATGCATCTGCCCTCTTTTTTCCCGATTACCGCTGCCCCCCCATGGTCTCCAATATCTATCGGCTTACATCCCATAGCAGTCAATTCTTCCTTCACATACTGCACTGTATGATCCAGATCAAACCCGAGTTCGGGATGCTGATGCAGATAACGTCGATTTCTTATCAGATCCTTTTCATATTTTTCAATCAATTTTTTATAATCCTGCATGCTTCTTCTCCTTTCCTGCAGGTTGATAAATTATCAACCTGATGTTAAAATCATAGTAAACATAGTAAGTGAGGTAATTGTTATGACAAAATCAGAGGCATTTTTCTTTCTTGACCGCTTGGCTCACGGCATTGCACTCATCTTCGGCGAAAGCTGTGAAACTATCATACACGATTTTTCAGACGGCATGATGACAAACGTGGCAATTTACAATGGAAATGTCAGCGGTCGAAGCCCCGGCTCCCACAATGGTATCCTGGATTCCTCTCTTGTCGATACAAGCCAGATCCGGAAAATCGGCACCCATGATATTATCAATCAGCTTGTTCATTTAAAAAATGGCCGTACTGTAAAATCCTCCACTTTTTTTCTCACCGGAGAAGATTATGTCCTCGCACTGGGGATCAATTACGAGATTACCCTGATGACGCAGATGGAACACTTTCTCAGTTCAGTTACCTCTGACAGCGGTGATCTCTTTTCTACCATGTCAGGGAATGAAAGATCTGACGCTGACCTGCTGGTACAACTCTTCCACCAGGCGTTGTCCCGAATTGGGGTTCCCATATCTGCCATGAAAAAACAAGAGCGTTTTTCCCTGGTAGCTCTCCTGAAAGAACAGGACTACTTCCGCCTGCAAAAAAGCGTCGGCTATGTAGCAAAGCAGCTAAATGTCTCTAAGTACACAATCTACAAGTATCTCAAAGAACTGGATGCCGATGCCTGACATCCGGTTCCTTATTTACATTCTTCGGACGATTTTTCCTCTCTTCATTACAAGTTTTGGTCTGTGATACATACAGCGGATATCCAGATCCGGTTTTCCGTCTACCAGGATCAGATCCGCTGACATTCCTTTTCGGATCATTCCGACTCTGTCTTCAATCCCTGCGATCACTGCGTTATTTCTTGTGCACTGAAGCAGAATATCCAAGTCCTTCATCCCGCAGTTCTCCCTACGGAATCTAAACTCAATCCCGTTATCATAGCAAAAGTCTCCGGCAGCACAATCTGTACCGAATCCAAGATACAGACCCATCTCATATGCTTTTGCCATTTTTTCCGTACAGTGTCGGAACATCGGTCCCAATCGCTTTTCCCAATAATCCTTTCTGGGGCCGTCAGAGATATGCATAACAGCCAGTGTAGGAATCAGATACGCCCCCTGTACGGCCGCAAGCTCCAGCGTCTCATCTGAAATCAAAGTAGCGTGTTCTATTGTCCTTACTCCGGCAAGGATACTGTTTCGGACTGCATTGTCTCCATGGCAGTGAGCTGCCACATAACGTCCTTTTCTTTCTGCAGTCTCCACCGCTGCCCGGATTTCTTCTGGAAACATAATACTCTGCTCAGGGACACTGGTGGCAACTGCTGCCGCTCCGGAGGTAAATACTTTCAAAAAATCCGCTCCCTCTGCGATTTCCTGTCTTGCCGCCTTTCTCACTTCATCTACTGTATCTGCGAAGTGGACATGCTGTGCCATGATATGGTCTTCGCTTCCCTCTGTGGGCATGACTGCTCTCCCGCAGGTGATCAGGTCAGGTGCTTCGATCAATCCAATCTGTGCCATATGCTTCACCTCATTTGCAACCCGGTGAATGCTCCCGCAATCACGTATCGTTGTAAAGCCCATATCCAGATAATGTGCTGCATGCTCTGCTGCCGTTGTCAAAAGCTCCATATCGGAATGCAGACAGTTAAATCCCACTTGATTCAGCACAGTAATATGTGTATGCAAGTCGATCAAACCGGGAATCAGTGTCTTCCCTTTACAGTCAACCATATCAATATCTTCTGTATTTCCTATGTTCGTATTAACTGCAGTTTCATCCGCTAAAGGATAAGGTCTGTCTGATACTTCTGTGATCATGTCTTTTTCAACTCTTACAAACCCGGATTCCGTGCTTATCCCAGAGGACAGTTCACGGATCAGCCTCACATGGTTCAATATCATTTTCCGAATCCTCCTCTCTCATACGCTTTTTTCATCTGTTCGAGCATCTGTCTTATTGTCTTTTCCTGGGCTGCGATCTGCAGACGGTAAAATCCTCTTCCGCAGCTTCCGTATTCATTTCCCGGATCCCCGATTACATTCGCCTGCCGCTCCATAAATTGCTGCAGTTCCTCCTCATCAAAGCCTAGTCCTCTCATATCCATCCATAAGATAAAGCCTCCCTGAAGGGGCACCGGTCTGATCAAAGGCATTTTGGCGGCGCAGAATCTCCGGATCAGTTCTTCGTTTCTTTTTACCAGTGAACATACCTCCCGGATCCATCTGTATCCCGCCTCTGTGTAGGCCGCACAAAGCGCATTATAGAAAAACGGGTCAATGCTTCCTATATGGTCTTTTTTCTGCTGTACTTTAAACTCTGCTCTTACAGCCTGATCGCAGATCAGCAGATTTGCCTGATTTACGCCGGTAAAGTTAAAGCATTTCCCCAGAGAAGTTGATACGATGATTCCTTTCTTTGAAACTGTGAGCAGAGAATGAAAGGTATATCCGTCCATTATCATCTCTCCGAAAATCTCATCACAAAAAATGATCATATTATTTTTTTGAGCAAGATCCGTCATTATCTCCAGTTCTTTTCTGGTAAATATCCGACCTGTCGGGTTATGGGGACTACAGATCAGAAGCATCCTGTTTTCCGGAACCGAACAGCACTTTGCAAGATGATCAAAGTCGATCCTGTAGTTTCCGTTTTCACAGATCATTGGATTGTATACAACATTCCTTCCCTGATTGCGGATAGCCCGGTCGAATCTGTAATAGGATGGCGACTGAAGGACGATCCCGTCTCCCGGGGCAGTAAATGCCTTTATTGCCGTATTAACTGCAGAAATAGTTCCTGTAGTGACTACGATTTCCTCGCCGCTGAGTTTCAGAGATCGGGTTTTGGCCATCCAGCGGCGGACCGCTTCATTATATCTTTGGTCTTGAACAGTATACCCGTACAATCCATTCTCTGCAAAATCAGAAAGGCTCTTTCGAATCACAGGAGCGGTTTTTAGATCCATCTCTGCTCCGCTTAAATAGACCAGCTCATTGCCTTCCACAAGTTCAATCTTTCCGGAAGACATCTCTCTCTCTGCAATGCCTTTCATGTTTCCGATATGATCCCTTTTTGCACTCTCCACTATCATACCTTTTGGCAGGAACGTATTCCCTGCTCTTCCGCCTTTCTGTTTCTGACCAGTTCTCTCAGTCTCTTATCATACCGTGATACCAATAGAAAGCTAATAGTAAGACAGCCTGCAAGAATCATCGGAAGAATGATATTTTCTGCAAAAAACAGATCTAACACAGACTGCTCCTGGATCTGTGCATTCGCCACATAAGGAACCAGTTCCAGCATCCATCCTGCCACAACACCTCCAAGAGCCTGTCCCAGCTTCTGGGAAAAGGTAAATACAGCCATAGTCGTTCCCTGATTGTTTGCTCCATCTTTAAGCTTTGCATAAGTACAGGAATCCAGGATGCACTGTACCGAATAAGAGCCCACCATGCCGCTCCCGAAGCCCAGAATGATCATGGAAACCACAAAAATCAAAAAGTTCTGATCCATGGTGACCCATCGGATGATGCATCCCACCACGCAGGCAGCTCCGCAGAATGCACAGGATCGGGCGTTTCCCAATAATTTGTGCATAGGTTTCATAGTCAGAATACCAATCACGCTCCCTACCATAACAGCCACAGAATATACACTGAGCAGATTGGTATTCTGGAGATTATATTTAAAATAATACACTGTCGTACTTCCCATGATCGCAGAGATCAGAAGATAAAATATGTAGGACGCAGAAGCCAGGAGGGCATAGTGATTACGGAATGTCTGCCTGATCAGTTCTAAAATACTCTGACCAGAATGGTTTTCCCCTATATGTTTCTCATCCTCACTGCTGTCCACATCATACCCTTCCGTGCCCTTCCAGGATATCAGCCTGAGCACTCCGTAAATCACAGAGTAAATCGCTACCACGCCTGCAAATCCTGTGATCATGTTATGACTTTCTCCTGCAAAAAATGTTGCAAGCGGTAATGTCACAGACGGGATCGTCAGTGACAGCGCCAAATCTCCCAGGGAGGAAATCTGTTGGATCAGCACCCGTTCATCCGGATCGTCTGTCACACGGGCCGTCAGTGCATTGGTTGAGACAGACAGGACAGTGGAAGCCATACCCTGAAGGATATAGGTGACTGCAACCCAAGCAATCTTACCGGGAGTGGATACTGCCGGACAGAAGTAGCTCAAAAACAGAACTACAGCGGTCGGGACCGAAAAATATTTCAGCCAGAAGCGGCACTTTCCTTCTTTCGATCTGGTCTTATCTACAATAATCCCCATCATCGGATCATTTACAGCATCCCATACCCGGGCGATCAACATAATGATCCCGGCAGTCCCTCCAGATATGCCCACCACATCTGTATAAAAATACAGCAGAAAATAAGTATTCAGAAGTACCAGCAGATTATTGGCCCAGCTTGCTACGCCAAGGGCAATTTTTACTTTTAGAGGAAGTCTCTTATTTGTCATCTGAATCACTCTCCTTTTATCTTTTTGTTTCAAAATGATAAGATGTTACCTTTTGGCCGTTGAGTTCAATTTCATCCTTCACAACTTGAAATCTGTTTTCAAAAATATCCGGATCCGGCTCAAGGAACTTTCCTGCAGTCATCTCTTCAAACTGAACAACTGCCTCCCGGCCGAGGCGTTCCTGAAGAAAGGCCTTCCAATCCGCAGGATGCATGGGCCGATCCCAGCCAAATTGTTTTACAATGTCATCAATACTTCCTTTCCCGGCCCGTCGAAGCTGCGCCTCTGTGTTCGCCAGATACAGGAACCCTCTTCCATAAGGGCACTCCTGTGCGAGCCTCTCTTTCCATTGGATCTTCGGTATTTCCATATTCGGCGTCTCCCTGAAGGGATTCTGATAATATCTTCTCCCAATCTTTTCATTTAAGCACTTGACCGTAAATTCATCATCAAGAAATCCTCCAATATAGGGAAGCCAGGTACAGTAATATTCTGTGGCTTCTTCCAAAAACCAGGTTCCCTCTCCCACATTATTGTCGTCCATATATGGCCAGGTATGGGTCATCTCATGGATCAGTACATTGAACCATTTGTCCGGATCAAAGCCGCCAAATGCACTGTAGCCGGAGATAAAAGCATATCTGCAGGCCGATCCCCCATTGCTGATCACAAAGGGATCTCTCCTCAGAAAAACTTTAAATTGTGCATCCGGATCGTTAAAGTATTCCTTCTCATACTGAAAGATTGGAAACAGTTTCTCCGCAATAGGACGGATCTCAAATTCCGGTTCCGACAGATAATATACTCCGAAAGACTCATTTTCCACCGCACGGATCTTGCCGACGGTAAATAAAGAAATCCCAAGCTCTGTGATTTTCATGGACTTGTCCACATTTCCTTCTCTTCACATTCAAGAAAACCCTTTTCGTCCTCGATCCTTAGATATTCCATATCCGGGAAGGGACAAAGACCGCCGAAACCTTCATCAAACCGACAGAGCATAGGCACACCGGTAGATACTTTTATATCCGGACTGCTGAGTTCATAATCAATAAAGGAAATCGTGTCCTTCTTCCAGAATGGTCTGATCACAATCTTTAATTTAGGTCTCATTTCTCCTCCTTTATTCATTCGTTAAGATTTTTATGGGCATTTTAGCAACAATTTTTAATTATTATACTTTTTAGTTGATAAAAATTCAATATTATATTGACTATTTGTCAACTTTCATTCTATTATTTAGCATCATTTGTTAAAATATAAAAGTGCCACAATCCAGTGTTTTCAAAGATTGTGGCACTTTTTTTCTTTTTAGTACTAAAAACGCAAATCAGGAATCTGCTCCTCTTATTGATATCAATTCAGACAAGTACATGTATCAGTCTCTCTGTACCGATCTGGGCCAGAGTAGGCACACTTTCCGGGTGAGTCCACTGGGCTATGGTATCCTGGAATAAAATGTTAGCGGAAGGGGGAAACTCCTCGTCTCCGTCCCAGAAAATATAAGTAAGCCTGATCTTTGGAAATGCATGGAGCGTAAGGCTTACGTCTCCGTATTTTTCCCGGATGCCGCCCAATTCCAGTCCTGCTTTTAAAAGCTCCTGGGAACGGCCTGCAAAATGCTTTTTCAGAGGCTCCAGAGCAGATCTTTCATAGGCCTTTTCAAACACCGCCGCTTCCCGGATTTCCCGGAAGGGTACCATTTTGCTGCCTTCTTCTGCGAAACCTTTACAATACCGCAGATGGTGCATAATGGTCAGTCTCTCTGTAACCGGGATCTCCCGTTCTCCTTCTCCAGTAATCTCTCCTGTCCCTCTGGAGATCCTGCATCTTTCACCGAAAAAAGAGAGAGATAGATTCTTCTCATCAAACTCTCCCCCTATCTTCTTAATAATATCCTCCTGGGGACATTTTACAAACCAGTCCTGAAACTGGGCATATACCTTTTCGTAATTCGATTCTTTCTTTTCCATAACATTACCTCTCTCGCCGATATTCCCTTTTTCTCCATACCGGGCAAATTTTTATATCAGGCCCGCTGTAGTCAGTTTAGCACAGGAAAAAACAGACGTACAGAAAAACTTCCGCACGTCTGCCTCTGTATCCCTTTATATGATAATGCAAACCAGTCCGCCTTTGCTGTCATTGACGATTTTCTGCATGGTATCCTGCAGTTTAATCTGGCTTTCATCTCCGATCTGTACCAGCTTGGTATGTATACCGTCTTCTACCAGCTGGCCGATAGATTTGCCGAATATATTTGTCTGCCATACACTTTCTTTCCGTTCATCACAGGTCTTAATATATTCGATCAAATCTTTTGCCTGTTCTTCACTTCCTACAATTGGGGCAATCTCCGTTTCAATATTTGCCCGTATCATATGGATGGAGGGACTTACTGACTTAATTTTCACCCCATATTTGCTGCCCTGTTTGATCACCACTGGTTCCTCCAGCTTGATCTCTTCCTTGTCAGGAGTTACGACTCCGTATCCTTTTCCCCGCACTGCCGAAATGGCGTCTTGAACTTTCACATATTCTTTCTTCATCTTGGCCATTTCCTGCATCGTATGAATCAACTCATATTCGTCGGAAATAGATACTCCCGTCATTTCACTTAAGATTTCATAATACCATTTTTCATCCATATCCACTCGGACCTGTACCCTGCCATTGGATAGGGAAATTTTCTCCGGAGTCATATTTTTTACATATTCTGAAGAGAAAGGAAGATGCTCTCTGTCTGCATCTTTCACGTACCTCATCTTGCCCATCAGGTCCCGGATCCCGTTTAAGAGATTTTCCTTCAGATAATGGTCCGGAGGAAGCATTTCTACCCATTTCGGCACATAAAACTCCATCTGAACAATGGGAAATTCATATAAAATTTTCTCCAGGATTCTGGTAATATCCTCTTTCCTAAGCTGCTCACAGTTTACACTCATAACTCCAGCCTGATATTTTTTCTTCAGTTCCTGGACTAGATTCTGAGTCTCTTCTTTATAAGGCTTCTGGGAATTTACCAGGATCAAAAAAGGCTTTCCCGTCTTTTTCAGCTCCTGAACCGTCTTTTCTTCCCCTTCTATGTAATTTTCCCTGGGGATCTCCCCGAAAGAACCGTCACAGGTGATCACAAGACCAATACTGGAGTGTTCTTCAATAACTTTTCTGGTTCCTGTCTCCGCCGCCTGATGAAAGGGAATCTCATAGCTGAACCAGGGGGTTTTCACCATCCGTTCTTTTCCCTCTTCCATGTTTCCTGCTGCATCTCGGACCATAAAGCCCACACAGTCTATAAGGCGTATTTTCGCTTCCAAATCCTCTCCTAAAGATATTGCCGCAGCCTCTTTTGGAATGAATTTTGGTTCTACTGTGGTGATCATTTTTCCGGAACCGCTTAAAGGAAGCTGGTCTCTCACTTCCTTTTTTTGATTTTCCTCCATATTGGGAAGGACTGCCAGCTCCATAAACCGTCTTATGAACGTGGACTTTCCTGTACGGACCGGTCCTACTACGCCTATGTAAATTTCCCCGTTTGTACGGGCCTGGATATCCTGATAGATATGATATGCATCCATGAACCTGCCTCCTTAATTCTACTGCCCTGTCGCAGCAAAACCCCTGCTTTCTTCTCAGAGAGTCCCTTCCAGGGTTTCTGCACTCCGACATCATATTAATAATATATATGTGTCCCATCCTCGAAAAATGCCATGGATTTTCATAGTTTCAGGTACTGCCTCTCCGTCAAATTTAGAGCCGTTTTCGAACATTTGTTCTTGACAGAATTTAAACTCAGGCATATAATAGAATCAGAACATTTGTTCGTTTACTATTAAGAATTACTGGGGAGTTGATCATGGAAATAAAAAAAGAACCCGACTTAGAAGAAAAATTAAAGATTCTCTCAGATGCTGCCAAATACGATGTAGCCTGCACCTCCAGCGGCGTTGACCGGAAAGGAGAAAAGGGAAGTCTGGGAAATTCCAGAGCCTGCGGTATCTGTCACAGCTTTGCCGCAGATGGTCGCTGTATTTCCCTCTTAAAGGTACTTCTCTCCAACCACTGTATTTATGACTGCAAATACTGCCTCAACCGCCGTTCCAATGAAAGAATCCGAACCTCTTTTACACCGGAGGAACTCTGTACCATTACTATCGAGTTTTATAAGCGAAATTATATTGAAGGCCTTTTTTTAAGCTCCGGAGTTATAAAGAGTCCTACCTATACCATGGAACTGATGTATCGTACTCTTTTCCTTCTCCGAAATCAATATCATTTCAGAGGCTATATCCATGCCAAAGCCGTCCCCGGCGCCGCTCCTGAAATCATACAGGAGATTGGTTATCTGGCAGATCGAATGAGCGTCAACATGGAACTGCCCACAAAAGAAAGCCTCCGCCTTCTTGCTCCAGGCAAAAGCCACGAGGCGATTCTCCGTCCCATGAGTCAGATTCAGCAGCAGATTACGGACTATCGCCTGTCCATTGGAAAATCTATCTCTATGGAACGGCATTTTGGCAATCAGTATCTCGCAGGAAGCATTTTTTCCTCTTCTGCAAAGAGACTAGACTCTCAGAAAAAAGTTCTGCCAGATAGCACCAGCCCTTCTCTTCTCCAGGAAAGCGGCTCTCAGCTTTTGGAAGGTTCGCCTGGCAAAAGAGATTTATCCTCTCAAAAAAGTCCCAGGCCTTTTGCGCCTGCCGGGCAGAGCACCCAGATGATCATAGGCGCTACTCAGGAAAATGACTATCAGCTTTTAAAAGTTACCCAGGCTATGTATCAGCGCTATGATCTGAAGCGGGTCTTTTTCTCCGCTTACATTCCTCTGAACGAGGACAGAGACCTGCCTTCCTTGGATACAGCCCCGCCTCTTCTCAGAGAACACCGTCTGTATCAGGCGGACTGGCTTCTCCGATACTATGGTTTTCAGGCAGAGGACCTTCTCAGTCCTTCCCGCCCTAATTTTAATATCTTTCTGGACCCGAAATGCGACTGGGCCCTCCGGCATCTGGAACTGTTTCCTATTGAAGTTTCAACGGCCTCTTACCAGGATCTTCTGAAAGTTCCCGGTATTGGAAATAAATCTGCCTGGAGGATCCTTCAGGCAAGGCGTTTCGGCAGACTGGACTTTTCATCCCTGAAAACCATGGGCGTGGTACTAAAGCGGGCCCAATATTTTATTACCTGTCACGGGAAAATGCGTTACCGCACTCCCATAGAAGAAAATTTTATTACCAGACAGCTTACGGGAAGTGAAGAGAAAGCCCTCTGGAATCTGGAGCATCCCCAGACCTACCGGCAGCTTTCTCTCTTTGACGACAATTTTCTGGAAATCCCCCCTACTGTGGAAGATAACCGGAAAACTATCCTCGGACAATTATGACCTAACAGAGATGATTCTTCTCAATCCCGTATCGCAGTCTTTCATCACATATCCCAGGAGGTATTATTAAATGGTTGTTTTCACCTGCCATGATGATTTTGAATCCATGATGACCTGTATCTATGACGCCTGGGCCGCACGGCTGGGTCACTCCAATATACGGCTGATGACTGAGCCGGTAGATGAGCCGGAGCTTTTCTGCCAATACCGTCATATTGACCCGAACCTGGAAAAATGCCAGAAGGTCATCCGCTCTGTCCGCACAAAAATCTCTCCAAATGCTTACCAGAATATTTATCGGGCCGCTATGCACTGGAACCCTGACAAGCTGGATATTATTTACCGTTTTCTCGTCCTGGGGTTTGCCTGGGGCTCCCAGGTAACCCGTATGTTAAGCAATCCCTATGTATCTGCACTTTTTGAGCTGGACCGAAAAGTATCCAATGAAAGCCATCAGTTCCGGGAGTTTATCCGTTTTTCCAGGCTTAATGACCAGGCCCTCTTTTCCCTCATCGAACCTAAGTGCAATATCCTTACCCTGGTAGCCTCCCACTTCGCTGACCGGATGCCCTCGGAGAACTGGCTGATTACAGACAAGAAACGGCTTTTAGCAGTTGTTCATCCCAAAGATAAAGATTACTTTCTTACTTCCGTTACACCTCAGGAACTGGCCCATATGGAAGCGGCCCAAAAGGAAGACAGCTACTCTTCCCTATGGAAAGCCTTCTTTCATTCCGTAAGTATCGAGGCAAGGACAAATGAGCGCTGCCAAAGAAACTTTCTGCCTCTCTGGTACAGGAAGAATATGACAGAATTTTCTATATGATTTCTCTAGACTATTCCCACGCCCGGAGGGCTGTTTTT
The DNA here is from genome assembly GCF_002161285.1 of Blautia sp. An81. Classification (GTDB taxonomy): domain Bacteria; phylum Bacillota; class Clostridia; order Lachnospirales; family Lachnospiraceae; genus Blautia; species Blautia ornithocaccae. Next base: position 2,034 of record NZ_NFHH01000026.1, on the reverse strand, counting down.
TCTATAGGACAGTCCGGAGGACTTTCCCTATAGAAAAAAGACCCCGCCGGAAATCTGACAGGATTCCGGCGAAGTCTTAACTTAACCAATCTTATAAATATTTTCTCTTTGCAGCTTCTACTACATGACCAACCAGTACAGAAGTAGTTACGCTTCCAACTCCTCCTGGAACTGGTGTGATTGCTTCTACAATAGGCTCTGCTTTCTCAAAGTCTACATCTCCGCAAAGCTTGCCTTCAGCATTTACATTGATACCTACATCAATGACAACCTGTCCTTCTCTCAGATATGTATCATCTACTACGCCTGCACGTCCTGCTGCTACAATAACAATGTCTGCTTCTTTTACAACAGAAGGCATGTCTACGGTTCTTGTATGGCACACGGTAACAGTTGCATTTTTCTTGATCAGCATCATAGCCGCCGGCTTTCCTACTACCAGGCTTCTGCCGATAACAACGGCTCTTTTTCCTGTACAGTCAATGCCATAGTGGTCCAGAATCTCCATACATGCCTGAGGTGTACATGGAGGGAATCCCACTTCTTTACCTGTAAATACACCTGTCATAGAACCATCGGTCATACAGTCTACGTCCTTTGCAGGATCCAAGGCATTCTCAATAACCGCCTGATCTAAATGTTTTGGAAGAGGACGGAACAGCAGTACCCCATGGATATTGTCATTCTTATTCATCTTCTCGATTTCTGCCAGCAGATCCTCCTGGGATACATCTGCGGGAAGCAGCACCTTCTCACATGCAACGCCCAGTGTCTCACAGCGTTTTGTGGCGCCTCTCTCATAAGAAATATCACTTTCATTCTCGCCTACACGGATAATTCCAAGGGTAGGTTTTACACCCTTTTCCTCCAATGCTGCAACATCTGCTTTAATTCTTTCATTCAGTGCAGCCGTTACTTCTTTTCCAAGTAATCTCTTTGCCATCTTTCTAAATTCCTCCTGCATTTTCTACCAGTCATAGACTAATTTACATTATTTTAATCTGGATAAAACACTGTCAAAGGTTTCATCTGCGATTTTTGTATACTTTTCAAGCATAGCGTCTGCTTTTTTGTTTAATTCTTCTGCATACTCTCTGTCGGCCATTGATTTTGTATTAATATAAACATTCAGACTTGCACCCTTTAGTGCAGCTTTACAGAAAGCAGCGCCTACGCCGGCATCGCTGATTGCCAGTTTAGATCCCTTTGCAGCAAACTCTACGATTACTTCAATAGCTTCACAGCATTTTTCCATGATTTCCATAGGTACAGAGCAGGCATCTTTTAATACGATCTCCATTACCCGGGCTTTTTCGGCTTTTTCTTCCTCTGTCTCTCTGGGCATACCGTATGCTTTGGATAGAGGTTCAAACACTTCTGCATCTCTCTCAATAAGACGAAGAAAATCTTTCTGGAGTTCATCACATTTTTTCTTTAACTCCCACATCTCATCTTCCACGTCTGCATATTTTTTCTTTCCTACAGTCAGGCTTCCCACCATATTTCCCAGGGCGATACCTACTGCCCCTACCAGAGCAGAGGCACCGCCGCCGCCAGGTACAGGTGCTTTAGAAGCTAAAACCTCTACGAACTCATTACATGGTACAGTTGAAAATCCCATTTCTTATATCCTCCTAAAATCTGAAAGTAATTTCCACCAGGCGGAAAAGCTCTCCGCCCGGCGGATACTGCTATCTGTAAACTCCTGAAAGGTTTCAGTCGAAATCAGAACAGACCGGAAATCTTACCTGTCTCATCTACATCAATACGCTCTGCAGCCGGTACCTTCGGCAGACCAGGCATAGTCATGATCTCACCAGTCAGGGCAACTACAAAGCCTGCTCCTGCGGAAATCTTCAGATTTCTGACAGTTACTTCAAAGTCTGTAGGCGCTCCCAGTTTTGTCTGGTCATCCGTTAAGCTGTACTGAGTCTTTGCTACACAGATCGGGCAGTTGCCAAATCCCTGTTTTTCAAGCTGCTGTGCCTGTTTCTGTGCATTGGCAGTAAGGACTACTCCCTTGCCTCCGTATAC
>NZ_NFHH01000025.1 GCF_002161285.1 Blautia sp. An81 | reverse complement strand
CAGAGCGCGCTTCTCTCTCTTTATTTGTTTGACTATACATCAAGTAACTATTATTTAAGTAATTAGGGGATACTTTTCTATCCCTCACAGGGACAGGTTTCTTTCCCTCATAAGTATCATTTTCTTTCCCTTTGAGGGACACTTTTCTTTCCTTCACAGGGAAACTTTTCTTTCCCTCTGCCGGAATTCTGACATACAGCAGATTCGGTTTTGAAAATCCCTGCTTTTTTCTTACCAGAAGTCCGGCTTCTTCCAGTTCATTCAATGCCTTTTTTACAGTCATGGGACTCTTTCTAAGATCGTCAGCCAGATAAGCAATGGGATAAACCACAAAAATGTGGCCTTCCTCATCCTTCCACCCTGTCTTCCTAGAAAGACTCGCCCGATCCAGCAATAGAGCATACAGGACCTTGGCTGTCTGAGTCAGATCCATCCCCAGCAGAAACCGTGGGTAAGGAAGATATACCGGAATCTGGGTCTGATCCGTCATGTATGCCATCTGATCTTTATTCTTAACATCCATCCTTTTGTTTCTGTCTGATCTTCCGCCGACGGCTTCGCTTGGATTCATAGCAGGGGCAACAGACAATCACCGTCCGGAAACTCTGCTTGCAGTCTCCAACACATTTCCGGCAGGTGTCATTGTGGGCAATGCGCCTTCTTTCATTGAGAAAAAAAGCCAATTCCTGTTTTCTTTTCTTGCTCATTCTCGGCACAGACATTCCTCCTTCCTGCCATCCTGTCAGTACCTGATACAGGACAGCGAAATATGGTCACGTTTCGGTATCATTTTTTGCATTTTTTGCCCTTTACGACAGGCTTTTTTGACCTCAAATATATTTGCCTGGGGTTTCTCCTGTCTAGCAGTCAAAAATGCAGTTTGGTCGTGTTTCGGTATCATTTTAGAACAATTTGTCTGGACTACTTTACCTGCGACGATAATCCCGTTCAAAATCCCCTGCCATCTTCAACACTTCTTCCCTGAGTGCAAACAATTCCGCAATGCAGTGACGGATTTCATCTTCCATAGCCAGCGAACGCTCCCCGCCCGTATTGAAGTACCGTGCGATCTGATTCAGGTTCACACCGATCTTTCCATATGCCCCCACCAGACTTCTCAGTTCTTCCATATCGGCGACCACTTCTACCCGATGCACAATCTCCTTTTCCACCAGCAATTTCCGCAGGCATTCGGATCTGGACACCCCCAGAATCTCCGCCTTCCTGTCCAGAAGTTCCAGCTCAATATCCGAAAGCCGGACTCCGACAAAATGCGGATGGTTCAGTTCTTGTTCCATTCTCTTTTTTCTCATGACTTCATCTCCTTTTTTCTTTCAGTTACTTCAGTAACACCACAAAGGGGAGAACCGGCAGTCCTGCCGGAATCTTCCTTTTGTGCTGCGTCCCACTTTCCAGTGGACGCCAATATCTGCCAGATCGGCAGATCATCGAGGGTATGGGGAATCGAAATCCCAGGCAAGAGCCCTACACAGGAAAACACGATAGTGTATTACGGGGTGGATCTTGCTCTGGAAAAATCCCCATCAAGAGCTCAACCTGTAAGTTAGAGGACTGCCAGGAATGGCATAACCGCTTAACACGGGTGGATCTTGCTCTATAATATCTACCCCCTCACTTAACGTAACCGGGAGCGGCTATTATACAGGGTCAAAAAGAAATAAATTTTATTCTTATCAACTAGATCCACTCTTATCTTTTTTATTCTTTAAAGATCCCCTCACTTAACCCAATTGTCAGAGGCAGAAATACAAGGAGATTCGAAAAATCTTTTAATTTTCTGCTTCAAAAAATATTTCCCCTCACTTATAGAAAGGAAATTCGAGGATTATACAGTGTTTGGAGATAGGATATTTAAAAAAGGCAAAAAAAACGCACCCAGTTTCAAACTGAATGCGTATCGGCCATATTCGACTTATGATTGAAAATACATTTTATTATATTGCATCTTCTCCGTATTTTTCCCGGATTCTTTGACATAGATCTTCCCAGCCAGCATCTAATTCTTCCGGGGAAGATTCTGGTATATCTATATCTGCATATTTCTCGTTTACTTCATCTTCTATTTTCTGGGCGTAAACAGACAGAAAGTCCGGATACTCAAGTAACATCCTATAAAACAAATCATCAGCAGCCGTTCCCAGTTCCATGCAACAATCCAGGATAGAATCATAAATCTCTTGTGTCATGGGAATTTGACAATCTATCGCTGCTAATTGTTCATCTGTGAATTCAAATATCTCAATAAAAAATTTACATAGTCTCTTATTTATTTTTTCCCCTTCATGCATAATAGGATCCTCCCGTTCACATATCTATTATATAGTATTGTGAATATCTCCACAATACTGTTTTCCAACGGTAGCCCCTATAATTGAATTATCTTTAAACGGAAAGGGGTGTTCAATATGATAGATTTTAGTCCACTATGGGAAACCATGGAACAAAAAGGGATCACTCAGTACCAGCTTTTAAAAAGCGGTATCGATAATAAAACCTTGGATTCTCTGAAAAAGAATAAGAACATTACACTGAACACCCTGGAGAAACTTTCAAGAATTTTGGAATGTGATGATTTGAATAAAATCGTGAGATTTCATAATTAAATTAACAGCTACTAAATAATATATTCAAAATCCTTTTCTATATTCTCCATTCAATAATTCGCTAACTTAATGGATTTTTCTTGTTCATTTTACCAATTGCCTATGAATAAACATCACGACATTATTGCAAAAAACTTTTCTTTCTCTTTTTAGGATCTATCCATTCCCTATTTTTACTCAAAACTTTCTCAAGGTATTCAATTTCAATATTGTACCCATCTCATTTTTCTGCACTCCTCATTAAATTTGCTTCATATTTTATCGGTTTAGCAATTAATTTGCTTAAATTCTTTAATGAGAATATACATGCCTGGGGCAATTCAGGAAAATTTTGTTCTGATAATAATTCATAATACTTAAACGGTGCAAACCAAAAAATAAAATCCGCACTCACCCGTTTTATAACTTCTACAAAAGCCTGATCAGCAAACCAATAATGTGGGTACCCTTTAATCACATGCTGATTTATAAGAGATTCAGATTCAATATAGCCACTCGACTCATCAAAAACCAAAAATATCGTCTTGTATCCCGGATGGTTTTTACGATACAAACCAATGCTTTCATTGTGTTGCATAACTACACGTCTAAAGTTGTTTAAGTAAAAACTATAATTATGATCTTCATTTGTAGGTAAATCAGTTATAGCATTCACCATTATAGATTTTACATTTGGAAAAACATCAAGTATTCCACTCTGTTTAATTTCTTTTTGTATTCTACTTTCCCGCATATTTGTAGGATTAATAATCTTACCGTCTTTATTTACAAATGCGTGATCATCTATCCTCATCACATCCATCATAAATCCTAATCTATCATTATAAAAATCAGGTGGCGGATCAGACTTTCCAGAAGAATTAATCCAATCTTTCCATTTGTCACTATTATATATTGACTGAAAAACTTCCGCTTCTTCGTCACTGGATGTTGCAAGTAAAACTGATTCTGTTTCTAAATTTTGTACTTTCTCTATTATTTTTAACTCATCATCAAAATAATTCATAATACTGGTCTCCTATACTCCAGTTCTTTCGAAAACTCTACTGACTTGTCAATCGCTGCCTACTTCTCTATCTCAATTTCCTAAACTTCCTCTTTCACAGTAACTTAAATAAACAAAGAATACACAGAACTTTGGGATTATACCAGTAATCCTTACAATTCCTTTTTTATCTTTTCAATTAATCCCACATCTGCTGGCAACCACTCTACACTGTACAACTTCTCTTTTGTCAGCCATTTAGCTGCTTCATGCTCTTTCAACTCCAATCCACCTTTCACAATATCACACCAAAAGCAGTCCATAGACAGATGAAAGTTCGGATAGTCGTATTCGATTGTATCAATCAGTTCTCCCACATTGATATCGGTATCCAACTCTTCTTTGATTTCTCTGGCAAGGGCCTGTTCAGGTGATTCTCCAGCCTCAATCTTTCCTCCAGGGAATTCCCATCCATCCTTGAATTCTCCATATCCTCTTTGGGTGGCAAAAATTTTATCATCTTTTCTAATTACCGCTGCTACTACACGTACAGTCTTCATCACATTTCTCCATTCTGTTTCTTTTAGTTATTCTTACGTTTTCTACCATCAATCACTCACAATATAATCATAGATATCACTTCTTACCGGCACGTCTAATCGATAGTCTATCTCAAAGGCATTGTCCTTTGTTTTTTCCATGTAAATCTGTCTCGGAGTTCCCTCTGCAAAGATTTCCCCCAGAAAATAGAACTCTTTTGCTTCATTATCATCCTTATTTTTTCTGACAAACAGAAAAATCCGATTATTTTTATCCTCTTCAGACTGCTTGTAAATATGAACAGCATCGCTGGATGTAATTTTTCTTGGATGTTTGGAAAGTGCAATTAAATGACTTTCCGATACAAAACGATCTTCATAAGCAATTGCATCTTCTGTTTTGTAGTAATTAATAAATACAGGAAGCGTCTTCGTATCACTATCATAATAATAGCCTCCAATATTCTGAGCATTTAAGTTTTTGTTCCAGTTAAGCAAACGACATACATCTTCATATGTATATTTTTGATATAATGTGAAATTGGTATCTCTATAAATTTGTCCATACTTTTCCTTCCACTGTTCTATACCAAAATCCAACAATTCCAAGATCATCTGCCTAAAGTTTTTATTCAAGAGTGCCTTCTGAAATTTTGAGGAAAGAGAATAGCTTCCATCTGTATTTTTTTCTACAAGATCACAGTCCGAATATTTACGCCGCTCTTCTTCTTTCGGAAATTCATTTTTCAGATTGCGGATCACCGATCTCTCTACCTGTTCATTCATGCCAACATGATATTTTTCCTGCAGGAGCTTCCGATATTGCAAAAGACGATTTTCCCTACTGATCAGCATTCTCAGCATTTCCAGCTCATGAATTCTTTTGTAAGCTATCAGTTTCTTTGAAAAATATTCTATTATAATTTCTTCCTGATTCGTCAGATGCACCTGATATTCTGTTTCATATTTTTTCAAAAAGTTATGATAAGATCCGCACTTTTCAAAAATTTTTGTCACGTCTACAGATCCGAATTTTTTAAAATCCCCTATTGTTGGAATCCTTCCCAACTTATATTTCAAAGTTTTATAAGATTCTCTAAGCAGCTTCATATCATTGGTTCTTGCTGTATCAATAGACGCATAGATTCTCTTTTTTGATATTTCATCAAAGTGAATAGTAGAACTTCCCGGAATAACTCTGGCTCCTTCTCTGATGTAACGGCGCATTGCGTCTTTGTTATAGCTTCTGTCCCCAGACAAAGCGATAGGAATCATAAAGTTGTTCATATAATTCCCAATGAAATCAAGAATCACTACATATTCTTTTCCTTCATATTTTCTGAGTCCTCGGCCTAACTGCTGTATAAACACTACCGGAGATTGAGTCGGTCTTAGCATAATAACCTGATTGATTTCCGGGATATCGACACCTTCATTAAAAATGTCTACGGTAAAAATGTAATCCAGCTGATCCTCACCATCTTCATCATTTGTCAGTCTGGCAATCACACTTTCACGTCGTTCCTGAGTATCTTCTCCAGTCAGAACCTCCGTTCTCAATCCACGCTCATTAAACTTTTTCGACAATTCTTTTGCCTCATCTTTTCGGCTGCAGAAAATCAGCCCTTTTACTCGGTCTCCGCTAAATCCATAATAATTTGCCTTGTCAATCACATAATCGACTCGGGCATCAGAAATCAGATTCGAAAAGTTCTTTACGCCCGCATTATCATCAAATACTTCTCCATTTATTTCCAAATCTGTAATTCCAAAATAATGGAAAGGGCATAGTAAATCTTCCTCAAGAGCCTGCTGAAGACGTATTTCATAGGCAATATGATGATCAAAAATCGAATAGATATCATACTGATTGGTATCCGGACTAGCAGTCATTCCCAGCCAGAACTTTGGCTTGAAATACTGCATAATCTTCTGGTAGCTCTCTGCACCCACATGATGACATTCGTCCAGAATAATAACATCAAAGTCCTCTGGACTATAATGAGACCTAATTTCTTCTTTCGACATCATCTGCATAGTGGCAAATAAAAATTCTGCCCCCAACTCTCTGCTATTTCCTGATAAAAGTCCGTAAGTTCTTGATGATCCAAAAACTCTTTTGTAACTTTTCAATGTCTGCTTGGCAATCTGCTCTCTGTGAACAATAAACAGAGCCCTTCTTGTCCCCATCTCCCGCAGCATAAATGCGGAAGCCAGGGATTTTCCTGTCCCTGTACTACTTAAAAGAAGGGCTTTATCTATGTTCTGTGCTCTCATTTCCATTACATTTTTCACAAAAGCGACCTGCATCTTATTGGGCTTTAACCGATAATTTTCAAGCTCTACGACCTGCTCTGATACCGCCTGCTGCTTCTGCTTACGAATCATTTTTTCATTCAGATACTCTTGACGGTAAGCATCAATAAAATCTTCAAATGCTAAGGAATGCTCATCCCGCCATAACTCATCGAATTCCTGTAAAACTGACTGCGTCAACTCACCCTGTTCTGTAGAGACAATTTTGGTATTCCACTCTTTGTTCTTTGTAATGGCACTGAGTGTCATATTGGAACTTCCGATAATAATCCGATAAATTTCTTCTTCACGAAAAATATATCCCTTTGTATGAAATCCGCCGGTTTCTGCACCAGTAACAAACATTTTCAATTCGATGTTTTTTAATCCTGCCAGCTTTTCCAGGGCCTCTGGTTCACTGAACATAAGATAATTTGTCGTCAGGATTTTCCCCGGAATATTTCTTTGTTCCAGATCTTTTAAAGTCTGAAGAAGTGGCGTAATTCCGCTCTTGGTAATAAAAGCGACACTGATAAAAAATTCTTCACATCTTTGTAATTCTTCTTCAATTGAAACAAGAACTTTTTTCCCAAGCTTATAATTATTTGAAATAAATTCCGGTCGATATGCCAGATTAGAATTTATAGTATGATCCAGATATGCTGTCTGGATTGCTGTCTGCAATGTTGTTATTTTATCATTATGTAACTGCATTACCAGTAACCTCCTCGAGGTTTTATAGTTGTATATATTGTATCACAATTTACCTTTTCTCACTAATGATATAAATTCTGCTCTTGCATAGCTTGTTTTATCTCATTAATCAGTGTTTGTTCCAATGGAATATAATGCAACTCTATATCAAATTGCCTGATTGCCTCTGCCACAAATGAATTTCCACTCAACTGAGTGTATTCCTCAATATCGCAAACGACAATCATTTTTCTATATTGTTCTCCATTATGACACTTCTCAAAAAGAAGCATTTTTAAAATATCGCCTTCTATTTTATGTAATTGCGCAGACTTTAATTTCCCAAGATGGGTATGAATCTCACCTATTATATGTTTTTCCTCTGAATAAAAATCGGGACAAATCCATATACTATTCTCCTTTGAAATCAGTATTCTTACATTACTCTGTAAATCATTACATTTTAACTTGCTTTTTAAATTTTCAAATATTATTTCTTCCGCTTCTCTTTGAACTTTTGAATCTGACAAGTACCTTTTCTCCATAAATCCCTCACTATACCTCTGTGTCACATCTTCAACAACAGATTTACTAAAATAATGATTTCGCCCATTCTTCAGAAATACGATTTTCTTTTAAGACAAGTTCCTGCCAGATCCCGGCATAATAAATACCTTCATCAATACCCTTCTCAGAATTCTTTCGATTGCTTTCGATGTTATCAGTATCATATGCTTTGCAATATTTCCAGGTCGCTTTTGATTTTCCAGGCATCGTCAGCACACGTTTTTTATCATACAGAAATGTACCTGCACCCGGCATTTCGGGAGCAAAGGAAAGTTGTTTGCTTGCTGTAAAAATCACATTATTCTTCTCTTCATAAATACGTTTATCACAGGCATGTGGATGCCAAAACAATTTCTTTTGCTCGTCAGGATCAGTGATAATGCCCCCAACCTGTAAATATCCCCATACGACCTGCAGCGGCATTCCCAGATAAGTATCCTCTGTTTTATCCGTTCTTCGAACATATTCATACTTTCCATGATTCTGCTTTATATGACGAAAATTGCCAAAGAAAAGAAATAGATCTCCTTCAGAAATATGTTGATTCTTTAGATAAGTTGCAGCTTGATTAATCTGTCCAAAAGCCGGTGTCCACTCACGAATTGATTCCCGCCTTCTGTCTTTCACCAGATCGGGATCCAAATGGCAATGCTCTACTCCCCGATACCCAAGCGCATTCAAAATTGTTTTCATACATATTCCATCACAAAACAATTCGTCATACCGAATGTTGTCCTTCTCCATATCTTTACTTGGGATAGGGAATGAAACCATTGTCCCATCTTCAAAAATAGGACTCATGATACCGCCATTAGCGCTATCAAATCCTTTACGACTTAAAACTACTTTCATTGCTCTCACCGCTTATCATTAAGAGTTATTTCTTCTCAATCTTAAAACCACATTCAGCCACCGAAATCCCCGTCTCCCGCTTACATCTTCGGTATACCACAGCTGCTCCAGCTGCAATTGTTTATTTACCGTCAGGATTTTCTCTACCAGCTGTTCAGTAAACTCAAGAAAAAAACGTCCGTCCTCCACTTCTCCTGTGGAAATTCCACTTTTCCCGGAAACATATACAATTCCATTGTCATTCAGATACATGTCAATCTTCTTAAAAAAGCAAAGTATTTCTTCTTCCTGCAGATGAATCAATGACGCACACGCCCAGATCCCATCGTACCGTTCCGTCGTCTGATAACTCTGGATATCCGAACATACAATTTCTCCAGAAAACACTTTCCGGATTTCTCTGCCTAGATTCTTCGACGGTTCCAATGCAGTCACCTGATATCCTTGTTTCTGGAAATAACATGCATCACGTCCGCTCCCGCTTCCCACATCCAGAATCTTTGCTCCTTTTTTTAACAGAGGCAGAACGCTTTGATACTGTTCTGACATATCAGCGTAAATTGTTTCTGCCGCGTAGTGTTCTGCATTGCTTTCGTAGTAATTACACATCATCTTATGTCCTCAAGCTCCAACTGGAAAATCCCATACTTTTTGCCGACTGATAGACCGGAAACATAACCTCCTCCAAACGCCCAGAAAACTCCCTTTCCGACAGACCACTCTGATAAAGTTTATGCCTGATCTCCTGATTGTTCAGATGCTCCTTCGCACATTTGTCAAAGGCTTTATGTACTTCCGGATATTCCCACATCAATTCATAGGACAGATATTCCATTTTACATAATAATGGGAAATACATATTCCAGTCCGGAAGGCTATTGCTTTTACTGCTGTTGATACTCCGGGTTGTAGGCGTCAGATTCCACAATTCATCATGTGCCACATACGACCAGGGTACAAAATGATCAATGGAAATATTCTTTTCATTGAGTGGATTTTCCCCATAGATTTCGCAGACAGGTTTTATGGAAACAAGCATTTTCCAATACTTTTTCACCTTTTCCAGGTTCCGCTCTTTCGGTGGATAAAGCTTGTCCACGATTCCCGGGACGCTGGGGTTCCTTCTCTGAAGATACTGGATCAGATTTAATTCCACCCATCCCTGTATAATTTCATAATTACGGTCAATATAATCCACCCATTCTTCCTGTATCTGGATTTGAGTGTTCAGGCCACTGAATTGCAAAAAATAATACATCAGCCTTTGTTCCTGATTAATTCTTTCCGCAAGATTTTCCCCGGATCTGTTCCATTCTTTTCCTTTCATAGATTCCATAAAAGGCGCCTGTAAACGATACGGAACATTGTAAGATAACGTCCGTTTCATGGCTAAAACTTCTTTATCTTTACATGTCTTCACATACTCCAGAACAACGTCTTTCTTCTCACAGGATTTCATATTACTGATCTCACCCAGCCGGTGGACCACCCGTTCCAGTGCATCATTAGGGCCAAGATTCAACCGGTACTCCAAAACCATATACCAGGCATCTGCTATCATTTCATCAATCAACGTTTCAAATGTAATTGTTTTCTGTCCTTCTTTTATTTTCCGTGCAATCGCCTGAAACCAAAATAATTTGTAACACTCGCTTTTGTTATCAAACAATCTGGAAAAATGGGCAATATCCAATATATCAGAATGTGGCAGCTGCATGTCATTCTCCCAGCTCCGTATATTTTTCTTTATGTCCGTATGCTTTTTCTACCGGATACTTTTCAGCGTTTTTCTTCACCTTTTCCTGAATGATCTCGTCCAGATCCAACCCGCAGGTATCTGCCATTAAGATACAATAATTCAGTACATCCGCCAGTTCTTCCCTGACCTTGTCTTTTTTCTCATCACACCAGACATCATCTGCACTCCATTGAAATACTTCCAACAGTTCGGCCGCCTCCAGACTGATGGAAATTGCCAAATCTTTCGGGTTATGAAACTGTTTCCAGTTCCTATCGTCTCTAAACTTCAATACTTCATCTATTGTCTCCTGTTTCATATAGACCTCCCCTTTTTTCTTACTGTACATCTATATACTGTGAAAAATATTCTCTCAAATCAGGATCACATATATAAAGATATGTGCCTTGAATTCCTCTGGTCATCAGTACATAATAAATATGTTGAATATACTCTAATAGTTCTCCATAATCTGCTGTTTTTTTACCGTTTTGATCAAAATACTCTTGTGGTCGAATGATGATACGTTTTTTATCTGTATCATAGCCTATTTCATTTCCCATAATTATAAAGCCATAATTCAAATCGTATCCCTGAGTAGAATGTATACAGCCCACTTCATCAACGGCTTCTTTCGAAAGGACCCATCCCTCTGTACAATGATTCCATTGTTTTTTTATTCCCTGAATTTCAATATCGTATAATGACTTATTTTTTTTACTGATCCAATCCCAGGCATATCCTGCCGCCATTCTTACTAACTGAACTTCTTTTTCTTTCTGATACATCAGCTGATTAAATTTTTTAAAGTCTGTCACTATTTTCAGATCATAATTTGAGAAATTCTTCTTCTCTTTCACAGTTCCAGATAATAATTCTTTGACATAAGAAATATAGTCATTTCCACATCTTACTCTCATCTGGGTAAGGAGATTAAAATACGTTAAAATACGTTTTGATTGATCATTCTTCATCTTCCTACGAAATCTTTGTACATCAATTCCCGATGGTCCTACCACTTGCATTTCGTCATAAAATAGTATGGGACATTTGCATTGGTGCAGAATCCAGTCTAATTCGTCACTTTCTGTAGTTAATCCTATGCGCTCACAACATGCCTTAAAGGGGCCCATATATGAAATATTCTTATATTGATGAAGCCTATGCGCTTCATCCACAAGCAAAATATCGTAATTCTGTTTTGTTACATCCGACGGAGATAAGATATCTGATGCTTTTAGTCCATAAATGCTTTTAAAAATCCCTTTCAATGTTTTTCTTAATGAAGTCTGAGGTACTACAAAACCAATTTTTTTATCTCTAAACTCATCACTGTCTCTCAAATATTTCATTAAAAAAATTGCAACGATTGTCTTTCCACTTCCAGGCATCCCATTTACAACAATTGTTTGATTATCTTCCTTTTTTAAGGAATCCATAATTTTATCCACCGCTGCTCTCTGATCATTATTCAGCTCCTTGAACGGTGAATATTTAAACAAATCAGAATTTTCAAGTTCTTCCAAAGAATGCTTAACTAATTTTGAGCGCTGAAGACTTCGCCACAAAACATGGAATTTTTCATCATATTCTTTTTTTCCGTAATATTCTTTATCAGCCATCCCAGCATTTTTATTACGAACCTCATATAGTTCATCCGCAACAATATACTGAATGAGTTTCGATTCATAATCGAACGTAACTGATTGATTAAATTTCGAAGAATAGATGAAATGTACTTTATCAAAAATACGCTTATCTATAGAATGATAATGTTGAGACATGCGATTTATCACATGATTAGATTGCCCGATATATGCCTGTTTGCCATTTTCTAATATGTAAAGCATTGGCCAGTTTGACAGATAACTTTCTTCTCCATATTTTTGTTTTTTAAAATCACCTTCTGTTATCTTAAACATACTTACCACCTTGTTCCAGTATCATCTTTCGTTAAAAAAATAATAACTCTCTTGTAATATTTTCTCCGAGAGAGCCTCCTATTCTACGTGAATATATATCTTAAATTTTATCATAATAACCATTATTTTTCTATATAACTGAATGCTATATTATATACTTTATACACGGTAAATAGTAGGTACCGCAATACCTGCTATTTACCGTGTACTTTATTTTTTCAAAAAGATGAAAGATAAATGGAATCAGGATAACTACAGAGGAAAAGCCCCGGATCAAGCCGGGGCCTTTATCTACGGTCTGCGATTCTAATGAATATTCTATTGTCTTTGACGAACCTGATATTTCGTTTCGATATTATTAGTTGCATAACCTCTTTCTCTTAATCCATTAGTTATCTCTGAATAAATATCATTACCATTTGAATCTTTTATGGTAATAATTAAAACAAATTCTTGCGATGGTACATACAGCCCATTTCGTGGAGTTAAGTCAACTCTAAGTTTCCATCCGTCCTCTAGGCGTATTCCTCTGCTTAGTTTTCTGTAATAGGATTTTATAGGACTCCATTTAAACCCGTGTTCTACTCGCGCTGCTTCAAATTTTTCATCCCACTTTGTTTCAAGAGGAACTTGTCCTTTATAATCAGTTTTTCCGCCATCTATGTATGAATATGTTCCAAAACTAACATCAATATTAGTTCTACAATATTCACGACCATATTTCGGGTCAAGAGGCGGTAAGTAGGCAAGGGTCATTCCTATTTCACCAATATATTTGTTGTTTTTGATAAGAGACTTTGGATATGGGAAATCATACATTTCCAGATGTGAACCCTGAGATATTTTTTGTTTGAAAACAAGCGTTACGCAATCTTTACTGCATTGTAAAATATCTTGTGTATCAGCAGAAGGAATCCCAAATCCATAATATTTAATATTGTCAGGATGTTCATCCAACAACTCACGAGAGTTCATTCTGGCAGAATGTATTAACATTGCTTTAGCAAGGAGTAAATCAGGCTCGATCATTTCTTCATATATAGAGGCATATTTCTGTAACGATCGAGGAGTTGAATAACTTGTACCATTACCCTCAACTATTTTTCCGCCAGAATCTAATCCTTTTACTCCTAAACCATCAATTTTGTATGATGTAGAACAATTACCACCATAATCAACAATGTCAGGCTTAACAATATAGTTGGCGCCAGGTCCTCTTCGGCTAAAAGGTGAAGGCTCATTAAATTTAACAATCGAATCTGCGGAATCAAATAAGGCAACAGAACCTACTGTTATAGCACGAATAGAATCAGCTGGTGATATAAGGCGGTCATGCTCTCCAATACCTTTTTGAGGTGGCCAATTTCTAAGGGGCAGGCTATTTACATTTCCACTAGAAACAAAGACTTGTACATGGTATGTGTCTTGAATATAATCTAAAAACACTCCTAAATCAGACATTGAACCATCACAAGGTTTATTTTCAATGCCTAGAGATAAATTCCATATTTTAGTAGTAGACGAATATTTCTCCATTACTTCTTCAATAATCTCCATCAGATCATCTTCTGTAATGGAATCAGTTAATCCAAAATCTTTATCACTATTTGGAATGGCAACAATATCTACAAATTTAAAACGGTAAGCTGTGGATGCAGAAATATTATTTAAAACATTTCCATATTGTATAGTCGATGCAATAAATGTGGCATGTTGTGGATTTTGATAAACTTTATTTACATATTCTTCACGTGCAACAACATAAGGCTTTAAAAATGGATTATCGTCACTTATTCCACCATCAATAATTCCGATGGTAACATCGCTATCCCTGTACTCAGAATCCAATAAGGTTTGTAATTCAGTCGTCGAAAAATCACTCAGAGGAAGAGAGTACTCTTGAAAAAAACTAACAGTTTTTACTCCGTTAATAGAAGCCAGTTTAATAATATCATCATAAGAAGTAACTTCCATTTTCAAAAATTTAATCTGATCACCATATGAAATAATTTCATATTTATCTTCAAAATGGAGTAAACATAATTTTCGTGTCACATAGTCCCAAATTTGTGCATTATCAAAGTCATCATCAAAATCAAAGACTTTAAGTTTAATAACTTTTTTAATAGAGTTAAAATCTTCCTGTGCAATAGACTGGAGTGTTGGTGAAATTTTTTCTTCTGGCGTAATAGGTTGAATATCAACTATCGCGGTCATGTTGGCTTGAAATTTTTGTGATGGTGGGTTTTTTACCATCTCTATTGTTTCCTGAATGTTTTTTCTATTGACCTTAATATAGAGTTCATCTAAATCTTCGCTACCGATAATTGGACAATTCCTACACAGATCAGATGGTTTATGTGATTTTGCAATAGCTTCAGGTTTTACCGTTATTTTCCCCACAGCGGGAATTGCTTCATTCTCATTAAAAACATCTGAATAAAAAGATAGCAAAGTTTCAAATTTGTTAGTTATTTCTTTTTTCAACTCCGGAGTTACTTCTCCAAAAAATTTTATTTTTCCGCCCCCAGTATTCGGAACAATATCTGTTGTTTTGGGAAGAACTAACTTTATTGGTAGATTGTTTTCGCTCATAATTAAACCTCCTTCACAAGTTTTTGAATAGTTGTTTTTG
Source organism: Blautia sp. An81 (assembly GCF_002161285.1). Lineage (GTDB taxonomy): Bacteria > Bacillota > Clostridia > Lachnospirales > Lachnospiraceae > Blautia > Blautia ornithocaccae. The sequence goes on along the minus strand of NZ_NFHH01000025.1, from coordinate 40,617 downwards.
AACTACCTAAGATGTCAGCGATTGTCTGTAAACTAAAAACTTTTGAATCTTTGTTTCGTAAATATTTTGCCTTGATTTTTAATAATTCTCGTGAATCATTACAGTTTTGAGGAATAATATTTTGGGTAATAAACAGTTCTTCATAAATACTAGATACGCTAAAAGGAGAGTTATGGATAACAGAATTTCTTATGGATTTGGTTATAATCTCTTCTATATCAGAACCACTTTGTCCATCCAGTAAAGTTGAAATTTCTAAAATTTCCTTTTGGCTAAATTCGTATATACCATTGGAAAATAAAGTGACTAATTCTACAATAGCGTCTTTATCAGGCAATTCTATTTCCAATTTATAGTCAAATCTTCTCCATATTGCAGGATCAAGTAACTGCTGATGATTGGTAGCTGCTAAAATTAAGCTGTCTTTGCTCATTGTATCGATATTCTGTAAAAGACTATTAACAACGCGTTTCAATTCTCCAAGCTCGTTGTTATCATCTCTAGCCTTGGCAATAGCGTCAAATTCATCTAAAAATAATACACAAGGCATTTTTTGTGCAAACTCAAACAGGCTACGAATATTTTTAGCAGTAGTACCGAGGTATGAAGAAATTAAACTATCTAACCTAGCAACAACGAGTGGCAAATTTAATTGTTTAGCAATTAAGTAGGCACATTTAGTTTTTCCACATCCAGGCGGTCCATATAACAGCAGTGAGTTAGATACATTTATTCCAAGAGAATTAAGTTTATCAGCATTTTGATAACTTAAAATAAATGAGTCTAATTTTTCCTCATTCCGTTTTGAGAGAATAACCTCAATATCATTTTGATATGGGTAAATAATATCAGCAAGGTTCATCCTTGATTCAGTATCTACAGGAATAGAAATAGGATTAGAAGTATTCATAGGAGTCAAGGCTGTCTCGGCTTGAGCAGATAATAAACGCTGAAATTTAGTTGCAGAGCGGGAATCATTATCCTTTTCCAATTTTGATACTAATTGTTTTGTATAATTAATAACTTTGGTTTGATCGTGCTTTAATGCACCTTCTATAATCTTGCCAATTTCAATAGAATATTTCATTATTACACCTCCCATCTTATTATAAAGGAACGAAACAGAAATGTAAAGAACGAATGATAGTAATTTCGGAACGAATTCAAATATGCATGTACTTTATATTGTATTCCAGGAACGTTTTCGAATAATGCATAGGCAAAATCCCTCTATAGTGGTCTGCCCGCTGAGAGGCATACAGAGGCAACAGAAAAGGGATACTGCTATAAAACAACATCCCTTATCCTGTCCAATATTCAATTTAAGCAAAATCCCTGTCTGTTGCTGTCCGCAATGCCTTGTTTTTACTGTTCTTTACGACTATCCTTATCAAAATCTTGCTAACTAAGACTTCATGGCTCTAATACGGTGGGACAAAACCACTCTAAACAATCCAAAATTCAACTACATTCCCCCACCACTGGATTTTACTCCAGTAGCGAGGCTTCTTTCTAAAATGGAAGAGATGTTCTCATTAAAAATTCTTGATCATCAGAAACTGACTCCACATTAAAATAAGGATTCTTATGATAAAAAACAGCTTTTTCTCGTTGAACATAGAACATACATGAGGTTCCCTGCACATTTTTATCCTTGATATACTTACGATAATGAAGCAGGCAATCATCTCCGATTTCTTCATCAGAAATATACCTACCAAGGACATTTATATTTGTATCTCCAGTTACAAGAATCGTGTTAAACGGGCTCTCATGCGCAAATACATCCTCTCCATTATCATTTACTAAAAGAACATAGATTTCATCCGGCATAGCATCGAATGTAGTTTCAGCACTAATATATGCATAGGATAAATCTTGACCTGGTCGATCTTTCAATTTTTGTTGACGTACCCCCGTGATGTTGTGTCGTCTGTTTTCTGTATAAATATCCTTTACATACTCAGCTTTAAATACATTCAGAAAATCTTTCCATGAATCCTTAAGAAACTTGAATGAGGCTTGCAATTGGTCATTTAGTTCCTTTTTTTCATGCGACTCACCCTTACGGAAAAATGAGCCAATTTGTGTTGTATTAGGGCTTCCTAGAATACCCATCGATAATTTATTTGCTATATCAGCTGTATGTTTAGTTCTATTGTTAATTGCTTCAATATACCGGAACTCTGTCGAATTACTTATATTATCTAGCCATGTGTGCATCTGTGGAAATGATGTGCTATATGTTTGCTGGTCAAAACATTTGATCATCATTTGGATATCACATGAATCTACTTTTTTACCTCGATTAGCAAGAAGTCCTGCATTAATTATTTGACTTATAGAATCAAAGCTATTCATGATGTACTGAAAAAAATCTCGTAAAAGCTTATCAAACAAAAACCAAGGGTCAACCTTTTCACCGGCTACTCTTACTTCATATGTAGGTGAATTTTCAGTTGTTACAGATAATCGCTTTACTGGTTTCCCTTCCTCAGTCACGTCATCCACAAGATCCGCTGAAATATCCTGTTGCCAACGAACAGTCTTCATAGTCATTTTCTTAATTAAACTATCGATAGTATTTGCACAGTACTCTACAGTAGCTATATTTTTTTCAGTGTATTCCATAAACTGCCATGCAGAGAATATTTTATGTTCTATTAGCTCTCTTTTTAATACATCATCAATCATGCTTAGTCCTCCTTCTTCATATCTTCCATTTTCATCCTCTAGCTACTACATCTTATCAAGCATGCGCTGCAAATGTCTTGATTGCATAGACTAGTACAACTGCTGTTGGTATTGAAATCAAAGTAGCTGCTGCTGGCCATCCATCAAGGGAAATAGAAAGCGAAGAATTCTTTGCAACCTCTGATGCACTTTGTGACCAATTTTCATATGTCCTTTCATTCATGTTATCTCACTCCTTCTACAGTCCTGTAATCTTGTCTTCTGTATTATTCAAAATAACCAAAATATGCCTGATGGCATCCATCGCCTCTTCATCTGACCTTTCTAATAATTTTGCAAATTTAGCAACTGCCTCTAACCGATCTTCCATAGGGAATCGATTGTCTGACGCATTTGGTGCTGCAACTTCTGTATATACCAACAATCTCTTTCCTACTACATACTGGTCATAACGTCCGTTACATCTCTTAAGCAAATAATTTGCTACACCCTTAAGATGTGGCCCAATTGAGAATGACTCAACTCTATCTTCCGGTATTTTCATCTCTACTACAACCTTATCCTCACCATAAATCATCGGTGTTTGGATTTGTACATCATGACGAGAATAAAGATTTAAAGATGCACTTCTTACTCCTTCTCGAATATCATGAATAGCATCGATAGCCTTCATTGAGGAATCTGCAAATTCTATCTGTATGTTTTTTGAAACTAGCATGTTAGTCTCCTTTCTATAATATTTATTACCAGTTCCGATAATCTTTCTACGCTCAGTATATCACCACGCCGCATAAGTGTCAATATCTTTTATTACCATCACTTGTAAAAATATTATTGATATTTTGTAACCAAAATAATATCAGCCAAAATCGACGTCTTAAGGGCTATACAACATTAAATTATATTAAACAGCAAGTCTTAATTTCCAATATTTTAATTTCTTTTCTTCCTTTTAGTTGATTTACCACAATTTCAGGCACAAGCAGAGACACCTCATGTGAATATAGAACTCAGCAGATTTTCCCATGCGTTAACGGCAAAAACACTGATCAGATTTTATATATACCCCAAAAACATCATAACCCTGCCATTCATCGGAATGTCTTTAATTAATAAGATGGATTAAATTACTAATGACTTTTGCCTACAACTCGACACTGTCACGTAGCATAGAAAACTCCATCTAAAAGGTATCAAAGATACCCTACAACACTTTCTTATCGTTTGGGTAATCAAACGGCTGAACGCTGACAGTGGATCTTTTACATCCTGTAAACTGAAATCATTTACTTTTGGATTTTATCAATATCTGATTGATTTAGGTTTCCATGCTTATTACTGCCCATTTTACTACACCATTTACTACACCATTTTAGCAAAAAATGACGAATTTTGACGCTCTCAGACAAAAAGTAAGAACCCGCAAAAACCTTGTAAAATAAGGCTTTACGGGCTCTGACACCACAGGACAAAACCACCCCAAACGAGCCAAGAGATGAGTGCTAATTGCAAATAGCCATTTTCCGCGGCCAGCAGGGCCGCATTTCCCGGCCAGACAGGGCCATATTAAACGGCCAGTTTTAGAGAGTGGTACAGGGGTGCAGGGCAGAGAGGGACTCCACCCTGCTAGCCTGTAGTGATTGTTGTTCCAGAAGGCTATGCCTTCTCAATCAGTACGGTAAAGCCTGTAGTCAGCCTGCGCCGTATTCCGTCAAGTTTGCCGTAGCACTCCTTCTCGTCACTCAGCTGGTTTCCCCACTCATCTGGTGAATACTGACAGGTGAAGAGGGTGGAGGTTCCAAGGTCATCCCGAAGTTTTATGAGATGGTATAGGATCTTGATCCCTTCCTCGGAATACCGGCTGATAGCAAAGTCATCAATGAACAGCAGCTGGATCCGCGCATAGTACCGGATCCTCTTACGGTACTTGTTCAGGTCTTCCTGCCGGTTGAGGACGATCAGTTCGTCCAACAGATCGCTATAGTCTACAAACTTACAACGGTAATTACGCCTGCACGCTTCTACACAACAGGCAGACAGGAAATAGGACTTACCAGCACCGGTGACTCCATAGACTCCCACATTCTGCCGGTTTTCAGCAAAGTGGAATGTCAGGACCTGTTCAACAGTGGCATCATTATAAATGCGTCCGTTACCGGTTTTCAGGTTCTCGGCTACCGCTCCTTTGTTGATCAGGCTGCTGAGTCGCAGATTGGTTTCAAACCGCTTATTGAGGGTTTCTATGTATTGAGGCTCCAGGACTTCACGGATGAACTGCAAAGCGGTATAGCTGCCCAATTCGGGGCTTTCAGACAGCTCCACAAAGCGCTGGGCAGCCACCGGCAGGGATAGTGTGTCCAACATCTCATAGATATCGGTAGTCTCATTCTTCATTGCCGGCCTCCGTTTCCTGACGCTTCAGCAGGTTTTTAAGGGAATACTTGCTGTCATCATCTTTGTAGGCGCCGGAAACGGCCGCAGCAGCCTCTTCTTTAGTTTTGCTCTGTGGTACCGTATTCTGCGCTGGCTCCTTATGGTAGGTTGAGATTGTGTTACAGATATAAGAGTAGTTGCATCTCCCAGCCAAGACAGCGTCTTTACAGCAGCGTTCGAGAGCTTCCGGTGAGTACTTTTCCGCATATCGCAAAATACCAAAGCAGCTTCGGAATGACTGTACCGGATAGGCATATTTCTGAATGACTGTATCGATCAAAGCCCGGGTTCTGGGGCCGATAGCAGATGCTTTCTGCTGGAAATAAGGGACTGTCCAATAGCCATAGTCTTTGTATTCGGCGGGCATATCCGAGGGGATGATCACCCAGTCTTTCGGCGTGTAGCTGCGCTTATGCGTCCGAATGAGATCTCCGTGTTTATTATAGACATAGATCTCTTTTTCCCCTGCCCGGATCTCAAGTTCCTGTCGCAGATATTTCCGCGGCATGCTATAATGGACCTTGTCGAAGGTGAAGGAGAAATCCTGTGCTACTTTAACAGTCTTTCGTTCAAGGTATTCGAATCGGCTGGGCGGAAGTGGCAGGAGAGACTCCTTCTCTTCTGTTGTAAAGAGATCGTACCGGGAATAGGTGAGGCCATCAAAGGGCTTCCGGTTCTCAGCATCCACCCTTTCCATCAGGACACGGTTTAAATCATCCAGCGAATAAAAGACCATATCCTCCATGTCCACGAGGATGTGCATGGTAATGATCTTTACGTGGCCTTCCACGACTGGTTTCCAGCGGGGTGATTTTACTTTGGCCGGGGTTAATACCGTATTGTTATGCTCTGCCCATGCCTGGAAATCTTTATTCAGGACAGGGCTGATCCAGTCCTTGTTCCGGGCAACTGCTACTTTACAATTATCCGGGGTGACTGTCGGCGTCACGCCGCCAAAATAGGCCAGCGCATTATTGTTGACCCGGATCCAGTTCCGGATATCACATTCGGTCATTCCCTCAGCGTAAAAGTAATCACTGTAGGTGAGGGCTGCGATAAAAATGGTTACCTTTGTGGTCTCTTCCGGGTTCCGGCGGCTATGCAGATAGAGCTGTTTTCCCGCATAATCCAGTTCGAGATTGACGCCGGGATAACGCTGGATGTGGAAGGTCAGCTGTTTGGAATCCGCCCATTCGCTGTAACGTCTGCAGTACTGGCGGTAGCTCATTGGCTTCTTTCCATCTACGACACCTACAGCATTGTATTTCTGCCACAGATGCTTCAGGGTTTCTCCTTTGCGGGCCAGAGCCTTATAGACAGCTTCCTTGTTGAAATCCCGGTAAAGGAGCTGATCCGCCGATACACCAGGCTTTTTATAAAGCATGTTTCCGATGTATTCATTCGTGACATCTGCCGGTAAAGGGTATGAGAGTTCCGGATTCTCTCTGAACCGCTTCAGGAACTCGTTGACAGTTGTTTTGCTGCAGTCGCCGCAGCTTTCGGCGATTTCGCGGCTGCTGAGATGATTCATAAAGTGAAGCCTAAGTACTTTTTTGTAGTCCATAATTGAACCTCCAGTTATGATATTTCCCCTTGAGCAGGAGATGCTTATATTATAACTGGAATTTTGGCCGTTTAATGTGTCCCTGGCTGGCCGCCATTTAAGTCACAGAGTGGCCGCCGAATATGGCACAGGTGGCCGTTTTGGCTGGCAATCTGCACTAATTTTTTTAAGATTTTTTTAGAAAGCCTGAAAAAAGCTTGATTTTACGGGCTTTCTGAGCATTTACAACTTTTTAATTTGCTTCAAAAATGACTTACTACACCATTTTTACACCATTTTTTTAAAACGTGGAATTTAACTCTGCACTGGAATTTAAAATTTCAAGTTAGCTATTGTTCTAATAAACATGTTCATCAGCTTTTAAAAACTTTTAGATTTGATTGTCGCTAATGCAGCCTTATCTTCTTTCGTCAGCCTAACTTGGGTAGTTTTTTCAGCACCTTAGGCGGTATCCCAGCACATCCTCTGTATTGCGATAGAGGTTGATGCGAAATCCATTCTCGATATCACGGAACTCCGGCTCACGCAGTCCATATTTTCTCATGGCTTCCATCAGCTTCGGAATGCCGCTGCCCCTCAATCAAATTCATATAGGAGAATGCATGCGCAAGCACGCTATTTTGTATCTTAGAATATCCCTCTTTTATTATGTCCAGCGTCATGCTGGGCATAATACCACCAGGAGAGGTGATTTCCACCCTCCCATGGTCATTTCACTACACCATTTCCGTAAAAAACCACACCATTTGACGCTCCCAGACAAAAAGTCAGAACCCGAAGAAACCTTGTAAAATAAGGCTCCACGGGCTCTGACACCACAGGACAAAACCACACGGCAAAAAAACAGTGCTTTTTTATAAATTGATATCCTCTTATTCCCGTTCAATACGAATCAAATTGTGAAAAACATCAGCACAATCTTGAGTTTTCTTTATTATTTAATGGTCTGATTCTATCATTAATATATATGAGACCCATCCGCTCTCCACACCCTAATCCTATATTGATCATAATCGTAAACATAAGATAATAGGTATTTTAGACATTGCTCTGCTTCACAAAAACAATGATCTCTGCCCTGTTTAGTTGCCTTTCAGATAAAGCGGTGTTTTTCATCTTATCTTGGGATAAATTTCGCTCTGACCAAATACTTGTAATCACAATAATTCGACTTCTCAAACATTTCATCCAATTGTAGCTGTATATGATAATTTTTTCTCAAACACCATAATACTACTTGTTCACATTTTTATGCCTCCTGTTTTAATTTCTTGTTTAAATAATTCCTAAACTTCTCAATTACACAAGCAAATTTCCTCGATTTTATAAGCTTTTTTCAGCATTACTTGTGTAAATGCTTGTGTAAATCTTATTTTTCTTGTTTAAATTTTGATACTAAAATCCAAGAAGAAACCTGCTTATTACTTGAATCCGTAGTAATAATATTTTTTCTACGCATAGAAGAAAGTAAATTTCGTATTTTATCTTCCTTTTGTTTATCTTCCATTACTTCCGGAAGTTTATCCCAAAGTAGTGTCCTGATATCTCTTTTTTTTGCCTTCCCATATTGTTCAAGATATTTTACTATTAAATCCTTGTAATACTTATCATCAAATGCCTTATTTTTTACATACTGGGTTTTTTCGCCAATTGTCTCTGAAATAGTAGCTGAAAGAAAAATATTGGGCATTTTCCCTTCTATAACCTTTAATTTTCTCAAATGTTTTACCGCCGACTTGTCAATCTTAATTCCTTTTTGCACACAGTCGATCAAAAACACTGTTTCTAAATCAAAATCAGGATTTTTAAATAATATTTGTGAATAATTTTCATCAAGTATTTTCCCATATACACGAACCCTTACCTGCTGTTTATTAGATAAATCATAATCGGGAAGCGGAAAATACCGTTCCTTTTGAATCCGAAACACCCTTCTGATGCCAGTTGATTGAGAATCTATCATATTGAGCTTTACCATTGTCTCTGCCAACAATTGGTTTCTATAAAAAGGTGGGTTATACGCCGGATCCAAAATTGGTTCAATTTTTCCAGGTAAAAAAGAACCAGGATTAGTCAGAATTATTTTATCTTCATATTCATTTAGATATATTCTCCCTCCGTAAGTATATTCTGAATGAGCGATACAGTTGTTCAGTAATTCTCTAAGGATCCACATATCATACTGTTTTGTCTCCGTTGGAAATAAGGTAAGTTGATTTGGCATATATCTATATGTCAGGTTCCTGATCTTGCCGAAAAGTCTTTCACTTAAAGTAATATATGGGATTTTAAAAATCTCATAATCACTTACCTCATTTCTGGAATCAAATACTCTCCATGAAGCTTCAGGAACAGTTTTAAACAGATAATCATAATCTTCATTCCCTAGAAGTAACATCGCAGCATTAGTAATTTTACCGTTAATTATTAATTTCAACTTTGTTAAAAACTGCTCATCTGTCATCCTATCGACTTCTTCACTTATATAGGATTTATTCATTTTCTTCTTATAATTCTCTCTAGCAAGAAGAATGGCTTGTTTATTTAAATGTTCAAGTTTTGCTTTAGGAATCGTCTGCTTAGACCAGTCCTTTTTTTCCTGTCCACGGATTCGGTCTATTTCTTCAACCGACAAGGCGCCTAATGATTCCCCATTTCGTCCATAAAAGTGATCGTACCATCCAGTCGGCGTGGCTGTAGTAGCTGCAGGAATTTGAAATAATATAACCCGTTTCTTCTCCCCCTTGACAATCGGAAAAACTTCATATATTTCAATAAAAGAAATTCCTCCAGTAGTTCCTATTGATATTTCCTGTTTTAAAGCATCTAACCCCTTACTGATCCTGTATTCCGATCCAACAATTGCCTTATCCTTATTTCTTACTCCGAACACCAGCCAACCATGCTGCAAACTTTTAAGATTGGCTTCATTACTAATTGCCGAAAAATACTGTCCGATTTTATTTTTATCATAATCTTTTCCTGCTTCTTTAAACTCTACCACTTCTGTTTCCCAATTCTTTATAAGTCTATCAAGAACTGTACAAAGTTCAGAATTACTAGGTTTGCTTTCCAGCCACAAATCCATCTTTACATCTCCCCTTCTATGATTACTAACTCTTTATCTTTTTCCCTCAATAGCAATACTTTATAATTCACTTATCTTTTCTGTATCTCATAAAGAAATCACCTGCAAAGCATAATCCTACATTTAATTTTATCAGAACTACTGTCTTACGCCAACAAATATTTCTATTTCAAGTCAGCTTCAATTCAACTTTAATTTTTCAGGATTTCTTTCTCTCGCACTACACCATTTACTACACCATTTTCTTTAAAATTGATGATTTTTGACACTCCCAGACAAAAAGACAGAGCCCGCAGAAACCTTGTAAAATAAGGCTCCACGGACTCTGACGACACAGGACAAAACCACCCGCCACACGGCAAGAGGTGAGTACTAATTTTTTCATGTTTGTAGGGCCCCATTAAATGAAATACTTATTTCTACCTTTTTATCTTACGAAAGAGTCTTATACAATCATAGCCAGCCAATATTCTTATATTTTTCCGAATTTCAGGTGGATTTTTTTCTTATAGATAAGTAAAAATAATGCCGCCAATGTTACCACTTACTTACCGATCCGCTTTACTTATTCCGTAAATATGTTTGATTTATAGCTTGGCCTGTTTTTCCACACCTAGTTAGCTGTAGCTCCCATTTATCCAGCAGCTTCTCCCCCTTACCAGCTGCATCTTCCGCAGTTCGTACATGGGATACAGCTTTTCTTTTTGATTTTCGCTTCCCAGGGCAGGATTTCCACCAAAGACGCTTCTGATCTATGGATTGTCCACTGCTGATTTCGCACCTGAAAACAGATTTCCTCTCCGTCAATTCTGATCTGTACCGGATCAATATGGATTTTTTCCGGATGCATGCAGCTTTGATAAAAAACAGGTGAAATTTCCATTTTTCCGTTTCTGATCCGGAACGTATGAGAAGCAGTGATAATTAAAAGTTTTCCGTCTTTTTCTTCTCTGATTTCCGGCGGCGGCACACAAGGATAGGGATACTCCATATCTACTTTAATCATTCCAAGCTCTGTCTGCCTTTCCACTGCTTTTCTTCCGGTTCCCGTCTTTTCGCCATCTGATAAATTATCTTTACCTTTCATTGTCAGGATTTCCTTTCAGCTTTTCATTTCTTTTTCCTATTATATCTTATTCCTATAGGGTAAACCACTAATTTTCTCTGTATATAAGATAACCTTAAAATGAATAATTAAATTTAAAGTAAAAAAGGGAACTGCCCCATTAAACATGTATCAGAAATATTTCCGATTTTGCTTAATGTAGCAGCTCCGCTCTTTATTTTATACTTATTCGGGAAGGATTATCACTCAATAGCGATTGTCTTTTTCTCCTCCACAGCTTTTGCGTCCTTTTTAGGAATGCTGATCCTCAGGATGCCATCTTCATATTTTGCCTTCACATCCTCCTGGGTGATGCCGTCTCCTACATAAAAGCTTCTCTGCATAGCTCCGGCGTAACGTTCTTTCCGGATATATTTACCTTTCTTATCTTCCTCGTCTTTATCCAGACCCTTAGAGGCTGAAATCGTCAGATATCCATTTTCCAGACCGATATGAATCTCATCTTTCTTAAATCCCGGAAGATCCACATCCAGTTCTTATCCTTTATCATGTTCCCGAACATCTGTCTTCATCATGTTCTTAGCATTCTTACCATACAATGGATTCCTTTTTCCCCAGAAAGCTTTATCAAAATCATCCATCCAATCATCAAATAAGTTTTCTCCAAAAATACTAGGCATTAACATAAGTCATATCTCCTTTCAACAGACATATAAAATATATATCAGCACTTCGGAAAACCTCAGTGTAGTTTTCTAAACTCCGGAAGCTCTCTTTTTTATCTCTCTTCCTTTGTTCTAGTTGTAATATAACACATATTATTAGCACTGTCAACCCCTGAGTGCTAATAATTTTTTTATTTTTTTGCAAACCCAGTAAAATCAATGGTTTGCAAGTATTTTCCACTCTTGAAATTGTCATTTTTCTTAGGTTTGACACCAATTTGACACCAATTTTTTCTTTTCTGGTGTCAGAAGTTCACTGCCATACTATCCAGCTTTGCTATCTCGTTTTCAATCCTTGCCCTGTCGCCCAAGTGGTTATACACTTCCATAGTCACATCAAAATGAGCGTGTCCCATAATGTACTGCAATACCTTAATGTCCATACGGCACTCTGCCATTCTCGTGCAGGCTGTGTGTCGCATAACATGAGCGGAAACCTTTGGAAGCAGTTCTGCTTTCCTGTGTTCTTTCTTTGCTTTTTGGACTTCCGCTTTGTTATAAGCGTCCACAATGTTATACAATACACTGTTTACACCATAAGGCATAAGCGGTCTGCCGGATTTAGCAGTGAAAACAAAACCAGAATATCCGTCCGCCTCAAAAGACTTATCTTTCGCCAGCATGAAGTTGATTTTCCTCTGTTCTTCAAATGCTTTCTGTACTTCCTGCGTCATAGGTATCACACGAATACCAGAGTCTGTCTTTGGAGTAGAAATATGGAAGCGACAGCCGTCTCCATAATTCTTGTAAATAAGCTGGTGGTCTACATTCAAGCGTCTTGCTCTCGTGTCCACGTCTTTCCATGTAAGACCGATCAGCTCTCCACACCTTAACCCTGTGCCTATCATAATCGTAAGCATAGGATAATAGGTATTGTAGACATTGCTCTGCTTCACAAAATCAATGAGCTTTTCCTGTTGTGAGATTGTTAACGCCACACGTTCCTCTGCTGGTCTGCCATAATCACTGATAGAACCTTTTGCTGGATTTTTACGGATAATATCATCATCAACCGCCATTTCCAACGCAGGAAAAATCATGTTGTTAATATACTTGATAGTAGAATGAGCATATCCAGCTTTGGACAATTTTGAATAGTAGGCTTTAATGTGAGAGGGTAACATCTGGACAACTTTAATGTTGCCGATTTCATCTTTCACCCGATTATTCCATACACGAATGTAATTCACTCGTGTAGGCTCTTTCAGTTCACGGGTCGCCATGTATCGCTCGAACAAGGTGTTTAACGTCATTTTCTTGATTGCACTGTCTGTCAGAATGTTATCGTCCATATCCTTTGCAATCTTTTTTTCTTTCTCTCTAAGCTCTGGTAAATCCTGTGCGTAGATTGTACGACGTTTTCCTGTCCTTATATCTGTAAAACGATAACTGTATCTGCCGTCATTACGCCAGCTTTCGCCCTCTCTTAATTTTCTCCCTTTCGGGTCTTTTCTGCTAACTGCCATGAGAACCATTCCTTTCTTGTAGCCCTCTTTTCATGTTCTCACAGCGTGGTTTGCCTATAAGTAATTATACCATATTTCCGCAAGAACATAAATAGAATACTGTACTATTCTGCAAGGTAAAGCAGATATTTTTTGACCCTTTCCACGGAGTAAAGAACCCTGCGACCTATGACAATTTTTGCTTCTGCCTGCTCACCGATTTTCCTTGCCGTAGCATGACCGCATGAGAGCATAGCAGAAAGCCCCTCTATATCAACAGTAATCGGCTGGCTGGTTTTTCGCTCTTTTGTCTTGTTCATATATCAGCAAAATAAGCATATCAGTATCACTTATTTTGCAACACCCCCTTTCCTGTATTTTTGGAAGCAGACAGACGGCTCTGGAAAAGCTCCGCTGGTATCTCAACCAATCTCATTCCTATGAGCAAAACCACCTCTGGGACGTATCATTATCCTGTGAATACAGGTCATGGCGGGGCGACTTTTCCAAAGGTCGCTCTCGGATCACTGCGTGGATCGCTCGCTCTCTTTTGGAAAGGTCATGGCGTACAGTCCCCGTGGCTCGCTATATCACAAACGTATCTGTCTGCTTTATTCAGTTTTCAAAGACCACAACGGCTTATACGCCTGTCAAAACCTATATGAAGTCATATGGGTTTTGATAGATATACAAACCACAGAGAGGACGCAGGAAAGGGGATAATGCGTCACTCTGCAATAGGACGTTGGTTTATGCTACTTTGAAATTAAGTACCTGCTCAATCAGTTTTGCTTCCAGACGGCTACGCATATCCTCGTCAACGCTGGTGTGAGGATTGCCGTATTCGTCAATGCTTGTTCGCATGGACAAGCGGGCAATGTATGGCTCATAATGGCATAACACAACATTCATAGCCAGAATATCGCCCTGTGAAGCGGTAACGATAACAGGGTAAGGCAATAAGCCATTGCCTTTATGTACCGCTTTATTCTTCTTCATACTGTTTTTCCTCCATTCTTTTTCTGACTTTTTCAAATCCTCTTTGACGCTTATAGTTCACTGTACGGCGTACAATTTTCAGCAGGTCGGCAATCTCGCCGTCGTTGAAGCCTAAACCGTAGAGCAACAAAATAAAGCGTTCTTCCTCAGAAAGTTCCTGCAACGCTTCACTCAACAGCTCATTCTTGATTTTCACGTCGTAGCCCATGACTTTGTAAAGGTCATAGTCCGTGGAATAATCATCATAAGTCGAGAGTTCCGCAAGCTGTTCTGGCGTGAGTTCTGAAAAGGAAATCTGCAAATCGTTCATACGCTGGTAGTGCTTCTGAATATTGATTGTTTCATTCTTCAAAATCTTCTTGCAGTAACAGTCAAAGACTTTCTGAACATCTTCCGGAGAAGTGGGTCTTTTCACATTTTCACCTCCTTTCGTTTGTCAAAAGGCGGTGATTGTAACCGTTCCTTCCCCCTTTCCGTCATTAATACAAATGAGAGGATATGAACTGGCAAAGTTTGAAAAAGAAATCCAGAAAAAGTAAAAAAGCCCAAGAAGTTTTGATAACCTCGTTGAGCTTTAGCGAATATAATCGACAAATATTGAGGAAATTCTACACGGAAATAGCTGTAAACTCCCTTAACATGGATTAAAATTTTTTTGATGATTTTCTTTTATGCACTCCTGTCATTCGTAATCCTCCCTTGAAGAAACCGCCTTGCCAAAATAAGGCAAATTTCAACAGAATAAGCATAAAAGATAAATCCGTCCTAATTCCGTCCAAGTTCCTGTTTTTTGGCAGGAACTAAAAAAGGCTATCACACACAGCAAAAATGCCGTAATTGCGATAACCCTGTGTATCAGATAATCTCTGTATTTTCTTTAATGAGCTGACGAATATCGTCCTGCTTTGCTGGCGGTACTTGACTGATGAAGTCTGCCAGCCATTTATCTCTCTGTTCATAGACGTTTTCATCATCATAATAGGCTGGATAGTCTTGCAGAATGTCAAATTCCCTGTCAGCCCGTTCCGCTTCATTGCACGCCAAGTCCAAATGTTCACCAATCAATTCCTGTGTATAGGAAGTATAGCCCAGAGCCATAGTAATATAGGTGATACGTTCAAGATCTGTCTGTGTCATGGCTTCCTTGCCCGTCAGTAAGTTGTAGTCATGCTGTCCGCATACGGACAGAAACACTTCCTTTTGCTTCTCCGCTTGTCCCATAATAGCCACTCCTAAATCATTAAAATTTTAGCTGTCTGCTGGCAACACAGATAAATTCCTCTGGTGTAGGTGTACTGTTGCCAAACAGACGCTTAAACTGTGCCTGCTGTTCTGGGTCGTCACTGTTCATTGCGTCTATGATTTTCCCCTGTATCTGTTCACGGACTTCTGAAGCAGATAGCCCATGCAGGCGAGCCATTTCTTTTATCATTTTCCTGCTGTCCCTTTTACTGAATTTCATCATACGTTCAGAACACCTCTTTTCTCAAAATTGATGATATATTTCAAAAAAATCCATCAAAAAATATAGTGCGCAAATGTTTCATCTATACAGACTATTATATTACACTCTGTGAATAGTTACAATAATGAAAAGCAAGAAAGGAGAGGGAAACTGTGGAAATAGACTATAAAGCAATCGGACAGCGTATCAAGATAGCACGAATTAAGAAAGGAATAACACAGGAAGCCGTCGCAGACCTTATAGATATTACCCCAGCCCACATGAGCAACGTGGAGACAGGGAAAACGAAAGTCAGCCTGCCGACATTGATTGAGATTGCCAATGCTCTTTCCGTATCAGTTGATGTTCTCCTATGTGATAATGTACTTGCTTCACAAAATATTTTCAAGGGAGAATCAAAAGAGATTTTTGAGGATTGCGACGAATACGAAACCCGATTTTTAGTTGACCTGCTGAAATGTGCAAAATCCGCCATGCGTAGGGATAAGGAAGTAAGAAATCAGTTCAATAGATAAAACCGTAGCGTGCAGATCACAATGAATTGTGAAATACAGCTACGGTTTTTCTTCTCCACTGAATTTATATCCCACACCCCAGACAGTAATGATATATCGTGGATTGTCTGGGTGTGGTTCTATTTTCAGTCTTAGCTTTCTAATAAATGAGGAAAGGTTGCTTGCGTCTGGTGTATTGTCATAGCCCCACACATTTTCGTAAATCTGTTCTTTTGTGAATACCTGTCCTTTGTGGCTGGAAAGGAAATATAATAAGTCAAATTCTTTAGCGGTCAAATGTATTTTATTTCCGTTGGTGTCAGTAACAGTACGAGTAAAACAATCTAAATCTAAACCTTTACATTTCTTGCTTAGAGAAACAGGTGCAGTACACAAAGTATTAGACAGCCATTCTACCAACTGATTAAAAACAGCTTCTTCTTTCTCTGTAAATTCTGCAACTAATATTTTCCCATGTATATCACTCCGCTACATTTTTTTAAGAATTGCCTTTATTCTAAATCTCCAATTCTATTTTTGCAGGACATAATAATCAGTATAAGTCTTTTTATCATGTCCACCTATCAATTTTTCTTCAGAAGCAACGAAACCTAACCGGACTATTGCCAATTTTCTTTCAGAAGCAAAATGAGGAACTTTTGTTGCAATTATCTGGCAATTAAATAATTCAAACACTGAGGGCACGATAAGCGATAATATTTCAAAAATACTTTCTTCCTGTTCATAATCGCTTCTCAAATCAAGTCTTAATAACCCACAGTTATTAAAATAATCATCAGCTTTCCGATTAAATACTTCAATCGTTCCTATTGCTTTGTTATCTGTTTTTGATACAATAGTCCAGCGAACAAAACCTTGTCTGCCATACTCCCACAGCCAATATTCAATTGCTTGTTCCATTCTGGTTTCAGTAGTATAATGAAAGTCATCTCCCCCGCAATTATCACTATTGAAAAATGGTACAGCTTTTTCATCAGAATATACTTTTAATAAATCTTCCTTGTCCTTTTTACTTACCATTCTTAACATATAGTTTTCATTCTCATATTTAGGACATCTTTCATATGGGTTCAACATAAATGCACCTCCGTTTTTATTAACACTATATCACGGTATATATGACAACAGTATGTCATAGTTATTTGTATAAAGAAACAATTTTTGAAGCTACTTTAAAAAGGCGTTTACGTATTTCTTTTGGTGCAATTACCTCAACATCATCACCTAATGACAATAGCGTACCAAGCCAGAACTGCTCATTTTCCACCACGGTCAATTTCATGAACGTGTTTCCATTCGGAAGGTTCTCAATTACGCTCCCTTTCAGATATTCTTGAACCCGCGACCGTGCCTTTTCTTTACATTTTACAACAACATCTATATATTGACGACAATCTGTTTTATCAGACTTTTTCAAAATACTTTCTGGAGCGTCATGTTCTTTTGTAAACGGGATATCCGTAATTTTTAAATCCCTCATCCTTACCAATTTATAGGTACGATAATCGTTTTTTATTTTAGAGTAAGCAAGAAGATACCAAGCGTACCACCTGTATAAGACTGCAATCGGCTCTACACTGTGTACACGAGTTTCATTGTTATTATTCGTATATATAAAATCTACCATACGTTTTTGAACTATGGCAGTTTGCAATGTTTGCAGAGTAGCTTGCTCACCTTCTCGTAAGACAGAAAAATCTAATATAATATTCATATTGTTTTGATTAAATATGTGAGATATTTTTTCTAATGTATGTTTTGCATTTTGATCATTTGTAGCCGAAACCAATCCTTTAAGCGCAGTCAAAATATAAGAATAATCATTTGAAGTGGCAAGATGTTTATCAAGTTTAAACTGCGAGGATATTTCATAACCACCTGTTGCCCCAGTTACTGAAATAATCGGAATTCCGGCAAGACATAATGAGTCAATATCTCTCTGGATAGTTCGCACGGAAACTTCAAAATATTTAGCTAATTCATTCGCAGATGTTCTTCCATGATTGAGAAGATAGACGGTTATCGCATAAAGACGTTCTATTTTCATTTACTCATTCCTCCTAATTTCTAAAATGTATTATATCTTAATGAGCCTTTGTAGTTCAATAAACAGCCAATATAATCTGTTATATCTTGTTATGAGATTTCTTATTCCTATCTTTGTTCTTATAAGCAGTTAGTAAAATATACTTGTGCAAACTTTATAAACGGATAAGGTGAACACATTCAAAGGATTTAATTAAAATACTGTAACCACTGTTAATAGACAATAATTTTACAAAAAGATATACTTTAAAAAAACAGGCTTGCTTATCAATGTATTCCACGAAGCAAGCCTGTTTTACTTATCCTTGAATTTTCCAGTTACTATCCTTATGAAGCGTCAGCTCATATTGTGATACCTGTGTCGCCTTTGTCTGATTATCAATGAATTTTACAGCTACTTTGACTTTCACATTATCGCCGTCAGCCGTAAATACAGGATTGACAAGCTCGGAATAGAGGTAGTCACCGTTTATCGGTTCAAGAGCATTTCCCTCTACATAGTAGGCAAGCTCCTTGTCCGTTGCGGTAGGGTACAGCTTGAAGAACGTTTCCAAAAATGCCGTAGCGTCATTGACGGTGTCAGCGTCCACGCTGTTGTCTGCTTCCTGTGCTTTTGGTTCATAATCGGATTTTTCCATAGTTGAGGCAAGGGTCGGGTTCTGGATAATCACCATATCCCCGTCAGCGTCCACATGAACAATCACGGTATAGGTTTCTGATACATTCCTTGTCTGGTCGCCCTCTTTTATCTGCTGATCTACTTCGTAGGTAACAGTAAAAGCGTCCTCCCCAGACTGTTCCACGTCCCAGATAAATACGTCCGTGACCGTGGAGCTGGTCGGTATATCCGTTCTCACCGTATCAACATTCAAATCCTGCAATTCCTGTGTCAGATAAGCACTGATAGACTGTGTCCTTGCTTCGATAGCTTCCTTGCTGTTGCTCCATGTGTAATAGGACTTCGCAAAGTTCTTGATAAAATTTTCTATGCCGTTGGTGTCATTCAAACGGAGCTGTATGGTTTCTATCTCATGCGTGGTGTGCTGGTCGATAGCCGTAAAATTCTTATACACCCCAAAGCTCACGCTTGCGATAAGCACCACCCAGAGGGCAATGACGGACTTCTTATGCGTCCCCACTTTCATAGTGCGGATTTTCTTTTCCTTTATCGGTTTTTCTTTCTTCTTGAACATGATATTTCCATTCCTTTCTTTCTATTGCTTAATTCTGCCAGCCCCGATAAGGTGCTGTTGCCAGTAGCTATTGTTCAAATCAGCGTAGCCTATCGGGTCGCCAGCGTGATACATCTGATTGTTTCCCACATAGATACCGACGTGGGTTACATAGCTTCCTGCGTCATAGGTGCTGTGGAAGAACACCAAATCCCCAGCCTGTGCCTGTGAAAGCGGGATATGCTGGGTAACGTCATACTGTTCCTGTGCCGTTCTCGGTAAGGAAATGCCCGCCTTGCCGTAACACCATTGAACCAGCCCCGAACAGTCAAAAGAAGTGTTAGGGTTGTTCCCGCCATAGACATAATCCCAATTCTTATATTTTAGGGCTTCGTCCATGATTTTTTGAACGGTCGCATTATCAAATTTTGTAATCGTTAGATACTGGCTGACAAGCTCCACATAGAACATATTCCCGTAGGCATATCGCCAGCCACCATTGCGGGCAACAGCGATAGGGTTCGTGTAGGTGACTTTCTTCCCGCCAGACTTGTCACGAGCGAAATTCTCTGCCAGCGTGAAACTGTGCTTTTTTCCATTGGAAGCCACATAGCCGATATAGCCACCGCCATAGTTATAGGACTGTACCACCACGTTTATATCCTCTATGCCTTGATTTTCTGCTGAAGAAAGCAGGGACGCAAAATACTTACACCCCTGCTTGATTGAGCTTTCCGTATCAAGGGAGTTAGGCGGTAAGCCCATGCTCTCGGAACTCTGCATAACGTCCTCGGCTGTCCCGCCACTTTCCACCTGTATGATTGCGAGCAGATAGGGGACGTACTCAGAAATGCCGTACTCTTTAGCGTATTTCTCCACCATAGGCTGATGTTTCAAGACCTCTGCGGACAGGTTCATGCCCGTTACCCATGAGGAAGAACCACTGCTCCCGTCGTCGTCCTCGGCACTGATAATCACACCAAAGAAAAGCACTATCGCAAGAAGAAAGGAAAACAGACTGCCGATAAGGGCGAGATGTTTTAGCTTCATTTCTTACGTCCTTTCTTTCCTGTCATGTTTAAGGTCGCTTTCTTGATGTTTCGCTCTTTTCTGGTGGTCTGCTGGTTCAGCTCCACACCATTGAGCCTTGTTCCATGTTTCTGCAATACAGGTTCAGAAGATTTTGAAGCAAGCGGACGCTCCTTGACAGGTTGTGCTTTCGTTGGCTCGGTATGTACCTTATCCGTGGTGACAGGACGCTTGACTTCCTGCGTTTTTCCTGTATCGGTCTTAGAAGCAGGAGAAGCGGTCACAGATCTGTCATGGGGACGGGTAGCTCCTGTTGTCGCTGATCCGCCCGTCGTTCTGCCAACCTGTTTTGCTTCCTGTGCCTTTTGAAGCTCCATACGCTTATCAGCAATATTCTGTCTGTGCTGTTGGAGCTTTTCAGCACGCTCGCTCTGTCTGGTTTCCTGTCCCTGCACAATGCCACGTTTGAAGTCGGACACATTTGCTTTTGCCTTTTCCTTTGCGGAGTGTACGGCATAGGCGGTCTGGGTCGGCATATCCTTGATATTCTCCTTGACAGCCGTTGCCTTGTCCTTGACCTTGTTTTTCGTATCAAGCACCGCACCTACGGCTGAACCCGCTCGGCTACTTATGGACTGATTGCTCCTGTTCCCTCTTGAAGCGGAAGTACGGTTTTTGTTTCCTGCACCCGTAACGGCACTTCCCGCCACAGCTCCCGCCATGCTTCCAGCCGTGACCGCACCAGCGATACGTCGTTCCATACGCCTAGCCCTGTGTCGCATGAACAGATAAGGACGACGGAATATCCTGCGTCCCATGCTCTGGCTGTCCCCAGCATTTAAGCTAAACATACTCATAAGGTCGCCCAGCTTCATGTAGATACCCACAAAGCACACTATCTGTAAGAACGCAATCATAAAGAACGGGTAATCGGTGGAGATATTGTAGAACATACTGGAAATACTAAAAGCCACCGTAACAATAAGGGTAATGCCCGCCCTTGTCATAATCGTATTGAACACTCGCACGATTGCCTGTTTCGCCATGTTCTCATAGCTGGGTATCATACTTAAAAGAAAGCTGATAGGCAGGAACATAGCGAAGATGATAAAAAGTATCTGGGAGAATATCATCATGCCTGTGAGCAGGAAAACAAATATCGTTATCCCCAGATTGAAGATGAGCAGGAAGAATACCATTCCCAGACGGTTGATGACCTGCGGTATCGTCAGATTGTCGTTGTCGTTATCCTCGATTTCCGTTTTCACCACGTCCTCACGGGTCGCCCCGTCGTCGGCAGAGGGACTAGCCGATACCAGAGCTTCCACACGGTCAGCCCCGATTTCCTCTATATCACTGTTGCCGAATTGCAGGAGTAGCCACGGCTGTTGTACCTGTATGGAAAACAGGCTGTCCCTTATCAAGTCCACGCTGTCTTTTCCCTTACTGTCGCTGTCGGGAAGCATGATTTTTGTTCCCAAATCCAGCGAAGCCGTGGAAATGTCCGAAGAAAAGTCATTGATTTTCTTGATATAGTCGGGAGCGTAGGCGATAAAGGAAGCGGACAGCACGAACACTACAATGAAATTGATAACGGCGTGTAGTGCCTTGCTAGTTTCTCGCTTGATAAGCCCTGTGTAGGCAACATAGATACCCACGATAAGGATAATGAGAAGCAGGAAGCCTACATAGAAGCCCGTACTTCCGAAGCCGTTTTCCGTCACGCCCGCCAAGGTCTGTATGCTTTTCCCGATACTGTCTGCCATGTCGTTAATGAAGTCCAGCTTATACGCCTGCTGGACGACGTACCCCGTGGCGTTGCTTAGATACAGGCTTATCGTCCAGATAAAGTTGGTGATACAGTAAAGCCCATATTGTACGGACTTCCCGATACCGTCCAGCCAGTTCCACGGAAGCCAGCCCCAGCTATTGTCCACATAGAAGTCAAGCTGGTAGTTTTCCAAAGGGTACTGTGAATACAGGTTATCCGCATTGACCGTATCATCAACCAGCCCCGTGGCATGAGCTACCGTACCGAACAGGGAGAGGAACACAATAGAGGTAAAAATGACTATCAGAGCAATCTTGAAAAAACGAAAGAGCTTCTTTTTTGTCAGAAGCCCCTTTATCCTATCTTTCATCACTCCACCTCGCTTTTCACGGGCGGTCTGGTATCAAAGGCGTGCAGTAATTCTTCAAAGACAGGGTGTATCTGCACCACGCCCACACGCCCGTACAAATCTTGAAGCAGGCATTGTCCGTTCTCCAAGTCACGAAGTCGTTTCTGGTTGTTCTCATCGTCCTTGTCGATACCGAAAAATTCAAGGGTCTGCTTTATCTCATTGATGTCGGTACTTCTAAAGGCAAACTTCAAACCGATATTGTTTTTCAAGCTCTCCTTTGACACGTCGCCAGAGGATTGTGTGACGAAGTACACGCCCGCCTGCATAGCACGTCCCGCACGCACCAGCTTATTTGAGAGCGTTTCTCCCTGTGCCACGTTGAGGAAAGCCCACGCTTCATCTAAATCCACGATTTTAAAAATGCTTCTGTCACTGTGGATAAAGTCAAGGGCAAAGGTACTAATGACAATCAGCATAGCCACAGACAGCAGTTCAATGGTCGTGTATCCCTCAAAGGTGGTGTCCTTGTCGGGCAGTACCAAATCTGCCACCTGTATGATATTGAGCTGGTTGTCCAAGCTGATAGCGTTCTTAACCGTTCCGTCGGAGAACAGCAGATGTGCAAAGTCATAGTCCGTAAAGCTGTCGATATGGTCGGCAATGTTGCGGGCTATCGCCGTGTCCTCTCTGCGTAGCTCGTCTATCACATGGAGAAGCCCTCGCTGATCGCTCTGGGTCACGGCTCGCACCGCTTTTCTAAGGACAGGGAATTTCTCACCGTCCCTAGAGGAAATCCCCGTAAGGAATGTGAGAATGTCTATCGCCAGACTTTCAGCGTCCTTTACATTCTTCATAATCACGAACGGGTCAAGAAGCCCAGCGTTCTCCTTATCGCTGGTAAGGTTGACGATATTGATTTCATGGGCTATCTCTGGGAGCGTTTCTTTCCAGTTGCCACGCTCTGATTTAGGGTCAAGGATAACTGCCTGTCCCCCAAAGAGAACGGAATAATAAACGATAAGGTTATTGCAGAATGATTTTCCACCGCCAAGGCTTCCCACAAAGGCAGACGCCAAAGCGTTGGTAACTGTCCCTTTCACGCCTTGACTGGCAAGGGACGGCTGTAAATAAACATTTCTTCCTGTGTCCACGGAATATCCGATATAGATACCTGTGTTTTCTCCTAACTGCTGGGTCGCCCCGAAGCCAAGACCAGCCAAGAAGTCGGATTTCACATACTGCACATAGTCATTGATGTAACGCTTGCTGGCGGGGAGAAATTCAGAGTGAAGCCCCAGCATATCCCCAGCGGGACGGACTAATTTTACATTGAGGTCGTCGTAAAAATCCTTGACCTCATCACAGCGTCGTTTCAGCTCGTCAAGGTCGGGAGCTGATACCCTTATCACATAGGAAAGTTTATACATACTTTCCTTGCTCTGGTCTAAATCGGTTTCCAGCTCGTCCACGCTGTCTAATGCGTCCACCACGTTTGAGCTGGTTTCGCTTCCAGACTGATAGGCGTGGTTGTCCAAATCTTTCAGCTCTTTCTTTTTGTTTCTTACCGTGGAAAGTGCCTTGCGGTTGCCGACGATTTCCACGTTCATAGAAGTGTCAACAGGAAAGGTGAACTGCTGTTGCTGGAAATAGAAGATTTCCGACGACGGAAAATCCAGCTCGCCCACAATCGCATTGACGGTAAAGTAGGACACGAAGCTCTCGCTGTCCTCATGTTCCAGCCTTATGTATCGCTGGCTTTCCTCTATCAGACAGCGGGTCGGACGGATAAGGTCGTACTGCTTGATGAGCGTTGCCTTTTTCAGCTTCTTCTTTGGAAGCGAATACTCGTAGTACTCATACGCCACACCGTCCCTGCCGTAGATATGCTCGATAAGATACCCGAAGTCGTTCTTATCCAAGCGTCGGAACTTGAAACGGCGGGAGATTTTATTTTCCAGCAGTTTTTCCATTTTCATGTAGCGGTTGATTTCATCATCTGGCATGGAGATAAAGTCGTTCATCAGCGTATGGTTGACCTCATTCAAGAACTCTTTGAACGTCATAAACGCCGATTTTTTCATGCTGTCAAGGCTCACTTTTTCCTCTGTCACAATGAGCTTGAAGCCGATAAAAAAGCGGTAGTCCACTTGATTGTCCCCAATCATGGAAACAAGGGCTTCCGTCTGTTCGTCTATCTTCTGTATCGCCACATCACGAAGTCGCCCTGTCACCAGCTTTTTTGACTGCTCCTGTATGCTTCTTATGGAGCTTTCCGTCGCTATCTGCAAGGCGTGTATCTTTCCCTCACGGGACTGTGCGATAAGCTGACGGAAGCTGTCATGGACGATAAATTTCTGCTCCGCTGACAGAAAAGAATAGTTATACGGTATCAGTTCATAGTAGGCGAATACCTCATTGTCCTTGTTCCAGACAAGGTTGTTGTCGATATATTTAATCGGGAACATACATCACACTCCTAACCGCCGTGACGGGTTTGCTGAACACTTCCTTTTCCAGCTTCACGGCTTTTCCTGCATAAGTTACTTTTGGTCGGACGGCATAGGTCAGCATGGACTTTAAAAAGCTGTAAGGCTTCTTGCCGTCAAAGGTTTTTTGACTCATAAACCATGTGAGGGCAACGGGAATACCGAAGTATTTCAGAAATGCCCCCTCGATCAGTGATAACGGCGGTAAGTCCCCTAAGAGAATGACGGCAAACTCCGTAATGACAAACCACGTTATCTGGGTAAAGGTAACGGGAAACGGGAGAGTAAAGTCATTGATTGCGTATAAGACTTTCTCCACGTTCCAGATACCCGTGTAGCTCTTAATCTTCTTCAATTCGTTTCAGCTCCTTTCGTTGTAATGGAAAAGGACAGCCATTTTTCAGACTGTCCTTGATAGAAAAAGCTGACAGTAGCGATCTTTCCTGTCGCTGATCTGCCAGCACTAATATGGTATCTCGCACATACCTCGGCTTGTTTCAATAAATGTTCCCTCAAAGGATAAATCCCTGCCGTATGCTTCATAGTCGATATAATTCTGCAACGGTAGCGGTATCTCGCCCAACATCTGCAATTCATCAATGAAGTAATAGGCAAGGTCGGTCATATCCTCACAGTCTGGATAGAAATATATCTCGTCCTTATGTTCGTAGACTTCTTCCAGACTTCCATAGTGGGAAACAAACTCGTCCAGAGCGTCGGTGATATAATCGGGAAGCTCACAGATCATCTCGTACATCTCATTGAGTTCTTGAATAGAGATATACTCCCCGATTTCAATAGGGAAGTTATCCGTATCATGGACAGCGTATTCCTCATAATAGCTGTTCAGCCCGATACGCTCCGCAACATCTTCCTCGTCGATAGGGAAAGAGAACCAGTCCCCCACAAGGTAGCCCTCATTGTATTTGCCAAGATTAGCGATATACACTCTCATGTCATCAACCACAGGCACACACCTCTTTTCTATGGAAGTTCATAGATACCATGATCGGTTTCCACAAATCGTCCGTTGCCGTCAAGGTACTGTCCGTAGGCTTCAAAATCGAAATAGCAGATAACACTCTCACTAAGGGAAGTGAAAACTGGGTCATTGTTCAGAACGTGTCGGGCAACGTCCGTCATGTTCTTGCACCACGAATAATGAATGATGTCGTTTCTGTATCTGTGCAGTTCATCAAGATCAGAGAAGTAGCACATCAGCTCCGTATAGTCCTCTTTCAAGTAAGACGGTAAGTTTTCATAGGTATGGTACAGGTCATTGAGCTTTTCGACAGTGGTATCTTCCTGCACTTCATCAGCAAAGGGAAGCTCCTTGCCCGTGATATAGTAATAGTCTGTATCTACATCAATCCCCAGCAGTTCTTCCACCTGTTCCGTGTCGATAGGCAGGGTGAACCAAAAGGCTCGTATCTCGCCGTCTGTCGGCTCTCTGGCTTCAATCTGCACACGCATTTCTTCCATGTTTCATCACGTCCTCTCTTGTCAACGCTTCCTGTATGACGGCGTAGGGTACACCGAATACATAGCGTGCAAAATCTTCTAACTGTTTCTTAGGATAGTCAGACAGGCAAAGGCGTTTCATTTCAAACCAGACCGCACGCTTGTAATAGGGCAGGTCGGAGAGCCTGCATATCCGTAAAAATGTCTTTCAATCAATCACTCCAATCTGAAATTTGAGTATAGAAAAAGCGGTTGATCTCCAATGGAGTAACCGCTTTGTTTGTGGAATATGAAATTTTAAATAGAGTTTACTGCATTTTCACAATACTTACTATTGGCATTCATTCCGCAGAAAAACCTTTAACCATTTGATATAAGTCATACAAGTGTTTCAATGACATATCTAATATCGGTTCAAACATAAATGAATTCAAATGTATATTTTCTGGTGTAATCATTGCAACTAATTCTAATGTATTCATTACCCCATCATTAATATGTTTTCGATATGCTTTAATCATCCAAGCACTTTGATTTTTCTTTGAATAGATATCATTAATAATGCTGGTTCCATTAGGTACGTCTGAGAGAATTTTTTCTTTCATATACTTTTCGGCTCTTAATCGAATTGCCATTGATAAAATTAATTTATTTTCAATTTCTAGTTTTTCAACATCCACGATTTTATTAGCTTCTTCCATAATTATATCATAAATCAATTCTGTCTCATGACCATTAGCAAAACCTACATTATTATTTTTACACCAATATGAATTAAAGATATCCTGTATATCTTTGAGCGATATTGTTTGAGTATCATCCTTGTAATGCAAAACACTCGTAAGAGTTAAATAATCCGGATTGGTATCGCCATCTGTATATTCAATTAAATTGCGTACAAATGGAATAGATGCCACTACAATATTATTACAATTAGCCCTACCTAAACGTTCTTTATAATTTGTAAATATATTTTTAGTATACTGTCCTTTTTCAAAATGAATTTTACCATTGTCAGAGAAAGCTATATATGAATTACCTCTTTTGGTTATTCGTGATGCCACTGTTCTATAAAAGTCAAAATTGTGCGTTAGAAGTAAAATTTTAAAGCTCTTTTCTCCATTAGGATTTGTATATTCAGCTATATCACTAATATATTCAATAATTGCATATTTGTTTTTGTAGTCAAATGATTCTGATATATCATCTAATACAATTAATTTTTCTCTGTGTTCTTTTTGAGCAACTAAAATTTGAAAAATCATATTAAGAATATAATACGCTCTTTTTTCTCCTGTACTAAGCACCTCTAGCAAATTATCCTTTGTTACTTCTTTTTCTCCACGATTATCAGAGAAAATGTATTTAAAACTTGGCAAATCTTGATTTAAAATTACGTCGTCTTGATTTGCCGGTTCAATAACAAATGGAACATAAAATCTTTCTTTAAATAAATCCAAAGCAAGTTTCCAATCGGTTATTTCATTTTTGGCCTTATCCCTTAAATTCTTCAAATCTTCTTGTGCCTTTTTATACTCTGTCAATAGTTCATGAAGCATTGACTCATAACAAGCAAATACTTTAATCCAAACTTTCTTTTTGAATTTATCAATATCTTTATATTCTACGATAATATCTTGATGTTTCTGTAGAAAAGCATTAAACGCTAGCGTATCTTTATTCTTAGTAATTGCTTTATTTATCTTTTCAAATAAATCTTTAATCTCCTTAGTATTTAATACCTGCTCCTTTTCTGCCTTAATTAAATCATCTAATTCCTTTTGACTCTTCAATACTACAGCATTACTTCCATCTTTGGCATTTAATGTTATTTCATTATTTGCTACGAAGAATCCATTGTTACTTAATGAATTACTAATATTTCCATAGTTATTGTGATCTATAACTCCCCTCTGCATATATAGAGACTTATCTATCAATTCATTATACTTTTTTTCATATTCTTCAATTAATTCTGATGTTTTTCCATTTGTAATCATCGAATATACTTTATCATTAAACAAAGCATTATAATCTAACTCATCCTCATCTAAAGAACACGCCCACTCTGAGTTATGTAGTAGCCCAAGTATTTCTTCTAAACACTGATATTCTTCTTTTGCCGATTTGTTCCAATCTTTCAGCATTACACTTTTAACCTCGAAGCTACTGCGTGAAGAGTATTTGAGTTTTTGTTTAATTTGAGTATATAAATTTTGTTTCCTTTCTTCTATAGTTTTATGAATTGTCATGTATTCTTTTCTTAATTCATCGTTTGCCATTAACATCCCTTGATTTTCATATGCATTTTCATCAAAAGGATTAATAACTATAATATCTCCAGGTAAAATACTGGTGTTATTTTCATCAACTATGCTGTATGTACTTCTAAATCCAAACACTCTTTCTTCTACAGGTTTGTTATCTCGTATTGCTTCAAATGTTTTTGCCAATGATGATTTCATTGTTCCATTCGGTGCATAAATTATCGATACATTATTTTTTGAGTAATCTATAGAAATATTCATTTCCTGAATTCCATAGCAATTACTTAACTCTAATTTTAATTCTTTCATTATGAATATCTCCTCATCAAATGCTTTTATCTAATCTGATATAATTATAACAGCTATATCTTAGTCATTCAACGAAATTCATAGCGTGACTATCTTTTATCTGTGTACCATTCCGTCACCCCCCTTTCATTCCCCCTATGCCCGAACTCCCATAGGGGGACAGGTAAGTTTGCGTGATCGCAAACTATTGATTGTTACGCAC
The DNA here is from genome assembly GCF_002161285.1 of Blautia sp. An81. Lineage (GTDB taxonomy): Bacteria > Bacillota > Clostridia > Lachnospirales > Lachnospiraceae > Blautia > Blautia ornithocaccae. The sequence goes on along the minus strand of NZ_NFHH01000025.1, from coordinate 11,528 downwards.
CAATGATACGGTTGAACAGCTCTAACAGCACGTCCTTGACACCGCCGGCATTGAATACCAGCCCGACAGCGATTAAGGCAATCACAAGGAAGCCGATAAGTTTTGAAAACTCTCTCTTAAATCCTAAGTAGATACCGATTACCACGATAGCCATAAGCACCAAGCTCTGGGCGTTGCTTAAAAACCAGTTGTATAAGTTCTGTCCGAAATTCATTCTTTATCAATCCTTTCTTTTTTGATTTCTTCCATTTGTTCGTCAGCCATTTTGCTGACCTGTGCGATACACATAAGGACGACGCCGATACCCATTCCCAGCGATACCAGCACCAAGTCCTTGACAAGTTCTGCCATAGTCAAAATTCTCCTTTACTCTGTGATAAGCTCCTCTGTGTCCGCTGTCTGCTGTTTGATTATCTGCAAGTGCTTTTCCGTCAGCTTTGCGTTGTCCTCAATCTCTTTCAGATAGCTTGTGCTGTTGCCAGCGTCTATCTTTTTCAGCATTTTCAGCGTAGGGGCGACCTGTCGGCTTATCCAGCCCAGCGTCCTTTCCAGCGTGTAAGGCTCTGGGTCTGTTGTCAGCTTGATAGGCGGGCGGTCTTTCCCGATAAACCACGCCCAGCGGTCATTGAGCTTCCAGTCTGTCTTTCGCTTCTCCGGCTCTCTGTCCACGAAGCGGATATAGTGATTGATGATAGAAAATGCCGTCTGTTCTGCGTCATAATGGGTCAGCAGTTCACGGACGGCATAATAAGCTCTTTCATCTTTCAATCGTATCTCGAAGCGGTTCTTTATGAGTGCTTCTTCAAGCGGTATTCCCAGCTTTGCGTACTGTTCGTAGTTCTTCTCGTAACAGCAGAAGTAGACTTCTGATTTCAGAGAGCCGATATACAGCGTGTGTCCCATTCCCGCCTTGTCCTGCTCGTTGTGTTTCACCAGCTCGCCGGAAGCATAGGACTTGAAAGAACGGAACAGGGAAACACATTCCTCACGGTTGCATTTGGAGGTCAGATCTGGAATATCCAGTATGCCCGCTCTGTCGTTAATCGCAAGGTCAAGGCGTTTCATCACACCGCCCTCAACCAGAGCGTCCATGAGGAAGTCATACCAGCTTCGCTCCTGTGCCAGCAGATAGCTTTCAAACTGGCGACAGCCTTTTCCTTTCAGCTCCAGAAGCGTGCCTTTTTCCTCGTCCTGTGAGGTGTAGACGAACACATCACCCAGATAGTAATGCTCGGTGTATTTATAGTGTCCGTAGTCCTCATGGAGCATATAGTCCATGTTGAGCTTCAATATATCTTTGATAACGTGCTGTATATTCAGCGTGGGGAAACGGATACGCACATAGTCGAACAGCAGGAACATGGGAGCGTCGGGATTGAATTTCTCGACCGCTTCCATGAGCTTGTCCTGCATATCGTCCGTGAGCTTGACCTTTCCCGCTTCGATACGGTTCAGGTGTTCACGGCTGATACCAGCCATGATTGCAAGCCTTGTCTGGGACACGCCGTAAGATTGACGTTTCTCTTTCAAGGCGTTAATAAAGGTGCTTTCATTCAGCCTGCATACCCCCTTTTAGAAATCTGTGATATTTTCCGCCGATTGTCACAGTCAGCTATGAGTGAGAGAAAACCCTTATACCAAGCGGGATTTCCAGACTTTTTGACCGTAGTTTCCAGCGGAATTGTGCCCCTCTGTTAGATACCGAGGGGCTTCTTTCGTGGAGCAGGGCAAGCCCTGCTCCACAGGACGGCTTACACGGTCTGGGTCGCTCCGCTGACCGTTCCAGCCGTCAAGTGGTTCAGCCTATCCTTGTCATGCCCGTATAAACTACGATACAGTCGGTATCTCTTGAAAGGCATTTTCTGGCGATATCCTTGTCAATCTCGTATTCACGGCATACCTGTCTGAAATGCTCCCTGTCCATGACAAGAAACGTGTAGCGGAAAAGACAGCCCAGCAGGTTTGCCATGTGTGCGGGAAGCTCCACGGAAAACAGCAACGGCATTTCCAGATAATCCTCTGCCAAATCTTCCAGCAGTTCCGACATTCTCTCATGGAAAAGTGTTTCTGGATAGTCGTCGTCCTGTTTATATTCACTGTCTGCCGTAAAAGCCAAATCGGACAGGAATTTTCCATACCCCAATCCGATACAGGTAAGTACACTGTCGGTACATTCTGGTTCATAATGGATTTTCAAATATCCCATAGTCATTCAATCTCCTTTTGTTTCTCTGGTACGGCTTGCCTTGCCAGTGCAAGTGAGCCGATAGTCTGCAAAAAATCATGCCCCTTTGGAACAAGGGGAGTGTAAAACTCCGATATGACGCTCGTACCCACGTCACAATAGCCACGTCCTTTGATACGCTTCTGGAAGAACTGTTTCTTTACGTCGCTTCCAAAGAGCATACCGTAGCCAAGCTCGCTGATACGTCCCAAGCCCACACGGAAGTTGAAATTATCTCTGATACCGTCTGAAAAATACTTTGCGTCGGGACGCTGGCACGCAACGATAAGGAAATAGCCTGCCTGTCTGCCAAGCATGACGATTTTCTTTAGCTGGCTTAAAAGGCTTATGCTTTCCTTTGTCCCCAGCATTTCCAAGAACGCCACATACTCGTCAAAGATAAGGAAGTAGGGCGGTAAGCCCAGATAGGCATAGTTCTCGCCCGTCTTGTAATCAGGGTGTTGCTTCATTTCTTCGCTCCTTGCCACCATGCCCTCATAGAACGCATTGACACATTCAATCATATCTTCTTTGGTGTGATACACGTTATCCATGACCGTACCCAAGTCCGCAAGGTCAGCGTTCTTAGGGTCTAAGATGTAAAGCTGGGCGTTGGTCTGCAAGAGGGCTTCAATGATTGTCAGCAGGAAATAGGTCTTTCCACCGCCAGTCCCGCCACAGATAAGGGCATGAGGGAGTGCGTCGTATTCCCATATGAGGTTCTTCATCAGACGCAAGCCCCCGTTTTCAGCCTTTACCTCGTCAATCGTGATACGGTTCGCTATCATGTCATAGAGCAGGGTGTACTCGATATAGCCGTCATGGAGCGTCTTGTCGGTCAGCTCACAGTAAAGTCCGCTTTCCAGCTTATCTTCCAGTCGCAAAAGCTGGTCTTGATACTTTCCTAAAGAGATTTCACAGCGGATATGGAGCAGTCCCGTGTCCATTTGATAATAGATTTTAGGAAACCAGATGATTTTTTCCCTTGATCTGCTCTGCAGGTCAGTGAAAAAACCGCTGTCCTGTACGGTCTGTGCTTCATACCACTTATTGTCCAGTATCATGCGGGAGAGCTTTTGACGGTGCAATAGCTTCTTGAAGCTGTCATGGAAGAAGCGGTAATAAAGAAAAGCGACCAATGCACAAACACCAGTCGCTATCCCTATGGTTATGAAGTTGTATGTAGAAAGTGTCACGTCATTATCAAGCAGGCTGAAATGCTCCCAATCAGTACGCATGAGCTGTCCCATGTTCAGTAGCAGGAGAACCGCCACGAATAGGAGCAGGAGCGTACCCACACAGAAGCGGTACACAAGGTTCTTGTCGCTGGCTCTGATACGCTTTCCCTTGTATTTGTATAGGCTCATAAACACCCCTTTCTGGATATGGAAAAAGCGGTCAATCGTATAGACTAACCGCTTTGTATAACTTTATCTTTCAAAATGAGAAATCCTGCCATATGTTGCGTATGAATATTTAAGTAATTGATAAATATCATTTCTAAGAATATATTGATATGTTCCTGAGATCGTTTCATACGCTGGAAGTGAACTTGCTCTTGATGAAGAATCCCTTTTTGACTGTATCAATTCTTGCTTAGCAGGCTTTGATACTGTTTTATGAACCCATTCAGAATTTAATAAGCAATCTCCACAATAAATACTAGAACTGTAGTACGGTTTATTCCCATTTTTTATGAATTGAAGTAATATTTTATAATCATTTGAAGATAAACTGTCTATTTCTGTCCAAATCCACTCTAAATCTTCTTGTAATTCACTAGCTTTCCGTTGTTTACTGCGTTCTTCAATGCCTTTCGAGTAATTGTGATACTGTATTTTCTCTATTAACCATATTACAAATTTTATGCAAAGAAACCATACGCAGAATAAAAAAACGCTATAACCCCAAATGGTAAACTTTAATAATAACCTATTATCCGTGGGTGTAAAGTAATAAGTGATAAAAGAAAGCACTATTGCAATAACCGTTGGCACTAAATATTTCTCAAGAAATATTCTTAATAAGTCTAATAATTTCTCGCTCATGTATTCACATCCCTTAATTAAAAATCATACATGAACATTATACGATTTCTTAATATTAGAGACAATCAAAATTTATTTTATATGATAATTATTTTTTCTGCTGTCCCTGCGGAGCGTGGTTCTGTGGATTTCCTGTGGGCTGACTGCCTTTATTTTTCAGCACAATATCGTCTGCCTTGATGTACCATTCCACGTCTGCACCTCGGTAGTGGCGTTTGCCACTGTATCGGCAACAGGATTGATAAGCTCCACCTCGGCATTATACGGGTAGTCCTTGACAGGGATTTCCGCTGGGATAGATACCTGTATCGTGCGTTCCTGCTGACTGCACTTCAAGTCATAGGTTCTACGCTTGATTTCCTCGCTGGTCGTCCCGTCCTCATTTTCTACACGCACCTCATGTCTTAATGCGGAGAATTTCAGCACTCCAAACGTCTTTTCCTTATCTAACACAATTCCATTCGCTAATCTCATAATCTGATACCCCCTTTACTTGCTTTCCTCGGCTGGGAGCATATCATCAGCCGTTAAGATATAGTTGGTGTAGCCACGACCTCGCACGTTCTTTCCCTCGGCGGTAATCTTAGGATTGACGAGCTTGACTTTCTGCTCATACTTGAAACGCTTCTCCCCAGCCTTTGTGGGAAGCACCACGATAATGTCGTCGGCTCTCTGAATGTCGGAATACAGGTTGTAGCTTCTCGTCACGGGAACAAAGCGACCATTCACACGCTGTTGTTCCACGTCATTTTCTCCTGCAAACTCCAAGTTCCCAAAAGTCTGTGCCATGTCAGGCACGATATATTTCAATTTCATGTGTTCATACCTCATTTCTTTCTGTTGTTGATATGTGGGGAGCTACACTCCCCACGCCCCTAGTGGACTGTTCTTTTCCGTCAATCCGCAAGCAGATTAACAGAAAAGGAACAGTTTAAATTTTCATTCCCTGTTATAAGTACATACGGCGGGGAACGTGATTTCTTCATCATAAGCAGACCGTCCGATTATGAACGTCTACGCTTGATGAAGTATGTTCCTGCCACGCCTGCACCAGAGAGAACAAGAAGCCCTAAGAATAAGGCAATGTTTGTGTTGTCGCCTGTCTTTGGAGCGTCCGTTGTCTTGCTCGGTGTATCTGGTGTGGTCGGCTGTTCTGGCTCTGTTGGTTCTTCTGGCGTTTCTGGTACTTCTGTGATTGTCACCGTCTGCCCGTCGTCCTCAATGTCCTTATGCTCTGTAACCTTTGTCGGTTCGTCTGGATTGCTCAAATCGTATAATTCCTCAAAGGTCACAAGCTCTTTCCCGCCCAGCTCGGAAGCGTCGAATGTAAAGGAAATCTGGACTTCCATGCTTTCACTGTCGGCAGTAAAGGTATAGTCATTCTCGACACGTTCACCATTGATGATAAGTTCTGCGTTTTCGTCCTTAATCATCTGCCAACCTACAAGCTGATACTTTGTGCCAATTTCCAATCCGTCAAGGGTAACGGTATCAATGATTGTCACGTCTTTTCCAGCTTCAATCTCTTTCTTTCCGTCCTCGCTAGTCGCTGTGGTATGGATAGAGATGATACGCTCTGTGATAAGCACCGTCTGTCCCTCGTCGTCAATGTCCTTGTGTTCAGCCACCTTTACAGGCTCGTCCTTGTTGGAAAGGTCGTAAAGTTCCTCAAAGGTAACAAGGTTCTTACCACCTAAATCAGACGCATTGAATGTATAGGAAATTTCCACTTTCATTTCTTCATCATCAGCAGTAAAGGTATAGCTGTTCTCTACGCGCTGTCCGTCGATAAGAAGCTCGGCATTTTCTTCTTTCAATATCTGCCAGCCTTTCAACTGATACTTTGTGCCTTTTTCCAGCCCGTCAAGCGTAACCGTGTCAACGATTGTTACCTCTTTGCCAGCCACGATAGACTTTTCTCCGTCCTTGCCTGTGGCTGTGGTATGGATAGAGATTTCTTTCTCGTATTCATCAGTAAGTGTCCCTAAGTCAACGGTCACATTGTTTCTGGACACCACGATTTCAAACGGTGGGATAAGCTCAAAGCCTTTGTTGCCCTCACAGCGTAATTCCTCAATGATATAGGTATCGTAAATCAAAGCACCCTTGCTGTCGTCCGGCTCGCTTGTTCCAAACCAGATACCGTCCTCGCTGGTCTTTCCTGCGTTAGTGTTGTTCTTATGGGAAGCCCAGTCAGAAGAAGTGGAGAACTGCCCGTTATCATCAGTTACGATAATATGGCTCTCACCTGTGGTCTTGCTTGTGATCCTAAACGGAACTCCCGCAAGATGCTGGTGTGTGCCAGCACCAATCTTGACACCCTCTAGGTCGCCACGCTTCACTTGATTGTAAATGGAAGTGTCCGCACCTGTAAGGTCAACGATTTTTCCGTCCTCTGTGATTTCAAATTCAATCGGTTTCGCACCGTCCGTCAGATAGCCCTCTGGAGCTTTGCTTTCTTCGATACGGTATTTTCCGTAAGGTAACAGGTCGGCAGAAGTAGAAGCCACGCCCTCAATGTCGGTAAGGATTGTCTTTACCACTTCATTCTTATTGTAGAGCTTGCCCTCAACAAGTACGGCGTTGTCATTTAGAGAGATGATTTCAAATTCAGCGTCTTTCAAAGTCGCACTTCCTTGACCTTTGGTATCGCTGGTTTCCAAATCTCTTTTCTGGATTTTCACACCGCCACGGATAACCTTGTCTGATACATGGTACTGATTGCTTCCAGACAATACGGCAATGTCGCCGTCCTCGGTAATCTGTGTAAGGTACATTCCCTTAATCTGTTCCTCGCTTCCGTCAGCCTGCATATATGCACCGTCAAGAAGATAGCCGTCAGGAGCTTTCGTTTCCTCAACAGTCAGCGTTCCTAAAGGAAGTACGTTCTTTCCGTCCTGTGTATAGAAGCTGTCCCCAGATACCTTGTATTCATCAGAAAGGCGGGAAACATAATGGATAGTGCCGTCGCTGTCCTTTTCAGCGATTGTCTTTGTCACCCATGTCTTTGTAGGCTCGCTAGGGAGATTGTCAGCGGTATAGTGTCCCGCATAAAATTTCCATGTGAACTCCGCACCCTCTAGGGAAGCGTCGCCCTGTGGAGCGTCTTTCTGTGTTTCCATGTCAATCTTGAAAAGCTCAATCAAGGTGTCTGTGACCTTTGGCGTATCTGATACATTGAGTGTCACTGTCTTGCCAGCTTCCACATTTAAAGAATAGACAGTGCTGTCTACCTTATAGCCAACAGGAGCAGAAAGCTCTTTGATGTAGACTGTGCCAGCCTTTACTTCCACGGTATCCGTGTTTCCGCTGTTATCAGTCGTAAGGGTGGCAAGCTGTTTCGTACAGTCCTTATCAGAATAGACACCATATGTCGCACCAGCGATAGAGTAAAGCCCGTTCCCGTCAGTAATGCTGGCATTACTGGAAGTCTTTTTAAGGGTGGCATTTCCTACGGCAAGTTTCGCCCAGAACTGTCCAATGTCCTGTCCCTCGCCAGAATAGATGTAACCGCCACATTCATAGCGTCCCTTGTTCTCGCTGGCAAAGGCTTTCGCCCCAGCGTAAACCTCGTCCTGTATAGCTTTAGGGATTTCATCATAGGAAGCTCTGACGTTATCGCATTGCCAGCCAAGATGAACGCTCAATCTCTGCCATACGACGCACTGTTTCAAAAGATAGATATGCTGACTGCTCAATCCGCTGTGGCTCTGCACATACTGATTAACATACTCGATTGAGAGTGCAACATCTGAAATCTGGTCGTAGCTCATGCGTGTGCTTGCGTCGGCTCTGGTCTTGTAGCCGTTGCGGAAGTTGGTGTTAATATCCACGCAGAAAGCGTCCTCGCCCTCAACGGTCATGTGTCCCTCGTTGAATGTCGAACCGATAGAACCGTCATTCATTACTTTTTCAACGATACCGACACGCTCGGCACTTTCTGTCCAGTATTGCTTCTCGGAAGCGTGGACTGCCGTTGTCGGCAAAGCGGTAACGATAGTCGCAAAGGCAAGGAAGCCTGTGGCTAATCGCTTCAATATCTTTTTCATAGCTTTTAAAATTCTCCTTTCGTTTGGATATAGAAAAAGCCGTCCATTTCTGAACGGCTGGAAATAGAAAAGGAACGTCAATATCGGCGTTCCATAATCTACTTGCGATATTCAATTTTTCAATTTGTGATACTGATATACTGTGGCAAGAAAAGGTATCTCTCCGCTGATTGACACCAATTTTGACACCAAATTTTTATAAAATGACGATTTCTGACGAGTTAAGACAAAATCATAAAATCCGAGAAATGCCCATAAATAGGCACTTACGGCACTCTATGAAGTTAGACAAAAGCCACACTGCGATAACAAGAGGTGAGTGCTAATTTTTTAAATATTTTTTTTGGAAAACCTCAAAAAAGCTTGATTTTACGGGCTTTTTCGGGCTTTCCAATTTTATGATTTTTTCAAAAAATGGCTTACTACACCATTTTTACACCATTTCTACACCAATTTCAGAATCGGGGATCTCCAAAATCCCCTGTAAATTCAAGGAAATCTGAGTTAATTTACTACACCATCAAAAGCAGAAAAATCCGATTTTTTTTCATGTTTTTCACCATCATGCCCCTAAAAACTCCAATGCCGGGACAGAAATTTCCATCACATAATCTGCACCAAATCCATCTTTGCGATTTCTCTTTCGATCCTGGACCGGTCTGTGATATGGTTATAAACTTCCATCGTGACACTGATGTTGGCATGTCCCATCACGTACTGAACGACCTTCATATCCAGATCTGTCTCTGCCATCCGGGTACAGGCCGTATGTCTGAGAATATGGGCGGAAATATGAGGCAGCTCTTCCGGCTTTCTCCTCTCCCGCTTTGCCCGCTCATTTTCTTCCTCGTTATACGCCTTCACAATATCCCGGAGAATAAAGTTCACAGTAGTCGGCATCATAGGGCGTCCGCTCCTGCTCATGAATACGAAATTCGAAAGCCCTTCGATCTTCACATCCCTGGGAATTCCCATCTGAAAATTCAGCCGTCTCTGAGTCTCAAAGGCTTTTGCCACCATCTTGCTCATTGGAATCTCCCGGATCCCGGCTTCTGTCTTGGGCATGGTCACATGAAAATCACACCCGTCTCCATAGTTCTTATAGATCAGCTGATGATTCACATATACGGTCCGGGTCTTCAGATCTACGTCCTTCCAGGTGAGCCCGATCAGTTCGCCACAGCGGAGCCCGGTTCCGATCATCACCTGCAAAAGCGGCAGATAGATATGGAATACCTCGCTGTTCTTAACATAGTTCAACAGATTTTTCTGCTGATCAAAGGACAGGGCGATGCGTTTCTTTTCCGGTTCCCCATAGTCTCCCAGCGTTCTCTTGGCCGGATTCTTTCGGATGATATCATCATCTACAGCCACCTCAAAGCTCGGTAAGATCATATTATGGAGAAACTTGATGGTACTGTGGGAATATTTCTGTTTGCTCAGCCGGGAATAAAACAGGCGTACATGAGATGGTCTAACCTGTACCACTTTCATCTGTCCGAGTTCGTTCCTCACAAGACTGTTCCACATCCTTCTGTAATTGGCCTGTGTACTCTCTGCCAGCTTTCTGGTATCCATGTGGATCTCAAACAGGTCATTGAGAGTCATGTTCTTGCATTGGGTATCGGTCATAATTCCTTCGCTCTGGTCTTTCTCAATCTCTTTTTCTTTTTTCCTGAGTTCAGCCAGATCCGGAGAATAAACGGCCAGGCGTCTGCCAGTCCGTTCATCTTTATACCGGTACATATAGAGTCCATCCTTGCGCTGGGATTCCCCGGTCCTCAGATTTCTTCCTCTATTGTCTTTTCTTGCCACAAAACCATTCCTTTCTGGAACAGTTCAGCCATCATTCGTACGTAGCGCGGTTTTGCGAATGGCGCGTGCTGAACTGTTGCTTCTGTAATCTTCACACCTCCCTGTTGTGGGGAATGGTCTTGTCCTGTCTATGAAAAGTATAGCACAAAACCAACCCCACGCACATCCGTGTTCCTCTATTCTGCTATTGCTTCCAGGTATTTCTCCACTTTCTGTACGGAGTACAATACCCGGCGGCCGATGGTGATCCGGGCTCCCGCATCTTCCGCAATCTTCCTTGCAGTCATCTGTCCGCAGGAAAGCATAGCGGCCAGCCCTTCAATATCCACTGCCAGACGGCAGTTGCTCTCTCTTTCTTTTGTCTGTCTCATTTACCTCATCTCCTCCTTTACTCTTTTCTGCATCCGCCCCAGCTTTTCCTGAGCCGTACGTTTTCGGAAACTCTCCCCTTTAAACTGAACCGGCACGCACATCTCCAGCAACCGGTCATAAATCCTGGCATGCGCTGTATCCTGCGGATTCTTTAACTCCTGCAGTGTCAGATTGGTCGTCGCGATCAGGGGTTTCTCGCTCCGATATCTGCCATCGATCACCGCATAGATCTGTTCCAGTCCATACTCTGTCCCCCTCTCCATTCCAAAATCATCCAGAATCAGCAGCGGAACTCTGCACAAATTTTTTATATATGTATTCTTCTCTGAAAAATTAGCAGAAAGATCATTCAGCACTTCCGCGAAATTGTTCATACGTACTTCTATCTCCTGTTCCAACAGTGCATTGGCAATACAGCCCGCCAGAAAACTTTTCCCGGTTCCCACTGCTCCCCAGAAGAGGTAGCCTGTATTTTCCGCCTTCATTGTTTCCCAGTCTTTCACATACAGCTTTGCAAGCACTGTATTTCCGGAAAGTCCCTTATCATTCTTAAATGTCCATTCCTTCATGGATCTATCCGAGAAACAATGTTCCTTCAATTCTCTGACTACAGCTTCATGGCGCTGCTGTTCCCGGTACTGTTCCTCCTCTTTTCTCTTTTGCCTCCGGCACTCACATTCACGCGGATGTTTTTTTATTCCCAAAACTCCGATTTTCTCCTGATCGAAATAAGCCTCCTTCGGTTCATGGCATTGTCCACAATACAGGAGCCCGTCTTCTCCGATGTAATCCTCCCTGGTTTTTCTCCCGGCTGCATCATGTTCTTTACTGTTTCTTCTACCACCTTGTTCATAGACTTTCCTCCTCACTGCAGGTATAATCCGGAATGTTTTTTACCGGAGCTGACCGTTCTGCCCATCTTCTCAAGGTAACAGCATGATCAGCATATTGCTTTCCACTGGAACGCATATAACTGGACAGTTCCTCGATCAGCCTGTCTAATTCCCGGATCTCCTGTTT
>NZ_NFHH01000024.1 GCF_002161285.1 Blautia sp. An81 | reverse complement strand
AGTTCTTAAATTCCTTAAAATAGAGAAGTATTATGCCGAGTTCAGAAAGTAAAAATACTGATAAATCTTAAGAATACTGGACGTATCTCGGCATAACATCTATCTCGTCATAAGGCGGTATTTTATCGCCGCTGCTTTCCAATATCGTGCTAAATGAACTTGATTGGTGGATTAGTAATCAGTGGGAAACATTCCCAAGCAAGTTTCCATACCGTTGGGATGAAGTCCATTCACCTGAATGTTTCAAATGAAACGCTGGCCGAGAAAAAACTGACAGTGAAATGGCAGGTGCGCAATGCAAAAGCCCGGATCCTTTACAGCAAAGAGAAAGAGATCCTGGTTCCCCCTCTTTCCAGTGTCTGGCTGGAGAAGGAAGAACTGCCGGATATCCATGTGTTTGAAGAATACGTCAGCTATCAGGCCTGGGAGGGAGAAACACAGATTTCAGAAGGAACCGTGATTTTTTCTTATCCGAAATATTTCCGGTATGAGGACCCGAAACTGTCCTGTACAGTGGAAAAGAACAAGATTACGGTTAAGGCAGAGACTTATGCGAAAAGTGTGGAGATTCTCAACGACCAGGAGGATCTGGTGCTGTCGGACAACTACTTTGATCTGAATGGTGATACAAAGACAGTGGAAATCCTGCGGGGAAGGCCAGAAGGCATCCGCCTCAGAAGCGTCTGGAATATAGGAGAGCCCTTACCTGTAAATGGAAAAAACAGACTTTAGAAATCTTTTATTCATGAAAATGTAATAAAAAGAAGAAAAACAGAAAAAAACGTGGTATACTAACGGGGAAGCTTTTTGGAAAAATGAATATACCAGACAGGTAAGGTGGGATTATAAATATGGAATCGGGGAGAGGAACAGAGTACAGAAAGAGGCCCGGAGAAAGTATACAGCACAGACGGAGACCGTCAGAAGGCGGGGAGCGCAGGCGGAGGCCATCGGAAGGTACGGAATACAGGCGGAGACAGCCGGAAGGTACGGAACACAGACGGAGACAGCCAGATGGTACGGAACACAGACGGAGACAGCCAGATGGTACGGAATACAGGAGGAGACCGTCGGAAGATACAGGATATAGGAGAGAGACATCGGAAAACAGGAAGCCCAGGAGAAGAGCGCCAGAAGATGTTCTATACACACAGAGATCTGAAAAAAGTACAGAACACAGATCTGGCTCTGGAGGATACAAACCCAGATACCGGGGAAATATCAGGAGAGTCCGGCAGAGAAACCTTCGGGTGGGGATTTTTCTGCTGGTGCTGCTTGTGGGAATCGCAGGCGCAGTCAATGCCATAAAGGCAAAACAGCAGGAAGCTGCCGCTCAGGCTTATGCAGAGCAGCAGGCCAAGAAAGAAATCCAGGAGGCAGAAGAGAAGGAAGAAGATAATGGCCTGAAACTGGCAGATGAAAGCGAAAAGGATCAGTGGTATCTGAAACTGGTAAACGCCAAAAATCCTATGACCCAGGAGGATGTTCCGGAAGTGGCTACAGAAACCATTGATGCCAACGGATATCAGGTAGACGCCAGGATTATGGGAGATCTGGAAGATATGTTTGCAGACGCCCAGGCAGCCGGACGCAATCCGGTGATCTGTTCGGCATTCCGGTCCTGGGATACTCAGGAATACCTTTATCAGAATAAGATACAGCGGGTAATGGCGGAAGAGGGACTTTCACAGGAGGAGGCTGCAGTGGAGGCCGGAACCGTAGTGGCAGTGCCGGGGACCAGCGAGCATCAGATCGGTCTCGCAGTAGACATTGTATCTTCCGAATATATGAACCTGGATGAGAAACAGATGGAGACCGAGGACCAGCAGTGGCTGATGGAAAACTCCTGGAAATATGGGTTCATCCTTCGCTATCCTCTGAATAAAAGCGATATTACAGGAATTATTTTTGAACCCTGGCATTACCGGTATGTGGGAAAAGAAGCCGCCAAGGAGATCTATGAGCAGGATATTACTTTGGAAGAGTATCTGGGGGCTGAACCTGTAGGTTCTTCCCAGGCTATCGAAAGTGACAGCGAAGAGGAGACTCTGGAATAGAGAAAAACCGTTCAGAGAGGCAATCTGCAGTTCAGCAGATTCCTCTTAATGAACGGTTTTTTTACGAAAATACAGAGTTAGCTGTAATCGCTTTTGATGGAACTTTTTAATGCCACAGTTTAACCAGCTCTACAATGACTTCTACAGATTTTTCCATTGCCTGTATACAGACAAATTCAAAATGACCGTGGCAGTTGTGGTCCCCTGTCCCCAGGTTGGGGCAGGGAAGTCCTTTAAAGGAAAGCTGGGCGCCGTCGGTTCCTCCCCGGATAGGCTGGATCTGGGGACGGATTCCCAGTTTTTCGTATACTTTTAAAACGTTGTCAATGAGGAATTTATGGGGCTCTATTTTTTCTTTCATGTTAAAATAAGAGTCCTCAATTTTCAGGGATACAGCTTCATAGCCGTATTTTATATTCATGATTCTGGACATATCTTCCATATGCTTCTTTTTCTCCTGGAAAAGAGACATGTCATGATCCCGGATAATATATTCTGACCGGGCATGATCCACAGAACCCTGAAGAGCATCCAGATGGATAAATCCTTCACGGCTTTCGGTACATTCCGGACGCTGAGCGGAGGGCATAAGGGACTCAAATTCCATAGCCAGACGCAGAGCGTTGATCATCTTGCCTTTGGCAGAACCGGGATGGATGCTGACGCCATGAAAATCTGCAACTGCCTCGGCAGCGTTGAAATTTTCATATTCCAGTTCTCCGCATTCGCCGCCGTCCATGGTATAGGCAAAGTCGGCGCCAAATTTTTCTACATCAAAATGATCCGTACCCTGGCCGATCTCTTCGTCAGGAGTAAACCCTACCCGGACAGGTCCGTGGGGAATTTCCGGATGAGCCAGAAGATATTGGGCAGCGGTAAGGATCTCTGCGATCCCGGCCTTGTCATCTCCTCCCAGAAGGGTAGTGCCGTCGGTGACGATGAGATCCTGCCCCTGATACTGAGTCAGATTGGAAAAATCACGGGGACTCATAACAATCTGTTTTTCTTCGTTTAATACAATATCTTTCCCGTCATAATTTTTAATAATCCGGGGACGGATATTTTTGCCGGATTCCGCACAGGAAGTATCCATATGAGCAATGAAGCCCAGAATCTTTCCCTGATAATCTTCAATGGTAGAGGGAATGGTCCCAAAAACATATCCATAAGAATCTACAGTAACATTTTCAAGTCCTGTTTCCTTCATTTCCTCAGCAAGAGCCTTGGCAAAGGCTTCCTGGCTTCTTGTACTGGGAAAGGTATCTGAGGAAGGATCTGAAGTAGTATCCACCGCAATATATTTTAAAAATCGTTCTGTAACTGTCATATTTTGACCCCACTTTCTGTTTTTTAATTCGTATGGCTTTTCTGATAGTATCCTATCACAGAGAAGAAATTATGTCTATGTTTTCCCGAGCCCATTGACTTTGAAAGGAGAGAATCCTATAATAGACTGGTACTACCACTAACGAGGAGGAAAAAGTGAAATTTTTAAAGCAATTCAGTATTATTTTATTTATTTCGTTTCTTGGAGAAATCCTTCATATGCTGATTCCTCTGCCGGTACCGGCCAGTGTATATGGCCTGGTGCTTATGCTGGGTGCTTTGATTACCGGTGTGTTAAAACTGGGGCAGGTTCGGGAGACAGCAACTTTTCTGATAGAGATCATGCCGGTGATGTTTATTCCGGCGGGAGTAGGGCTGATGGAATCCTGGTCTGCTCTCCAACCTGTCTGGCTTCCTGTGATCCTGATCACCATTGTGACTACGATCCTGGTAATGGCAGTGACGGGCAGGGTCACACAGGGAATGATCGGAAAGGAGAAAAAAAATGGAAGAATTTCTCACTAATTCGGTGTTTTTCGGCGCAGTACTAAGTTTTCTGGCCTATGAGATCGGGCTGCTTTTGAAAAAGCGTTTTAAGCTGGCGGTGTTGAATCCTCTGCTTATCGGGATCCTTTGCGTTATGGGGGCTCTGGCAGTGCTGCGTATAGACTACGACCAGTATAACGGGGGAGCCCAGTATATCAGCTACCTGCTTACGCCGGCTACGGTCTGTCTGGCGGTACCTCTATATGAACAGCTTACCCTTTTAAAGGAAAATTTAAAAGCTGTAGCGGCGGGAATATTTTCCGGAACTCTGGCAAGTCTGGGGAGCGTCTATCTATTATCCCGGCTTTTCGGACTGAACCATGAACAGTATGTAACACTTCTGCCAAAATCCATTACAACAGCTATCGGCATGGGGGTTTCCCAGGAACTGGGAGGCATTGTGACCATCACCGTGGCTGTCATCATTATTACCGGTATTCTGGGAAACGTGATCGCAGAGGGAGTATGTAAGGTATTCCGGATACAGGAACCTATTGCCAAAGGACTGGCCCTGGGAACGGCTTCCCATGCCATTGGAACTGCCAAGGCTATGGAAATGGGTCCGGTGGAAGGCGCTATGAGCAGCCTGGCTATTGCAGTGGCAGGGCTTCTCACAGTAATTGGAGCCTCAGTATTTGCGGGACTTCCTGTTTAAAGTTTCCAGGAGAAAAGGAGAATGGGTATGAAAGACTTTATGATTACCATTGGCAGACAATATGGAAGCGGCGGAAAAGAAGTAGGAAGGATCCTCGCCCAAAAACTGGGAATTCCTCTCTATGGAAAAGAAGAGCTTATGGAAATGGAAAAAGGCAGAGAGGATTATGAAGAAGTACGGGTTTTTTATGAGGAACAGCCGGTAAACAGCCTGCTTTATGCCATTGCTATGGGGCAGGGCGAAAACAGAGCAGGAGAGGTTCCTTTTCAGAAGATCAGAGAGATATGCAGTTCACGGCCCTGTATTCTCATAGGACGATGCGGAAGCTATATTTTTCGGGATGACCCTTCCTGTGTAAAGATTTTTATTTATGCGGGGATGGATAAAAAGATACAGTGGATAGAAAACCAGGAAAAGGTTTCTGCCCATAAAGCCAGGAAACTTATTGAGAAAGTAGAGGAAGAACGGGCTCAGTTCCATAAGTTTTATACCGGAGGAAACTGGGGAAAGGTTAATGACTATGACCTTTGTCTGGATGCAGGGGTTACAGGAACAGAGAAAGCTGCAGATATCATATTGTCATATTTAGAAAGCAGGGGATTTACAGAACATGGATGAAATAACAGAAAAAGCAGAAAATACAGGGGAAAACGAAAAGGTTTATTTTCTGGTAATTGAGTATATCAAAGAACTGGTGAAAAAGGGAGACGTGAAATTCGGAGGAAAGATTCCGTCAGAAAGGGAACTTATGTCAACTTTAGGGCTGAGCAGAAATTCTATCCGGGAAGCCCTCAGAACCTTAGAAAACATGGGACTGCTGGAATGCCGCCAGGGTCAGGGAAATTTTCTGGTGAATCATGTTGGCCAGAGCCTCAGCAGTTTGTTTTCCCTGCTGCTTTTCATGAAAGAAAGCAACTATGTAGAAATCAGCCAGCTTAGGAGATTTATTGAGATTGGCGCCTTCCTTCTGGCGGTAAAAAATCCGGACCTAAAGGCCAGAGAAGAGCTGAAAGAGATCCTGGATAGAATCGACCAGTGCCAGGACCAGGAAAAAGTGAAACTGGATAAACAGTTTCATGACCATTTGATCCTGATTTCCGGGAACCATTTGCTGGTTCTCTTAAACGAAGCTCTTTCAGGACTTTTTGAGACCATGATCAGCGACTACACTCAGCACATTACCCAGAAGAACTGGGACCGGCTTCTGGCCTGCCATAGGAGAGTCTATGACTGCCTGGAAAAAAATGACGTCCAGGAGGGGATGAAAGCCATCCGGGAACATTACAATATTATCGATGAGGACCTGATAGAGTATCAGGTCGGTGATTAAAGAGGAAGAATAGAAGGAGCGGCTGCATTAATCATATGTCAGGGATATTTATAGATTTTATGCGAGTTTGTTGAGTATAGCTTTGAGACTATAGGCTCAAAGCGATGCAGATGGAGCAATAAAATCTACAAATATTCTTTTCTTTGATTAGTGCAGACGCTCCTATATATTTGAAAACAGTGAAAAATAGCTGGGAAACTGGATAAGCACACGAACGTATACAGATCAGCAAAAAAATTGAGACTTTTAAGGAAAGAGGATATAATCCTGTCTTTGACAGTTGACGGAAGAAAAAATCGCTGTATCCCTTGTGCTTACTGGGCTACAGCGATTTTTGCTGTTGTTTCGAACTATAGTAATTTATTCCTTCCCTTTACTTTTTTTCTGGATTGTTCTCATTTTACTTTTGGTTATGAATTGATAGTCCGTCCGGAAACCGCAGGCTTCATGAAGAGCATCCGTGATACTTTCCCGACGATACAGAGGGATGAAGCCCTGCTCCTGTATCCCGGCAAAGTTCATTGCTTTCAGTGTGTCCAGCAATTCTTCGCAGGTGTATTTTAAATCCAGTTTTTTCTCAAGGTAACGGTAGACGGTTAATCCAAGAAAACAGATCAGGAAATGGGCTTTGATCCTGTTTTCATCCCTTAAATAAACCGGTCTTGCAGTAAAATCCGTTTTCATGATCCGGAAGCATTCTTCGATCTTCCATCTGCCTTCACTTACTTTTAAGATATCATCGACCTCATCATCTAAAAGATCCGTGCATACTGCATAGAGCCCATCATACTGCACCTCTTCTGCAATCTTATCCTCATCCAGATACTGTTTGATATCCGCAGCCTCCCCATCTTTTGTAACAGCCATCTTTCCAATGAAACGTGCCGGGTCATTCGGGTTCTTCCGGTTCTTTTTTGTTTTCCCCGAATCCAGCATTTTTTGTGCCCGCTCCACCTGTTTGTTACGGATGGATTTCTGATACAGGGCATACTTTGGGGAATAAGTTATGATTAAACGCTGGTGCAGCTTTTTTGTGGTATACGGTTCGTCCTTGTAATAAAGCCCTTTGTCATCTTCCGGCAGTTTCGTGATATCGACAGGCTTGTCATCGGAGACCCGTTTAAATCCCTGCGGGTCCAGCGCCCACTCTTTTTCTTCTTTCTTCAGCTTTTTGATCGACTGGGTTACGATATAAGCCCGCTCTCCCATATGGTTGTATTCCCGGATGGATTCTGAACCCAGTCCGGCATCGCTGCAGTAAATAAATTTCTGGCATCCGAAATCCCCAAGAACTTTCTTTTCTAACGGCTTCAAGGATGTCTGTTCGTTTGCATTTCCCGGGAAGAGAGAAAACGCAAGGGGAATCCCATCCCCGTCCATGAAAAGCCCCATTTGAATGATCGGATTCGGTCTGTGTTCTTTGCTTTTCCCGTACTTTTTGCTGCCATCTTCCTGTTCAATCTCGAAATAATAATTCGAGCAGTCATAATAAAGGATCTTATCATTCCTTTTCCCCATGAAATGGCTGTTTTTATAGACTTCTGCCTGGATCAGGTCGCATTCAGCACCGAGAACATCCAGGGCGCGGTATACATCATGAAGTTCATAGGAAGGTTTTTCTAAGAACTCCGATGCAGCTTTATAGGAAGAACGCTTGCTGCATGGATCCAGTATCCTTGCATAGATCAAGTCAGAAAGGATCGCGTTGATGTCATATTTAAATTTATATCTTTGTTTCAATTTCCGACAGTTCTTATTCATCTGCATCTGATAATAGATGGACTGCAGGAAAAGGTATCCTCCACGGAAAAAGGTTTGTTTATGATAATCCAGCAAGCGGTCTGCATGAAAAGTGAGTTTTATCTGTTTTTCTTCTTTTTCCTGTTTATACTTTAAAGTTTCTATGCGTGCTTGTTCTCTTGCCCAGGCCATTACATCATCTCGTGTCGGACCGTGTTCTGGTAAAAGTTCTTTTAGAGTTCCCAGTTTCCTGACGATAACAGAAGTACTGGCTCCTTTGTCATTGACATAGCCTTTTGAAATATAAAAAGATTCAGCGTTCTTGGATTTCGAGGTTACAACTCTCATAGAAAAAATACCCCCTTTTATATATTTTACAACACATTGCAATAAAATACAATATATAAAAACAGAAAAATTGACACAAAAAATGCAGGTTTTATGCGGCCTGCAAGTACTTTTTCTATTATTCAACTGTCAAACTCCCGAGGATGCGAACACAACGTTAGATAAGCAGGCAGCAGAAAATCTGAATATCATACGGAAATGGTGTATAAGCATCCTGAAAATGGTAGAAATTTTTCGACCTAATCTGTCTATGAAAAAGAAACGATTTGTGATCAGCATGAATCCGGAAGAGTTTTTGGAGCAGGTTTTGAATTTTTAAAAAGTCAATTTTTTTAAATGAGGGAGGAAAAAGATTCATGCGTACGTCGTGTTGTATCGGGGTGTTTGACTTGACAACCTCAGGGAAGGTGAGTATAATACACTTAACAAGAGAACCGTTGGTCAGCGCACATCTGACCGCCGGAAAGATAAGTCAAAAATAGCGCCTTACTTTGCCAGAGCAGGGGCGCTATTTTTTGTGGTTAGATATAGCCAAAACAAGAGTTATGACAGCACAAAGCATAATTACAAAAGTAAACATATCACTGTATGTAACCATAGCACCAGCCTCCTTTCCTGCGTCCGGCGGCTGACATAGCACCCCAACGGTTCCCTGATTAAAAATATTATTATTGAAAATCGAATGGGATATCCCCGATATGGATAAAGAACATGTGAAAGATATGATATAAGATTTTCTATGTGATTAGTTTAGTATTTGAAATGATGTAAGTCAAGTTAAAATTTGCTGAAAAAAGTCTGCCTCATTCAGCAAATCTTTCCTCAGAGCTGTATGAGACAGACTTTTTTATTTATCTCCGGATACCTGACTGTCAGGATCTTCCGGATCGTAATAATCTTTGATCATGGCCTCCCGGCCATTGATATTAATATTTTCCATATGGCAGAAACACCACCGGCCTGACTCAGGGGAATATTTGACGATGACCGGAATCCAGCTGTTCTTTACCCGAAAATATATATACTGGCCTGAGCTTAAATTGATTTTTTTGTGTTCTGCGTAATTGTCTAAAAAAATTTTATTGTCCCTATTAACATGTAATACTCCCATCATAATAATCACTTCCCTGTAAAGAAAATATAAAACACGAAAGGTATCATAGTTTCAAAACAGTTCAGAGACGATATATGTTTTATTCCTCCGTGGAACTGTCGGAATCCAGATCGTAGGAGCTGGAACTGTCAGAGTCCAGGCTATAAGAATCACTGCTGTCCTCTGAAGAATCCAGAGAAGTGTCTGAACTGCTGGAATCAGAGCTGCCGGAATCGGAAGCATCTGTGCTATCCGTACTGGAAGAATCGGTATCTTCAGAATCTGAACTGTAGGTGCTGGAAGAGTCCGAACTGCTGTCTTCTTCATCATTGCTGCAGGCGGTAAAGGCCGACACAGATAACATAGTCACACAAGCTAATGCCAGTAATTTTCCGTATTTTTTTGCTTTCATAGAAGTCTGCTCCTTTCACATTGCTGTAAAAACTTGATTTCCCTGTTGCTGTCATTCAGTCTAAGGGGAACCTGTGTTTTTTCTGTGACAACACTATGAGGATTCCGTGTAAATTCTGTGAAAAGGAAGCAGACTGGGAAAATTACAGTTCTATCACAATAGCCTGATAGCCTTTCAAATGTACTGCAGTCTTTTCTTCATTCATATCCAGGTCCTGGTAATTGTTCAGCAGAAGATTTTTGCAGGCGGAAGGAAGGACTGCAGTCTGAGGATCCTTCTGGAAGTTGCCGATCACCAGCAGATCTTTTTCTCCCTTTCTGTGATAAGCCATCAGATTGTGCTGGCCTTCCAGATAAGGAATGACAGTACCGTATACCAGAGTTTCCTTATAATCAGGATTTTTCCTGAGAGCAATGAGTTCCTTATAAAAGGACAGGACAGAATCAGGATTCTTTTCCTGAGCTTCTACATTAATAGAAGTATAGTTTGGATTTACCATGAGCCATGGAGTTCCTTTTGTAAACCCTGCATTTTTTTTGCTGTTCCACTGAACAGGAGTCCTGGCGTTGTCTCTGCTGTAAACAGAGATGACTTTCAGTGCTTCTTCAGGGCTGAGACCTGCATCCAGGCTGACCTGATACTGGTCTAAAGCACTGATATCGTCTACTTTATCAATAGGAACCACGCCGAGATTTTCCATTCCGATTTCCTGTCCCTGGTAAATAAAAGGAAGACCTCTCATCAGGAAATACATAGCGGCCAGAAGTTTCTTGCTGGCGTCACAGACCTCGCCTTCCGGGATATAATAGCTGACTCCCCTGGGCTCGTCATGGTTTTCAATAATATTTGAGTAGAAACCTGTGTCTCCCATTTTCTTCTGAGATTCAAAATAACATATTTTGTAATCATCTGGTGTGGGCCGCTTGCTGGCGTACCAGCCTCTGTCATCTTTTCCAAAGGAAGTAGTAGCAAAGTCAAAGATAGAGGAGAAGTAACCCTTGTCACCTACAAAATCAGGGAGTTCTCCGTCCTTGATATTGAATACTTCACCTACGGAAAAAGCATCATGGGGGCCAAAAGTTCGTGCCTGCATTTCTCCCAGAAATTCACCGATTCCCTGGGCATCTGCCAGCATTAGGGAAATATCAGATAGACCGTCAGCCCTGTCAGAAGGATAGTCTTTATAAGGCAGTGCTTTTTTAATATTAATGATAGCATCGATACGGAATCCACCAAGGCCTTTGTCCAGCCACCAATTGATATTTTTATATACTTCTTCTCTTACTGCCGGATTTTCCCAGTTCAGATCCGGCTGTTTTCTATGAAAAACATGCATGTACTGCTTGTCAGGGTGTCCCGGGAGTGGTTCCCACACGGGACCGCCGAAATAACTCCTCCAGTTGCAGGGGAGCTCTCCCTCTTTCCGGTCCTCGATATAGAAAAAATTGCCGTATTCTCCATATGGATCTGCACAGGCTTTTTCAAACCACTCGTGCTCATCGGAACAGTGGTTTACTACCAGGTCCATCAGAATATACATCTGACGTTTATGGGCCTCTCTGATCAGCTCGTCCATATCTTCCAAAGTGCCGAAAGCAGGGTCAATATTATAATAATCGGAAATGTCATATCCCTGGTCTGCAAAGGGGGAAGGGTAGATAGGAGAAATCCACAGGATATCCACGCCCAAGTCTTTTAAGTAATCTAATTTGCTGATGATTCCCTGTAGATCCCCAATTCCGTCTCCGTTAGAATCATAGAAACTTTTTGGGTAAATCTGATAGGCAACTTTGTCGTGCCACCATTTCTTTTCCATTTTTTATAACCTCCGTCGTTTTTATTCTTCCAGGACTTTTTAACCAATCTGGCGGTCCCTTGCTTCTGGTAACTCATTATAATGTGCAAAAACAAGAAGGTCTTACAAATATTTGATTAAAAACTACGATATTATGACTTTTCCAAAGAATAATGTTTTCGATACTGGAGGGGCGTAAAGCCTGTATGCTTTTTAAATTCCCGGAGAAAGTTCCCCAGATTATTAAAGCCGCAGTCCAGGCAGATCTCCATAATAGGGGCGTCAGTGGCCTGAAGGAGGGTGATCGCCTGTTTGATACGGTATCCATTAATATAGGTAACAGGTGATTTCCCCAGAGCTTTTTTAAAAAATCGGCAGAAGTACTGCTCATTCATATTAGCGTTTTCTGCCAGATTGTGGATGTATATTTTTTCCTGATAGTGGTTTCGTATAAATTCCAGGGAAGACTTGATGATGCGGACGCGGTAATCATCGGTTTTCTCCGGCTGGGTCAGGAGAGAAAACGAAGACAGGGTTCCCAGGATCTTCAGAAGTCCGGCCCGGATAAAAAGCTGGGAGGGAATGTCTTCAGTCACGGTTTCATATTCCACAGACAGAAAAAAACCAGTCTGGTGAAAAACATTCAGAATGTCCAGGTATTCCTTTTTGATTCTGAAAAAAGCCGGATGGGAGATGTCCAGAAAACGAGGGAGCTGGATTTCGCCTCTGGTGAGAGGCTGCATGAGCCGGGTCTGAGCCAGGTCATAATGTTCAAAATTCAATATACAGGGATGAAAGACAATGGCAGATTCAGTAGCAGGAGAAGAACATTCTACAGAATGGATCTCTCCGGGATTTACAAAGAAAAAACACTCCTGTTCAATAGGGAAGCTTTCCATATTGATAGTGACATTGAAAGTGCCCTTCATAAAATAAAGAATTTCTATTTCATCATGCCAGTGATGCTTTACGCCGTCCCAGGGAGTATTGTCAAAAACTTCATAAAGTCCGCAGGGGAATACAGAAGTTCCATGATCTTTCTGCTCTTTCAGTTTTGATGTCTGGTTCATAGTCTCCTCCTTTCATAGGATAAAGGATAACATAGATAATTTGAGGGAACAAGGAAAAATTGGATGAGGGTTGACAAAGCATTATCAGAGGACTATACTTATAAAGAAGAGATAAATATATCGCCGCGGGGTGGAGCAGTCTGGAAGCTCGTTGGGCTCATAACCCAAAGGTCGTAGGTTCAAATCCTACTCCCGCTATTTGAAGAAAAGCCAGTGACAGTATTCAGGTCATTGGCTTCTTTTTTACTGAGATTTGAGTGTAGTTCTTGAAAGAAATATGGTAAAATGGGGATATCAGGGTGAAGGAGGGTGAGCGATGAAATATACCTGCAGCCTATGCGGCGGAAAACTGAAAGATGGTGTCTGTACAGAGTGCGGTATGGACAATCGGAAGTCCGATGAAATGTATCGGAATTGTTTAAACCGGTCAAAGTATGACCATACCTCTATGGGAACTATGAGCCATGTTCACACAGAGGAAGGAGCAGAGAACTATAAGCAGCCGGTACTGAACGAAAATAGGAATAAAAGTACCGGGAAAAGCAAAGGAGAAAACCCCAGGAAGAATTCGGCAGCGGACTGGAAAACAATGGCAGGAACTGCTTTGCCAAAAAAACAGGAAAGAAAAGGCGGATATAAGAGCACGGATTTAAAAAACATAAAGGGATTTTCTTCGGCTTCAGTCCAAAAGAAAAATAAGCCTTCCAAGCTTATTGCCTTGGCTATCCTTATAGCAGTAGTAATTTTAGTAATGCTGGGCTTGTCCATGGCCAGCTTTATTGGCCAGGCCACAGACAACGGGTCATCTGTGGTGAACTATGAATATGTAGAAGTACTGGAAGAGATTCCAGCCCAGGGTGAACACTGGGACAATGAACTTCCGGCAGGCATGTACATGGTAGGAGTAGACATACCAGAGGGAGAATATGTTGTGTCAGGTCAGGATGGAAGCAGCTTTGAGGTTCATGACAGCACACATTCTATTTATTACCAGGAATCTTTTGGAACAGAGGAATATGAGATTGAACAGGCCGAAGGCGTTCCCTTATTTAAAGGCGCCCTGGTCTGTGTAGATGGAATGAATCCAGTATCTTTTGCATCAGAGAATGCCCAGACACAGGTACTGGAATCCAGGATTTCGAATCCTCTTGCTGAGGCAGTGGATGCTACGGGGATTATGACAGCCGGAGTAGATTTCCCTGCGGGAACTTATGATATACAGCCTACAGGAGATAACTTCGGATACATTACATATGAGATTCCTTATGAAGACCCCTACAGTGAGGGTGAGCAGTCCTACTATTCCTTTGGAATCATGTTAGAGCGGGAACCGAGTGAGGAATATCCGGAATACTCCTCGGCATATAGGAATGTAGTCCTGCCGGAAGGGGCTATTGTAAATGCTGAAGATTATTCCTGCCAGTTAGTGCCCAGCAGCAGTATTATCTCAGAAGATTACCAAAGTTATTATGAAAATATGTATTAAAAACAGGGGATGGTCCTGAACGGGAGCGGAACATGAGCAAGACTAAGAAAAAAAGAAAGACAGCAGGTGACATTCTGCGATATATCATATTGATCATAGCTGCCTGCGTATTTGTGTTTTCAGCGGTACAGCTGGGAGGGATTTTTCTGGAATATCAAAAAGGAACCCAGGAGTATGACCGTATCCGGGAGTATGTACAGGAAGATACCAGTGACCAGGAGGGTACAGAAGGAGAACAGGCAGAACAGCCGGTGCCTCCCACTGTGGACTGGGAGAGCCTGAAAGGGATAAATCCTGATATCATCGCATGGATTCAGATTGAAGGTACGGAAATCAGCTATCCGGTGGTACAGGGAACAGACAATGATTACTATCTCCATCATACCTTTGAAGGAAACTATAATTCTGCAGGTTCTATCTTCATTGAGTATACTAACAGCAGTGACTTCCAGGACTGCAACACTATTATCTATGGACATAATATGAGGAACGGCTCCATGTTCGGCCTTCTCAGAAAATATTTCCAGAGTCAGGAATCTCTTCCAGGCCATTATGTCTGGATATGCACTCCGGATAAGAATTATCGGTATGAGATTTTTTCCAGCCATGTAGTAGATGCAGCCGGAGAAGTATATACTCTGTTTTCAGGACCGGACCAGCAGTTTGAACAGTATCTGGCAAATATGAAAGCCCAGTCTCTGGTAGACTTTGGAGTAGAAGTGACAAAGGAAGACAAGATTATTACGCTCTCTACCTGCACAGGAAATGACGCCACCCGTTTTGTAGTACAGGCAAAAAGAGAAGGAGAGTATTAGACGTAAAACAGGGAGAAAGATTTCAGACCAGGAGGGATGAGCATGAGAGATGAAGCAGTGGAAAGACTGCAGAAAATGATTTCTGAAAGTGAAAATATTGTGTTTTTCGGTGGAGCCGGTGTTTCCACAGAAAGTGGGATACCAGATTTTCGGAGTGTAGACGGCTTGTACCATCAGCAGTGGGATTATCCTCCTGAGGTGATTTTGAGCCATAGTTTCTTTATGAAAAATCCGGAAGAATTTTATCGTTTTTACAGGACAAAAATGCTTTGTGAAGCCCAGCCCAATGAAGCTCATAAAAAACTGGCTGCATTGGAAAAAGCGGGAAAGCTGAAGGCGGTTGTTACCCAGAATATTGATAATCTCCATCAGATGGCAGGAAGCAGAAAGGTTCTGGAACTTCACGGAAGTGTTTATAGAAACCATTGTATGAAATGCGGGAAATCTTATGATATTGAGTATATAAAAAGTACCCAGGGAGTGCCCAGATGTGAAAAGTGCGGAGGGATCATCAAACCAGATGTGGTCCTTTATGAAGAAGCTCTGGATTCTGATGTGCTCCAGGAATCTGTCAGGGCGATTTCCCAGGCGGAAATATTGATCATCGGTGGAACTTCGCTGTCCGTATATCCGGCAGCTTCTCTTATTGATTATTTCAGAGGAGACCATCTGGTAGTCATAAACAGAGATCCAACACCCCGGGATAATATGGCTGAACTTCTGATCAGCCAGCCCATAGGGGAAGTTTTTGCACAGATACAGGAGTGATGAGGAAAAGAATATGAAATTTGATTATGAAGTAGGGGATATTGTCAGATTAAAAAAACAGCATCCCTGTGGAAGCAGTGAATGGGAGATTCTGAGAGTGGGAGCGGATTTCAGGCTGAAATGCATGGGCTGTGGTCATCAGATCATGATCGCCAGGAAAGCCGTGGAAAAAAGTGCCAGAGAATTGAAAAAAAAGGCTTGAATATCCTTTGGTTTTATGTTAGAATAAGCAACCGTGATATATTATTTCAGGACAGAATAGTGTTTCCCGACACGTTCTGCAATCCTTGTTCCCTGACCTGATCAGGGGGCCAAAAGACCAAAAGGAGGTACAACAAGCATGAACAAATACGAATTAGCATTAGTCGTTAATGCAAAGCTGGAAGATGAAGCTCGTGCGGCAGTAGTAGAAAAAGCAAAAGGCTATATCACCCGCTACAACGGAAACATCACAGAAGTTGAAGAATGGGGCAAGAAAAGATTAGCTTACGAGATCCAGAAAATGCGCGAGGGATATTACTACTTCATCCAGTTTGAGGCTGACGCTACAGCACCTGCTGAAATCGAGCGTCATGTCCGCATTATGGATAATGTATTAAGATATTTAGTTGTGAAAAAAGAGGCGTAATCCGCAGACCGCATATCAGAATCCATTTAAAATTACTGATTCTGAATAACGTATGTTTAAGTATTATATGAGGTGATGATATGAATAAAGTAATTTTAATGGGTCGTTTAACAAGAGATCCTGAGGTGAGATATTCCGCAGGAGACAACGCAACAGCAGTTGCAAGATATACGCTGGCTGTTGACCGTCGTTTTAAAAGAGACGGAGAGGCTACGGCTGATTTTATCGGCTGTGTAGCTTTTGGAAGACAGGCAGAGTTTGCAGAAAAATATTTCCGTCAGGGAATCAAGATCCTGGTAACAGGACGTATCCAGACCGGCAGCTATACTAACCGTGATGGAAACAAAGTCTATACCACAGATGTGGTAGTGGAGGAGCAGGAATTTGCAGAGAGCAAGGCTGTAAGCGACAGCCATGTGGGACGTGCACCCGCAGGAGCGCCGACACCTTATGAAGCACCTTCTCCCAGTGCCGCGTCAGCAGATGGGTTTATGAACATTCCTGATGGAATTGACGAGGAGCTGCCCTTCAGCTAAGAGCGGCCAATATTGATAGGAGGTAAAGACCATGGCTTACGAAAAAGGTAATAGACCAGATTCTCCAATGAAGAGAAGAGGAGGACGCAGAAGAAAAAAAGTTTGTGTATTCTGCGGACAGGAAAACAACGAGATCAGCTACAAGGATGCAAATAAATTAAAAAGATACGTTTCTGAGAGAGGAAAAATCCTTCCCAGAAGAATCACAGGAAACTGTGCAAAGCATCAGAGAGCTCTGACTGTAGAAATCAAGAGAGCAAGACATATGGCTATCATGCCTTATGTACAGGACTAATTAAAAATGCGAGGCGTGCTGCTTGAGCAGCGCGCCTTATTTTTATCCTATAGGAAAGTCCTCTGGACTGCCCTATAGGATAAAAAAGTCTTCCCGGGGTGATGCACACGCGGCAGGGGAGTATTCCACAGGTAAATTAAAAGTTGTGCTGTTATTAAAATAATGGTATAATATATCAGAATATCTATTAATGGAGGACTGTTAAATCGCATTTTAATATGCATGCAGGTGAAGTTATGGACGGAAAAATAAAGATTAAAGGTCAGCTGAAATTTTACATGCAGTGGCCTATGATACTGACGGTTTTGCTGGTGTTCATGGACATTCTGGTGTTTACAGTTGACAGGAAAGCCGGAGGACTGGTAAGCATTTTTGTTGCGGCATATGTTTTAATTGTGGTTTTTCTGTATTTTCACAGCAGAGCAGTCATTATGAACGAATTGATCTCCTTC
Organism: Blautia sp. An81; assembly: GCF_002161285.1. Classification (GTDB taxonomy): domain Bacteria; phylum Bacillota; class Clostridia; order Lachnospirales; family Lachnospiraceae; genus Blautia; species Blautia ornithocaccae. Next base: position 40,599 of record NZ_NFHH01000024.1, on the reverse strand, counting down.
GCCACCCAATATGGGCAAGTTCAGAAAACCTTGCTGAAGGAATTCATCGTACCCTATGCACTGTTGGATTATAATGGAAAAATCCTGTGGATGAATGACGCTTTTGCGGCCCTTTCAGGAAAAAATCGGAGGTACCGGAAGTCAGTGACCAATCTGTTTCCGGAGCTGACCAAGGACAAACTGCCTACAGAGCGGGAGGCAGAGGTGACTTTCCAGTATGAAGAAAAAGATTACCGGGCAGTTATGCGGCCTATATCTATTCAGCGTCTGCTGGAGGAATCCGGACTGGTAGAGCCTGAGGGAAATAATGATCTTACTGCCCTGTATCTCTTTGATGAGACAGAGCTGAATCAGTATATCCGCCAGAAAGAAGATGAAAAGCTGGTTACAGGCCTTCTGTATCTGGACAATTACGAAGAAGCCCTTAACAGTGTGGAAGAAGTAAGGCGTTCTCTTCTGGTAGCTTTAATCGAGAGAAAGCTGAACAAATATTTCGGCGAGGTGGATGGGCTGATCAAAAAGCTGGAAAAAGACAAGTTTATTCTTGTAATGCGTCAGCGCTCTCTGGAAGAGTTAAAGAAAAAACGGTTTAATATCCTGGAGGATGTAAAGACTGTCAATATAGGAAATGACATGGCGGTGACCATCAGCATCGGTATTGGCATTAACGCCCCCAGTTACTCCCAGAATTACGAATATGCCCGTATTGCCATTGACCTGGCTCTGGGGCGCGGCGGTGACCAGGTGGTGATCAAGGACCGGGATCAGATGACTTATTTCGGTGGTAAATCTCAGCAGATGGGCAAGAGCACCCGTGTAAAGGCCCGTGTAAAAGCCCATGCCCTCCGAGAATTTATGGTGAGCAAGGATAAGGTAGTGGTTATGGGACATAAGATCCCTGATGTGGATTCCATAGGTGCCGGCATTGGTATTTACCGGGCAGCTAAGTCCTTGAATAAGAAAACCCACATCGTTGTAAATAATCCTACTATGTCTGTGCGTCCCATCATTCAGACTTTCAAGGATAATCCGGATTATGATGAAAATATGTTCATCAGCAGCGATGAGGCCAGAGATATTGTAGATGACAATACAGTAGTGGTGGTGGTAGACACCAATAAGCCCAGCTACACAGAGTGTGAAGACCTTCTCCACATGAGCAAGACCATTGTAGTCCTTGACCATCACAGACAGGGAAGTGAAGTAATCCAGAATGCAGTGCTTTCTTATATTGAGCCCTACGCTTCCTCAGCCTGCGAGATGGTTGCGGAAATCCTTCAGTATTTCTCGGATGACATACGGATTTACAACATAGAGGCAGACGCCCTGTATTCAGGAATTATTATTGACACCAACAATTTTACTTCCAAAACAGGGGTGCGTACTTTTGAAGCTGCTGCCTTTCTGAGAAGATGCGGTGCCGATGTAACCAGAGTAAGGAAGATGTTCCGGGATGATCTCCAGTCTTACCGGGCAAAGGCAGAGGCTATCCGCCATGTAGAAACCTACAAGGGATGTTTTGCCATAGCTGTCTGCCCTACAGAGGGCGTGGACAGTCCTACAGTTGTCGCTTCACAGGCGGCCAATGAACTGCTGAACATCGACAGTGTGAAAGCAACTTTTGTTCTGACAGATTATCAGAATAAGATTTTTATCAGCGCCAGGGCCATTGATGAGATAAATGTACAGCTTGTCATGGAACGGATGGGCGGAGGCGGCCATATCAATATGGCAGGCGCTCAGCTTCCGGGAGCTACAGTGGAAGAAGCAATCGCTCAGTTAAAAGAGACTCTTGACCAGATGATTCACGAAGGAGACATAGAGATATGAAAGTAATTTTAATCGAAGATGTAAAGTCCCATGGAAAAAAGGGGGACATTGTAAATGTAAGCGACGGCTATGCCAGAAATATGCTGTTTCCAAAAAAACTGGCAGTGGAGGCAACACCGAAGAACATTAATGAACTGAAACTCCAGAAAGCCCACGAAGAGAAGGTGGCAAAAGAAAATCTGGAGGCTGCCAAAGCCTTTAAAACAGAGCTGGAGACAAAAGAAGTAACGGTAAGTATTAAAGTAGGAGAGAATGGCAGGACCTTTGGCTCTGTGTCTACAAAAGAAATCGCAGAAGCCGCTAAGGAACAGCTGGGCTACGATATTGATAAAAAGAAAATGCAGCTTCCGTCTCCGATCAAGGAACTGGGAACTACCATGGTACCTGTAAAGCTCCATCCTAAAGTAACTGCACAGTTAAAAGTGGTTGTCAGAGAAGCTTAATGGGCGGACAAGTTATTGTCTGACTGAGAATATGGAGTTACGCTAGAAGGGAGTTTCCTCAGTATGGAAGAGGCATTGATGAAAAGGATACTGCCCCACAGTATGGAAGCGGAGCAATCGGTCATCGGTTCTATGATCATGAGCAGAGATGCTATTATCGAAGCCTCAGAGATCATAACCGGGGCAGATTTCTACCAGCAGCAGTACGGGATAGTATTTGAGGCTATGGTAGAGCTCCATGATGAGGGAAAAGCGGTAGATCTGGTAACCCTTCAGGAGAGACTGAAAGAGAAAGACCTGCCGCCGGAAATCTCCAGCATGGAATTTGTGCGGGACCTTCTTTCCGCAGTGCCTACCTCGGCAAATGTAAAATACTATGCAGAAATCGTGGCAGAGAAAGCTATGCTGCGAAAGCTGATCAAAACCACGGAGGAAATCAGCAACGCCTGTTATCTGGGAAAAGAAAAGACACAGGATATTCTGGAAGTTACGGAGAAAAAAATTTTTGACCTGGTCCAGAACAGGGGAAGCCAGGAATATGTGCCTATCCGCCAGGTGGTGCTGAACGCCATAGAAAAAATTGAGAAGGCTTCCAGAAATCAGGGAAGTGTTACGGGAATTCCCACCGGGTTTATCGATCTGGATTATAAGACCTCCGGATTTCAGCCCTCAGACCTTATACTGGTAGCGGCGAGGCCTTCTATGGGAAAGACGGCTTTTGTCCTGAACATTGCCCAGTATATGGCTTTTCACAACAATGTAACCGCTGCCATCTTCAGTCTGGAGATGTCTAAGGAACAGCTGGTAAACCGTCTTCTGGCCCTGGAGTCCAAGGTGGATTCTCAGAATATCCGTACAGGAAACCTGGAGGATGAAGAATGGGCCAAGCTGATAGAAGGGGCAAATGTTATCGGAAATTCCAATCTGATCATTGATGATAAGCCGGGCATTTCTATTTCAGAGCTGAGATCTAAGTGCAGAAAATATAAAATGGAGCATAATCTGGGTATTATCTTTATCGATTATCTCCAGCTGATGACTGGCAGCGGAAGAAGCGAGTCCAGGCAGCAGGAAATTTCAGATATATCCCGTTCCCTGAAAGCCCTTGCCAGAGAATTAAATGTTCCTGTAGTTGCTCTGTCACAGCTGAGCCGTGCAGTGGAACAGCGGCCTGATCACAGACCTATGCTTTCCGACCTGAGAGAGTCAGGAGCTATCGAGCAGGATGCCGATGTGGTCATGTTTATCTATCGTGATGATTATTATAATAAAGACTCTGAAAATAAGAATATTGCAGAGATCATCATCGCAAAACAGAGAAATGGTCCTATCGGTACGGTAAACCTGGTATGGATGCCAAATTATACGAAGTTTGTGAATATGAAAAAATAAGAGCTGTCGCATTAGATAGAGTCGAGAATATTTATACATTTTATTCCTGATATATGTCTAATGTGACAGCTCTTTTTACTGAAAGATCATTCGTCGTAGATGCTGACGATTTCTCCTTCCAGGATACGGTTCATGTTCTTTACTGCACAGAAGTTGCCGCACATACTGCAGGTGTCTTCTTTTTCCGGTTTTGCCTGAGCTCTGTAGCGTCTGGCCTTTTCAGGGTCAATGGACAGACGGAACATTTCTTCCCAGTCCAGATTTTTTCGGGCTGTGCTCATCTGACGGTCCCAGTCGGCAGCTCCTTTAATACCCTTTGCGATATCTGCAGCGTGGGCTGCGATCTTTGAAGCGATAATGCCTTCTTTTACGTCATTTACATCAGGGAGTCTCAAATGTTCTGCCGGAGTTACATAGCAGAGGAAGGAGGCACCGTTGGCTGCTGCAATAGCACCGCCGATAGCGGCTGTAATATGGTCATATCCAGGAGCAATATCGGTTACCAGAGGTCCCAGTACGTAGAAAGGCGCTCCCTGACAGATGGTCTGCTGTATTTTCATGTTGGCCTCAATCTGATTCAGAGCCATATGTCCCGGTCCTTCAATGATTACCTGGACATCCTTTTCCCAGGCCCGTTTAGTCAGTTCTCCCAGAGTTACCAGTTCTTCAATCTGAGAGATATCTCCTGCGTCTGCAATGCAGCCAGGTCTGCAGGCGTCTCCCAGGCTCAGAGTTACATCGTATTCCCGGCAGATATCCAGGATATGGTCGTAGTGCTCATAGAAAGGATTTTCTTCACCGGTCATCTCCATCCAGGCAAAGATAATGGAGCCTCCTCTGGAAACGATATTAGTAAGACGTTTATTTTTCTTGAAACGTCCGGCGGTAGCTTTATTGATCCCTACATGGATGGTCATAAAGTCCACTCCGTCTTTGGCATGCATCTCTACAATATCAATCCATTCTTTGGAAGTGATTTCCTTCAGGGGTTTGTGATAGTAGACAACGGCATCGTAGATAGGAACAGTTCCGATGATTGCAGGGCACTGGGCAGTGAGTTTTCTCCGGAATTTCTGGGTATCACCGAAGGAACTAAGGTCCATAATGGATTCTGCCCCCATTTTTACTGCGTCATTTACTTTTTCAAGTTCCATATCCAGGTCTTTCCAGTCTCTGGAAGTACCAAGATTTACATTGATTTTTGTTTTCAGCATAGAGCCGATAGCATTAGGCTCCAGGCAGGTATGGAGCTTGTTGGCAGGAATCACGGCCTTTCCCTGGGCCATCAGCGCCTGAAGCTCTCTGACATTTATTTGTTCCTTTTCTGCCACTGCCTCCATCTGAGGGGTGATAATTCCCTGGCGGGCAGCGTCCATCTGTGTTGTATAGCTCATAGGTTTCCTCCCATTAAATATTGCCGGAGAATTTCTGAAGGATGTGAGTAAAATGATGATTCCCTGGCGGGCAGTGCTCCGCCGGTGGGATTCTGACTGGAGAACATTTCTGCAAAACCCGAAGGACTTTTCTATAGAAAAAATCTGCACCTAAATAGGGTGCAGATATAGAAATACTCCATGTATGCTATATAACACTCCCTACGTTGGCATGATCCAAATCAGGTAATACAGGTCGAAGTCTCAGGCGCTTCCTCTCAGCCCTTCAGGGCTCCCTGGCTGTTTTTCTTAGTGTATCATCCAGGATAGGACTTGTCAACGCTTTTTGTCGAACATATTTTCTTGCATTTCAGGACAGGTCTGCTATAATTGTTGGAGAGAAAATGTGAAAGGGGTCAGTATATGGAGGAGACCATTTACTCAGTTTCTCAGGCAGTAAAGTTTTTGGAGGTTCAGTCCCATGTGCTGCGGTACTGGGAGGAAGAACTGAAATTGCCGATAAAGAGAAATGAGATGGGACACAGATACTACACCCGATGGGATATTCAGGTATTCCTGAGTATAAAGGAACTGAAGAAAAGGGGGTATTCTCTGAAGGAGATTGGAGAACTGACGCCCTTTTTCTACAAAAATGAGACTCTCAGGAAGGACAGGACCGGAGAAAAGAAAAAGACAGAGGGAGCTCAGAGAAAAAAAGAACAGGGAAAAATCCCTCCGGAATTTATGGAGCTTATCAGCCGGCTTGTAGAGCAGCGGCTTCAGGAACAGAATTCAGAGGAAGCCCGTTATAAAAGACTGGACCAGCGAATCAGAGACTGTCAGCAGTCCAGAAGAGAGGTGGCTGCGTCGGCGGAGAAAAAAGGCCAGGGAAAGAGAAGGCTGCTGGGAAGGACCGGAAGGAAAAAGAATTAGCAGAAAAGGAGTTGTGGAATGTGCCATGGCTCCTTTTTTATCTATAGGAAAGTCCCTTTCTCTATAAAACAAAAAAAAAGACTGGTACACAAAATCCTGTGTACCAGTCAGCAAATGTAAATAATTAGCCTTCTACAATAGCTTCTGTAGGACATACACTTGCGCATGTTCCGCAGTCAACACATGTATCAGCGTCGATTACATATTTGGAATCTCCTTCAGAAATAGCTTCTACTGGACATTCTCCTGCGCATGTTCCGCAGCTTACACATTCGTCTGTAATTACGTATGCCATGGTTGTACCCTCCTTTATAATTCTGAATATGTAATTCAGTTACTACGCTTATTCTAATATATTTATTTCAAGAATACAAGTCTTAAATTCGGTACAATACATGGGAATCTTATTATTGACTGTACGGGTAGTGCACTAACAGGTTATGTGACCGAAAATGGATAAAAACAGTTGAATATACTGGGAAAAGGGATTATAATAAAACAGAAAAAATTTTAAGGAGGAAATATCCATGAAAGTAACACCAGAGATGACAATCGGTGAATTGATCCGTTTAGATGAGAATATCGTTCCAATTTTAATGAGAGCCGGTATGCACTGCATCGGATGCCCTTCTGCTCAGGGAGAGTCTCTTGCAGAGGCCGCTATGGTTCATGGAATTAACGGAGATATGTTAGTTGCTCAGATCAACGACTACCTGGAAAATAAATAATTCCATATTCGGAGAGAAGAAAATGCAAAATCAGCCTTTTCATGTCAGAGACATAAAAAGGCTGATTTTTGTGTCCTTGGAAAACAGACATCTTAAATCTGGGTCAGCTTGCTTAAGGCAGAGTTCGCTATCATGCAGCCGCCGTGTTCCATTAAGAAGGCTTCCTTAGCCGCTGAGGAAGAGTGGCCTTTTCCGTATTCGGAAAGCATATTGCAGACCTTATTGAAATCTTCAGGAGAAGTTCCAGCCTGATGGAGGATCAGGGAGTAGGAACCATTCTTCTCGTCTTTGTACAGAGCGCTTTCACCGGTGAAGAAGTTATTTAACCCATGGGCAGCCTCAATCACTGCATCTAAAGTGGGGAAAGTGTACTCCCGCATAAGGTTTACGGAAATAGCCGGCTCTGCCGGTTTGGAAGATGCAGGTGAAGCCGGACTTTTTTCTTTTTTCCGGTTTTCTGCAGCCTTGGATTTTGCTTCATAGATTTTTTTGAAGATATCCAGGATATCATCAGCACCCTCCAGCTCTATGCCAGTGCCCTCGGAACTGCCGTTTCCGGAGCTTCCGAAAGGTGTAAATTTAGAAAAACGAGTATCCAGTTCTTCAGGGTCTTCTACCTTGGATATTATTAAGATAATACTGTCTGATGAAACGGGAATTGCTTCAATCATCAGTGGAATATTGTCAGCTTCAAAACCAAATTCTGTATTAGCCTGCTGCATCATATCGCGGAAAAGATCTTTTGCCTTTTCACTGCCGTAGGCCAGTTCGCTGAGTCTGATATGTCTTTCTTCAAGGTCAGATTTAGTAAGAGTACAGCGGATTTGGTTTTCGTTAATCTTTTCTATTTTCATTTTTAGTCACATCCTATCTAATATGATTCATTAAGATGTTATTTTCCATTTCATATTATATACTATGCAACACAAGCTTGTAAAGAAGGAAATACTTGCTATTGCCGGAGGATAATGGTATAATGACTTTCAGATAGAGAAGGCGGTTCTGTATCTTATTACAGAAAGGGGTGAAAACTTCAGCAGCCTTCGGGATTTTCAGATTGTTCTTTTCAGATTCATTGTCGCAGCATTCTGCTGCAAGCGGAGGATACGTTCTGTATTGCCGCATATTTCCAGGCAGGAGACAGGAATAACGCTATATTTGTGTCATCAGAAATCAGACAGAGAGTTTTGCAGAGAGTGATTTTAACAGGGACAGCCTCCTCTATCGGCTAAAGGAGTTTTAAATGGAGAGGATTATGCGGGAAAGGAGCTGCAGGTGAAATAATATATCACGGGAAAACCTGCGTTAAAAAGAATGAAGAAAAAAGAAAGACAAAGACTCCATCGGGAACTGCAGATATATTGCAAAAAGGGGATTCCACTGCTCTTAAACGGGAAGCAGACCACAGCAAAACAAATAGAGAAGGCATGTCAGATTGCAGAGATGGGAGAATATATGCGGGATTATATACAAGATGAACAGGGAAAGATTCAGGGATTGTCCTTTGATTTTATTGGAGAAACCGGCTTTCAATTGTATACAAAATAGAAAAAAACTGAAAAATTCATGAAATCCTGGAAGAAAATAATGACGGCGAGGAAAAATATGCTATAATACACATGAGCCAAAAGATAATGAAGAGGAGCTGAAATATGGCAAAAAAAAGTAGAAGAAGGAGAAGGAGGCGCAGCAGCAGGCTGGCTCCGGTTCTGGTCGCTTTGCTTCTGATCATTTTAGTGGGAGCAGCGGGAGTGATCACAAGTGCCATACGGCGATATACTCCCTCAGATGCCAGGATGGATTTAGCAGACTATTATCAGCAGGGAGCCGCAAATGAATTATCCCTGGTTTTACAAGATAGCATAAGTACTTCCAAAGGGAAAATAGAGGATGGGATTGCATACATTCCTTATCAGGTGATAACAGAGGAACTGAACGGAAGATTTTACTGGGACCAGGAAACCCAGCAGATGTTGTATACACTGCCCACGGAAATCATGGAGATACAGCCGGAAAGCAGCAGTTATACCAGAGAAGGGGAAACAGTCACAGAAAACTATCCAATTGTAAGGCAGATAGACGGGGAATATTATATTGCACTTGATTTTTTGGAACAATATATGAAAATTCAGGGAACCGTCTATGAGAATCCGGCAAGAGCCGTGATCCTTTACAAATGGGAATCTGTCCGTACAGTAGAATCCAGCAAAGAGACTCAGGTACGCTATCAGGGAGGGATCAAAAGTCCGATCCTGAAAGATGTGGAAGCCGGAGAACAGATGATTTTACTGGAAGAGCTGGATAATTGGTCCAGGGTAATGACTGAAGATGGAATTGACGGATATGTGGAAAACAGCGCTCTGTCATCAGCAAAAGAGACAGAATATACCTATACAGGCAGCTATGAGGAAAACTTTACCAGTTTGACCAGGGATCATAAGATTAATCTGGCCTGGCATCAGGTTACTTCAGAAGCTGCAAATCAGGCTTTTGCCGCAGATACCCAGAATATGACGGGAGTAAATGTAATTTCCCCCACCTGGTTTTCTGTAACCAGTACCCAGGGGAATATTTCTTCTCTTGCAAGTGAAGATTATGTGCGGCAGGCCCATGAGAAAGGTCTGGAAGTATGGGGACTGATTGATAATTTTAATGAAAATGTGAGCGCCCTGGAAACTCTTTCTGTCCGCAGTGCAAGACAGCATATCATTGATATGTTGATTTCAGAAGCAAAGCGGGTGGATATGGATGGGATTAATGTGGATTTTGAGTCGCTGACAGAGGAAGAAGCTGTCCATTTTATCCAGTTTATAAGGGAGCTTTCTGTTGCCTGCAGGAATAACGGGCTGGTTTTGTCTATAGACAATCCAGTGCCCCAGTACACGGCTTTCTATAACCGCAGGGAACAGGGAATTTTGGCTGATTATGTGATCATCATGGGATATGACGAGCACACAGTTGGCTCTGAAACAGCAGGATCTGTTGCATCTCTCCCATTTGTGGAAGAAGGGATTACCCAGACACTTTCAGAAGTGCCTAAGGAGAAGGTGATCAACGGTGTGCCTTTCTATACCCGGCTGTGGACAGAGGCTAATAATGGAACAGTGACCAGTGAAGTCTGTAGTATGGACCAGGCAGATGCCTATGTAGAACAGTATGGCATGGAGGTGTACTGGAATACCGATATGTCACAAAATTATGCGGAGGCAACTGTGGACAATAAAGTCCTGAAAATGTGGCTGGAAGACGAGGAGTCTCTGGAGGAAAAAATGAAACTTATCCAGGAATATGATCTGGCCGGTGTGGCTGAATGGAAGCTTGGCTTCCAGCGAGATGATGTCTGGGCCATTATCAGTAAATATGTACAATGAGAAAGATAAGAGGTGGAGTGTTATGGCAGAATACGAAATGTTTAAGACAACTCTCATGGGAGGCTACGATAAGGAAGAGGTTCAGGAGCAGATACAGAAGCTGAAGGACGAGATGGCAGAGCAGCAGGAAGCATATAAAAAGCAGATTGAAGAAAAAGATGCCAGAATCGCGGAACTTCAGAAGCGTATTGAGCTGAAAGAAGAATATCAGGTACGATTGGAAGAAGACATTAAGGAAAAGTACCAGAAATATATCGATAACTATGAGAGTATCGGAAAGCTGGTGTTTGAGGCTCAAGTAAAGGCAGACACCATGGAAAGAGAAACCAGAGAAAAATGTGAGAAAATGCTTCAGGACGCTGAGGCAGAGGCAAAACGCAAGGTAGAATCTGTTCAGTCCGAGATTGATGATAAACTGATGGAAGGCAAGAAAAAGTATCTGGCTGTCCAGGAAGAAATGAATGGGATCGTAGAGCTGATCAACCAGGCCCAAAAGAGATTTATGTCCTCGTATAAGGAAGTCCATCAGATCATCAGCAGCATGCCTACTTCCTTAAATGACCTTGAAGAGGAAGTGGAACTTGAACTGAAAGAGCTGAAGAACGGAGAGGACAGAAAAGCGGATCAGGAGGAAGAAGAACTCCACCTGGGAGATACTCAGGAACTGGATTTTCTGGATGCCATGGAGGATATTGCAGAGCTGGAAGAATTTGATGAAGAAGATGAAGAGGAAGATGAGGACAGTAAGCTGGCCCTTCAGATTTCCAAACTTCTCAGCGAAGAAGACGAAGCTATGCTTGAAGAGGAACTGGAAGACCTGTAAATCTACTATTAGAATAAGGCTGCTTTGAAAGGCGGGAGTATCGGAAAAGAATCCGGTATTCCCGCTTTGTGATATTTACTCAGTTCTATATGAAAAAATGTTAATCAAACATGGAAATATTTTGGGAAAAGGTTGAATTTTTCCATATATTTTTATAAGATTAATATATTACTAATTATTCTAAAAGGTGGAAGGTTATGATTACGATTAAGGAGATTGCCAAACAGCTTGGCGTCAGCCCTACAACAGTTTCCAATGTAATAAATGGCAGGACAGAGAAAATGTCTGAGCAGACCCGCATGCGGATTGAGGAGATGCTGATAAAAAATCATTATGTTCAGGAAAACAAAGGTGGAAGAGGCAGCCAGGATGAATTAAAACTGGTGATAGTGGAATTCTTTTTCGGTGTAAGAGAACATATTTATACAGATCCTTTCTGTGCAGAACTTTTGGAGGCTATAGAAAAAGAACTGGAAAAAACAGGAAGAAATGTGGTATGTAGTACGGTTTATAGTGAAGATGAGTTTCTAAAAAAGCTTTCCGCCCACAATGTGGAAGGGAGTATTATCCTGGGATGTGATCCCGGCAGATGTGAGGCTCTCTGCAAGAGGACGGCAAAACCACTGGTATTCGTGGATTGCGGAGAGGGAAATTATGATAATATCGGCCTACAGGACCGGGAGGGCGCCAGGGAACTTACTTCTTATCTGCTCAAACAGGGACATAGAAAGATTGCTTTTTTCTGTGATCAGGAAAAGCCCTTGGCCAGCAATCAGGCCAGGCTGAGGGGATATCAGGAGGCATTGGAAAAACAAGGGGTTCCCTATTCCCAGGAGGACTATCATTTCCTTCCCCAGGAAAAAAACCTTCGTTATGAGGTTTTGCGGAGGTTTGCCAAAACAGCCAGGGAGAAAGGATACACGGCGGCATTCTTTGCAGCAGACCTCTATGCTAATGAAGCTGTGAGCGTGTTCTTTTCAAAAAATCTCTGGGTGCCGGAGGATATTTCGGTGGTAGGTTTTGATGACAATGTTTATGCACGGCTGTCCAGGCCTACTCTTACTACAGTGCGCCAGTCCCCTACAGACAAGGGAAGAGAAGCTGTGAAACTCCTTTTGAAGAGAATTTATGGGCAGAAAGTCATGGTGCACAGCATGGAACTGCCTACGGAGCTGATTGTAAGGGAAAGCGTGCGGAATATCTGGAAACGCCAGAATGTTGTATAAAAGAGCATATCCCCCTGTATTTTGACCAAAGATGGAAAGTATCCGTATAGGATGCATATATTCCAGACAGGGTAAAATACAGGGGATTTTTAACAAAATGCACAAAAAAGCTGTAAAAAACTTGTAAAGTAATGTAGTTTTTTGCAACACTTATTGAAAAACCTCACAAAACTAATTAGGCTTATATTCAGTAAGTAAAACGTGAAGGAGAAGACCATGGAAAAAGTGACTAGAAAATGGTGGGAAACATCGGTTATTTATCAAATTTATCCAAGAAGTTTTTATGACAGCAACGGAGATGGGATCGGAGATATTCAAGGTATTATCCGGAAGCTGGATTATCTTGAAAAACTGGGAATTGACGCCATCTGGCTTTCACCTGTGTATAAATCCCCCCAGGACGATAATGGATACGATATCTCAGACTATCAGGATATTGATCCTATTTTCGGAAATATTCAGGATATGGAGGAACTTATCCAGAAAGCAAAGGAGAAGAACATCCGTATTATCATGGACCTGGTTTTGAATCATACGTCGGACGAGCATCCATGGTTTATAGAGGCCAGAAAGAGTAAGGATAACCCTTATCATGACTATTATGTGTGGAGAGATGGGGTGGAAGGAGTCTATCCAAATGAGCTGAAATCTGCGTTCTGCGGACCTGCCTGGGAGTGGGTGCCAGAGTGCCAGCAGTATTATCTCCATCAGTTTTCTGTAAAACAGCCTGATCTGAATTGGGAGAATCCAAGACTTCGTCAGGAAATCTATAAGATGATCAACTGGTGGATGGAAAAAGGCGTAGGCGGTTTCCGTCTGGATGTCATTGACCTTATCGGAAAAGAGCCAGATAAAATGGTAATGGCAGAGGGAAAGATGCTTCATCCTTACCTGAAGGAAATGAGCAGGGAAACTTTCCAGAAAGGAGACCTAGTAACGGTAGGAGAGGCCTGGAGTGCTACACCAGAAAGAGCTATGCTTTACAGCAATCCAGATGGAAGCGAACTTTCTATGGTCTTCCAGTTTGAACATATGGTACTGGACCAGGTACCTGGAAAAGAAAAATGGGACCTTAGAGAACTGCCTTTCCTGGAGTTTAAACAGGTTTTTGAAAAATGGCAGACAGCCCTTTATAACAAAGGCTGGAATAGCCTTTTTCTGAACAACCATGACCTGCCCAGAGCTGTTTCACGGTTTGGAGACGATGGAAAATACAGGATAGAATCTGCCAAGATGCTGGCTACCTGTCTTCATGGAATGCAGGGAACCCCGTATATCTATCAGGGTGAAGAACTGGGAATGACAAATGTTCAGTTTGACATTCAGGAATACAGAGATATTGAACTTCTTAATATGTACAAAGAACGGATAGAACAGGGATACAAAGAAGAAGATGTGATGCGTTCTGTCTATGTGAAGGGAAGAGATAACGCCAGAACTCCCATGCAGTGGAATGAGGGGCCAAATGCAGGATTTACAGAAGGTACTCCCTGGATACGGTGTAATCCGAATTATACCATGATCAATGCTGAGGAAGCGCTGATCGATCAGGATTCTATATTCTATTATTACCAGAAACTGATCAGGCTGAGAAAAACAGAGCCTATCCTCACAGAAGGGAAATTTCAGCTTCTTCTTAAAGATGACCCATGTATTTTTGCATATACAAGAACTACGGAGAGAGAACAGCTTTTAGTATTATGTAACTTTAAAGGACAGGAGGTTTCGTATGAACTCCCAGACACATGGAATGGCCAGGAAGTCCTGATTTCCAACTATGCAGAAGAGGGATCTTTTGGAACTCTGCGTCCTTTTGAAGCTAAAATGATCATCATCAGGAAAGGGGAATGAGAAGATGAGAAGAAAGAAAATTGCCGCTGTCAGTGTTACCCTGGCAGGAATCATGGCGGCAGCAGGAGTAATGTCCGGGTGCAGTCTCTCAGGGGGAGACAACGGAAAAATCCGGATTGAAATGATTCAGTACAAACAGGAAGCAGTGGGCGTGTTTGAGGAACTGGAGAAAAAGTTCAATGAGACCCATGACGACATTGAACTGGTGATCGACTCTCCAAACGATGCGACGACGATTATGAAGACCAGGTTTATCCGTGAGGACTATCCGGATATTATCGGTATCGGCGGCGATATGAACTATTCAAACTTCCTGGATGCAGGACTTTTGATGGATATTTCTGACTATGAAGGACTGGACAGTATCAAACAGGCGTATCTGGACATGGATAAAGAACTGGAACTGGTGCCTCAGGAAGGCGTATATGCGGTACCTTATGCAGCCAATGCCGCTGGTGTGCTGTATAACAAGGACATTTTTGATGAGTATGGCTGGGAAATCCCCACTACCTGGGACGAATTCCTGGCACTGTGCGAGGATATCCAGGCGGAAGGCCTTCAGCCTTTCTTCTTTGGATTCAGAGATACCTGGACCTGTCTGGCACCGTGGAATGCCATTGCTGTAGACCTGGTGGATTCTGATATCTGCTCCCAGGTAAACCGAGGGGAAGCCAACTTTACAGATAACTACCGGGAAGTTGCGGAAAAGACCAGAGCACTTCTGGATTATGCCCAGGACGATCCTTTTGCTTACAGCTATAATGATGCCTGTACGGCATTTGCCAGAGGGGAAGCGGTTATGTATCCTATCGGAAGTTATGCGGTTCCTCAGATCCAGTCTGTAAATCCGGATATCAACATTGACTCTTTTGTAATGCCCGCAAGTGAGGACGCTTCTGTGAATAAACTGAACTCCGGTAATGACCTGCAGTTTTCTGTGCTGGCAGAGTCTGAGCATAAGGAGGCTGCTTACGAAGTTCTGGACTTCCTGCTGGAGGATGAGAACGTTCAGTTCTATCTGGACGACCAGAACGCAGTTCCCTGTAAGGAGGGAGACTTTGAACTGGCTCCAATGCTGGATGGTATGAAGACTTACATCGAAGATGGATATCTGGCGGATTATCAGGATCACCACTATCCAAGTGAGATGGCTGTAGATGCTATGATCCAGACCTATCTGCTGGACGACAGCGAAAACGCAACAGATACTTTCCTGGAGAGATTTGACACAGAGTGGGTAAGGTATAACCGTGATACGATCCGAAATCTGGAAGAGTACATGGAAGAGCATCCGGATGCAGAATAGGAGGAAGTTAAGATGAAGAAAAAGATGGGAAACAGAGAGAAAACATTTCTGTGCATTACAATTCCGATTTTGATTTTATTCTTTATGTTTAATACACTTCCGTTGATCAGAGGTGTGATTTACAGTTTTACAAACTATAAAGGCTATGGAACTTATGACTTTGTAGGATTCAGAAACTATGTAGATCTGTTTCAGGATTCCAGAGTTGGAAAGTCTTATCTGTTTACCTTTAAATTTGCCATTGTCAGTACCATTGTCACCAACGTGGTCAGCCTGATCCTGGCTCTGGGACTGAACAGTAAGATCAAAGGGAAAAGTGCTCTGAGGGGAATCTACTTCATTCCTAACGTACTGGGCGGACTGGTTGTAGGTTATATTTTCAGCTTTATCTTTACCTATATCCTTCCTACAGTGGGACAGAAGCTGGGAATCGGTTTCCTTTCCAGCAGTATGCTTTCAAGTGAAAGCAGCGCATGGCTGGCCATCGTATTTGTAGCATGCTGGCAGTCTGTGGCAATGAATACTATTATTTATATTTCCGGTCTTCAGACTGTGCCGGAGGATGTATATGAGGCAGGCTCTATTGACGGAGCTACCGGATGGTCGAAATTCAAGAATCTGACTTTCCCGCTGATCATTCCCTTCTTCTCCATTAATATGGTACTGTGTATGAAGAACTTCCTGATGGTATTTGACCAGATCATGGCTTTGACAAAAGGCGGTCCTGCACAGAGTACAGAGTCTATCTCTTACCTGATCTACAACAACGGTATGAGCGGCGGACAGTTTGGTTTCCAGAGTGCCAATGCGGTAATCTTCTTTATCGTAATCGTGGTAATCTCAGTAGCACAAATGAAATTTACAGGAAGTAAGGAGGAGCAGTTATAATGAATACAAAAGGAAATAAACAGACGGCACGTACAAACTGGCCGATTACCATTCTCTTGATCATCGGCTGCTTAACCATCTTCTTTCCATTGTATATGACCATCATCATTGCCTTTAAGCAGCCTTCTGAAATGACCAATGACATTGCAGGAGCACTGGCATTCCCAAGCTCCTGGAGTTTCAGCAACTTTGCTCAGGCTATGGAAGTTACCGATTTCTGGAACTCTCTGGCAAACAGTGTGCTGATCACGGTGATTGCTATTGTCCTGGCAGTAATCATCCATTCTCTGGCAGGATATGCTATAGGCAGAAGCATGGCACACAGCAAAGTTTACAGCTTCATTTATCTTTACATTGTAAGTGGTATGTTCGTACCTTTTGCAATCCTGATGATGCCTGTTGTAAAGCTGACGGCACAGATGGGACTGGCAAACAGAGTGGGCGTTATTTTGTTGTATACGGTATTCTATATGCCTATGAACCTGCTGCTGTACTCCGGCTATCTGAAAAATATCCCTCTGGCTCTTGAGGAAGCAGCAAGAGTAGACGGAGCAACCACATGGAAGACTTACTGGAGTATTATCTTCCCGGTTATGAAACCCATGCATGCAACTGTAGCAGTTCTCACTGCTCTGGGAACCTGGAACGACGTTATGACTCCTCTGGTCATCCTTTCCGGAACCGATGTAAACACACTGCCTCTGGCACAGTTAAACTTCCAGACACAGTTCGGTACAAACTACAACCTGGCCTTTGCATCTTACCTGCTGGCCCTGATTCCGATTCTGATCTTCTATCTGGTATGCCAGAAACAGATCCTTAACGGTGTTGTAAATGGTGCTGTAAAATAATGAAATAGAGATACGGAAAAGCTGCCGTTTGCAGGACAGGTCCTGCAGCCGGCAGCTTTTCTGTTCTGCGATGCTGCAGCGGACTGCTGGATTCCCCATTAGGGAGTAAGGAAAACACTGGAACCATTCTGCATATATTTAACAGACAGCAGAATAAGGAGAAACCCTATGGGGAGAAAATGGATAAAAAGGATTATGGCTGGGGTAATGCTCTGTGCCATATATCTCCTTTCCAGAGAGGGGGCTGTCCTGACAGCCCAGGAAAAAACAGAGAATTCGGGAGCAATCGTTATAGACAGCGGACACGGAGGGATTGATCCGGGAGTAGTGGGGATTGACGGACTGGAAGAAAAAGGGATTAACCTGAAAATCGCCGGTTTCCTGGGGGAATATCTGGAAGCGGAGGGATATGAGGTTGTTTTTACAAGAGAGGATGATACAGGATTGTATGATGAGGACAGCAGGAATAAAAAGAATCAGGACCTGAAGAACCGCTGCGCCCTTATTGAAGAAACAGCCCCCCTTCTCACAGTCAGTATTCACCAGAACAGCTACCAGGATGAAAGTGTCTGCGGACCTCAGGTGTTTTATTATGCAGATTCAGAGGGCGGAAAGGCACTGGCGGAGTGTATCCAGGAAACGATGAACGAACAGCTGGAGATCCAAAGGCCCAGAAAGGCAAAAGCAAACAATTCCTATTACCTTCTAAAGAAAAGCAAGGGTATCGTAAATATTGTAGAGACCGGATTTCTCACCAATTCCAGAGAGGCAGAACTGCTTCAGACAGAGGAGTATCAGAGAAAATGTGCCCAGGCGATTTCCGACGGTATCTTAAAATTTCTAAAAACGGTGGAAATGAAAGGAACAGATGTGGTATGATAAGTCTGAATTGTAAGAAACTAAGGAAGAAGAGGTTTTAAGGTGAATACAACAGTAGTCACAGTAGATAAAGAGCATCCGGACAGAAAAGTAATAGAAAGAGCCGGCCAGATCTTAAAATCCGGCGGGCTGGTAGCTTTTCCTACAGAAACTGTTTACGGTCTGGGCGGAGACGGGCTGAATCCAAGTTCTTCTCAAAAAATCTACCAGGCCAAAGGCAGGCCATCAGATAACCCTCTGATCATACACATTGCGGATCTGGAGAGTCTGGATAAGATTGTAAAGAAAATCCCTCCGAAGGCCCAAAAGATGGCAGAAGCCTTCTGGCCAGGGCCGCTGACTATGATCTTTGAAAAAAGCAGTCTGGTGCCTTATGAAACCACAGGAGGACTGGAGAGCGTGGCTGTGCGGATGCCCAGTCATCCGGTGGCGGCAGCTTTGATAAAGGCGGGAGGAGGCTATGTTGCCGCTCCCAGCGCCAATACTTCCGGGCGGCCCAGTCCTACTCAGGCTGCCCATGTCCGGGAGGACCTGGAGGGGAAGATTGATATGATCATAGACGGCGGCAGCGTAGGCATTGGGCTGGAGTCCACCATTGTAGATTTTACTGAGGAGGAGCCGGTGATCCTTCGCCCCGGATATATCAATCAGGAGATGATGGAAGCAGTTATCGGCCAGGTAAAAATAGATAAAGGCCTGCTGATCACAGATGAAAAGGTGCGGCCAAAGGCTCCGGGAATGAAGTACCGGCATTATGCACCCAGAGCCCCTCTTACCATTGTACAGGGAAAAGAGGCGGAGACAGTGGCCTACATTAATGCACAGTGTGAAAAACTGGCAGAGCAGGGAAAAAAAGCAGGTGTTATCGCCACAGATGAGACCAGGGAGAAGTATCAGGCCTCAGTGGTAAAGAGTATCGGGAGCAGGCAGGAGGAAGAAGGTATTGCCCGGCATCTTTTCAGTATTCTGAGAGAATTCGATGAAGAGGATGTGGAGGCAATCTTTTCGGAATCTTTTGACACACCCAGGATGGGACAGGCCATTATGAACCGGCTTTTGAAAGCGGCAGGCCATCATATAATTGAACTGTCAGACTAAAGGCGCTCTTTTTGCAGGAGCCCTGAATATAAAAAAGAGGAGGATGCATATGATAGCATTGGGATGTGACCATGGCGGTTATGAACTGAAACAGGAGATCATAAAATATCTGGAGGAAAAAAAGATTCCTTATAAAGACTTTGGATGCGACAGCACCCAGTCTGTAGATTATCCTATCTACGCCAGAAAAGTAGGGAGAGCTATACAGAGTGGCGAATGCGAGAAAGGGATTCTGATCTGCGGAACAGGAATCGGCATTTCTATTGCTGCAAATAAGATGAAAGGAATCCGGGCGGCGCTGTGTACAGACTGCTTCAGTGCAGAGGCCACCAGGCAGCATAATGACGCCAATATTCTGGCTCTGGGTGGAAGAGTAGTAGGCCCCGGCCTGGCAGTAAAGATCGTAGATACCTTCTTGCATACAGAATTTTCTCATGATGAGCGTCATCAGAGAAGGATAAACCTGATCGAAAGTGATGAATAAAACAGGAAAAACAGACTGGAGATAAAGGAGAATAAAAATGGGAAAAGTGTTAGTAATGGAGCACCCGCTGATCCAGCATAAAATCGGAATTATCAGAAGGAAAGAGACAAGCTCAAAAGAGTTCCGGGAGCTGGTGAGCGAGGTGGCCATGTTTATGGCCTATGAAGCCACCAGAGAACTGAAGCTGACAGATGTGGAAATAGAGACGCCTATCACAAAAACAGTGGTGAAAGAGCTGGCAGGAAAGAAAATGGCAGTAGTGCCCATTCTCCGTGCCGGTCTTGGTATGGTAGAAGGAATGCTGTCCATGGTTCCTGCTGCAAAGATAGGCCATATTGGTCTGTACCGTGATCCTGAAACTTTAAAGCCTGTGGAATATTACTGTAAGCTGCCTGCTGACTGTGGAGAGAGGGAAGTTTTTGTCACTGATCCTATGCTGGCCACAGGAGGTTCTGCAGTGGCAGCCATTTCCATGCTGAAAGAAAAAGGCGTAAAAAATATCCACTTTATGTGTATCATAGCAGCTCCGGAGGGTGTAAAGGCTCTTACAGAAGCCCATCCGGATGTGGACATCTATATTGGCGCGTTGGATGACCATCTGAATGACCACGGTTACATCGTTCCCGGACTGGGAGACGCAGGAGACCGGATCTTTGGTACAAAATAGACAAGGAGTGAAGAAAATGTCAGAAAAAAGACAGGACTATATATCCTGGGACGAATATTTTATGGGAGTTGCAAAACTGTCAGGAATGCGTTCCAAAGATCCTAATTCACAGGTGGGCTCCTGTATTGTCAGTCAGAATAATAAAATCCTTTCTATGGGCTACAACGGTTTTCCCATGGGATGCTCTGATGATGAATTCCCCTGGGCCAGAGAAGGAGAGGACTTTGATACCAAATATTTTTATGTGACACACAGTGAGCTGAATGCTATCCTCAATTACAGAGGGGGCTCTCTGGAAGGGGCAAAACTTTATGTATCCCTGTTCCCCTGTAATGAATGTGCCAAGGCCATTATCCAGGCAGGGATCAAGACCATTGTATACGGCAGCGATAAATACGGGGACACTCCGGCAGTGAAAGCCTCTAAGAGAATGCTGGATGCTGCAGGAGTCCGGTACTATCAGTACAGCCCAACAGGACGAAAGATAGAGCTGGAACTGTAGAAGGTCTGGTCTTGACAAAAAAGAGAAATTCCAATAAAATGGGGCAAAGAGATAAAAAGAAAAATGGCGATGAAAAGGAATAGTACCTGTTCGGAATGGCACAGAGAGAGGACCGCTGGTGGAAGGTTCTCCCGGGAAGACAGGGAACCGGCTTTGGAGCTGCCTGTGAGGAGCAGGACGCGGGCTTTGGCGTTAGAAAAGCATAAAGAGGGCGGCAGAAAAACAGCCGTCAAGAAGGGTGGTACCGCCGAATCCAAGACATCGGTCCCTGTTTGGGGATACGGTGTCTTTTTTTGTTCTGCAGGAATGCCCTATAGAATAAAAATTCTCCTGGGATTTAGAGCGGGACGCCTATGTATTGTCTTAGAAGGAAATCATTAAAAAGGAGTAGAAAAATGGCAAAGGATAAGAAGTTTGTAAAAGAGATTACCTCTATGGAGGAAGATTTTGCCCAGTGGTATACAGACGTAGTGAAGAAGGCTGAGCTCATCGATTATACCAGCGTAAAGGGATGTATGGTGATCAAACCGGCAGGATATGCTATCTGGGAAAACATCCAGCATGAGCTGGACAGAAGGTTTAAGGAAACCGGAGTGGAAAACGTATACCTTCCAATGTTTATCCCGGAAAGTCTTCTTCAGAAGGAAAAGGATCATGTAGAAGGCTTTGCCCCTGAGGTAGCCTGGGTGACCCACGGCGGGATGGAGCCTCTTCAGGAAAGACTCTGCGTACGTCCAACTTCAGAAACCCTGTTCTGCGACCTGTATTCAAAAGAAATCCATTCTCACAGAGACCTGCCAAAAGTATACAATCAGTGGTGCTCTGTAGTACGGTGGGAGAAAACTACCAGACCTTTCCTACGTTCCAGAGAATTCCTGTGGCAGGAAGGACATACGGCTCATGCTACAGCAGAAGAAGCAGAAGAGCGGACCATCCAGATGCTGAATATCTATGCAGATTTCTGTGAAGAGGTACTGGCAATTCCGGTAATTAAAGGACAGAAGACAGAGAAAGAAAAATTTGCCGGAGCGGAAGCTACCTATACTATTGAGTCTCTGATGCATGACGGAAAGGCTCTTCAGTCAGGAACCAGCCATAATTTTGGAGATGGATTTGCAAAGGCTTTTGGTATCCAGTATACAGATAAAGAAAATAAATTACAGTATGTACACCAGACTTCCTGGGGTATGACAACCCGTATGATCGGAGCACTGATCATGGTACATGGAGATAACAGCGGACTGGTGCTGCCTCCGAGGATCGCACCGGTACAGGCAGTGATCATTCCTATTCAGCAGAGAAAAGAAGGGGTTCTGGAGACTGCCCAGAGATTAGAGGCTCAGTTAAAGGAGGCAGGCATTCGGGTGAAAACTGATGAGACAGATAAGAGCCCTGGATTTAAATTTGCAGAGCAGGAGATGAGAGGAATTCCTGTTCGCATTGAATGCGGACCCAAGGATATTGAGGCAAATCAGGCGGTAGTTGTCCGCAGAGATACCAGAGAGAAGGTTACAGTATCTCTGGATGAGCTGGCTCAGAAAGTAGGAGAAATCCTGGAAACTATGCAGGGAGAGATGCTGGAAAGAGCCAGGGCTCACAGAGACGCTCACACCTATGTGGCTACAGACTACGAATCCTTTAAGGAGACTATTAACGAAAAGCCGGGGTTTGTAAAGGCAATGTGGTGCGGCTGCAGAGAATGTGAAGATAAGGTAAAGGAAGACGTTCAGGCTACGGCAAGATGCATGCCTTTTGAGCAGGAGAACCTGTCTGATAAATGTGTGGTATGCGGAAAGCCGGCCAAGAAAATGGTTTACTGGGGGCGCGCATATTAATTATGAGAATTGAAGTTCCAGAAAAAGCTGAAAAAATCATAGATGCTTTACAGGAACATGGATATGATGCTTATGTAGTGGGAGGCTGTGTTCGTGACAGCCTCCTTCACCGTTCACCGGCAGACTGGGACATTACCACCTCTGCCACTCCGGAAGAAGTAAAAAAAATTTTTCCAAGAACGGTGGATACGGGAATCCAGCATGGAACTGTAACAGTGCTTATGGATAAAGAAGGATTTGAGGTGACGACTTATCGGATAGATGGAGAGTATGAAGACGGACGTCACCCTAAAGAGGTGATCTTCACCCCAAGTCTTAAAGAAGATTTAAGACGGCGGGATTTTACCATCAACGCTATGGCCTATAACCATCGAACTGGCCTGGTGGATATTTTTGGAGGGGTGGAGGATCTGAAAAACAAGGTGGTCCGCTGTGTAGGGGAACCCCAAGAGCGGTTTACAGAGGATGCTCTGCGTATACTGCGGGCGGTGCGGTTTTCTGCCCAGCTGGGATTTGATATTGACGAAAGAACACAGGAAGCAGCCCGGGAACTGGCAGAAACCCTGAAGAAGATCAGCGCGGAACGTATCCAGACAGAGCTGGTAAAGCTTCTGGTGTCGCCAAATCCCCAGTATCTGAAGAAGGCCTGGGAACTGGGACTGACGAAAGTTTTTCTCTGGGAATTTGACAGGGCTATGGAGACGCCCCAGGAGAATCCCCATCATTGCTACAATGTAGGAGAGCATACGCTGAAGGCTATGGAAGCTGTGAAGCCTGATCGTCTTCTGCGGCTGACACTCCTTTTTCACGACCTGGGAAAGGCTGAGACGAGGACCAGGGATGAAAAAGGAAGGGACCATTTTTATGGGCATCCTGCCCAGAGTGAAAAAATTGCCAGGACTGTCCTGAGAAGACTGCGATTTGATAATGACACTATAAACAAGGTGGGAAAACTGGTATACTGGCATGAATGTCCCTGGGAGGCAGACCCCCGCTCTGTGCGAAGAGCCCTTTCCAAAACAGGCACAGAGCTTTTTCCTATTCTCCTGGAGGTGCGCAGAGGGGACATTATGGCACAGAGCGGTTATCATTTAGGGGAAAAGCAGCAGTGGCTGGATAAACTTGGAGAAATTTATCAGGAGATTATCCGGCATAAGGAATGTGTTTCTATAAAAGATCTGGCAGTTTCCGGAAAGGATCTGATCGATGCCGGAATGAAACCGGGAAAGGAAATTGGAGCAACCCTGGAAAAGTTCCTGGAGATTGTTCTGGAAGAACCGGAGAAAAATACAAAAGAATATCTTCTGTCCCTGCTCTGAACCCTTCTAACCCCGGACTCCCCTGCATACAATGAAAGGGACATGAAAAAAGGGGGAGAAAAATGTGTATGACCGTGGTCTTAGTGTGTTGGAACAGTATGGGCTGGAAACCGGGGCCGTATACCGGGGAAGGGGGGCTTTGATCTGTGAGACAGGCGGGGAATTAGTACTGATCCGGGAATTCTGGGGAACTCCCAGAAAGCTGGAGTATCAGGCAAAACTTTTAGAAAAAGTTGCAGACGCATCTCCCATATTGACAGATCAGATATTGTGCAATAAGGAAGGCTCTTATATCTCCATAGATGGAGAGAATATTCCTTATATTGTGAAAAAATGGTATGAGGGAAGGGAATGTGATACCCGCAGCGAAGAAGACATCTGCAAAGGGGCCCTGGCCCTGGCAAGTTTACATAAAGTTATGTGTATGCCGGTAGAAAGCCATTATGTAAAGGAATCTCTTTGCAGTGAATTTCAGAGACATAACAGAGAACTGCGTAAAATCCGGAAATTTGTATGCGGAAAGCGGAAAAAGAATCGGTTTGAGCAGGAATTTCTGGATACAGTATGCTGTTTTCTTGGACATGGTGAAGAGGCGGTAAAAAGGTTGGAGGCATCAGATTACAAAGAACTTCGCCAGGCAGAATTAGAGAGAGGGGCCGTCTGTCATGGGGAGTTTAATCAGCACAATGTGCTGTTTTCAGAGGGAGAAGTCAAGGCAGTGACTAATTTTGATAAGTGGAACTTTGACATCCAGGTGGGAGACCTATACCGCTTCATGAGGAAAATCCTGGAAAAACATCAGTGGGATCTGGAGCTGGGAAAAAAAATCCTGACGGCCTATCATCAGGTCAGGCCTCTTAGCCGGGGGGAAATGGAAAACCTTAGGATTCGGTTTGCCTATCCGGAGAAATACTGGAAACTGGCAAATTATTATTATACCCACAATAAAGCCTGGATTTCGGAAAAAAACGTAGAAAAACTGGAAAAACTGAAGGATCAGCAGGAAAAATGGAGAAACTTTGTGGAAAGTATTTTTGTGGCCTGAGAAATTTCGGGATATGCTTGACAAACCATAGGAAACACGGTATAAATAACTGTAGACCGCAGTAGCGGTAGACTTATAGCGTGATTTATATTTAGGAGGAAATACTCATGAACAGAACAGAATTAGTTGCTGCTATGGCAGAGAAAACACAGTTATCTAAAAAAGACGCAGAAGCAGCTTTAAAAGCCTTCGTTGATGTTGTATCTGAAGAAATGAAGAAAGGTGAGAAAGTTCAGTTAGTTGGATTCGGTACTTTTGAAGTTTCTGAGAGAGCTGCAAGAGAAGGAAGAAATCCTCAGACAGGCGAGACTATGACAATCGCAGCTTCTAAAACTCCAAAGTTCAAAGCTGGAAAAGCTTTAAAGGATTTAGTGAACGCATAATAGCAGAATGAGACTTGATAAATATTTAAAAGTGTCCAGGCTGATCAAAAGAAGGACCGTTGCCAATGAAGCCTGTGATGCGGGCCGGGTGCTGATAAACGGAAAGCCAGCCAAAGCATCCGCTCAGGTAAAGGCAGGTGATATCCTGGAAATCCAGTTCGGAAGCAGAAATGTCCGGGTAGAAGTGTTGGACGTACAGGAAACCGTAAAAAAAGAAGCAGCCAGCGAGCTGTTCAAATACCTATAAGGTATATTCATAATCGATTTCCCATATAATCTTTCATAAGGAAAGAATATGGGGGATCGATTTTCTTTTGGAGGAAAAGCAGAACAGAAAAGCTCACTCTCTGCAGCTAACGGATCGGAAGAAAGGCTGCATCCAGGGTGTGCGTGATGTGAATTCTTTTGATGAAAAGGAAATCAGTCTGGTGACGGAGGCCGGTACCCTTTCCATAAAAGGGGAAGGACTCCATGTGACCCGTCTGGATCTGGAGAAACAGGAGGTAGATATAGAGGGAAAAGTAGACAGTCTTGTATACAGCCAGGGGATTACCAAAGCCAAAGGAGGAGAAGGAATGCTGAAAAGGCTGTTTCAG
This sequence comes from Blautia sp. An81, assembly GCF_002161285.1. GTDB lineage: Bacteria > Bacillota > Clostridia > Lachnospirales > Lachnospiraceae > Blautia > Blautia ornithocaccae. The sequence goes on along the minus strand of NZ_NFHH01000024.1, from coordinate 14,776 downwards.
TGACCTATGAGCAGTTATATGCATGGAGAACTGCTGCTGGCGGCAGATGCCTTCCTGGCCGGTGTCTTTCTGGCGGTTTGTTATGATGTTCTCCGCATTTTCAGAAACATTGCAGATCACAACCCTTTCTGGGTTGGGATAGAAGATATTCTGTACTGGTGTGTTTCAGGGATATATTTGTTTGGCCTGATTTATCGGGAGAATGACGGCAGGATACGGATTTATGTTCTCATTTTTACAGCAGTGGGAGCTTTGCTGTATCATGCCGGTCCCAGTAGGATTTTGGTGAAATATATTTCTGCTGTATTGAGGAAAATAGGCAGGTTCCTGGGAATAATGGGAAGGCCTATTAGAATATGCAGAAAAAGGTTGAAATTTTGGCTGGGTAGAGTTAAAATTTCCCTATATAAACAAAAGCCCATACAAAGAATCAGGAAGCGTTGGAATGAAAAAAGCAAAAAAAAGAAGATCACAAAGCAGAATTGCAATGATTAGCATTACCTTTGTGGTCGGTCTTCTGTTTGTGGGAATGATGGGGAAGAGTGTTGCGCTGGAGAGCCAGCTTTCTTCTTATAATTCCCAGATTGATGATCTGGACAGACAGATTGAGGAAGAAGAAGGCCGGACTACGGAGATTGATGATCTGAAAGAATATATGAAAACAGATGAATATGTGGAAGAAACAGCCAGAGAGAAGCTGGGTCTGGTGAAAGAGAACGAGATTGTCTTTAAAGAGGGAGAAGACTCTCAGCAGGAGGACAGTACTTCCCAGACAGAGGATTCCCAGAAGGACCAGAGCACACAGGAGGAGCAAAAAGCTCAGACGGAAAGCTCTGACCAGGAGGAAGCAGAAGGATAAAATCGGATTTTGTCTGAAAGTTTTTATGTTCAGGAGACGGTTTTTGACAAAGTTCAGAGAGAAAAGCATCTATAATACTCTTTTGATAGCGGTTGCTTATTCAGGGAGGGAAAAAGATGCAGGAATGGATAATTGCCATGCTCGTAATCAGTGTACTGCTGCTATTACGTGACATGGCAAAAACTATTTTTTCAGAAATGAAAAAAAGTGCAGCAGCTTTGGACTATGACCGGCATCCACAGAAAGAAAAAATGCAGCGCTATGCAGAATCCTTCCAAAAGCTGGCAAACAGCTTCTACGGCATGCCCTGCAGAAAGGATTACCTCTCCAGTTCGGAACTGAAAGATCTGATCGAGGAGGCCAGAGAAGGGGTATGCAGGAAATGCCACCTGAATCAGGTGTGCTGGACTCAGCACTATCCCCAAACTTATCAGCGGTTTTATGGCCTTCTGCGGATCATGGAAGAGAATGACGAGGAAAAGCTGAGAAAAGCCAGGGCAGATCTGACAGGTGTTTGCATCAATCAGGGAAAGCTGGTGCAGGAGCTGCAGAGAATCATGGACAGAGAACGCCAGAATCTGATATGGAATAATAAACTCTTGGAAAACAGAATGGCAGTGGCCCAGCAGCTGGGAGAAATGGCTCAGCTGATGAAATATCTGTCAAGAGACCTTTTTGATATGACCGAAGCAGACATGCAGTTTCGGGATGACTTCGCCAGAAAACTTAAAAAACGGCACATCAGAGTGAGAAATCTATGGACCCTGGAGCAGCCTGACGGAAAACAGAGATACTATGGAGAATTTTGCACCAGAGGAGGCAGCTGTATACCTGCCGCTGAAGCGGCAGCAGTGCTTTCAGAATTATGCGGCAGCCGGATGACAGTGAGAACAGAGGGGAAAAGCCTTATTACCAAAGACTATGGGGTCCTGGGATTTGTAGAGGAAGTAAATTTTAAAATCCTCTATGGAGCTGCAAAAATAACCAAGGACAAGGAAACGGTATCCGGGGATAATTATACCTGCGCTGTGGAAGAAAACGGGCAGTTTTTCATCTGCCTTTCTGACGGGATGGGATCTGGTCTGGAAGCATCCAGGGAGAGTGAGACTGTAGTGGATACCCTGGAACAGCTGGTAGAAGCAGGATTTTCAGGAGAGACAGCGGCCAAAATGGTGAATTCTGTATTGAACCTGAAGAATCGCAATGGCAGGTTTTCTACAGTGGATATTTCTATTGTGGACCTATATTCTGGTATGTGTCATTTTTTAAAAGCAGGAGCATCCACAACCTTTATTAAGAGGAGCCACTGGGTAGAGGCGATTTCTTCTACAAGTCTGGGGCTGGGACTGGTGCAGCAGGCAGACTTCGAGTCTTCCACAAAAAAACTGTATGAAGGAGATTTCCTTATCATGGTCACAGATGGGGTTTTAGATGCTCTGCCAGGAGAGGAACCAGAGGAAACCATGAAAGAAATCATTATGGAGGTCAATACCAGTGCGGCTCAGGAACTTGGAAAAGGTATTCTGGAACGGGTTCTTACATACTGTGAATATAAGGCTACAGACGATATGACCGTACTGGCGGCTGGATTATGGAGGAAATAGATACAAAAAGATGAAGATAGAAGAGAAGGTATTTTCTTATATAGAAGAACAACATATGATAGAAACGGGCAGCCATGTGCTCCTTGGAATTTCCGGCGGGGCAGATTCGGTATGCCTGTTGTTTTTGTTAAAAGAATATCAGAAAAGATGTGAGTTTTTCCTTCACGGAATCCATGTGAACCATGGGATACGGGGAGAAGAAGCCTGGCGGGACCAGGAATTTACCAGACAGCTGTGTGAGAAAGAGAGTATTCCTCTCAGGATATACAGCTATCCGGTGCCAAAAATCGCAGCAGAAGAGAAACTTTCCCTGGAAGAAGCAGGACGGGAGGCAAGACACAGGGCCTTCGAAGAAGAACGCAGGAGACTGGGGCTTGGGCCGGAGGAGTCTGGGATTGCTCTGGCTCATCACCAAAATGATAACGCAGAGACAGTCCTTCATAATCTGATACGGGGAACCGGGGCTGGGGGCCTTGGAGGAATCCAACCTGTACAGCAGGGAACAATGGGGACTTTTATCCGGCCTCTTTTGTGTATTTCCAGAAGAGAAATACAAGAATATTTGGAGAGCCGAGGGATTTCCTGGATGGAGGACAGCACGAACCAGGACCTTTCTTACACCAGGAACAGGCTCCGGCAGGCAGTTATCCCGGAAATGGAGAAGATCAATCCCCGGGCAGTGGAGCATATAGGCGCTGCGGCAGGATATATGAGGAAGATAGAGGGATATCTTCAGAGACAGGCAGACAGCCTTTTCGAGAGATATGTAGAAGAAAAAGGCGGGAAATTCTATGTCAGAAAAGAGCTTCTTTCTGAGGAGGAGATCATGGAAGAGTATGTTCTGCTGAAGGTTCTGTCTCTGGCGGCAGGGAGGCGAAAGGATATTTCCAGAATCCATGTGGAAACGTTGAAAAAACTCTTCAGGGGAGCTACGGGAGCTGCGGCATCCCTTCCCTATGGCCTTACTGCCCGGCAGACCTATGGAAGTCTTTCCATAGGAAAAGCTGGTGAAAAAGAAAAAGAACCGGCTCCTCTGGAATTCCGGATTTTTCCCTATGAAAAACAGCAAATTCCGGAAAAAACATATACGAAATGGTTTGATTATGATAAAATAAAAGACGGCCTTGAAGTAAGATTCCGCCTTCCGGGAGATTACCTTACAGTTAATGCTCAGGGAGGAAGGAAAAAGCTGAAAGACTATTTTATTGACTGTAAGATTCCACGGGAAGAACGGGAAAAGATAACTCTTCTGGCAGAAGGCTCCCATATTTTGTGGGCAGTAGGCTGCCGTATCAGCGAGTATTATAAGATTACAAGTCAGACAAAAGAAGTGTTAGAAGTACATGTAAAAGGAGTAAGGGAAGATGAGTGAAAGAATCCGTCAGCTGTTAAGCGAAGAAGAAGTAGATAGGCGGATCTGTGAGATCGGGGAGCAGATCAGCAGAGATTATGAAGGGAAATCCGTGCATATGATATGTGTGCTCAAAGGCGGTGTATTTTTTACCTGTGAACTGGCCAAAAGAGTGACAGTACCAGTAACTCTTGATTTTATGTCTGTGTCCAGCTATGGAGATGATACCAGCTCCAGCGGTGTTGTGCGTATTGTAAAAGATCTGGATGAAACTATAGAGGGAAAGGATGTACTGATCGTTGAGGATATTATTGACTCCGGACGCACTCTGAGTCATCTGATTGAAATCCTGAAACAGAGACATCCTGCCAGTATTCATCTGTGCACCCTTCTGGATAAACCGGAGAGAAGAGTGAAGGATGTAAAAGTAGACTATGTATGCTTTAACATCCCAGACGAGTTTGTAGTGGGATATGGATTGGACTATGCTCAGAAATACAGAAACCTGCCTTATATCGGTGTAGTAGAATTTTGAGAGGCAGTTACAGACTTGAATATGGAAAGAGAGGAGAAACAACAAGGTGAATAAGCAGGCAAGAAACTGGATACCGGCGGCACTGCTGCTGTTGTTGGTGGTGCTGGGCTTCTGGTTTATTTCCAGACAGATGACACGGGACTACAGCTACACAGAGCAGGCCTTTTGGCAGGATATTGAGGAAGAAGAAGTGTCTCAGGTATATATCAGCCCCAACAGAGAGATTCCTACAGGCCAGGTAACTGTCAGGATGAAGAACGGGGATGAGCATAACTTTTATTCTCTGGATGTGAAAGAGCTTCAGGATGAGCTGGAAGGAGAGAGCGGTATTGCCGTACAGGTGGCAGATGTTCCAAGTGATAATACCATTATGGCTACGGTACTCCCTCTGGTCCTTACAGTCATTCTGGTAATCGTTATCATGAATATGATGAACCGGCAGATGTCAGGTGGCAGCAATGCCAAGATGATGAATTTCGGCAAGAGCAGAGCGAAAATGTCTACAGATGCAGATAAAAAGGTAACCTTTAAAGATGTAGCCGGCCTTCAGGAGGAAAAAGAAGAGCTGGAAGAGATTGTAGATTTTTTAAAGGAGCCTCAGAAATATGTAAAAGTAGGGGCCAGAATTCCCAAGGGCGTTCTCCTTGTAGGACCTCCGGGAACAGGAAAGACACTGTTGGCAAAAGCCATTGCAGGGGAGGCAGGGGTGCCTTTCTTCTCCATTTCCGGTTCGGATTTTGTGGAAATGTTCGTAGGAGTAGGAGCCTCCCGTGTCAGAGATTTGTTTGAAGAAGCCAAAAAGAATGCACCCTGTATTGTATTTATCGATGAGATTGATGCTGTTGCCAGACGGAGAGGGACTGGCATGGGCGGAGGTCATGATGAGAGGGAACAGACATTGAACCAGCTTCTGGTAGAAATGGACGGTTTCGGAGTAAATGAAGGCATTATTGTTATGGCAGCCACTAACCGGGTAGATATTCTGGATCCGGCTATTCTCCGTCCGGGACGTTTTGACCGAAAGGTAGGTGTAGGCCGTCCTGACATTAAAGGAAGAGAAGAAATCCTCCGCGTCCATGCGGCGAAAAAACCTCTGGGAGAAGATGTAGACTTAAAAGAGATTGCCAGAACTACTGCCGGCTATACTGGCGCAGATCTGGAGAACCTTATGAATGAAGCTGCCATTATTACCGCTAAGGACGGCAGATTCTTTATTAATCAGGGAGATATCCGCCAGGCCTTTATAAAGACAGGGCTGGGTGCGGAAAAGAAGAGCCGGGTAATCTCTGAAAAGGAAAAGAAGATTACAGCTTACCATGAGGCGGGCCATGCCATTCTTTTCCATCTCCTTCCTGAGATGGGACCGGTCCATACAATTTCCATTATTCCTACGGGAATGGGAGCAGCAGGTTATACTATGCCTTTGCCAGAACAGGATGAAATGTTTAACAGCAAGAAGAAAATGCTGGAGAATATTGTGGTGGATCTTGGAGGCCGTGTAGCGGAAGAATTGATTTTCCACGATATTACAACAGGTGCTTCTCAGGATATTAAGCAGGCTACCCAGATGGCCAGAGCTATGGTAACTCAGTACGGAATGTCCGAAAAAGTGGGAATGATCCAGTACGGTGGTGACGAGGACGAGGTATTTATCGGAAGAGACTTTGGACACACGAAGAACTATGCAGATCAGACAGCCGCTCTTATTGACAGTGAAGTAAAACGGATTATTGACGAGGCCTATGAAAAAGCCAAAGAGATTCTTTCTCAGAATGAGGAGGTTCTCCATAGGTGTGCAGATCTGCTGATTGAGAAAGAAAAAATCGGCAGGGAAGAGTTTGAAGCCTTGTTTTAATGGGGTTTTATGCAGAATTTCTCAGAATGGATAAAAGTGGAAGGACCAGTTATGTTAAAAATGGTCAAAAAAAACTACGAAAAAAAGTCAAGATTGTGCACACTTTTTTTTCGGGTCATGCTATTATAATTACTGTAAAAACCCCCCAATACATTATATAGTTTTTGCTACACCCCATAAGAAGAAATACCTTCTCCAAAACAGCCAGTCGATAGACTGGCTGTTTTACTTTGACAAAAAATGTACGAAAAATCCGTGGAAAAAGTAGTTGTATATATGGACTCGGTGGGATAGAATAGTAACATATAATAATATGAAGTAATTCAGCAAAGCAGGAAACACTTATAGGTTTTGCTAAAAGATGGAGAGGATGCAGTATGAATTACGAAAATCTTACGGATGCAAGGAAGATTCAGGAATATGTGACCAATATGAGGCCTACTTTTAATAAACGTGCGGTGTTCAGCGATGAAACGGAAAATTACAGGACCCCGGCAGAACCGGAAGCCGGAGACACAGTGAATATCCGTATCCGCACAAAGAAAAACAATGTGGACTTTGTTTTTCTGGTATATGATGATGTTAGACAGCCTATGAAATGGCTTAACTCAAAAGACGGATTTGACTATTATGGGACGGATGTAAAACTTGGAAATGAGACTATCCGTTACTATTTTGAGATTATTTCCGGAAAAATTCATTGCTATTATAACCAGATTGGAGTGACCAGAGAGATTGACGACCACTACTGTTTTGGTATTGTTCCGGGATTTAAGACTCCTGACTGGGCAAAGGGAGCAGTGATGTATCAGATCTTTGTAGACAGATTCCGCAACGGGGACCCGTCTAATGATGTGGTGTCAGGTGAGTATGCATATATTGATGAACATGTAAAAAAGGTAGAGGACTGGAACCGTCCTCCTCAAGCTATGGATGTCCGGGATTTTTACGGAGGAGATCTCCAGGGAGTTCTGGATAAACTGGACTATCTGAAAGAATTGGGTGTGGATGTGATCTATTTTAATCCTTTGTTTGTATCTCCTTCCAATCATAAGTATGACAGCCAGGATTATGATTATATAGACCCTCATTATGGAAAAATCGTGAAAGATGGGGGAGAGGTCCTGACCGATGGGGATATGGAAAATGCCCATGCTACCAAATATATAGAACGAGTTACAGACAAAGTAAATCTAGAAGCCAGCAATGCTTTTTTTGTCTGTATTGTGGAAGAAATCCATAAGAGGGGCATGAAAGTAATCCTGGATGGAGTATTTAATCATTGCGGCTCATTTAATAAATGGCTGGACAGAGAGCAGATTTACGAGAATCAGATAGGATATGAGAAGGGGGCTTATATATCTCAGGACAGTCCTTACCGTACTTTTTTCCGCTTTCACAATGAGTATAGCTGGCCCTATAACCAGTTCTACGACGGTTGGTGGGGACATGACACTCTGCCAAAACTGAATTATGAAGAGTCTCCCAGACTCTATGATTATATTATGAGTATTGCCAGAAAATGGGTTTCTCCCCCCTATAATGTGGACGGGTGGCGTCTTGACGTTGCGGCAGACCTGGGACACAGCAATGAGTACAATCATCAGTTTTGGAGAGAATTTCGTCGGAATGTGAAGGAGGCTAACCCTGACGCTCTGATCCTTGCAGAGCATTATGGAGAAGCCAGGTCCTGGCTGGAAGGAGACCAGTGGGACACTGTGATGAACTATGATGCTTTTATGGAGCCGGTAACCTGGTTCCTGACAGGAATGGAGAAACACAGTGATGAATTTAACGAGGGCATGCTGGGAAATAGTGACTGTTTTATCGGCTCTATGAAATATCATATGGCCAGTTTCTATGCGCCTTCGCTGATGACTGCCATGAATGAGCTGTCTAATCATGATCACTCCCGTTTCCTTACAAGAACCAATCATAAAGTGGGACGGGTAGAAAATCTGGGAAGTGAAGCTGCCCAGCAGGATATAAACAAGGCCGTCTTCCGGGAGGCTGTGGTAATCCAGATGACATGGCCGGGAGCGCCTACCATCTATTATGGAGACGAAGCAGGACTCTGCGGTTTTACCGACCCGGATAATCGGAGAACCTATCCCTGGGGAAGAGAAGACCAGGAACTGATCGCTTTTCATAAAGATATCATACGGATACACAAGGAGAATCGTGAATTGCTGAGAGGATCTGTAAAATTTCTGGCAAATGATTATCAGCAGATCAGTTACGGCAGATTTACAGACAGGGAGAAAACTGTGGTGACCATTAATAACAGCGATGAGACGAAGATGGTGGAGCTGTCTGTGTGGGAACTGGGGATTCCAAGATCCAGAACCTGTAAATTCAAACAGCTGATGGTGACTGGAGATTTTGGATACAGTCTTGTAAAGAAAATTCATGAGTGCAGGGCCGGAGTTATCCATCTGGAGGTTCCTTCCCATGGAGCAATCATTGTGAAATGTGTGCTGGATCAGGAAGAATAGAAAGATAGCAGGGTATTTAAATGAGCTGTGGCATTAGTTAAAAGTGAGAATACTTATACATGTTATTACTGATATATGACGAATGCCACAGTTCCTTTTGCAGTCTTTGAAAGAAATGAAAAAAAACACTTGCAATTCGGTCAGGGTATGCTATAATTTGTGAGAACTGAAAATTTAGGGGCGATTTCCCGAGTGGCCAAAGGGGACAGACTGTAAATCTGCTGGCAAAGCCTTCGGTGGTTCGAATCCACCATCGCCCATTACACTACAGTGTGCTTCAAGCCGTTGCAAGGAAGGCTTGAAGCATTTTTGATTTTGCTAAGAGGATTACCTCCTTTGTCTGTCATTGAAACGGTTATGCCGCACATGTTCATATATAATAGAGGCGATAACCTGGATGTCTTCTTTCATGTCGTCTTCGATCCAATGCATGAAAATGTTGTAAAGAGCTCCGGAATAGTAGTAGAGATCGTATTTTTCCAGAGCTGATTTTTCCAGAGATTCTGTTACATAAAGCATATATAGATCCAATCCCTGAAGGAGGATTTCCGAGCGGTTGGCCTTTTTCAGGCACAGCACGTAATCTTTGTATTTTTCAAGATATTTCAGACTTCGCAGGATATGGTCGTAAGTCTGGAAATCTGAACGAAAAGAAGGACCTTTTAACTCCTCTGCGTACTCTTTTAAAATCCGGTGCATATAATCAATCAGTATACTGTCTTTGCAGTTGTAGTTGCGGTAATAAGACATCCGGGAAACCCCGGCTTTCTGAGTTAGTTCAGAGATAGAAATCTGCTCATATTCTTTGGTGTGCATAAGTTGGAGAAGGGCATCCATTATACAGTTTTTTGTAAACTCTTTGGAAGGATTTTTCGATGAAGTATTCATGAACAAAATTCTCCTTTTTGTAACAGTTGAGATTTTAAATATTGTTTTTCAGAAAATAAAGTGTTACAATTGTAACATTTACTGTAGATGATAACAGATATTAAAAAGAAAGACAAGGACGGATGAAAAATGAAATTTGGTATTGTCAGCGACAGCTCCTGTGACCTGTCTCTTCAGTATACGGAGCAGGAGAAGGTCTCCATCGTATCTTTTTATGTATCCTTTGATGGGGAAAATTATCTGAGAGAAGGAAAGGATATAGCCATTACGGACTTTTATCAGGAAATGGCAGATAATCAGGACTGCTATCCCAAGACATCTATGCCTTCTGTACAGGATTATATGGATGCCTTTCTTCCCTTTGTAGAAACCAGTACGCCGGTACTGTGTATCTGCCTGACAAAGAAATTCAGCGGCTCTATGCAGTCTGCAATAAATGCCAGGGAGGAACTGTTGGAAGAGCATCCTGAGGCAGAAATCTATGTGATGGATTCTCAGCTGGTAACTGCGGCTCAGGGGCTTTTTGTGAAAGAAGCGGTCAGGCTCAGGAATAAGGGACTGGATCTGAAAACGGCAGTAAAAGCCCTGGAGAAGATCAGAAATACAGGACATATCTTTTTTACCACAAAGGATCTGAAATATCTGGAACATGGAGGAAGGATCGGAAAGGCGGCTTCTCTGGCCGGGAGTATGCTGAATATAAAACCTTTGCTCCAGTATTATGACGGGGAACTGGGTTCTACAGAGCTTTGCAGAGGCAGAAAGAAATCCTTGTTCAAGGTAGCAGATATGTTTGTCGAGTATCTGGAAAAGAAAAAAATAAATCTTGAGGAGTATCATCTGGTCACAGGCGTAGGTCTGGATGTTCCGGAGTACAAGACCTTTAAAGACTATCTGGGTCAGAAGCTGTCAGAAAGAGGCTACCCGTCAGAAAACTGGCCGCAGATGCAGATAGGCGCTACCATTGGAGTCCATACAGGGCCTTATCCTATTGGAGTAGGAATTTTGAAGAAAGCAGAAGCTTAGAAAGTCTCAGAATAAAGAGGGACCGCTGTGTTTATGCAGACACCGTATAGAGGAAAGTCTGCACAAATACAGCGGCCTTTTTACTCATGACAATAAAAAGTTTCCCGGCATTATCTTCGATAACGATTAAAACAAGAATAAATCTCCTGCTTCCGGGGCATTGCCAGACCACAGGGGATATAAGAGGAAGAGCAGATACCGGCCAGTCCTTTTTCATCCAGCGTCTTTTCCAGAAGGGAAATTACCTGAGAAAGACTTCGCTTATTATCTAAAAGGTGTTCCCTGGCATATTTCAGCAGCTGTCCCAGTGCGGCGGTCTGTTCTGAATCGGCAATCTGTTCGATATATCTTAAATCTATGGTTTCTTTACCCAGAGAGAAAGAATCTTTTCCATGAACTTTCAGCTTTAACTCTTTGTTTCCGTCTCCTTTCACCGGAGGCACTGTCATGACTCTATTAAAATTCGGCATGGCAAAAGCTGGAACATGGGAGAAAGATAGGGGATACTTTCTGCACAGATTTTTAACTTTTTCTGTAATGTCCAGAGTCCGGTAGCTGTCCATCTGGATTACCGTATCTGCAATATGGAAAAAAGCACCTGAACTTCCTGCTACTAGGATAGTGGAAATGCCAGCCTTTTCATATAGGTCCCTTGCTCTTTCCAGAAATGGAGTGATGGGTTCTTTATCTCTGCTTATCACTTCCTGCATAAAAGTATCCCGGACCATGAAATTGGTGGCAGAGGTATCTTCATCCAGAAGCAGGAGCTTAGTTCCAGCTTCCATTCCTTCTACAATTCCGGCGGCCTGAGAGGTGCTTCCGCTGGCATCCAGAGTTGAGAAGCAACGGGTATCCTTTTTATTAGGCAGATCATTGATAAATAGAGAAATATCCACATCTTTAATAAAACGTCCGTCTTCAGAACGGAGCTTCAGTGCAGAAGGCTCCGTGATCACGTATTCTCTCCCATCTCCTGCAATATGATTATAAACGCCTCTTTCTAAGGCATTCAGCAGTGTGGACTTTCCATGATACCCTCCTCCGGCAATAAGAGTGATGCCATTTGGGATTCCCATTCCACGGATTATACCTTTGTGGGGAAGCTTCATTTCTATCTGGAGTGTTTCCGGGGAAAGAAAGGGGATACTTCCTTTCAAGGGTTTCTGAGAAATACCGCTCTGTCTGGGGAGAATGGAGTGATCAGCCACAAAAGCAGCCAGATTTCTTTTGGGAAGTTCTTTGCGGATATATTCCTGATCTTCTGCGAGAAATACAGTCTCCTCTACGTTTTTTGAAGAAAGATTTTTATAGTACAGGCTTTTCTGCACACAGCGGGGAAGAAAGTCAAACAGGATTTTTTCAAGCTCTGGTGCGTTGATTGTCCTGCCATTTGCAGGGAAGCCGACAGTAAAGCGGACAATGATTTCCTTATCGGTAACCTGACAGGCCGTCCGTTCCAGAGTTTCCTGTCCACAGTGGGTAATAGAGATGAGACCGCTTTTGCCGGAACCTTTTGCCCGGAAACTGTAAGCGGAAATTTGCTCTTCAAATTTACGTGTGAGCAGGTCCTGAACAGCAATCCTGGCCGGAGAAGATGAAAAACAGAATTCCGGAAAAGCTGCTCTTTTTCTGGAAACATAAATACTTACGTGGGAAGGAGAGGCAAAAGGGTCTCCCTGTACATGGTCAATAGATAAAAGATAGTCAGGAAATTGATAGATGCCTTTTAAACTTTTATATGCAGGATAGCTTTTTCTGTTTATGGAGGAAAGCTGCTGCCGAAGCTGAGTTGATGTAAGCATATGGAACTCCTTTCATAAATGGTTTTCTGATAAAACAAAAACCCCTATGTCCTGAGACATAAGGGTTGATACCGTGCGTTAGAGGATTCGAACCCCCGGCCTTTTGATCCGTAGTCAAACGCTCTATCCAGCTGAGCTAAACGCACATATGAAATTCGTTGCTGTCCTTAGCAACAGTAATGATTATAAGGGATAAAATTTGAAATGTCAAGATAAAATTAAAAAAATATTTTGGAAAAATTTTATGATAATAACAGCTAAGAAGAAATGATGTTTTTCTATGTAATAAAAAATTCACTTTTATACCGGTAGAATACATGTTAGAATAAAACAGTAATATATGATTTGAGAGGAGGGGGTCGTATGTACTGGAACAGAGCGGGTCTGAAAGCAGACGGAAAAGAAAAATTTCGCAGGAACTACGGGAACTGTGTGCTGGTGAGCCTGATCGTTGGTCTGATAACCGGGACCGGAGGGTCTGTCAGCATAGAAAGATGGTTGGAGGATACTACATTTGCCTTATGGTTTCTTATCCCCGGGGCAGTGGTCATTTTAGTACAGATTCTGGTGTTTTCGGTACTGGAAATGGGAGCCTGCAGGTTTTATGTAGAGAACAGGGATTATCAGGCAGGGGTTTCCAAGATCCTTTTTGGGTTTCAGTCCGGCCATTATGGAAATGTAGTGCTTGTAATGTTTCTTAGAAATCTGTTCACATTTTTGTGGACGCTGCTTCTGATCATTCCGGGGATTGTAAAGAGCTATGAGTACAGGATGGTCCCCCTATATTCTGGCGGAACAGCCGGATATCAGCAGTACGGATGCCTTTGCTATCAGTAAAGAAATGATGATGGGACAGAAATTGGAAGCTTTCGGACTGGATCTTTCTTTTTTAGGCTGGTGGATCGGATCTGCCTTTACATGCGGCCTTCTGGGAATTTTTTGGGCATTGCCTTATCAGGCAGCCACAAATGCAGAACTTTATGGAGCTTTAAGAGATGACTGGATAAGGAATCACTCCAGCGGAGAAAGCTGGCAGTGAAGGGAAGAAAGGGGAGAATAGATAATGGGAGAAGAACTGGAATTCAGGACCGCAGTAGGCGGTTACAAAAAAGATGATGTACTGGAATATGTAGAAAACATGAATGACAAGCTGTCGCAGATGAGCCGTGCCCATGAAGAGGAAACAAAGAGATATCAGAGCCGCATTCAGGAACTGGAAGAGCTGCTCAGGCAGGAGGAAGAAAACAGCGCAGCTTTGGCAGAGGACCAGGATAAGCGCCTGGAAGGATTGGCCAGGGAAAACAGCCGTCTTCAGGATGCCCTGACTATGGCAGAAGAAAAGCAGAAATTTACCCAGCAGGAATATCTGAAAGCAGAACAGATGAAGAATGCCATTAAAGACAAACTGGCCAGAGAAATCCTTCGCCTTCGGGAAGAAAACAAGGTCCTCCGGGAAAAACTGGAGAAAGCAGAAGGAAATATAGGCAGCAGGGCAGACTATGAAGGCGTACGCAGTGCTGTGTCTGAAGTACAGTACAAGATTGCAGAATATGTGAATGTACTGAATAAAACTCAGCAGAAACTTGCAGCCACCTATCAGGAAATGAACGGCATAAAGAAAAAAATTGCTGATCAGCTGGAAAAAATCCAACAGGAAAAAGAAGTGGAGTCATAAAAAACCGTTCCGTAAAATTCAGATAATATCAGGATTTTACGGAACGGTTTTCTGTTGGCAGGCAGGCCAGATGTACAGTATATGAAGAAGCAGCTATGCTTCTTTGGCAGACTGTATTTTTTCTTCCATGAGATGAGTGTGCTTTTTAATAGCCTCAAAACTTTCAGAGCTTATAACGTGCTCCATTCTACAGGCATCTTCAGCAGCAGTTTTGGGATCTACGCCCAGCTGTTCAAGCCAGGAACTGAGAAGACGATGACGCTCATATATTTTATCAGCGATTGCCTTGCCGGAGGGAGTAAGGGTAATAAATCCCTCATGATCCATTTGAATATATCCGTTCAGACGGAGATTTTTCATGGCCACACTGACACTGGGCTTGGAAAAATTCAGTTCATTGGCAATATCAATAGAACGTACCTGGGGCTTGCGGTTCCCGATTACTAAGATGGTTTCCAGGTAGTTTTCCGCCGATTCATGTATCTTCATGATAATCGCTCCTTCCAAAAGTGTATTTATAATAGGATATCATATTTCCCTGGGAAGTTCAAACATAAGAAAAACTTTACAGTTTTGAAAGGTAAAAATATATCTGCCTGCTTTAGGATGGAGAGTTTTCTAAAAAAACGGGTTATCTACATTCTCCGGCTTTTCCATTGGTTTTATCCACTTCCATTGGAAAGACC
>NZ_NFHH01000023.1 GCF_002161285.1 Blautia sp. An81 | reverse complement strand
TACGGAGTATAAAAATGCGTAACTGTTAATAACATACATGATGCATTGGCGATTTTAAATTGACTGAGATTGGCGTTTTTAATCCGACTCTGAATGGTGAAAATCGCCCGACGCTAACAACGTAAATTACTATCAGAAAATAAAATTAGTGTAATCAAAACCACTCTACTACTGAAATATGTAGATGATATTTTAGATAAAATCAATGATCAACGAAGAAAACGTGAGCCATTAAAGCAACAAATTCTTAATCTTTATAATAATATTGCAGAATTATCCGGTGAACCAATTGAAGACATCTATGAACATCCCGAAACATTTTGTTCTGAGGTAAGCATTATAGGACCTGATTTGGATTACATGATGAATGCTGTAGCAAAACATCTTGACAGTCGAGAAAGTGACAATATTGATGGTGAAACTATTTATAATGCGACAAGTATTCAAGTAAAAATTAAATTTGGAGCTTCTAGCATGTTACTATGTGGAGACTGTTCCTATGCATCAATTGAAAATATAGTAAGAAGTTATGATGCCATCCAATTACCTCATCACGGAAAACCAAAACAGGCTGAGCAGATTTTTGAAAAAAAGAGCGACCAAATCAACTCCTTCTATGTTATTTCCGACAACACAGGAAATACCAATGGAGGTTCTGATAAATTAGACACTACTGGATATCGAGTTTACAATACAAAATATGAAGGTACAATAACAATTAATAACTCAAATTTTTTACCAAAAACTGTTCAAACAGGTCGCACTTTAGGAATGTAAAACGATGCGTTATTTATTACAAAACTGTTTTTCTAATGAGTTAACAGCAAGACAACAATATATTGAAAAAAGTATACATCTATGGTGTTTTCCCCAAACTTCAATAGCAGGTTTCGAGCAACTTGTGAGTATTCCTTCTACCTCTCTAGATGTTTTCTTTATTGTTGGACACAATATAGCTGTTTCATTGTACTTGCGTAGTAATAATATTTCTGAAAAAACAATTGTTGCCATCACTTGTGGTGGCACAATTGATTTTTCTTGGTGCAAATCATTAAATAAAGACATTTATTTCCCAAAACAAAACAGTTACGGATATGCAAATTTATTAAAAGGTAATATGTTTGGTTTTAAATTTGATTTGACTGAATCTGAAATTCTTTTGTATAATACTAGGAAAAATCCAAATTTTTATGATCGTTTGGATACTTGCTTTACCAAAATATAGGAGACTTTTTTCATGAAAGAATTATTTACTGCATTTGGCCCATACAATCTAAGAGCCCGCCTGAGCGTTGGAATAATCCTTATTGCCCCTTTGATCTTGGAACTGTATTTACTTATATCAGAAATGCAAAAAATCACTTCAACATTGATTGTGCTATTAATTACATATGGATTTTGTAATCTTCTAATAATTTATTGCAGAATACCTGGCACTCGAGCCATGAAAAAATGTTTTCCCGATTTGTTGCCTGCTCAAAAAGCATTATTGCCATCATCCAATTATATTGACCCAAAAAGCAAGGACAGATATTATACTTTTTTATCTCAAAATATTAAAGAATTTACACTTTCTGATGACGATACACATATGAAAAATTCTGTTTCGACTGCTGTAACTTGGCTAATTGCCCAAACACGTGACCCAAATAAATTCCCACTAATCGCCGAAGAAAACATCAATTTTGGTTTCTCATATAATTTATTAGGATTAAAGCCTCTTGGTTTAGCCATATGTTTCATTGGTATAGTCTTTAATGCAGCACTATTTTTTTTGAGACACAGACAATTTATTTCTTTAAATTTGACAAATATAATTTGTGGCTTTTTTATTAACCTTGCTTTTTTATTAATATGGATTTTTCTTATCAACAAAAAACTAGTTATTTCTTCTGGCAAAAAATATGCACGCGCTTTGTTATCAGCATGTGACTCTCTTAATACT
Organism: Blautia sp. An81; assembly: GCF_002161285.1. GTDB lineage: Bacteria > Bacillota > Clostridia > Lachnospirales > Lachnospiraceae > Blautia > Blautia ornithocaccae. The sequence goes on along the minus strand of NZ_NFHH01000023.1, from coordinate 58,314 downwards.
AACTAATAAGAATCACAGGAGCATTCAGTTCCTGTGATTCTTGTTAATAGTTTGTAAAAAGTTTTTTTAATTTGATCAGAAAAAGGCATACCGTCTTTTCTGACCGGGGTTTATGTTCTTCAACTATAGAGTGATCACTTTTAGACTAACATTTATACTCATCCTTATACACGGCGATAAGTGTTTTCTTCGTTTCGAATATAGATCTTCTCCATCCGTTATTTGATTGCTGTCAGAAGAAAGCCATCCAATTTTCGCGGCAATTCATATACTCCAAGCTGTTCATCCAGATATTCCTGCAGTTCAAGCACCCTACATACAAAGTCTCCATATTCTGGATCGTAATCGGACACATCCGTAAGAATTTCTTTATTAGGTCTCTTCACCAGCTTCCCGATTCCTACTCTTGCCCGACTATCATAGATAAAAAACTTCTCCGGGCAATGAAAGTGGAGATATTTTGATGCAAGAGATCTCTTTTCCAATCCGGTCAATTCATAAAAAATATCCATCAAGAACTTATGTGTACTCAGAACCAATTTAATGTCATCAAGAACAAGCCCTTTGCTCTTTCTCAATCTAGTGATCCGATCATCAAGTTCCGAACCGATCTCCAACAGTTTCGGGGCTACCACATCATAATAAAAATCATCTCCAACAACAACCGCATTCTTTCGTCTCTCAATGGCCGCAGCATAGCTCCTTCCGATGAGCCAAATCTTGCCAACGATAACATCTATCTGTTTATGCTCTGGCTCTTCTTCACACATACGGTATAGGACACTGTTGCCATATTCCCAGCGAGAATTGGTGATGTTCAAATATGATTTGTATAATCGTTCGGTTTCTTTTACTACCATCCATCTCCTCCACTACGCAAACTTCACCTTAAAGAAATCTCCGGCCAGTTTATCCAGCTGTTCCGCAATCAACGGGAAATCCCTATTCAGATCCAGTGTCTTTGCCCCAATCTGATTTCCTCCCATGTTAAACATACAATCCGGAGTAATGTCCTCATCCGTCTTAGCATACAGAAGGATCCCCGCCACATTTCCAGTATTGTTCTTATCCTGATTCTTAACATAAGTGAATATCTGATACACATTATTGGAATGCAGAGTATACTTATCATATTGCTGCTGAAGCGTCTTCCCATAATACTTCGCGTCAATGATGAGAATCTGATCCTTTAATCTTAGCATGATATCTGTCTGCATGATCGGCAGGAACCGTATCATGGACTCGCTGTTATCACCAATCAGATTCCATTTCACCTGTCCTGCGTTGACCTCACTCAGATAAGTGTGATGCTGGTTATAGTATTCCAGAATAAACTTCTCATAAAGCCTGGCCATATGCTCATCTGAGAAGGACTCCATCTTATACTCACCCTTCTCTGTGGTCCGAAGCATTCCATCCAGAACAAAATAACAGACATTCATCAACATCTCATAGTTCTTATTATTCCTCTGATAATAAAGGTGGCTCCATGGGATGACGGAAGGTTCTAAGAGTTCGATGCCGTCAAAAAATACAAGGATCTTCTTCAGCACAGATTTTCTTTCCACTTCCACGCCTTCAGCAATTAGAAGGTAATGAATCGTGGTTTTTAAAATCTGATTGAACAAATTATTCTCAGACAGCTCATCAAACTCACAGGCCAACTTCTGCTTTCGCTGGATCCGGTTTCGCAGAGTCTCCTGCAGGTCCAGCTTGCCTCTCATGGTGGATAACGTCTCGTTTTTCGTAATATATTCCCGGTAAAGTCCCTGCTTCAGCTGCTGAGCAATACCCTTGCTAAGAATCGCAGCAAATAAGTCCTGTGCATTCTCGAACTTTTCCGAAGCTACCTCATCATAATTCGACTGTTTCAGAATCTTAAATGCATAGGAAAGCATATAGTATATGTTTTTTATAAATATGCTCTTATCCTTAATCATCAAATACACCACGCAAATTTCTCTCCCAACGCTGCAACTTTGTCGGTTCATCAAACCAGTATTCACTCAACATCGGCAGGATATCAAATTCTACCACAGAACGCATCCACTCATCAGTGCATCCAAGCTCTTCTCTTCCGCAGAAATAGCTATGCCCAATCTGAAATCCTCGTCCCAGCGATTTATCTTCTGTAATTTCTTTATTCAGCAGCTTGATCTGCTCAATCAGAGCATTAAAAGTCTCATTGCCAAATGCATTCTGATAGTTCGTGAATCCTTCTGAATTAAAGCCAGGCTCCACCTCAAAGAAACTGAACCTTCTTCTGAGTGCATAGTCAATCATTGCAAGACTTCGGTCAGCAGTATTCATCATGCCTATAATGTACAGATTTTCCGGCACAGAGAATGGCATTCCGCTATAGGCCAAAGTAGCCTTTGTTCCTCGGTAATCCTTCTCAATCAGCATCAGACACTCCCCAAATATCTTACTCATATTTCCACGGTTAATCTCATCAATGATAAAGAAAAATTCCTTATCCGGATAATTCGCCGCTGTTTGACAAAACCGATAGAAGATACCGTCTGTGAGCTTGAAATCAGCCCCATCCGGACGATATCCCATGATGAAATCCTCATAGGAATAGTTCTGATGGAACTGAACCATTTCTATACGGGAATCATCCGCCTCCCCCATCATGGCATATGCAAGTTTCTTGGCTGTGAAGGTCTTGCCAACACCTGGTGCTCCCTGCAAGATCACATTCATCTTATTTCTCAGTAATGTTTCTAGGACATCATACCTTTCCTCTGTCATGTAGACCTTGCTGAGAAAATCTTCCTTGGTGTATTTCTGCTTTGCAGTATCCGGTTTCTTCAGAGGGTTTTCTTCTCGTATAATGTCCATGATAAAGTCGTATTCACCTTTAGTCAGCTTGAATAAGCTTCCGTTCGGCTGTACGAAAAACTCCATCTTTTTAAGTTCAGGACATCCCTTAAGAGCAAGGTACTCAATCGGTGTAGCCAGACCTTCAACCTTTTCAAAATAGATAGCCTTACCATCATTCGCCTGTGTAATCCTAGCAATAGCCACAACCTTCTTTACCGGATTAGCCTCATACCCTATAACCACATCCCCGACCTTTGCATCAAGAAAGTTCTGAAATACACGACGCTTATTTCCATTCTCATTGTAAAGTGTATAATTCTGCTCTTCACCAATTTTGATATCTGAAAAACTCCAAATTTTAGGATTTGCGGTCAGCCACCAATAATTCTGCTCCTGATTTTCATCCCCCAAAAGTGCAGACACCGTCATATCAAAATAAGGATTTAAGATTGTTTCTTCAAACAGCTCCTTATCTTCGGTTTCAACCTTTATACAGGTAGAGTTATCATTTGGCGTCCACCATTTCTGAATTCCCTTGTAAGCAGATGTATCTTTTGATGTCCTTATTAATCGGTACTCTCTTTCATACCAACCGTCTTCCATTTCTGGATTAAGAACAGCCTTATCAGTAACAAATTGCCCCAACAACCTTATGCTATTTCCATAACAAAGGTAAAAATAATCCCCTTCCTTGATACCCTCCATAAAACTCTCACCCTGAGAAACCTTAGAGGTAGCTTTTGCTTTTGTTGTACTGTGTACCACTACAACATTACGTCCTTCAAAAATGATTCTGTTCTTCTCAGATATAGAGCCCTGACTGATTTTCCATATGGACGGTGTATTATCAACATATAAATCAATCTCACTTAAATCTACTTTATTCAGCGCTTCTGCCAATTCTTCTCTAAGCTTCCATATGTATGCGCCTTCAGAGGATTTATCAGCTTTCCTTCCAATATAAAGAATTGGCCACCATTTTGAATCATTCGTGTCTTTTGTCATAACAGGGCAGCCCGTTTTCTTTGCAATACGTTGAGCAAGCGACCACGATCCGCCATTATAAAAATTGGGATTTTCCCCATATTTCACCGAAAGTTGCTTGCATGTAGCAGCACCACCATAATCTTTTAGACGTTTCATGATTTGCAGGCTATTTATTGTAAAGATAGAACTATCATTCAACAGCTCAATCCAGTCGTCCACACTAAGTTCTGGCGAATAATCCTTAGGAAACCACTCTTCAGTTTCTTTGGTGGCATCCTGTTCGCTTAAATAATAACGTGCAAGATAGAATCCTACATCGATGGTAACTGTCTTCATTTCAGGGTCATCGTAACAACTTGGAACAAGAGCATCATTAATCAAAGTCTTAATGTCTGAATCTGTCTTGATAGCGTTACAGATCTCATCATACAGTTGAAAACCGCCAATCAGGTTTTCAACTGAACCGTTCTTCTTCGGCATGTAATCAGAAGACAATTCTTTTGCAACCGCACGGAACAACTCATACTTGTAGATATAATACTTGTCCGGATATCGCAGCCAGAGATATGTACTAATAGCATTCGTATTCTGATAGTGATTTCTCCACGTACCGTCATCATACTTTGACCGTAATTCCTCCGCTACTGTCTGGAAAGCATATACTCTTGCAGCCAGATCCTGAGACTCATCAAACAAATTCCGGAACATCTCCCGTGTTGCACCATCATCTGCTTTGGCAAAGTTTGTAATCATGCCGCGCGGGTAAGCATACCCTGACGCCAGTAAGTTAAATGTCTTTTCAGTAGCCTGTTTGAACATCTCTCCGAAATTTTCAGCGTCAATATCCCAGTGCTCCTGAAAGTGTTTGATCGCCTCCCACTTATATTTTTCATCATCCCAATGGCTCGGAAAGTACGTTTTGTACCCTTCCAGTATGGGATTTAATTTTTTGAAATCAATCATGTGTTTCTCCTTCCAAACCATCGGCTATTCATTAGTCTTCTAAAGACAGAAATCCTTGCTCAAGCGCTCCATCCCGCCTTATCATAGAAGAATCCTATTTGTGGATATTCACGGTACCAGGTACTATAAACTCAATCAATCTGCATCCTGAACCTAGTTTGTCGAGAACGGCAAATTGGGTTCTCTATTAGGGTCATAAACAATAGCAAATTTACGCACAAAGTTCCCGATATTGTCATCGTTTCCTTTATGCGACATATTCCAACCAAAAGGTCGTGCCGGCAGAGAGAACAGATGATATTTCAACTCCGTCTCTCGGGAATACTTGTGAGTGCTGTTATTACATGTTTTATATGGATGAACCATGATTTTGGTATAGGTGTCCTAGGACATCCACTTAATTTTTCTTCCAGTTCATTGCCTCTACTACTGGAGATATCCTTTAACCTCAATCAAGCGTTATTGTAACACTGCTTATCACATACGAGGCTGTTATATCTGTTGTCTTTTCACGGAACTTTTACAGATAAATGTTGAGCCATTTCCTACCTCCATTCGCAGTTTAGGTTATTTCATTACTTTTTCAAGCAACGTCTGATAGCTATCCACCACATCGTAAACCACATTCTCTCCACTGATTGCCTTAAAGTGCTCTCTTGCACAATGAATCTTAGATTCCTCAATCAGTCTCAACTGCATAGAGGACATGGAGCCTTTTGTTTCGGCGACAAAGTAGATATGCTTCACTGTTCCCTCATAGAAAGCAATCGCCCAGTCAGGGTTATACTTGCCCACTGGGGTAGAAATATAGAAACAGTCAGGGAGCTTAACATAAACGGCAACATCAGTATTTGTATCCAAGTCGGTTGCGAAATCACGCTCATTAGTGGAATCGTATACGATATGATCGTACAGATGGCGAGTCGCCTTCATTGCATTAGTACCAAGTTTCCCCTTAATCGTCGGTTCAGTGAAAATATCTGTACTGTATCTTTCGTCCAGGACATTATAGGAAATATGCTGGATGATTGCAGTGGCCTTTTCATCATTGATAAGGGAAGCTGCTTTTATAATAAATTCTTCCGGGTTATTCTTGAACTGGTCAAACACAGTTTTTTCAATGCCCACAAGAATATCCACCACAGCTTTACGGGTCAGACCAGTTTCTTCAACCAGTTTGCCAACAAGATCATATTTCACTCCATGATTGGCAGTAATAGTGTGGTAAGCACCGTAGGTAGATGACTTATCCTTCACAAAGGAAGCGCCGCTTACCAGAGCATCCTTGGATTTGATTTCATCCATTGAGCCGGTTTCTACCTTGAAGTAAATCTTCGCAACATGAAGACTGCGGTTCAGGGATGCAATGGACTTTTGTACCAGCTCATCTGTATCAAAGTCAACCACATACACAGACTTCGGACTGATTCGTTCCCACAAAGCCTTGAACTGCGGCATGGCCAGTTTCTTATCGTCCAGTTGCAATTCCACATTGTTTTTACGGGCATCTTCGAGCTTCATGGACTTATCATCGTAAACAGAATCTAGAATCTTGATAACAGACTCAGCACTATCAGCCACTTCTTCTGCAATCTTGATTTCATTATTTGCCTTATCAGTGTAGTATTTATCAGTAAGAATCCCCTTTTTGTCAATGTAGCCATTCACGATCAGGTCAAAGAAAATTGCACTTGCAGTTTCAGAATCAACAACCTGCTCATTTCCTCTGGCATCCACGATAACCTTTCCTTTAAACAGATCTGCGGTAACAACCTGTGGTCGACTTGCAACAGCTTCAGCCATTTCAGACTGCAAACCTTTTGCAAAAGAATCATAGCTCTCGCTGGCAATAACCGTCAGGACATTGATGTTGTGAACATCGTTGCCCAATATATTAGAATCCATTCTTTCACCGTCCTGGTTGACACAAAGACGGAGACCACGGCCAACTTCTTGTCGCTTGCGCACATCGCTACTACTTTGCTTCAGGGTACAAATTTGGAATACATTAGGGTTATCCCACCCCTCACGCAGTGCAGAATGGGAAAAAATGAAGCGTACCGGCGACTTCTTGGGGTCACGGTCGAGAAGCAGCTCCTTGTCCTTCATAATCAAATCGTAAGCATCAATGTCATCGGAAGTGCGTTCTTTCTTATTCGACAGTTTACTATCCGTCATTCTTCCTTTCTTATCCACCGAAAAATAGCCTGCGTGTGTTTTGGACGGTGAGATTGCTTTCAAATATTTGATGTAATCATCCTCACCCATGCCAATCTGAAGATTGTCCACGATATCCTTATATTCCTCCTCGAACATATCTGCAAAGATACCATTGAAAGGTTGTCCAGCAGCGTCATATTGCTTATAATGTGCAACCTCGTCGATGAAGAAAAGGGAAAGAACCTTGATGCCCTTATAGAACAACTGGCGTTCTCTTTCAATATGAGAAAGAATTGTTTCACGAATCTGAATGCGGCGAAGCTGTTCCTCGCTGACCTTACCAATAACATCACCGGCATAGATCTTGATACCATTCAAGAACTCGACAGAATTGTCTCGTCCGTCAATAAACTTCACTACAAAGCCGGCTTTGTATTCCTCCATCTGACCGGAGTAATCATACAGATTGAAACCAATGCCCACAGTCATGGTCTTTTTACGGATACCTGTAGCACCTTTAAAGTCAAACTGGATGGTAGCGGTCGGATCTGCCTTGGAAAGATTTACGCTTTCCAGATACACATAGCTCTCTGTAGCGGTACTGCCTGACTCGGTAATACCCTTAACGGAAATCTTCTTAACCAAACGCTTGTTGTAAGCTTCCATTGCGTCCAGTCGATAGACCATATTGTAAATGCTATCGTCTTTATGAGTTGCAGAATAGCGAAGGGTCATCAGAGGATTAAACTCTTTCAGTCTTTCCTTCGTCTGTTTACCCTCGACGGACTGCGGCTCATCGATAATCAAGATAGGGTTCGTCTTTGCAATAATATCAATCGGGCGACGAGAACGGAACTCGTCCAACTTCATGTAGATACGACGAGCATCCTTACCTCTGGCATTAAACGCCTGGGAGTTGATAATCATCACATTGATTGAACTGTCCGAAGCGAAACGGTCAATCTCGGTCAGCTGGGCAGAGTTATAGATAAAGAAGCGAATCTTCTTACCATATTCCTCTGCAAAATGATCCTGCGTTACCTCAAAGGACTTGTAAACGCCCTCACGAATGGCAATGCTCGGAACCACAATGATGAACTTGCTCCATCCGTAGTGCTTGTTCAGCTCATACATCGTCTTGATGTAGGTGTAGGTTTTACCGACACCGGTTTCCATTTCTATGGTCAGATTGTAGCGTCCCTCCAGTTTGGTAGAAGGCTTAATCTGGTGTGCTCTTTGAATTTTTTGTATGTGTTCCAGAATCAGACCGTCGTTCAGCTCCGGTACAATTCTTTCATTTCGCCAGCCTGTAAAATCTTCATCTTCAGAAAGTGTTGTCTGTAAAAAGGTTCCACCTTCAATCAGCTTACCTTGGTAACCTCGATCCATCATATAGGTAGGGGTAAGATAAGGCTGGCCTGCGAATACATCCACGACCGCTTTGGCGGCATCTGCCTGGAACTTCTGATGTTTAAATTGTAACTTCATTGGGAAGCCCCTTTCTTAGATGACTTTTACTCGTTTGGTAATCTCATTGGCACTCTCAGGCATGTACAGCTTGAAGATTTCAAACACATTGATCTTAGCAGGACTGCTGGCAAAGCCAGAGTCACGGAACACAGCACGGAGAGGTTTGCGCTTGGCGATGGTCTTGACCACGCTTTCCGGGATATTTTTATCAAAGCAAGCGATCAGGTCGCCATCGTTATAGGTGTGGACGGTGTAACCGTCGATTTTCTCACTGTGGTAAGGCATGGAAAGAGGCAGACCCCAATCCAGTAAACAGCCGAAGAACAGGTCAAGAGCGGTGCGATCTTCTTTGATATTAGAAACCATATCTGCAAGGGTTTGCTGTTCAAATTCATCTGCCGCATAATAGACATCTATCATATTAGAATCATCAAGTTTAAGAACACGGAAGCCAGTATCCAAATCTTGAGTTCCGATTGGATTTTCTTCTTTTATTTTAGCTCCAGCACGGCGGATACGTTCTTTACCAATTTCGCAGATGTTTTTATATCCTGCCTTGAAAGCTTCGGATTTTTTGTCGCATTTTTCTGGAAGTTGAACCATGATAAACTTACGATTACCTCCATCTTCAGCATTGAGCTGCATTACAGCATGGGCAGTGGTGGCGGATCCGGAGAAGAAGTCAAGAACGATATCATTACCATTTGTTCCCGTTCTTAATAGAGTTTCTATTAACTTCGTTGGTTTTGTGAATTCAAAAACATCTAGTTGAAAAAGATTTCTAATCTCTTTCGCAGAATCAGTGGAGAAGCCTTTATCTAATATGATTGTCGGCAAAGTGCTTCCTTGTCTAACCTCGGATAAAAATCTCTTTAGATATGGTGTTCCGGTACTTTCTCTAAAACCAATTCTATCTTCTTTCAGGTATTGTTTGACTTTTTCCTCGTTAAATAGCCAGCATTTATTTTGTGGCGGATAGTAGTCTATATTATTGTGGGGATTTCTTATCGGAAAAACGCAACTTTTTACTAATCGCCCCCCCTTCCCATTTGCGCTTAAATTATCTGCAAACCATGGGCCGCGAGGATCGTTATTAGGATTTTTATATTTACTATCAATTTGACTGTCCCGAGGTTGTAAGTATAATTTTAGCGCTTTTATATTTTTTGAATATACAAAAATATACTCATGAATTTTTCCAATATATCTATCATTTGGTGTATTCGCTCTTCTTTTCCACACTATTTGTTCTAAAAAGTTGGAACTTCCAAAAACTTCATCACAACATTTTTTTAAATTTTCTTGCTCGTGATCATCAATAGAAATAAAAATCACACCATCATCGGTCAATAAATTCCTCGCCAACATAAGACGGGAATATATCATACTGCACCAATCAGAATGAAAACGGCCATTGGCATCAGTATTCTTGAACAAACAATTATCATCTTCGTCAAATATGCCACAGCCCTCGTCATACTTGTCCGCACTCTGTGCAAAATCATCACGGTAGATGAAGTCGTTTCCAGTGTTGTACGGTGGATCAATATAAATCATCTTGACTTTACCTAAATAGCTTTCCTGAAGAAGTTTCAGCACTTCAAGATTATCGCCTTCAATATATAAATTCTCTGTTGAATCCCAATTTACGCTTTCTTCTTTACAAGGCCGAAGTGTTTTTTTAGTTGGTGTATTTGCTTCAATAATTGCTGATTTTTTTCCAACCCATGTAAACTCATAAGCCTCATCACCTTCAAGAACTTCTCCAGAAAGCATCTGACGAAGCACGTCAAAATTCACAACCTTTTTGTACGCTTTTTTCTCTGGAGTACTCTTTTCTTCATCCAGAGATTCCGTAATACAATTGGGAAATAAAGCAGCAATCTTATCCACATTCTTTTCTGTCATATTCACTGACTCCATTCTCATTTTTTCCATCTTAGAGATCCTCCAGTTCCTTTTTTAGTTTCTTCAGCTCTGTATTTAACTGTATTTTTTTGTTCAATTGCTTTTCTTTGCGAACCTTCTGTTGCAAAGTAGTAATCCGTTTCTGAAGTTTTTGATGTCGATTATCGCGTTCAACTGAAACCTTCAGACTTTCCTGCTCTTCAGCCTGTAATGCATCGCCGGCGATTTGTCGGACATAGTTTTCATACACCTTATCAATATTCAGTCCATGAATCTTCAATGGAAGATCTGCCTCTTCCAGCCAATCCGTATGATAATAGTTTCCTACTTTAAAGGCATTATTGCCAGTAACAGAAGCTTCTTTATATGCTGCCCATGCCTGATACTCTCCATCGTATTCCAGCAAAAAAACAATATGATATGGTATTTCTTTGTCGATCTGCCTGAGAACAGATTCATCAAGTTTCTGCTCATTAAGCCTTATCTCAAAAATTTCAATCTCTGTTACCACTTCACCTACTGCAAGATTCATCGTAGTGGCAGCGACTTTATTTCTCCAATAAATCACCTTAATCTGATCAGTAAAGAATCGCTTCAATGTTGGCGACACTGTTAGATTCTCATAAAACTTCTGCTTCGGTATTCGCCGATTGAACTCCGTACTTTTCGGTAAACCAATCAATCTCAGCACCTCATTTCACAACTAGGAAGCAAATCAGCTCAAAATCATCCAGTCCGTTAATCTCTGACATCAGTGCTGAAGTGCCTCCTGCGGAAAACAGACTGTCAATATCGCTCTCTTCCTTAACATCAATAATGGAATTGATGGCATCGGAAAGAAGCTGTGATACTTCCTTCATATTTCGTCCATCATCAGTTTCTTTATTAAACTTCCCACAAAGCTCCAATACAGGCTCGGATTTACCACGGCAAAGCAACCGAACTGTATCAAGAAGTTTCTTCGGATTCAGATAATCACAGACAACTTCCCCATCAATTCCAATGTAAACCATATAGAACGGATGAATCCGGTTCTGATTATCAATATTAATATTGTTGTTGATGTTCCGTAGAACGAAGATCACGCCTTCCGGATTCTCTTCCGTGGTAGGTACCACAGCATGAAGCCCTTTCGGCTTCTTTGCCAGATCTTCATGCGTCTTTATGTATTCCAGCAAATCCAGACGGAACTCATTCAGCCCCAGATCCATGATGGAAATACCTGTGGACATATCCTCGATATCGACCACTTCATCCTGCAACCGCTTCAACTGCTGCTTTCTGTATTCCAAATCCCCCTTCTCTTCCGGATTGATTAGATCATCATCTCCTGTAGAAGTCATGACAGAAATCTTCATCCTTGTCTCAACACGAGACTTCAGATTAATATAGTCATCCAGTGTCATATCCGGCCAAAAGTTCACCAGCTGTATGTACTGGTTCCGGCTGCCGATACGATCGATACGACCAAACCTCTGAATAATACGGACCGGATTCCAATGGATATCATAGTTCACCAAATAATCGCAATCCTGCAGGTTCTGACCTTCAGAAATACAATCAGTAGCAATAAGAACATCAATCTCCTCTGTGCTTCCTGGCATCAGAACATCCCTGCTCTTGGATATCGGAGAGAAACAAGTCAACACATTATTCAGTGTTGCCTTCAACCCTTTAATGGTTGTCCTACCATCAATCGTTCCAGTGATGACCGCTGTATCCAGGCCATAATTATTCTTCATGTAGCTGGCAACCTGATCATAAAGATACTCCGCTGTATCAGAAAAAGCAGAGAAGATTAGCACCTTCTTGTTCCCTTCATTGATAGAATTAGCCATCTTTTCGTCCAGAAGTTTGAAAAGAGTCTGAAGCTTTAGGTCATGTTCCGGAGTAATGTCAGCGACCATAAGCGTAAGAAGCTCCAAAGTATCCGCATCATATCGAAGCTCTGCTCTCCATGTCTTATAGTCCATATCTGCCAGATCTATTTTTACCTTCTTACCAACCGTGAAGAAATCCGTGTTTCCATCTTCCATATCGAAATCATTATCATTGGCTTCGTACATGTCCAGTTCCGCTTTGCCATACTTTTCAAACTGATTAATAGCATCAATTGTATCCTGGATAAGATCACGTATTCTTGCAAGTGTCAAGCTAAATGAGTAAACGGAGCTTTCGAGTCTCTTCAACAGGTTGATGCTCATTAAACGCCGGATACCTTGCTCACGACCTTTCTGAGTAAGGTTATTGCCCTTGTTATGAGTCAAATCTACATACTTCGACATCTTACTTGGAAAAATATAATGCGATGGTGTATATATGCATAGTGTAAGCTGCATCAGCTGTTCATAGATTTCATTGTAATTGATGGCATCATTGAGATCTGTAAGGCCCGGTCTCTTTGATATTGGCTTTAACCGCTCCGGAAATTTTCCAATCTCTTCTGTGTTATAATACTTCTCTATATGTCTTCTGGATCGTGCAATTGTTACGCTGTCCAAAACCTCAAAGAAATCAAAATCCAGTGTTCGCAGCAGTGCATCCGTCGTTCTTGTTTCAGGCTCAAGTTTGCTCCATGCATTAAAAGCTTTTTGAGCCTGACGGAATATCTCTTCAATAGGTTTCTTTGTATCCAACTGTTCATTAATAAACTCTGAGTTTCCCTCATAGGCAAGTGCCAACTGATTCTTAAGATCTGTAAATCTGTTATTTACTGGTGTAGCAGAAAGCATTAGCACCTTTGTTTTAACGCCGGCACGGATGACCTTATCCATCAATTTCACATACCGGTTCTCCTGTGTATTGGCATGAGTCCCGGCTCCATTGCGGAAATTATGCGATTCGTCAATCACGACCAGGTCATAGTTGCCCCAGTTAAGACGATCCAAATCAATTCCATTTGAAACACCACCGCTACGTGATAAATCCGTATGAAACAATACAGCATAGTTCAACCGATCAGAAGCAATCGGATTGTTGACATAGTTATCTTTATATGTGTTCCAGTTCTCGCAAAGCTTTTTGGGACAGAGTACAAGAACTGTCTTATTTCTATTTTCGTAGTATTTGATGACTGCCAGCGCCGTAAAGGTCTTACCAAGACCAACGCTGTCTGCCAGTATGCAGCCATTATATTTTTCCAACTTATTGATGATGGCAAGTACCGCATCACGCTGGAAGTCATATAGCATATTCCAAATCTTACTTTGCTTAAAGCCCGTTGCATCATTAGGCAGAACATCTTCGGAAATATCATCCAGGAACTCACTGAAGACATTATACAGCGTCATAAAATAGATAAACTCTGGAGAATTTTCATTGTATGCCGTGCTGATATTGGAGATGATCGTCTCCGTTACATCCTGTATCTTTTCTTTATCATTCCACAGAGTTTCAAACAGCTGCATGTACTGAGTGGAAAATGGAGCCTCCATACTGTTTACCATATTATAGCTGTTATTCCCGCGCTCACATCCAATATCGACGGTCGTAAAACCATTAATTGGCATATACGCTGTCTGCTCCACCGGTGAATCTACCGTCATGAATCCACCCATATTTTCACCGGTAACATTGGACTTAAATGTAGCCTTCTTCCGAATCCAATCGGCGCACTCTTTAGCAATAGCTTTCTGCGTCATTTCATTACGCAGCTTTATCTCGAATTCAGTTCCATAAAGACTATTCTCACGGCTGAGCCTCGGAATATAGAACTCTCTCTTCTGCTTCTCAGCCTTCTCTTTTATGAATGTCGGAGACGTAAAAATAAAGCGGAATTCATCCACCTTTTCCAACTGACTCTTCAGTTCTTTGTATGCATACATAGAGAAGCAGGCCGCTGCTATGGAGACTTTGCTTCTTGGTTTTATTTTCTCTTTTAGGTCATCACGTACCACTTTGGTGATGTTATCAAATATCTCCACAGGCACTGACCTCCTTCCTTATCCTCGATATATTTCTGCGCCAAACCGCCCCCCGGAATTACCTCAGTTCGTCCCATTGTTTCAGTTCAATCAAAACTACATTTACATCTTTTCGTTTCCCGTAACGGGATATCAGAAAATCCAATTATTTGGATGTCTGTGGGATATTATACTTGATAGCACTCCCTGCATCAGATGGTATTCCCTGATAATTCAGGACCTTATACATATATTCCATCCAAAGTATCACACAGTGGTAATACTTAATCTCACTTTAGCGCAATAATATATGCAATTTATTTACGAATTAACTTTCTATAATTATATATGATTTTCGCTTTTCCTTCAATTTTTGTCTCGAGCTTTAATATAAATTAAATAAATCTAAAAATATACTCTAGAAACAAATAAATTCTAAGGAATCTTGATGACGTATAATAAATTTCGCAAAAATAAAATTTCATAATAATAAAGACATGGCCTATAGCCGTTTGGTAGAATTAAGTCACCACAACAAAACCCATCAAAGGAGGTCATAGCAAATTTCACGGTGCCAGGCACTATAAACTCCTTCATTGTTTGTATTCCTTTATTCGCTTCCAAATATTTCAAGTCCTCTGACTTTGCCTGCTCTTGATATATACGAAGATGCCGCAGCAAGAATTTCTTGAATTTTATCTGGCATTGGTACCGTTCTACTTAAAGCAGGTTGAACTATTACAATATAACCAACAATTTGTTTAGTGGTACCTCTCAATTCTCTAATAAATTCATCATATTCTCCATTTAACAATTGACAATGACCACCCCTATGTCTATCTGAAATTTTTTCAATAAATTTTCCTTTTGTCGTCAACCAAGTAATCGATTTAACAGCTTGACCTGCTACTTCATAAACGTCTCCTGTACTAGAATTATATCCAACCGAACTCTTCTTTTTCACATGATAAAGTCTAACTATTAATCGGGTCTCCTCTTCTTGTATGGCAATATAATCTGCTATTTCACCAGTTCCATGATCATACAGTATATACTTATTCTCTGAATTCTCCAGCAGAATAGTCCGCAAAGTGTCCTGAATTGATATACTAGTTTTTGTTTTTTCTGTACAAAACTCAACCCTCGTATCCGTTCCATAACTAGCCCAATCTATAGCTATAATTTGATTTGGATCATATGTTGAAACATTATCGGAAATGCTTGGATATATTTCAAAGCCAGAAATCAAAACATCATCATAGGTTTTGAATGCAATAGGATTATCATTTAAATAATCAGCAAGCTTATATTCAACCGCTCTCACATGTGTATACAAATTTTCAGTATCAGATGTATATTTTCCTTGCAAATCACACGTAAATCTTTCCTTAATATCATCTGCTTCCAAACGGAATATTACTCTTGATTTCTCTATCTTTTCAATATAAATAGAAAAATCTGTCAACCTTTTTGAAAAAGTTATATTAGTATGGCTTCTTACTACCGGTGGTGAAGAATATGTTTCATTGGAGAAATCTCCAAAAAATATATTGTCTGGATAACTTTCTAGTTTCTCTGGCATTGGAATATAGTCATAGTTGGTGTTGGTTTTTACTTTAATAGAATTATTTGTAATTTTATTACCAATTTCATCAACCCATTGGATATAATTCGGTAGACTTTTATATTCACTGCTCCATACCTTTGAGCCACTACTATATCCAATCGTAATAGTTTTCTGTCCTTCTATAAATTGTCCTGTTGCCTTACAAAAAACATGTCCCGCAGAATACATTTTTCCTGTACTCGGATCAATTGCATCACTCACATCAGATCCAGCCATAATCCGGTATGCTTCTCCGGATTCATTAAATCTATTCACCATACCAGAGTTAAAGATTTCAAAGTTTGATAAATTCCCAAGCACTCTATTCATTTCCGACTTTGATATTTTTTCAAACTCCGAGCAAAATGTCGCTGCAATTTCTTCATAAACAGCCTCTGTATGAGTTTGAGAATAGATATGCAATAGCTTTAAGGATTGTTGGAAATGAACAATATATAAAAAGTACTCTAAATTAATCTTGCTCTCTCCATTCATCCATAAAGGGGATACATATTCCATTCCAATGCCGACAATCGTATTATCATCTCTATTCCTATATATTCGATTAGCAACATTAAATGATTTTGGAAAATCTGCGTTTAAATTAAAATCTTTTACCCGGTATATACGGTCATGACAATTTACAGTTATAGATTGCAATGATATTCTATTTTCTTTATAATTTCCATTTTCCTCTTCGTATGATTTAAAATATTTTCTATCTGATTGCTCCTTTTTATTTTTTGCTTCGCTCATATTAATAATCATATCTTGCCATACTGCATCACTGGAAAAAAGCCGATTATTTTCTATCTCAAGATCTTCATCATTTGCAGCAATAAATTTTGCCTTCCCAATGTACTCGGCATTGGTACGAGCAAATCTGCCAATAAACTGTAGTGTACTTGCTAAAGATTTATGTGGCACATGAATTGCAGCAATTTTAAGATTCGGAAAATCAAAACCCTCACCGAGCATGTCCACACAAATAATACCGTCAAGTAGATCATCTTTCAATTCCTGAATATATTTTTTTACTTGAGTATTACCCATTGAACTATCAATGCGTCGAAGGCGCAGACACGTATTTTCTTTATATATATCTTCTAGATATTCAGCATTACATTTTGTATCTGTCCTAACCATTAAATAATGTTTTAAACCTTCTTCTTTATCTGCAAAAAGCACTTCTTCTGCCTTCTTGGCAATATTAATATCTTTTGTTTCCCCACCAGTTACCGGTATGTACTGTATTTCGCCAAATATCCCATCTGCATATGCCTTAGAAAGTGGATAATCATAAACAATATCTCCTACTATTTCCTTTCTATCCAGTCTGAAAGGAGTTGCAGTAAACAGGACATGTGTTGCCTCCGGCAAATTTATCAAAATCTGTTGCCATGTTTTTGCCGGTGTATGATGAGCTTCATCAATTTCAATAAGAGAAATATTATTAACCGCCCATTCTGTTTCACTTAAACTTAATGCGCATTGCGGAGTAGCTATAATTACATCTGCTCTTTCCAGTTCTGTCATCATTTCATCCTTAAACTTATGCTGCATTTCATATACAATTGGTTTAGACATCGTCTCCTTGAAAACATTTGCCCTACATAAAGTTGAAAGATTACGGAAATCCTCTGCTATCTGGCCACGAACCATTATACTTGGCGTGACAACCAAGACTTTATTTTTTGATAATAGATAAGGAACCAGCATCAACACAGCCGTTTTTCCTGCTCCGGTTGGCATAACTATAATTGCTGCTATTTTTTGATTAAGTGTAAAGAAAGATGCGATAGCGTGAACAGCTCCCAACTGAGCATTTCTCAATCCTTTGTTTTTATCAGAATCAATAGAGTATGATATATTTTTATAGTGCTTTGAAAAATACTTTCTCATTGAATCCTTCCTCTCAATTTTATATCTAAACTAAACCTTTATGAAATTTCCTCTGGTAGTACAAATTTTATTCTCTTTAATGCTGACTTTTTAAATAGGTTTCCGCAGCTATGAATCGTAGCCATGTATAATTTATTGGGAGTTGAAACCATCATTTGGCATATTTACAAAATTGAACTGTTCTCGCGTTATTTACCTTAAATTCAACTACTATGTTCTATAAAAAACTACTTCTCTGCCTACTTGTTGGAAACCCTCTAAGTCACAACCACCACTTCAAGTGGTGGTTTGGGTTGGCCCTCATAAGGGCCGATTACATGCGCGCCCAAAAGGGCGGGTATCACAAGCGTTGTCACTGGTCCGCTTATAAAGCGGTACTACTTGAATCTTCTTTTCTCGATTCTTCTGCTTGCTCTCTTATATATTTCTTTATTGCATCTTCTGTGATATTACCAATTGTTGAAACGTAATATCCTCTGGCCCAGAACGCTTTATCCCATTTGCTCTGCAATTCTGGATGTCTGTCATATATCATTAGCGTACTCTTCCCTTTTAAGTACCCCATAAATTTTGAAATACTATACTTGGGCGGAATGGCTACGCTTAAATGTATATGATCTTCGCATACTGCGCCATCTATAATCTCTACATCTTTATATCTGCATAATGTAGAAATTATATCTCTTACATCTGCTTTCAACTTTCCATACAGTACTTTCTTTCTGTATTTCGGAATAAAAACTATATGGTATTGGCATTTCCACCGTACGTGTGATAAACTCTTATTGTCCATTTGGGACCGCCTCCTATACTAATTTTTGAGTTTGGCTTGCGACACCATTCTCATTTTAGCATAGGAGGCTTTTTATTGATATCTTACACGCTCCTGCTTACTCCATTCTCCCCAGCATAGCTGGGGGATTAGGCTTTTCATTTAATCTATCAAGTAATTCTTAATTGATAATTCTGATTCTAATTATAAATCATCATAAACTTTCTTGATTACCGGATATTCATACATTTTCTTCTTAATTTTATCAAATCTCCCTACTTTTCGCTATCCCCTTATTTTTCATTCCTCTCCCCATCTCCCCCGGCCATTTTACTACACCATTTACTACACCATTTTCTTTCAAAATGACGATTTTTGACACTCCCAGACAAAAAGTAAGAACCCGCAAAAACCTTGTAAAATAAGGCTTTACGGGCTCTGACGCCACAGGACAAAACCACCCCAAACGAGCCAAGAGGTGAGTGCTAATTTTTTAATATTTTTTTGCGGGGGGTTAAATGAAAAAGTAAATGCAAGTTTTGAGAGATATAAAAGGCTCCTATTGCATTTGCTGCTGCAGTAAGTCCTGCAAAAATAAGAGTGGCATTTACTCCTGCAATGCTTTATGATACTCCTATCTGAACCGAAGCCCGAAGCAGGGCAAATTTAGAGTCTTTTTGCTAACTTTTGCAGGGTTTTATTTTTTAACTGATTTTTAATCACTATGTTATTTTTTTTATTCCATTTTATTATACCATTACTGCTAAAAACGTTTTTTGCACTTGCAGACCCAAACTCAAAACCCGCAATATAAATTCGTTCTGTTAACAGTACCTGACAACAATAACATATATATAATTTTATTCTATTATTTTCCCATTTTTCTGCATTTTTGCCATTTTGCGTTTCATTAATTCCCCTATAGCATTTGCAGCAGTCTTAGAAGATATCCCCATTCTTTTTGCAACACTTTCATGAATCCCATTAGGCCATGGCTGCTTCGGTAAACATTTCTGAACTTCTTCCAAAAATTCATTTGAAAATTTACTTTTTGAGCATTTCTCAATTTGATTAACAATTACACTAACATTTTTAATTTTCTCAATTTCCGCAACTTCTTTCAAAATATCAAGAGATAACTGTTTATTTCTCCAAGCTCTACAATTATTATCAGTATTTGTCACTAACTGTATATCTTCCCATGTTCTTTTTACTTCATCAAAGGTATATTTATTTATGTCTAGTGAAAGTAATAGTCCTATCGAATATGTAAAAGTCTCCAAAAGTCTAGATACGGTTAAAAGAGCCACCTGATATCTCACATTATGTAAAAATCGTTCTCCGCAATTATTTTCTCTTAAAGAATTCATATAATCATCCGTTTTTCGCATAATTTTTGCTATTATTGGCCAAACTCGCAAATCATCTTTTTCAGAAAACACTTCCTCATACGCTGCTTGATTTCTCATAAATTTTTGTTTTAAAGCTACTGCTCTATATGGTCTCTTAAGTACAAGTGCCATATATCCTTTTGCCAAATATAAAGGACTGTATATTTTACTTATCGGTATTCCCTGATTTGAATAGTAATTAACCCTTCTTTCATAATACAAATCTTCTTTTCTAAGAATATCCTCAATATCTTCTTGAATTTTGTCGGTTGCTCTTAGAGAACTGCTCATAACAACTGTCTGGTTATTTGTTGACCGAATAATATCATCAGCAATTATTGTACTTTCGCATGGTAAAATTTTTATCAATACGACTCTATTGTCTTCATCGTGATCTTGTCCTCCAAAATATTTATATATGCATTCGGATGTTTGTAATCCATTAACAATCTGAACGTTTTCAATCGTTATGCTTTTTCCTATTGCTATTGCAGATGAGCATAAAATAGTTATTCCGTTGTTCAACCACCAAAAATCTTCGTTAACTGTATGATTATTCAAAGTTTCTAAAATGTCTTCATTTACGGCATTTATCCCCATAAAGTCTCTAACATTTGAATCAAATAAATATTTTCTTATTTTTTTGTCATCGTAGGTAATAAACTTATAATATTCCTTTAATTTAACCAAAACGACCATTTGTTTTCCATGAGATAAACATTCATCAACATTTAAAACTAATGAGTAATCTGCTTTTTTTCTATACGCAGCCAATATTTCTTCTGATCCCCAAAATTCAAATTTGGCTGTACATCCACTAAAATTCTCTCTACAAATAGTTTCTATCTGCTTTCCTCTTGCCTCGACATTATCTCCTAATTCATTTTTGGCATCGCCTCTACTAGCAAATATCACTTTTATTGATAATCGTTCTAAGATTGTAGCAACTTTCTTATATATTGAAATAAAAATATTTCTCTTCTCAAATATTTCTTCATTATATTGACCATCTAGTCTCCTATCTTCTTTCGAAAAATCTAACAGTTCCTGAAGACTTGTACATATGCTATTTACCGGATCTTGTTTAAAAACATCACGATGTTTACATGTAAAAAAATACACTTCTAAATTAGCATTTGCTTTTGGTAGTAATGCACTTTTTATATCATTAATCAGATGTCCATTTACTAAAATGTATATAGCATCAATTCCTCCATCATTCCTACCATCCACTGAACCTGCTCTTATATCATCTATAGATAAATCATATTCTTTTAACACTTGTTCATAAACCAGGAATTCAAAAACCTCATCCTTTTTGTCTGATGGTAATTTTTTAGCAATTCTTTCCTCAATAATACTATCAATCAATACTTGATCATTTTTTGCCATTTCTCTCACTCTTTTCTATTCGTATATGTTTAAACTCCCATTTTATGGGCATATAAAATTTTTCGTTTTTTATCAATAAAAATCCTTACTATTTTCATAGATTCATTTTACTTTTCAATTATTATCCCATCAAATTTTGGTAAAATAATAAGAGCATATCGTGTTTAAAGTATCTGACATGTGTTCACCTCCTCAGGACAAAGCTATGCGTCTTATTCAATAATTTCTAATCCCCCCTCTTATTATGTACAATATAACAATATCCCTACACAACTCCCTTTCTCTCCGCAGCCGCATCAATCAGCCTCTTCGCCTCATCAAAAGCTTCCGGCAAATAAGCTTCCGTCCACTCTTTTCCTGCCTTTTCCTCCTTTTTAATTTCCTCCCATTTGGTCAGCACTTCTCCTGAGCTGGAAACTACCGCATCACCGAACACATGAGGATGCCGCCGCACCATTTTATCAATGATTCCCTGGATCACATCGTCCATGGTAAAGTAACCTTCTTCCTCTGCTATCCGGGCGTGCATCACTACCTGAAGGAGTAAATCTCCCAGCTCTTCTTTTAGGTTATCCGGGTTTCCCGTCTTCTCCAGTATATTGATTCCGCAGATTACCTCTGCGGCTTCCTCTATGCATGGCTTTTTGAGGCTGGAATGTGTCTGCTCTCTGTCCCAGGGGCAGCCCTCCGGAGCACGTAGTTTTTCAATAATCTGCTCAAATTCTTCAAATTTTGTCATAATCTTTCTCTCCTCTATTGTTTAAGAAACTTTTCCAAACATAGTACTTACACATAGTCTCATGCCTTCAAGCTCCAATTCGAAAATCCCATACTTTTTGCCGACTGATAGACCGGAAGAATAATCTCTTCCAGACGTCCTGAGAACTCTCTTTCCGACAGTCCCTGCTGATAGAGTCTATGTCGGATTTCCTGATTATTCAGATGCTCCCTGGCACATTTTTCAAAGGCTTTATGTATTTGGGGATATTCCCACATCATTTCATAAGATAAATATTCGCTTTTACACAGCATTGGGAAATAGATATTCCAATCCGGAAGGCTATTGCTTTTACTGCTGTTAATGCTTCTGGTTGTTGGCGTCAGGTTCCACAATTCATCGTGGGCCACATAGGACCAGGGCACAAAATGATCAATAGATATGTTTTTTTCATTCAATGGATTTTCTCCATAGATTTCACAGACAGGCTTTATGGCAACGATCATTTTCCAGTATTTTTTTACTTTTTCCAGATCTCGCTCTTTTGGTGGAGAAAGCTTGTCCACAATTCCCGGAGCACTAGGGTTCCTTCGCTGAAGATATTGGATGAGGTTGAATTCCACCCAGCCCTGTATAATTTCGTAATTTTGTTCAATATAATCCGCCCATTCTTTCTGTATCTGAATCTTGGTATTCAGGCCGTGAAATTGTAAAAAATAATACATCAGCCTTTGTTCCTGATTGATTCTTTCTGCAAGTTTTTTCCCGGATCTGTTCCACTCTTTTCCCTTCATAGACTCCATAAAAGGTGCCTGCAGCCGATAAGGCACATTCTGGGATAAAGTCCGTTTCATAGCTGTGACTTCCTTATCCTCACAGACTGCCAGATATTTCAAAATAACTTCTTTTTTCTCACAGGATTTCATATGACTGATCTCACCCAGACGATGAACTACCCGCTCCAGTGCATCATTGGGGCCCAGATTTAAATGATACTCCGAAACCATGTACCATGCATCTGCGATCATTTCATTAATCAGTGTTTCGAATGTAATTATTTCATGACCCTCTTTAATTTTTCGTGCAATCGCCTGAAACCAGAACAATTTATAGCACTCACTTTTGTTGTCAAACAATCTGGAAAAATGGGCAATATCCAGAATATCCGAATATGGTAACTGCATATTATTCTCTCCGCTATAATCTTAATTTATTTCTTCGCACTCTCCTCCATTTGCAGATTATAATGTGCTACTTCTCGGTTTACCTGTAGGGAACCCATCTTTTTCTTTTTTCAAACAGGATTCCTTTTCCATATACTTGCCTCTGCAAGTAATTGCTGTATAATTTCTTCCTTGCCCGCTGTATAATTTCTTCGATCATCTGAAAATTGACTTGCTAATTTATGCTTGTAAGAGTCATACAGCATTGCCTTTTCAGGATGGGCATTCAAATAGTCCCGAAAGTTAATATAATTTTCCCATTCTGGCCCACGCCATTTAACCACATGAATATGGTGTGTCCGCATCTCATCATTCCCTATTACAAACAATATTTCTCCTGAAATTATTGCTCCTCGAAAAATAATATCATTTTGTTTTAGGACTTTAACATATGACGATATATCATCTAAATCACGCACAGCAACGGCAATGTCAATAATGGGCTTCGCATGTATTAAAGGAATGGCTGTACTACCGATATGTTGGATATCAACAGCTGTATCTCCCAAAAGCTTTTTAAGACGGTAGATTATATTTTCAGCACTTTTCCTCCATTCTTCCTGATACGGTACTAACTCTACCCTTCCTCTTTTTAATCCTATCATGATATATTTCTCCTGGTTAAATCCGTATTTATTATTATCCCTATTATACGATATCCACCTATGAGTTTCTTCCTCAATTTGTAAATTTCCCCTCCGGTCTTACCGCATATTTTTTATTCTCCGGAGAGAAAACCAGGTGAAAGGTCCTTTTTGCTTCCTGATCTTTGATAGGTATTGCATCTCTGCCTTCAAATGTCCCTTCATCATCTATGGTAAGATTTGTGGCAAAGCAGGGAAGAGAGGATTCCCGAATCAGTTCCTGTAACGTAAAGGAATCTGTCTGTACCAGGAACCGGGAGGCGGGCATCTTCTCTCTGCACATATCATCCCAGAATCCCAGCTGGCTGCCCAGCAGGAAATTATATCCGTTGAGCTGGGCAAAGGAAAGCTCTTTATATACGGCAAGTGCATGGGTGGCAGGCAGGCACACATAGAGGTCTTCTTTTAACAGAGGAATGCTGGAGTATCCCTGGGGCACCATATCCTGAAGCAGCACTCCAAGAACAGCCGAACCGGACTGCAGGTCCTTCAGGACAGCGCCGTTCCCCTTGATCGATGAGGAAATGGTCATATCCGGGAAGGTTTGGGCAAGAGCAGGGAGCAGTTCCCACAGAGGCGCAGGGGCGCAGGAGCTGACGGTAATGGTATGCAGACTGCGGTCAAAACTGCGGACTCCTTCCACTGCCTCCTCTGCGCTTTTCAGGATCCTCTCCGCATATTCCACAGCCTTCCACCCGGTTTCATTCAGCGCAATGTGGTTCTTGGTGCGGCGGAAAAGAGACACCCCAAAATCCTCCTCCAGATGCTGCATGGTTCTGGTAATCGTAGGTTGGGAAATGTGGAGTTTTTCCGCTGCTTTGGACAAGGTGCCTTCTGCCGCAAAGGCCGCGAGCTGTTCCAGTTCTAAAAGATTTAACATATCTTTCCCCTTTTCTCACTATTCATATTAAGGAATCTGAATTCCTATATTCTTATTGTACTTTTTTCTCTTTAGGCTGTAAACTCATAATTGAAAACAGGGAAGTTCCCTGGAGCAGATGAAAAAGCAGATATACCCTCAGAAGGGTAACAGCACCCAAAAAAGGAGGAACCCACTATGGAATATGTAACACTGAACAATGGAGTCAAAATGCCGAAATTAGGTTATGGCGTATATCAGACTCCTCCGGAGGAAACAGAGGCCTGTGTATCGGAGGCCATCCGCACCGGCTACCGCAGCATTGATACGGCCCAGGCCTACGGCAATGAAGAAGGGGTAGGCAATGCCATTGCAAAATCCGGCCTTCCAAGAGAAGAGTTTTTCATTACCACGAAGGTATGGATCACAAATGCAGGATATGAGAAAGCAAAAGCTTCTATTGCAGAATCTCTGAAAAAACTCCAGACCGAGTATATCGACCTGCTCCTGATCCATCAGCCTTTCGGTGACTATTACGGAACCTATCGGGCCATGGAGGAAGCTTATGATCAGGGCAAAGTCCGGGCTATCGGCGTATCCAACTTCTATCCGGACCGCTATCTTGATCTCTATCACTTCTCACGGATCAAACCTGCCGTAAACCAGGTGGAGACCCATGTATTCCAGCAGCAGAAGGCTGCAAAGGAATATATGAAGAAAAACGGCACTCAGATCATGTCCTGGGGACCTTTTGCAGAAGGCAAAAATGATTATTTCAATAATCCGGTCCTGAAAAAAATCGGAGACAGATATGGCAAAACCGTTGCCCAGACTGCTCTGCGTTTTCTTCTTCAGAGCGATGTGGTGCTGATTCCCAAGTCCACCCACAAGAACCGCATGGAAGAGAATTTTGATGTTTTTGACTTCACTCTCAGCGAAGATGAGATGAAAGAGATTGAGGCCCTGGATACCGGAAAGAGCCTGTTTTTCTCCCACTATGATCCGGCAACTGTTGAGTGGTTCATGACTCTGGCATAATATAGAAAAAGACCTTACGGATATTCTGCAGTCCAAAAAACTGCCGTGGGATATCCATAAGGTCCTTTTTACGTTATGCTAGTGCACTTCATATTATCTAGGCAATTGTCTTCCCCACCTGTTTATTCCGGAATGGGTTCAAACTCCTTCAGATCCTCATCTGTAATCTCCCGGATCACTTTACAGGGAACTCCTGCTGCAAAACTCATTGGGGGAATATCTCTTGTAACAACGCTTCCTGCCCCAATGACGGATCCCTTTCCTACCGTAACTCCGGCACAGATGACCACATTGCTTCCGATCCACACATGGTCTTCAATCACCACCTTCTTGCAGTACATTTCTCCATGCTGCCGTGCCATATAATGCATGGGATGATTGGTGGTGCTGATGGTAACATTGGGGGCAATCAGTACTCCTTCTCCTATGTTTATCTCATAATCGTCCACCAGAGTCAGATTTGAATTGACATAAGTTCCTTTTCCGATAGATACGGTATTTCCCATGGCCAGTGTAAGAGGCGGCTCGATCCAGACCCCTTCTCCGCAAAAGGCAAAGAGTTTTTGCAAAATTTCCTCTCTTTTTTCAGTTTCCGTTCCTCTGGTATGATTAAAATCCTGACAAAGTCCTCTGGCGTATACCTGCTGGTCCATGTTTTCACCGGTATCCACCCATAACAAGCCGGCTGCTCTCCGCTGAGCCATTGACATTTCTTTTTTCTCCATTTGTAAATCCTCCCGTTGACCTTATTTTTATTTCACTTTCTTCCACCTGTAGGTGATCATCGGAATCTGGAAGGCCAGCATAGCCACCCAGCCGAAGAAATTCGCCCAGGCCAGTCTGTCAAATCCTCCATGCATCACATGGATCATCAGCCAGGCGGTAAAAAATCTGGCAGACATATTCAGGATAGTACTGATCAACGTGACCTTCAAGTCTCCCAGTCCCCGGAAATATCCCTGAATAATATTGGTAGCCGCAGGCATGACATACATAGGTGCGATCAGCACCAGATAAGAAATTCCCAGTGAAACTACCTCTTCTGAATTCTCTCCGACAAACAATTCCATGATCTGTCTGGAAAAGAAAAAGGTAACCGCCGCAATAACTGCCGTATAAATTGCCTGAAGCAGGATCGAACTGAAAAAGCCTTTTTTCATCCGTTCAATCTTCCCGGCTCCCCGGTTCTGCGCCATGAAAGTGGTGCTTGCGTGAGCAATATTCTGCTGAGGCGTCATGGCAAAGTCATCCACACGGTTAATGGCAGTAAAAGCCGCAATAAATTCTACTCCCTGAACATTCACCACTGTCTGCACACAGATCTTTCCCAGCTGTACGCACATCTGCTGGAGAGCGCTGGTAATCCCATAGCTGAAAGTCTTCCAGAGCAGAGAGGGATCAAATACCTTCCACTTATTTCCAAGGCAAAGCAGAGGGACCTTCCTTTTTATATAAATCAGGCAGCACAGACAGCACAGCATTTCACTGAGAACGGTAGCCAGGGCGCTTCCCGGCACGCCCCAGTTCAGAACTACCACAAAAAACAGATCTCCCGCCACATTCAGACAGGCGCTGATAATCAGAAAATACAGGGGAACCTTGCTGTCCCCCAAAGCCCTCAGGGTATTGGAAAAAAAGTTATATACAAAAGTAAAAATCAGTCCCAGAAAAATGATCCTCAGATATCCTTTGGCAGAATCTATAATATCAGCAGGAACCTGAAGCAGTTCCAGGATCGGATGGGCGAAAAGTATCAGCAGGATTGCTATAACCGCTGAAAAGATCAGTCCTCCTATCATAGCAGTGCTGATCTGCCGCTCCAGCCGGTTATATCTTTTTGCTCCGTAGTAACTGCTCATAAGGATACCGGCGCCCATGCACATTCCGCTGATGAACAAAATAACCATATTCATGATGGGGCCTGCAGTTCCTACCGCCGCAAGGGCGTCGTCTCCCAGGAACTTTCCTACGATCACAGAATCCGCCGCATTATAGGTAAGCTGGAACAGGTTTCCCAGGATCAAAGGAATGGTAAATTTTGTAAGCTGTGGTATGATCGGCCCTTCTGTCATATCTTTTGTCATGTCTGTTCTCTCCTTCTGGCGGCTGGCAGAAAATATGCACTTATTCCACAGCCGGAAATATAAAAATATTATACAGCCGATTTTTCACTCTTACAAGAGGCAAAGCCCTTCCCAGCAGTTGCCAAATGAGCCTGCAGGCATGTCCCCTTTACCTTAAATTTCAGTTCAAAGCAGACTAAAAGATCCTGTGTTTCCTCTTCTCCAGGCTTCTCAGGAACACTTACTTCCAAAGTCCCTCCCATTTCTTCTGCCAGAGATTTTGCCACTGTCAGTCCCAGGCCGGTTCCTCCCTGGCTCCTGGCGCTGTCCTGTACATAAAACCGGTCAAAAAGGCGGGGAAGATCCTCCCTTGACAGCTTCTTTGTATCATTGATAAAGGAAACCAAAACCGTCTCTTTTTCTTCTTTTACAATAATCCGGAATAGGGTTTCTGCGTACCTTCCTCCATTCTGGAACAGGTTGAGGAAAATCCGTTCCAGCGCAGACTGATTTCCCATGATCCACAGAGGATGTTGGGGAAGATCTGCCTCTACCTTCAAATGTGCTTCCTCCAGGATCCGGCAGTTTCCCAAAAGAGATTCCCGAAGGACTCTGGATAGATCTGTTTTTTCCATCTCCATTTCAAAATCCCCTGCACACAGACGGGAATACTCGTAG
Source organism: Blautia sp. An81 (assembly GCF_002161285.1). Taxonomy (GTDB): domain Bacteria; phylum Bacillota; class Clostridia; order Lachnospirales; family Lachnospiraceae; genus Blautia; species Blautia ornithocaccae. The sequence continues at coordinate 29,812 of NZ_NFHH01000023.1, read as the reverse complement.
AACTGATTTACCAGAGCATTCATTCTTTCTGCTTTTTGTTCCAGGATTCCCAGGGTATCCGCCAGTTCCGGGTCTTGGGAGATCCCTGCCTGCGGGTGTTTTTTCAGCATTTTCAAGTACCCCAGTATTACCGTCAGCGGAGTACGGAGATCGTGGCTGATATTTTCTATCTGCTTTTGAAATGCTTTTTCTCTTCTCTCATAGTCCATTCTTTCCTCCCGGATTTCTCCCAGCACTTTATTAAATGCACCCAGAAGTCTCCCTAAAGCCGGGCTTGGGACGGGCAGATGCAGCATCTGGTTCTGGGTAAGGTCCTGTTGTATTTCCCGGATTTCCTCCTCTGTTTTTTTCATTGCATAGAGAAGAGAAAAATAGCGAAAAGCAAAGAATCCTCCCAGGATAATCGATATAAATAGCAAGCCCCCGCACAGCATAACCTTTTCCTCCTGTGAAAATTTTTCTTCTATTTTTATTCTTTAAAGGTCCCTTCTTTTCAGCAGCACTGCGCCGGAAATACCAAAGATGATACATCCGGCCAGACCGGAAAGTACGCAGCGGGTCATTCCTTCCATGGTCTCCCAGGCCGTGATACACTCCCGGGTATTTACATGGGAAGTATTGACTGCCAGAAAATTATTGGGAAGCCACATAGCCGGCTGATAAAGAACAGGAAAGCGGATGGCCAGATACATAAAAGCTTCCGGAAGCAGAAACCACAAAGCCGCCCAGACCAGGATACCTATAATACTTTTATCGAAAATTTCCAGAAACAGGATACCGGATATGAGACAAGCTGCTGCGATGAGATACATGGCGGCTCCTTCTCCCAGAAAATCCTTCCATTCCACAGGCCCGGACTTTTCAAGAAGCAGGTTTGCACTGAGCACCCAGACGCCCATGGTGACCGCCATAAGGAGGGTGGATACTGCCAGGCTTACCACACATTCTCCTGCAAATATTTTCACCCTGGAAATTCCTCCGGCAACGGTATTTTTCAGGTTCCCATTTCGTTTGCCCCCTTCATAGAAAAGGAAGGGAATGATCATTCCCATAAAGGCAAAAACCATAGGATTTGCCACCAGATTGGAATAGGAAAAAGAAGTGTTTGCATAAGAATTTCCGAAAAAATATAAAGCAACATTCAGCAGCAAAGCAATTCCCGCCAGCAGACCTGCCGCAGCATAAATTTCCTTGGTAATAAAGATCCGGTAGAATTCACTTTTGGTATAATTCATCATTTTCCTGCACCTCTTTCTTTCAGCTTCATATAATAATCTTCCAGAGAAGACTGCAAAATCTGCATGCTTTTAATGGCAATATCATGTTCGGCAGCCAGCCGGCTGTAGGCCTCTCCCGGCCTTTTGGGAGCATAGATCCTTACCCTTTCCTGAGGCAAAACCTTATAGTTTTCTTCCGGAAAGGTCTTTTCCAGGAAGACACAGTAGCCCGCTGTATCTGAGAGGGAAAGTTCAATGCAGTCGGCGCATTTCTCCCTGAGCTCCTCTGTACTGATTTCTTCCAGAAGGACGCCTCTGCTTAAAAATCCGTAAACGTCTGCAATCTGCTGCAGTTCCGCCAGAATGTGGCTGGACAGCAAAATAGTAATCCTTTTCTCTTCATTTAACCTTCTGAGAAGATTCCGGAATTCTATGATCCCGCTGGGATCCAGGCCATTGATAGGCTCGTCTAAAATCAGGATTTTCGGTTCACCCAGCATGGCAATCCCCAGCCCAAGCCTCTGTTTCTGACCCAGGGAAAGTGTGCCGCATTTGCTCTTCCTCTTTTCATAAATCCCCGTCATCTTCATCATTTCCAGGATCTGTCCTTTGTCCGGTATCCCTTTCTGGATACAATAATATCTCAAGGTCTGTTCCACGGTCATATTGGGGAAAAATCCCGGCTGTTCGATCATACATCCCATCTGTTTCCGCACATTTTCCAGGTCTTTTTGCCCATGTTTTCCCAGTATCTCGATCTCTCCTTTGGTTGGAAAACTCTGGCCTGCCAGAAGCTTCAAAAGCGTGCTCTTTCCCGCCCCGTTATCTCCTACAAGTCCGTAGATACAGCCCTTTCTCACATGGATATTTACATGGTCTAATGCCAGGAAGGAACCGTAGGTTTTCGTAACCTGTCTTGTTTCCATAACATACCCATTCATCTCATTTCCTCCTCATACAAAAATACGTCTGTCAGTCTGCAGTATTCCGGCTGACAAACGTATTCTACTTTTTTCCCTTTTAATAAGTCATAAAGAACTTTTAAAGAAGTTATAAAGATGTGAAGATTCATATGCTCATGGAAGCTTAAAGCCGATGCCGTATACGGTCTGGATATACTCTTCACCGGGATCTTCTTCCTTTATTTTTTTCCTTATATTGCTTACGTGGACGTTTACTGTATTGTTTTCTCCGTAGTACCCTCCATGCCATACCTGCTCATAGAGCAGCTCTCTGGAATACACCTTTTCCGGATTCTTCATGAGAAGATACAGAATATCAAACTCATGGCCTGTAAGAGCCAGCTCTTTTCCCCTCAGAGTCACCTTCCTGGCACCGGGAGAAAGCTTCAGATTTTTATAGGTCAGAGGCTTTTCTGCCTCCGGCTCTTTTCCCCACCGTCTTAAATTTGCCTGGACACGGGCGGCCACTTCCTCGGGCTCAAAAGGTTTTGTAATATAATCATCTGCGCCCATTTTCAGCAGAGAGACTTTGTCCTCCAGCAGTCCTTTTGCGGAGATTACGATCACCGGAACAGGAGAACTCTGATGCTCCCTCAGATTCCTGAGAAATTCCTCCCCGGACATTCCCGGCAGCATCAGATCCAGCAGGATAAGGTCCGGCATTTCCCTTTCCGTCGCCATTTGAGCCTCTGTTCCGGAAAAAGCCTGCAAAACCTTATAGTCTTCTTCCCTCAGTATCCTGGCCAGAAGGTTATTGATATCCGGCTCATCTTCCACAACTAATATTCTGTAATCCATACTTTTCCTCCCTGTGTCCCAAACCAGACACCTATGCTCCGGCCATTTCCTGTCATCTTTCCTACTCCTCATACTCCCGCAGCCGTTCCACAATAGAAGGATTCCCCCGAAGTCTTCTGTAGGAAAGCAGAGGAACTCCTATACATAGGATAACAAGCAGTCCTCCGCTGCATACCAGAGGTAACGCCGGAACGGAAAAAGGAATCCCTGTATAATTTACAGCCTGAAAGCATATATAAGTGATCAGTGTGCCTGCCGTCATGGTAATAATAATAGAAAAATAGGCATACAGCAGCCCTTCTCTCACAAGAAGCTTTCGTATCTGCCTATCAGACATGCCCAGGCTTTCCATTATGGCAAAGGTCAGCTTCCGGCTCTGAATACTGGCTGCCATAGTATTCCCGTAATTCAGGGCTCCCACCAGCAAAAGCAGCAGTGAGATCACTGTGCCGATCTCCATCATGTTTCCCTGAGAATCCTGGATCGTCTGCATGTTTTCCAGTTTAGATTCCAGAATCAGATCACTGCTGTTGGAACTGTCCTCTATCAGCTCCCGGATTTTTCCTTCTGTGGTTTTATCATAAGTTTCCCTGTACTTTATGTTCAGATTAAGGGTATACAGTTGATTTCCAAGGCTTTCCAGATAATCCTGGCTCACAATAAGATTGGGGCCGATATTTCTCGTTCCTCCATAATACCACTCATGGCAGACTGCGGCAATAGAAATGGAAAATTGCTTCCCCCCACAGGAAAAATGAATGTTCTTTTCTCCCACATATCCATCCGGCACCTGAAATCCCGGATAGTAAAGGATACACTGCTTTCCGGCAAGAAAGGCGGCTTTATCTGCAGGTTCTTCCAATGTCTGGTTCAGATAATCAAATTCTTCCTCATCGATTCCTTTCACCATCCCGTAAAAACTTTCCGGCTTTTCCCTGTACTGAGAAAGGATTTCCGTGTAAGAGAGATAAGGTCTGGATCCTGCATAATTCTGCATCCACTCCCGGAAAAAACTGTCTTCCGGAAAAGTCACCGGCGCACCATCCACCATATGCAGTTCCCGGATCCCCTCAATTTTCTTTAGTTCATCCAGAAATCTGCCGTCCAGAACCGGCTTCAGGGAATTTATCTCCTCTGTAGTCTGGGTGCTGTTTCGTATAGTCAGATCTGCATCCCAGTAATTGGGTACTACAGTGCGGCTTCCATGGCTGCTGATGATCGCGGTCAGACAGCAGAATACAGACAGGCTGGCTGCCAGGGATAAAAATACCACGGCGGATTTTTTCTTATCCTTCCGGATCTGCTCCCAGGCCATGGTCCAGAGCAGGTTTTTCTTTCTTACCCTCCTGCTGCCTGGTCCGGCATTCCCGATCCCCCTGTACTTTACTGCTTCTACAGGCGAGGTATCCGCTGCTTTCCCCACAGGCTTCCGGATCCCCAGGAATACAGCGGTACCGGAGACGGCAGTGCTGACAAGCAGTATAAAGGGATGGAACGACAATTTCATATCTTCCATAGAAATCCCCAGGATTTCCATCACATAAGGTATCAAAATCAGAGAGGTCAAAATCCCCAGTACAATGCCTGCGGCAATTCCTCCTGCACTGATCAGAAGCATCTGCTTTTTGATAAATTCCAATATTTGTTTTCTGGTCATTCCCAAAGCCTGAAGTAACCCATAGTAACGGATTTTTCCGGATACAGAGAGATACAAAATATTGTAGATCAGCAGGTAAGCGCTTAAGCAGATCACCGCACTTAATCCCCATATCCCTGCAAGTATTTTTAAGGAATTTTCAATATAGGGAGAAGGCTGAAAAGCCTGTCTTTCTGACAGCTCCAGGGAGTCTTCTATTTTATCGATGGTTCCCGGCAGAAGGAAGTCCTGCTTCAGCTTAATGCAAAGGATCCCGTCGTATTCCAGACGATAATCGGACTGCTTATAAAATTCTTCTGATACAAATACAGGAGCCTTGTCTCCATATCCGTCCCAGATCCCGCTTATGACAAATTCTCCGGTATGGATCCCGGTATTATCCTCATAGGTCAGAGAAAGACTGTCTCCTATCTGAAGGTCCTCTTTTCCCAAAGCCTTCAGCCCCTCTCTTGTAACCATCAGCTGGTTTTTCTCCTGAGGATAGAAACCTTCTGTTTTCGTTCTGGCAGGAGCCATCTGCTCCTCCCAGAAGGTCTGGTCGCACCACAACAGGCCAGTATCCACAGTGTGGTCGTATTCTGTGCTCTTAACATACCCGGCATAGGACTCTGTCCCTACGCTCCGTGTAAAAGAATTTTCCTCCAGACTTTCTTTTTGTTGTTCCGTAAATCCGTTCATAAGGGCAATATCATATTCTGCCCCGTTCAGTCTGGTATCCTGCTGCCTGCTGAGATCCAGATAGGTGATCCCCAGGGTGAATACGCTGAACAGCATAAAAGCTGACAAACAAATGGTAAGAAATAAAATACTCATCTGTTTTTTATTTCTCCGGAGGGTGTTCTTTGCCAGTTTGTTCAAAATCTTTTTGTTATTATTTCCCAGCATAAGGCTCACTTCCTTTCCGGATCTTTCCATCCTCGATCCTGACGATCCGATCCGCCATCTGGGCGATATCCCCGTCATGGGTGATCAGGATAATGGTCTGCTGGTACTGCTTTGCCAGAACCTTCAGCAGGCCGATCACATCGTGGCTGGCCATTGTATCCAGATTTCCTGTAGGCTCGTCAGCTAGGATAATCGAGGGCTTTGCTCCCAGAGCCCTTGCGATAGCCACCCGCTGCTGCTCTCCTCCGGAAAGCATAGAGGGAAGCATTTCCTTCTTATTGGAAATATTTAAGACTGCCATCAGTTCCCAGATAAATTTTTTATCCACCTGCCTTCCGTCCAGTTCCAGAGGAAACAGGATATTATCATAGACATTCAGATCCGGTATCAGGTTGTATTGCTGAAAAATAAAGCCTACTTTACGTCTCCTGTATAAAGCAAGGGCTTCTCTGTTCATTTTCTCCAGGTTCATTCCGTCTACGATCACCTGTCCCTCGCTGGGCACGTCCAGACCGCCGATCATATGCAGAAGGGTGCTTTTTCCGCTTCCCGATTTCCCGATAATCGAGACAAATTCCCTTTCTCTCACTTCCAGATCTACGCCGTCCAGGGCTTTTACTGTCTGACTGCCCACTTGATAATATTTCTTTAGTCCCCGGGTCCTTACCAATATATCCTTCATCTTCCTATCTCCTATAATCCTATGATGCAGAATTGCTCACTGCGTGCTCTCACAATCCTGATATCATAAAAATAGAGCATAATAATCACAAACCGTTCACAAAAAGAAAAAATCACAAAACTGTGATTTTTCCTAATCCGTATTTGGAAGATAAATTTTGAAGGTACTTCCTTGTCCCGCCTGAGATTCTAACTCAATATAACCGTTCTGCATCGTGATGATCTTTCGGGCCAGATACAGGCCGATCCCGATTCCCTCACTGTCGTGAATCTCCGGCTCCCGGTAAAAACGATTGAAAACAGCGCCCTGCCTTTCCGGCACAATTCCCTTTCCTGTGTCCTTTATGCCGATCCTTGTAAAGACCTCCTGTCTGCACACAGAAATATGTACCCTTCCCCCTGGTTCTGTATATTTTACAGCGTTATCCAGGATGTTAAACAACGCTTCTCCCGTCCATTTTTTATCATGGTCCAGCATAAGGTTTTCATCGCACTCTGCAAAAATCTGTACTTTCTTTTTATCCGCTTTTGGCACCACTGCAGCTATGGATTCCGCCAAAGTCCGGGCTATGGGCAGTTTCTGTTTCTGTATCTTAATGGTCCCGGTCTCCAGTCTGGAAATCTTAACCATACTCTGGAGAAGAAAATCTAATTTATCTGCCTGGAGATTCAGCTTTTTCATATATTCCGGAATATTTTCTTTATCTTCTTCCATCATCTCCAGGTACAGTTTTACATTGGCAATGGGGGTTTTCGTCTGGTGAGATATGTCAGAAACCAGTTCTTTCAATAATTCTTTTTCTTCGGATATCTCTTTATTTTTATGGGTATACATGTTGGAAAGTCTCAGCAGTCTTTCATAGATCATCCCCCACAGATCGTCTTCGCCATAAGGTCTTGTTTCCAGCTTTTTTCCGCTCAGCATAGTATTCAGGGCCGTGTCCAGGTTCTTTGTAAACCTGTAAATATCCTGTTTTAAGACATGTATTTTCCATAGTAGAAATGCCGCCAGCACCAGCAGCAAGAGGATTACTATAAGCAGTACTATTTCCATATATAACCCATTCCATATACATTAGAAATATAGGAATGTTCCTCCGTCTCGATTTTTTTCCGCAGCCTGTTTATATTCACTGCCAAAGCATGCTTGTCCATCAGCTGGACGCCCTCTTCCCATAAAGAATCCAGCAGCAGGGAATAGGTAAGCAGCTGGCCTTTATTCTGGATCAGCTTTTTTAAGATCCGGTACTCTGTAGGGGTAACCGGACATTCCTCTTTTCCCTTTTGGACCTTTCCCAGTTCAAAATCAATCCTTAAAAAACCGTCGTCGTAAATATTGAAGTTCTTCGGTTCTCTTGAAAGGATTACAGAGATCTTTTTCAGCAATATTTTTATAGAAAAGGGTTTTGTCACATAATCCTCAGCGCCCAGATCATAGCCTTTCAGCATATCTTCTTCCAGGTCACGGGCAGACAGGAACAGTACCGGGACCTGGCTTCTGGCCTTCAGCCATCGGCAAAACCGGAACCCGTCTCCATCGGGAAGATTGATATCCAGCACTGCCATATCCAGGGTGTGAGTTTCTGAAAAGTTCTTTGCTTCTTTACAGGAATATGCAGAGAAAACCCGATAGCCTTCTTTTTTCAGGACGCTGGTGATCGTCTGGTTCAGCTCCGGATCATCTTCCAAAACAAGTATCATCGGCATTTCTTTGTCTCCTTAAAATCTTCTTACTGTTATTCCCATTATACTTTAGAGACAGGGAAAAGTATAGGAGACAATGGAAGAAAGAAAGTTCTATGTCAAAGCAACATATAACTATCCTTTCAAAGTATACTGAAAGCAGGGCTGCTGTCTCACAAGTTGACATTACAGCCCTGCTTTTCCGGACTAATATAATGATTCAGGCCACTGTGCCTGGGTATGCTGTATTATTTTCTGCGATTATATCTTATCCTGACAGCGCAGACTACCATCACGCCTCCCGCCAAAAGCAGAAGCCATACATATCCAAAATTCGCATCGTCTCCTGTCTTGGCTCCGGAAGCCGTGGAAAGGCCGCTGTTCAGAGAGGATCCGCTTCCCAGGGAAGAGCTGCCTAAAGAGGACCCTCCTTTTAGAGACGAACCCCCGGTCAGGCTGGAGCCTCCCGTCAAGCTGGAACCGCCGGTCAGACCGGAGCCGCCGCTGAGACCGGAGCTTCCAGTTGGAGTGGTAGTCCCGTTGTTGTTATCCTCTCCCCCATTGCTGTCATCATCTCCGTCTGCATCATTATTGAAATCCGGATCGTCCTCAGATGTTTTTTCAATGGTACTCCAGTCCAGGCTCAGAAACACCGGCTGGGTTCCCGTACCCGCTGCGATGGACTCCATAATAGGTACAAATACCTGAAGAGGCACATAACCGTCTTCCAATGCTTCGGGAATCATTTCAAAGGTCACAAAGTCGGGATAATCCGTTCCATACTGATCGCTGATCCGAGAACCATCTTCATTTATCTGATAGGAATCTACGGTAACATCTGCCAGATCTCCCACCGGATTTCCATATTCATCCAGGGTATAGCCTGTCAGATAATACTTAAGTTCACTTAGATAGCCCAGCCTGTCTCCAATGGTCAGGCCCCTGAAATCCAGGGTAAGATAGTATTTTCCATCTGTCACCGTCAGTTTAATCGTGTGGTTGATGGCATTGTCTGACATGGAAAGAGTGGTTTTATCCACCTTCACCATCCGGCCTGTAAGAGAATATACTCCGTCAGCAAGATTACGGATGTCAAGGGGGGCGCTGTCATCCGGGTCTTCTTCATTTGGGTCATCTGTTCCCGGATCTTCTGTGCCCGGATCCTCTGTTCCCGGATCTTCTGTGCCCGGATCTTCCGTGCCTGGATCGTCCGTTCCCGGGTCTTCTGTGCCCGGATCTTCTGAAACCTTCTCCACAGAATCCCAGTCAATATGCAGCCTGGCCAGCTGTGTTCCCTGTCCTGCGCCGATAGACTCCATGACCGGAACATAAATCTCCACATAGTTCATATCCTCATCCTGCTCTATGGGGATGGAGATGACCCTGGGATATTCATTTCCTCCGGTGTTTGCATCATAGGAAGCTGAGTCCGGGTCATTAAAAGAGTCATAGATTCCCTCAAAAGTTTCCAGGATCTCTGCATCTTCCGCCTCATAAGAGGAGGGATAATTGTACTGATTATAGACCACCGTGGACATATCCACTTTTTTCAGCCTGTACAGATAGCCTTCTATACCCGAAATATTTAAAGACTGAAAGGTCAGCTGCAGAGACATATTTCCATCTTCATCTGCCACAATGACTCCCTGGGGATTCAGAGCTGCGTTTCCCATAGATAAGGTATTATTTGTAGCATGCCACAGAGCCACGTCTGCCGTATATCTGCCGGCCTCCATGCCCTGGTCCTGTCCGGGATCTTCGCTTCCCGGATTATCCGGCTCTTCCCCTCCCGGGTTATCCGGGTCTTCTCCTCCTGGATTGTCCGGATCCTCTCCTCCCGGATTATCCGGGTCTTCCCCTCCTGGGTTATCCGGATTCTCTCCGCCCGGGTTATCCGGATCTTCTCCGTTTTCAGAATAGGAAATAGTAAAGGTTGTTGTTCCGGTATAATTACCGGGAACTGCATTGGATACATCTTCTGCAGTTATCGTAATATTTCCGTACAGAGGGGTTCCCCCTTCTGTATCTCCGGTGTCTGTCTCAATATTGGAAGAACCATCAGTCCCCACTGCATTTAAAGTGTTTGCCCTGGCTGCTTCTGTGGCCGTTGAGACAGATCCGTCTGAGGCATTAAAGATCTGGGTGCCGAAGTCATTATAAAATCTCAGGGTTTTCTCCCCGGCATTTTCCAGATTTCCCTGATCCGGTGCTGTTACTGTAACCAGACCTTCTTTGTTCTCTGCAGATATTTTGATCTCATAGGGTTTTATATTATCCTGCTGAGTACTGAGCCCGCCCATGGCAATGGACGAAGGAACAGAAACTCCATAGGAGGGAGAGGAAATATTTTCCGCCACATTTGCGGTAATTTCCATACTACTGTCATTTCCCTGCTTTGTAAGAGTATCCCAGTACACCGTCACAATGGTATCCACACTGAAGTGTCCGTTCTCGAAGTATATGCCGCTGATCTCTCCGTTCAGATTGCTCATGGCCGGTACGTACAGATAGGTGTTTGTATAATAATACTGGCTCAGTCCCGAGAGAGGATAGGTTACATCGGTTACTACAGTATAGTCTCCTGATGATGTGGTATTATAATCAACCCCGTCCATGGAAAGAGCTCCCGCCCGGTCATTATTTACATAATATCCGTTCACACCCAGTATATACATAGGTTCCTGGTCTGTACCGGAAACCATGGTATAAGACAGTTTCATCTGCCCACTCTCATCTACCTGAAGTACCGCCTGGGCGGTATCTGTCTGGACCAGACTATGGTCTACTACATCACTGCGGACCGCCACAGTTACTTGATAAGTCCCGGCTTCCGGAACCTGAGCGGGTACATTTCCGGAGGTTTCCTCTTCCTCCAGTCCAAGAGCATTCATAACCGCTTCTTTGATCCCGTTGGAAGAATAGGTGGCCCCTGATACAGCGTCCAGCCCCTGGATCCCATCTCTGTCTGTATCCCCCAGCCCGATAAACTTCTCTGCCATACCTGCAATTGCCTCCGGCAATTTTACATTCTGGTTATAGTCTCCATAGGTTCCTCCGAAGTTATCCCCTGTGATCTCCACAGCGGTAATAACTCCATCAGTTACTGTAACCTCTGCGTTAATGTCATATTCCCCAAACTGATCGATATGAAAGGTGCCGTTTACTGTATAGGAATCGGAGGTCCTGCCCCAAGCTGCGGCATTTATATCTAAAGGCTGCCATAACAGGCCCAGTGCTGTAAGGACTGTCAGAAATTTCATGCCCATTTTCTTCCAGCCTATTTTCTGTTTCATGCTTCCCTCCATTCAAAATCCGTTTTTAGATACGATGCTGTCGCATTAGTCAAAATCGAGAATATTTATACATTTTATTGCTTTTAGTTTGCTGAATATGTAATGCTGAAAGTAGTTGTTCCTGTGTAATTTCCTGCTGCGGCTGCTGCTACGTCAGAAGCTGATACGCTGATAGCGCCGCTGAGTTTGCCGTTCTCTGTATCTGCTGTTACGTTCTGTGTTCCAAAACTGTTGGCAAAGGCCAGTGTGTTGTCACCGCTGGTCAGATTACCGGTCTCAGGTGCTGATACAGAAAGAGTTCCATTCAGGTTGGAAGCTGCCACATCTACTGTGTAGGGTGAGGAGTTGTCTTCCTCTGTGCTGAGAGTCCCCAGCTCAACAGACCCAGGTACAGTTACCGTATAGGTCGGCTCAGAAACTACTTCTTGTACATCAGCGGTGATCTGCATATCCTTAGTATCTGCAGGCTCTGTTGTTCCTCCCACTGACTGAATGTTAGTTACCTGAATAAAGAAATTCTGAGTAGAATTCATTACAACATTTACATACGCACTGACACTGATCGTACCTGCTTCCAGATCATCCACTGCATCCCTTGGAAGATCAACGGTAAGAACCTGTGTAGTCAGTACATCCCCCTCATTTACTCCGAAAAGGGCGGAAGTAGTATCAAATTCTTTTTCCGGTTTAGTAGTTATATCTGACTCTGCAGTATACTCCGTATCATTTACTGTAAACACAACATCTTTAACAGTCCCATCAGCCCCCTGATCCGAGAATGCTGGGATCGGATAAGCCACATAAAAAGTCAGTTCTGCATTATCGGCTGTTAGCGTTAAATCTGCATTATGAACAAAAATAGGATCACACATACTAGTATTACCGGATCCGTTGGCGTTCAGGAAATGGATCTCTCCTGTGTAATTTCCATCTGTATAGTCCGCCGCAAAAGCCGTGGTACACATCATAGTTCCTAACATAGCTGCCACAGCAGCTCCTGATACGATCTTATTAAGTCTCATTGATATTCTCCCTTCTTTTAGAACGATATTTCTATGATTCCTGCGGAGGATGATCCAGGCAGACACGGCACATGCCGCCTGCTCCCGCCGCAAAGACCAGGTCCTCCGTGCCGCTTAAGACCTGCCTTATGTTAAGCGCTTTTGGCGCAGTAACATCTCCTTTATAATTTTTACCGGACGATCAGCGTACAGTTCACTTCCGCCCCGTTTCTGGGGGTCATGGCCTCATCGGCGCTGTACGTTGCATACCGGATAGTCAGAGGATACTCTCCTGCTTCCATAGCCTTGTCCAGAGTGATCTCATACAGGTGCTGGCCAGGCTGGATCATCTTGGAGGTATAAATAATCTCGTCCGTTTCCGGAAGATAGAAAGAAATCTCAAAATATACATTATTTTCTTCCGGATTCATCAGTTCCACAGATACATCTGTTGTCCCTGCCGGGATGGTAATAGACTCATAGCCGGGGATCTGGATTCCTTCCTCCACACTGCTGGGCGTGCTTTCATCTTCCGGCTTTTCCTGGTCTGTTTCAAACTCCACATCATAATTAGTCACTTCTTTTGGCCCGGTATACTGATAGATGGCAAAAGCGCCAGCTATGACTGCGATGATAAGAAGAATAAGGATTACTTTCTTTTTGCTCTTCAGAAAATTCATATCTTCACTCCAATGTTTTTTATTCCTGCAGGCAATAATCCAAAGGAACATGCCCGCAAGTTCACGGTTTTTATAAGGTTAGTATACGCTAACCTTATCTCAAAAACTAACTAACCCAAGGCATATTTATATGCACATGGGTTAGTTAGTACTAACAACGTGATTATAGCATTAGGGTTTTATGTTTGTCAATATATTCCAAACCATTTTCTTTTTAATTCTGACAGTTCAGGAAAAAAGTTTTTTTCCTGCATCTTCTGCATTGGCAAATGGTCCGGGAAGGACACGGATGCCTCTGTGGTTTCCAAAATAATCGCTGTCAAAGATAATGTCTGTTCCGTCTGGATTTTCAAATCTTTCTTCCGGTTCAAAGGCATAGCCCAGGATGTCGCTGTTTACCATACTGTCTGCAAAGTCTCCAAGGAATTCATAGAGGTTTGTGGACAGTACCGGACAGCCGTCTTCCATGTTCAGGTCAACGGTTACTTCATGTTCCGTATCCACCAGATTGCCGGTTTCCTTTTTGTATGCTTTGGCACCGTTGAAATAAACGTTGCCTTTTACCCATACAGGAAGCTTTTCGCCATGAGCCGGCTCCAGTTTTTTCATATCCGGTGTGTCTGTATCCATATCAAACATTTTGATCCATTCATCATAAGTAGGATACTCATCCATTACATGAGTGCCTACTTCCCGGTTCTCCTCATCGGTTCCCTCAGAGCTGTCTCGCAGAGTGATGAAAGGCTTGGACGGCCATTTCTGTACGAAAATGTTGTTATAGAAACGGTCATCGCCATGAAGAATGGTCATAAATCCCATGACTTCTGTCCGGTGTGGAATGTGATAAGGTGTGTAACGAGGACCTGTACCATCTCCTACACAGGTCAGCGCACCGCAGATCAGGTTGTGGACCATAGCAACCCCTTCTGTAGCCATACGCAGGCAGGCATCGGAAAGAAGAATATTGTTGTCAATAAGTGTAGGACCGTGTCCCACCTCTACGAAAATATCCTGACTCATCATACCGCCTTTCAGCTGTTTGGCGAATTCCGGCTTCTGATTGTCATGAAGCAGGTTCTGGGTAATACGGGTACCCTGAGCCTCCCAGTCGCACCAGATTCCCATAGTACAGTGATGGATATGATTCCGGCGGTAGATCACGTCAATAGCCGCATGCATTTTGATGCCGGCAATTTCTGCTCCGCCCAGTTCCATCATGTTGTTGATGTGATGGATATGGTTATCCTCGATAATAGAGAATACCCCTCCCATACGTCCGATGATTCCGCCCTGTTCGCAGTTATGAATATTGCAGCGGCGGACAATATGACTTCCTACTTTTTCTTTCAGCCAGCCATGGTACTGGCCTCGGCATACAGCATCACGCTCCATCTGTGTGGGGCTTTTCACATGTTTATAGGTAAAGTAATGGTCGTTGTCCGGATCCAGATATTTACCAAGAGAAATACCGGCACATTTACTGTTGCTGATCTCGCAGTCCTCGATGATCCAGCCTTTAGACCAGTGAGGGCCGATCATACCGTCCTGGTAGGCTGCCGGCGGCGCCCAGGTGGTTGCTGCCTTATTAATATTGAAACCGCTGACGGTAATATAGCCGATGCCTGTTTCTGAGGGCATAAAGCATTCCCGGCGGACATTGATCTCTACATTTTCCTCATTGGGATTTTTTCCCTGGAAATTTGCGTAGATCACAGTCTCGTCCCCATCCTGCTGGGCATACCATTTATAGACAGAGGCTTCCGGCTCCCAGGAGCATTCATAGACTTTTCCTTCTATACATGCCTCCAGACTCTCTGCCTCATAAAGCATCTTGTCGTTGAGATATACGGCTCCTGTATGTTTGCTCCTTCCGGCAAAATACCAGTCGCCGTATACATATGTAGTATAAGGATTATAATTTCCGAAAATAGAATTGTTGATCCGGGTTACCCATGTGGTATCCTGATAAAGGTCCCAGTCTTTCACTTCCTCTGCTCCTGTGATCACAGCACCTAAAGGCTCTGTGCTGCGATAGGTGATCCGGGACTCTTCGGTTCCTGCATTTTGGGGATTTACATATTCACGGTAAATACCCGGAGCTACCAGTACCTCGTCACCGGCCACTGCCACTTGTGCCGCATCATTAATGTGTTTAAAAGGCATTTCTTTGCTTCCGTTTCCCTGGCGGGAAGCCTTTGCATCTACATAAATTTTCATATGGATCCGATTCCTCCTACGATATAATTTCTGATATTCCTATTTTATTTGTTTTCTCGAGAAAAAGCTTTTAAGATTTTGGATATTTCTTTTAATTTTCAGTATATATTTTCTAACAGGTAAGATTTTACGCCTCCAACCTGGGAAAATCGCCCCCTCTCCTCTTCCATCCCTTTGGAAATCAGAAGACCGTCTTCCTGTTCTGATCCCGGTATTCTTTAGGTGACTGGTGCATTTTCTTTCGGAAAGCTGTGCTGAAATGACTTATACTTCCATAATGAAGGTATTCTGCAATTTCCTGTATTTGTCTGTCTGAATACCGGAGCATATTACATGCCGCCTCAATCTTAATATCCAAAATATATTCGGTAATGGAGATTCCTTCATATTTTTTGAACAATTTCTGCACTCAAAGGTATTTGCCAGCCCATAAGAAAAGGGGCCCAGAATGAAATATTCCTCTTCTCCCCGACAGCCACACAAAGCAATCGGCACATGGGCGTCATAAGCCACAAAATAAATTTTTTTCTCCGCCATATTTTCCTTCAGTGTCTGCATCATTTTCCTCTTAAAAGTATCTGGCTCTTTATATAAGCTGGTAAATCGATCCAGCTTTTCCACTCAGATGTATAAACTGTAATGGGAATGTTCTTGTTTTTGCTACAGAATTTCTTACTTCTTTAATACAGAATAGAACGCAGACTTTAGGATACCCCCACATAATAGATACTGATCATGATACCGCCCCATACACATTACGCTGATAAACAAGATATCCAGAGTCCGAAGCATTATAGGTAAGCCAAAACAGAGTACCCTGGATTAAAGGAATGGTAAATTTAATAAGTTGAAGGATAATGGGGTTCTCTGTCATGTCTTTTATCATAATATATTTTCCCTTAATTCTCTATTTCCTAATTATCCCCACGGCTTTCAGAAAAATACCCTTCGAGTTCTGGCTGAAAGCATCTGTTTATTATCTTAAATACGCCAGCTCAATCCGTTTTGATTAACCTCGTCTCCCTCACTGTTTGTAATTACATAATAGGTATCTTCACCCTTTAATATAGATATGGAAATGGATTGTGGCATTCCCTTACTGTCATAAGTAATTTTAAACAAATCAAACATCGGATCTCCTTTTTTGCAATGCAAAAAAAGACTCATTTCTTCTGTTGCCAACCTCACCTTCAGTACCTTATAATATCGTTCTAGATGTACTCCATATTCATTTTCTAGCATACTGAATACCGCCACATTCCCCACAAGCTTATCGTATACTCCCGGAAATCTATTTAATGGTATATAGCAGGTATCTATCATAATAGGCTTCTCATCTGCATACATTATTCTTTTCAAATAAACCACATCATCCGTTAATTTAATTTGCAAATCTCTGGCGTAGGATGCATTGACCTTAATAATTTTTTTCTCAATTATATCTACAGTAACCTTTTTTCCCTCTGCTTCCAATGCTTCATGGAATCCACCTACTGTACTGTCAATTCGTCTATAATTGTCTTTATCAAGTACAAAAGTCCCTTTCCCCTGTTTTCGTATTAAAATGTTTTCTTCGCATAATTCTTTAATGGCTCTCCGAACCGTGATACGACTCACACTGTACTGTTTTTCCAGTTCAATTTCACTGGGCATTCTATCTCCCGGTTTGTAAATTTTATTGCGTATGTCTTCTTTAAGTGCTACCTTTAGCTGTTCATACAACGGTGTAGATATATTCTGATCCAGCATACTTCATCTCCTAATCTGTTAAATTCTTACTCGGGAACGAAATCTATCCACATGTAGAAATCCAACTTTATTTAGTAATTTATCTGCTTCTGTAAGCCCTTCTCCGACATTTCTTCCGCAATGAGCATCAGATCCTACTGTAGCAAATTTCCCACCTTCTTCAACATACCACTTTAAAATTATTTCAGACGGAAAACATTCTCCCACTTTTTGTCGTATTCCGGATGTATTAACTTCTAATCCCTTTTTTCTTTCAACTAGCGTTCTCAATATTTTTCGTACAGTCTCTTCCTCGTCCTCTATTCTAATCTGATATCCCTGTTCAGCCGCATATCTCTTAATTAAATCCATGTGGCCTATACAGTCAAAATCCCCAATTTCTGCAATTTCATTTAAGCCGTTCAGATATCTGCGGCAAAGATCTCGTACATCTGTCCTTGAATAATCATAGTATTTTAAATCTAAGTCATCCAATTTATGAAGTGAAGCAATCACATAATCAAAAGGATATTCCTTCACAATTCTTGCTGCAGCATCAGGTTGCAGATGCAATTGACCCAGTTCGATTCCGAAGCCGACATATAGTTGATCCCTATATTTTTCTCTGCATTTTAAAACAGTATCAAAACATTGGTCCAGATAGTCCGATCGGTAAGGATTCCTTCCGTAATCATCCGTAAACATTTCATAATGGTCTGTGACCATAATTTCTTTCAGATCTTTTTGAATAGCTGCCTGGCAGATTGCTTCCAAAGATTCCTTACTATCCGGAGAATTTAAACAGTGCAGATGATAATCTAATTGTATCATATATTTCCTCATTTGCTATTATTAAAATCAATTTTCAACAATTAATAACTAAGACTTCCCATACCTTAAATGGGCTTCGCACCTTGAAAATTCAATATTTCAGCTAACAAAATAGAGATTTATGCTGCTATAGCCACAGGATGAAGCGCACGCCTGAGATATTCAGGCAGACGAGCCTCAAAATCAGCAGTAAATGCTGCCAGTTGGTTCTCACTGAGCTTTAATATTTCCTGAAGACTTGCCATGAAAGCATCCATCAGAATGCAAAGAGATCTTGAAAAGGTAATATCCGCCATTTCATCCACCAGGAAGAAGAACAGTTCTCCGAGTGTTCTCTGGTCTTCGTTTTGACGCTGCTCCAGAGCAAGTAACATATATCTGGTAAAAACAATTGCTGTATGTGCAGTCAGTGCATCATAGGAAAGGCTGTGGCATTCCCCAATCAGATTCAGCATGGATTTGCAGGTTTTGAAGAATACTTCAATCTGCCAGCGTTTGCCATAAATACGGATGATCTCTTCTTCAGAAAGATCCGGATCTGTGCAGAGGAACGCAAGCCAGTCCTTGCGATTCGCCTTGTTTCGCACACATACGATTTTTGCCGGGAAAGGATTCACTTTCCCGAGCATGATATCAACGGAAAGCAGATATTTTGATCTGCCGCGGCGCTTCTTGTTTCTGGAATAGATTTCCTTGATGTTAAGCTGTTCACCCTTGTATCCATACTTGATCCGGCTGCTTTTCTTGATCATGGCAATGACATCCATATTTCTGAATTTGATGGCTGTGATCTGTACCGGGTTGGCAAACCAGCAGTCGAACAGGACATAATCCGCTGATAATCCGGAAGATGCAGCCGTATCAAGAAGCGTGAGCATGACTTCAGGTGCTTTGGTCTGAGCCAGTTTTCTGCGCTTTCCCGCAATGGTTCGCTTATCAAAAGTATGGACTGGTCCGATGACATTGGATTCTTTTGACGATGCAATCAGACAGCTGTTAACCGGGATCAGGGTATTCCCGTCACTCCAACTGAGTGTAAGCATACGGTATCCCTTTTTATAGGTCATATCTGTATGATCAAAAACACGGGATCCCAGTTCTGTCTTTTTACAGCTGGACCGGTTGAAAAGACTGTCATCTACAATAAAGACGTTGGTGCGCTTTTCATCTGTAAGATCCTTCAGATCATTGTTGACGATATCTGCCGCAAGAAGCGAAGTGAAACGAAGCCAGTTTGTCTTTGTGGAATTCAGGAAACGGTAAAAAGTATTTTTAGAGAATCCTTCCTTGAAGGATCCACTGCGCTGCTGCATATACATGCTTCGCCCTACGAAGATATTTCCAAGCTTATACCTCAAAAGAGAAATGGCAGGGACACCTTTTTCTTTTGTGCCATTGCATTTAGTTAGTAGTTTTCCAATATGGTGTTTTGAAAAAAATCTCTGGATACAGTCAAGTAGAGCTATCTCGTTAGTGTTGTTCTGTGCTATAATGGACATGGCATAAATCTCCTTTGTGAAAGTGGTTTCTGACAATTCCATTATAGCAAACGGAATGTATTTATGCCTTTTTTATTGGCTGAAATATTGAACTTTCAAGGTTCAACACACCTTATTGGTGTGGGAAGTCTTAGTTAGTTAATAATAAAAAAGTTGTTGTAGTCATGTCCCATATAGTTGAAAGCATGAAAATTCAAAGGCTGCTGCAATGAATTGCAGCAGCCTTTGAATTTTCTACAATTTATGAGGATGACCAAATCCGCCTCTTATCATGCAAGTTTTAGCCGATTGTTCAGCTGCATAATTTAAAGCTTCTTTCATAGGCAAATTATTTCCATATGCGCTTAAAAAGCCTGCGATAAAGCTGTCGCCAGCCCCCATGGTATCAACAGCTTCAACTTTCTTTACATCTTGATAATAAATGTCATTTCCATCATAAAAAATAGCTGGAAGAATTCCTCTGGTAATTCCTACAATTTTTGTTCCAAGGCTAAATACATATTTTATAAACCGAATGCATTCTTCATCAGTTAATTTTGATCCTGAAAAGAATGCATAGGAAAGATAAGGACAGGTTCTCTTTAAATATGCATCTTCCATATGCTCCGAAAAATCAAATGAAACATCGCAGATTTCTGCAATCCTAGGCAATTCATATTCCAAATTGGAAAAACAACTGGTATGACAGATATCATATTCTCGGATCAACTCCATATCTTCTTCTACAATTTTGATTGAGAACAGATGTTGACAGGTATCTCGAATTCCTGCCTTAAATACCCTGTCACCATTTATCAGACAAACCTTCGGTTGCGCCGTAGGTGCGTAAACCTTTCTGGCCCTATATATTGTAACTCCTTCTTCCTTAAGACATTCTTTAATATAGTCCGCACGTTCGTCATTGCCGAATACTCCTATATAGTTTACATTTTCCACACCATTTTTTTTACAGTTTACCGCTACATTTACTGCATTTCCTCCGGGGAAATAAACCCCTTCATCTATATAGCAGTCTGTAACATTATCACCAATTGCAATTAACTTCATTTTTTATCCTTTCACTGAACCTGCTGCCATGCCTCGAATAAAATTCTTTTGCATTAATAAAAATAAAATCATAATCGGCAGACATGCAATTACCATTCCAGCTAAAACAACACCCCATTCTGTCATCAATCCATCACGAAAGGTCATCAAACCTATTGGTATTGTTCTAAGACTTGAATCATCAATAAATATCGTAGCAAATACAAATTCATTCCATGCATAATATGCAGTCATAATAATCACTGTAGAGATGATTGGTTTTGACAATGGAAGATAAATATTTCTGTATATCTTAAATAAAGACGCTCCGTCAATAGTTGCCGCTTCTTCCAACTCCTTGGATATTCCAACGAAAAATGAACGGATAAGCATAATAGACAATGGCAGACGGAATGCAATATAGGGAAGGATCATTGCCCAATATGTATTTTTCAGACCTAATGTCTTTAATAACATAAATAATGGCAACAGACATACTTGCGGTGAAAGCAATAACCCACACATACAAAATAAAAATATTATTGCACCGATTTTTCCTTTTAATTGGCATGCTCCAAAAGCAGCAAAAGAAGAAATCAGAACTACGCCAATAACCGTAGCAATGGTAACAATCAGGCTATTCACAAAATATTGTGAGATTCCCTTGTTCCACGCCTCTACATAATTCTGAAACAGCCATTCTTTAGGTAAGCCCCACACATCTCCGTAAATTCCCTGATAATCCTTAAATGAAGATATTAGAATCCAAAAAAGCGGATATACTATTAAAATCGCCAGAATAATAAGAATAATCATCCATATTATTTCTCCAAATCCAATTATTCTGCGCTTTTTTCCAGCTTTAGTTTTCATCAGCGTTCCTCCTTTTCCGTTCCATATGTAAGAAACTGTACAGAAGACAAAACAGCTGTAATCACAAAAATAAGCATAGCAATAGTAGATGCATACCCCATATTATTTTTAACAAATCCTGTTTGATACATATATAAAGACAATACCATTGTTGCAGTGCCAGGACCTCCGCCAGTCAAAATATAAGGCTCATTAAATACTGTAAATGCCCCTACTACTGTCAGCATCATTGTTACAAAAAACATCTGTCTTACCTGAGGAACTGTGATATAAAAAAACCTTTTGATTTTTCCTGCGCCATCAACTTCTGCTGCTTCATACAAATCTTTCGGAATTTTCTGAATGGCTACAATGAACAGCATCGTCACATATCCTATACTCTGCCACTGGGATACTGCTATGATAGACAACATAGCTGTTTTCTTATTCCCCAGCCATACCTGTGAAAGATTATCCAGCCCTATTGCATTAAGAAAACTGTTAAGCAGTCCCATTTGAGGATTATATACGAATTCAAATAATAAACAGATGACTGTCAGCGATATTACGGTCGGTATGAAATATATACTCCTCAAGAAGGGAGCAAACTTTCTAAATGCTATATCCTCTAAAACAGCAGCCAGAACTAATCCGAATCCCACCTGAATGATAATGGATATTATAGCATATAGAATGTTATTTTTTATACAGATCCAAATTGTTTTATCGGAAAGTAAAGCTTTATAGTTCTCTAATCCCACCCACTCTTTTATGATAGAGGACAAAGAAAATGATTGAAAGCTATAAATAATGTTATTTACTAACGGAAAATAAACAAAAATTCCTAAAATAAGAACCGCAGGTATTACAAAGCAAAATGCTTGCAAATTTCTTTTTCTATTCAATTTACCTCATCCTATCTTTTCCAGGCGGAAAATTATTTCCGTCTAGTGCTATGTATACAGTTAAATCAGTGCAAAGAAGCTGCTGCCTCCTGTACCTGTTTCATGACATTTCCTGGTGTTTCGTCCCCGGTAGCGATAGCCTGCGCTCCTTGTCCATATACAGTATAAACAGAAGCATCACAAGCGTTATCAAGCCATGGAGATAACTGGGAAGCAGATTTAATAATATCCATAGCCTCTATCTGGGCCGGCAGTCCGTTAGTCTCATCTACAGCTCCTTCTACACTTGAAAGATCACCGCACTGGGTAGTAAGTGCTTCTCCACCTTGTTTACTTACAAGCCATTTCAGAAATTTCTGGCATTCTTCAGGATATTTTGTTTTATTACTAATCATAAATCCTTCTGGCGCTCCTGTTAATGCATTTATATCTCCTTTTCCCTCTTCAAAAGCAGGGAAGTTAAAAAATCCATATTCAAATCCATCCGGCAGGGATTCTTCCAATAAAGGAATTTCTGCAAATTGCAGATACATAATTGGAGCTTCTCCAGTCGCAAAATATGTATTTCTGGCAGTTTCGTGATCAATTGCAGAACACACATCTCCCATATATTCTGTAAGCTGTTGCCATTTTTCCAATACCTCTACATATCCTGGGTCTGTAAATTCTCCCGTATCAGCATTATAATCTTCTGCAAGAGTATCCGGATCAATCATCCTCTGATTCATCGTTCCTAAATAATGAAGAATAGCCCAACTGTCAGAAAGGCCTTCCACCACTGGTGTTTCATAACCTGCATCCTGCAGCTTATCAAGTACATCTATAAATTCAGTCCAGGTTGTGGGAATCTCCAAAGCGTTTTCCTCGAAAATTTCTTTATTATAGAAGAATACTTTGCCATCCTGAGACCATGGCACACCATAAATTTTATCGTCAAAGGTAAATCCGTCGATGCTAGCCTGTGAGATCTGGGACGACCATTCAGTATCTGACTCATACATATCATTTAACTCTGCAACATTTCCTGATTGTATCATCTCCTCTGCAAATGTTCCTGACCATGATGAAAAAATATCAGGGACCTCGTCTGTACTAACAACCATTCTAATCTTTTCTTTATACTGATCATTAAGAATACAATCCATTTTAATAGTAACATTAGGATTCTCATCCATATATTTTTCAATCAATTCATTGAACATAGAATTTTTAGGATCATTTGGCCAGCGATGAAAAAAATTAATTACAATTTTATCATCATCAATACTATCCTCCACTCCTTTGCCTGAATCAGAAGAGCCTCCACAGGCTGCTAATGAAGCTATCATGATTGCAGCTATTGTCAATCCCATAACTTTTTTTGATTTCATGTTTTCCCTCCCTATTCTGTAATGAGCTCTCGGAATCTTCAGCCCTGATTTTATAAGGCTTTCAGATTCTCTTTTTATTAAAGTCCCACATTTTTTGTCAAAAAACGCTTGAAAAATCGCTCAAAATTTGCGGCGAAGCCGATTGAATATTTTTTATTTCTTTCGACTGGATGGCGATTTTTTATGTTACCTGTTAATCCCGACGGACATGCCGCCTATCAGAACTTTGTTGTTACAAATCTCCGTAAATATTATCTGGATCCAGATGCCTTTTCACGGGCTACCTGGGATATCATTGAACGTTTCTGGAATTTTGATCTTTCTTATACAGATGAACTTCTGCGTCCGAAATACTCTGTCTTTGCTCCAAAACCAAGGACTCCTTCCTGCATGCAGCGCTCCTATCTGCTGTCTATTGATTTCAAAGTCCTCTCCCTAACTGACTGGGCTGCCCAGCTGAAGATTAATCCTCTTTATGCTATCCTCAGCGGTTTTGAATTTGGGAATACTCCCGGTGTAGGTACCTTTTACGATTTTCTCAGTCGGTTCTGGGATTCCGAGTATCCTAATCTTTCTTTCCATTTGCGTCCTGTAAAGAAAAAACGATCCAAAAACCAGTCCGTCAAGGTGCCAAAGCGGAATCCATCGAAAGGGTTTCCGTTGATCAGTGACTAGAGTAGTTGGAATCCACATCTTTTGTGTTAGATGAATAACCCTATGTTTCCCTGTTTAAGATCTATCATCGGGAATTCCCGAATCAGTCAATAGCCAAAGGTCTGATTGATTCTTCTGATCTTTCCATCGCCGGCGACGGGACACCTGTTGTCACTTCCGCCAGGGAACAAAAGCACTCGGTCTGTGACTGTTCGGAAAAAGGAATCATGGATTGTTCCTGTGACCGTTTCTTTTCCCAGACTGACTGCGATATTGGCTGGGATTCTTCCAGAGACCGCTTTTATTTTGGCTACGACCTATGTATGCTTGTTGCCGCTAACTCGGAAAGTGACCTTCCTGTTTTCCCTCTGTTGAATCCTGCTTCAAAACATGATTCTCATGGATTTCTGGAAACCTAGTTCCGAATGAGAGCTTTCCTTCCGGATCTTCATGTCTGCAAGTGGATCCTGGATTCTGCCCATCATGCAATGCCGTATTATCTTTATTGCCGCGAAAATCACATTCGAGCTTTTATTGACCTGAACGTGAAATGAGGCATCAAAGTAAAATACAAAGATAATTTCACCATCGGGGAAGATGGCGTTCCCGTCTGCAAAGCAGGCAGGAAAATGCGCCATGACGGTTCATCTGGCTATGAAAGATAATCCAAGACTGATTAACTTCCCGCCCCGTGACTCTCAGGAATGGAAAAAGGAATTCAATGCCCGGACATCGGCAGAATGTTCCCATAAACGTGAGAAAATAGACTTTCAATTAGAAAGCGGCATGATCCTTACGGATCATTATATCGCTTTTTTTCGAATATAGCGACGGCCATGTCTATTTTTCACTTTTTAGATAATATTTACTTTTCAAAGTTCATCGCCAGTGTCAACTGATTATGATCACTCAGGATTCCGAGAGATCATTGTATTTTTAAAAACGACGGAATCCCGGCTTTCTTATTGCAGGAACTCCGTCGTACCTTACTATAATTTGTAATTAATATCTACTTTTAAAGAATTCATCAATAGTCCATTTTCCACATATACCGACGGACGCCTAAATCATGTCCTCTTTCATAAGCAAAAACATCTGCAAGAGAGCGAAGAACTGCTCCTGCAACTAAAGGAGCAAAATACTCTCTTACTTCTTCAGCAATTCCTGTCATATCAAATGTTTCACAATCTACCAACATAATTGAATCGCAGAACTTCTTACAGAAATTGTATGCCCTTTCATCCAATGATCTTGTTGCTCCTAATCCTTTTACAATAATAAATGGCACATCATAATCGGTAACCTCAAACGGTCCATGGAAATATTCTCCTGAATGAATACAGCTTGAATGAATCCACTGCATTTCCATTAAAAGACAAATAGCAAAAGAGTATGTTTCTCCATAGCAGGCACCGCTGCCCATTGTATAAATCAGACTTTCCCTCTTATATTTTTTGCCCCATTCTTTAACAGTATCTGCATACTGTACTTTAGCCTTTTCCAATACCTCATGAATATGCTCTACGGAAGAAATACCCTTTTCATATTTTTCACAAGGTGATACTGCATTTAATATTCTGAAAATCAAAGAATATAATACTGCCTTATTTAAATCACTTGCATCAGCATCTTTTCCCCAATCATAATGAATAGGATATTCCGCTGCTTTCCACAATGGCGAATCTTCCAAATGTGACAGTGCAATTGTTGTTGCCCCTTTTTCTCTAGCCACTTCTGTTGCTTTTACTGTTTCCGGTGTATTCCCTGAATGTGAACATGTGATAACCACAGACTGTGGGCCTAACGCTTTTGGCATACCATGTACAAACTCATTTGACGTATAGATACTTGCCGGAATAGAAATTTCCCTGTCAAAAATATATTGTGCCGGCATCATAAATGCCTGTGAACCTCCGCAGGCAACAAAATAAAAATGACTAATACATTCTTTAGTAGCCACTGCTGACACTGCTTTGTTAATCTGATTAATGTGCTCCTGTCTCATACCTGTTCCTCCATCAAAACATGTAACAATTTGATATATATTATTATATAACGTTATATTATGTTATAAATAATAAAGGTATTTTAAACAATTGTCAATACCTTTTATTATTTTTTTTCATCCTCTTATCCAAGTTTCTGTCATATCTATAATATTTTATCTGGTATATTCACCAAACTCTTTTTCCGCAGGACACAAGCCAAAAACTGAATCTCCAGCTTATTCTCCACTATAAACATTCTTTCTCCTACATACTTTATTGTGGGGTCTACAGATAATGGAAATATCCCTTTATTCTGCCTTTCGTGGAATCAGAAGACCGTCTTCCTGTTCTGATCCCGGTATTCTTTGGGTGACTGATGCATTTTCTTTCGAAAAGCTGTACTGAAGTGACTCACACTTCCGTAATGAAGATATTCTGCGATTTCCTGTATTTGCCTGTCTGAATACCGGAGCATATTACACGCCGCCTCGATCTTAATATCAGAAATGTATTCTGTAATAGAGATCTTCTCATATTTTTTGAATAATTTCTGCATATATTCTTTTGAAATCCCCAGATCATCCGCAATTTCCTGTATGGATATTTTCGCAAATCTTTTGGAAATGATATTTTTCTTCACTTCTTCCACATGGAAATTCACGGTGCTTTTTTTCTTATGATCTGCCACCAGTCGGGCAAAATAAATCTGACTTTCCCGCCGCAGCCGGTCCATCTCAAAAACTGTCCTGCACTGTGAAAGCTTTTTCAGATAGATATCATTGTTAATAAAACCTTCTGCGGAGCTTAGTCCTCCTTCTATAGCCGCCCTTGCGGCCAGGGAAATACTGATCACTGTCATATATTCCTCATTTTTCTTAAGATCGTCTATAATAATGGGATGGGAAGGAGCTTCATAAAAATCCTGTTTTTCCAGGTATTCTGCATCCCCTTCTTTAATATGATCATATAAAAGCTGCTCGTCCATATAGGTATGGTTTTTCTGAAAAGAATCTATCTGCCGCAGTTCTTCTCTGATAACCAGCTCCTGATTTTCTCCCTCATCCTTATCGGAGAGAAGTTCCCCCAGAATATCTTTTCTACGTTTTTCGTGAAATTCCTCTCCAGTTAAATAAGAGACAAAAGCAAAAATATCTTCCAGCTGGCATTTGGGACATTCCCTGATCTTATAATTCCGTATAAAATTTCTGCACTCAAAAGAATCTGTTCTGCCATAGGAAAAAGGTCCCAGGATATAGTACTCCTCTTCTCCCCTGCAACCGAACAGGGCAACAGGGACCTGTGGATCATAGGAAAGAAAGAAAAATTTTTTTCCGGTAAGACCCTCTTTCACCTTCTCCAGCTTATCCTTCTCAAAAGGTTCCGGTTCTTGAAAAAATCTGGTAAATCTTTCCACATATCTCCATTTCAGCGTATAGACAGTAACCGGGATCTGACTGAACCGAAAGAGTATCTTCAAAGTATTTGCATCGTACATAACATTGCTTCCTCTAAAAAGAAAACTTATACACAGGCTTCAGTTCCGCACTCTGATTTCTTTCCATAGAAAAATTTAGCATAAAGGCTCTGAATCCTGCCTGTTGACTATTTCTTTGTATATTGTAAATCTTATTATAAAGATTTGCATATAGTCAAGACCACCGGCTAAGCCCAACATCATAAACTTAAGAAAATACTTGTTCTTATGTCCTGTAGTTTTTAATTAAGGCTTCATTATAAAACTGTATTGTAAAAAATAGGCTCCGCCTATTCAACTCCCCTGCCCCTCAATCATGAGGGGTTAGGGGTTTCTTTTTGTTACTTTCTCCTGCATAATAGTCTTATGAATATCTTACAAAGAATCTTTACAGACCATTATGAAGAAATTAAATATACTCTTCATCCCAGACAAACTGAAATGGAAAATATCGATAAGATGTTAGACTGTGGTAATCCTTCTTTTGGTGGTGCCATATACAGTTGTCCGCATTGTGGGAACTTCAAATTCGTTCCTTTTCGCTGTCACAGCCGTTTTTGCCCTTCTTGTGGCAACAAATACGCTATGGAACGCACCACCAGTATGTCTTTCAAACTCGTCAGTGTCCAACACCGCCATTGCGTTTTTACCATTGATGAAAACCTACGCGACTTCTTCCTTCAGGACCGGTCTCTTCTGAACTGCCTCTTCCATTCCGTCTCCAGTGTAATATCTCGGATGTTTTTCAACCTGAACCATGCCAAAAATTTTACGCCCGGCTATATCTTGGTCCTTCACACTTTTGGCCGCGACCTCAAATGGAATCCCCACATCCACTGTATCCTTTCCAAAGGCGGCTACAGTGATGACGGATTCTGGCGTCATGTAAAACACTTTAACTACAACTATCTCCGTAACGCTTTCCGTACTGCTCTTCTCAATAAACTGGAAGATAGGATTGGTCCTTCTTTCAAAAACGTAAAAGCGAAATGTTACGCCCAGCATAAACTGGGCTTCTACGTCTATGCAAAACCAAATCTCTGCGATCCCAAAGTAGTGGCTAAATACATCGGCCGCTATCTTGGCAGACCAGTAATTGCCACTTCCAGGATTGACCGGTATGACGGAGATACCGTTACTTTCCACTATAACCGCCACGAAGATGAACAGTATGTGGAAGAAACTTTGCCTGTTATGGATTTCATAAAACGTCTCATCCGTCACATCCCGGAAAAACATTTTAAAATGATCCGCTATGGCGGTCTGTATGCAAGACACCGTAAGATTGATTCAAAACTGCACCGTGTTATCTCAAAAGAAAAACATAAAATATACCGCAGCTTTACCCGATGGAGAACCGCTATTTTTCTCTCTTTTGGTTATGACCCTCTATATTGTCCTGAATGTAATCACAAAATGGAGTTTCTGGAACTCTATTACAACCACAAACGCGTATCCCTCGAAGAAATGTACGAGAAAGTCATGTCCAAATCTCGTGGAAAGCGTTCCTCTGCATAGTACGGTTATGATATAATCCCCTCAAAGGAGGATATTACCATGAAACCAGATATCGAGGAACTGCGCAAAAAATACATAGAAAATCCACCGGAAGGAATGACGCCCGAGGACATCCGCCATATGAGTGAGGATGACCTTCTGGATATGGATTATTTTCTTAATGAGGACGATCCTTTTGACGATTTGTTTGGAGAAGAAGGTTTTTACATCTTCTAACCCGACCATCGTCCTATTATCATGTCTATTCCCCTGTTGATTTAACATACGTTCAATCAGCAGGGCCTCTTTTTCCCCTTATCCAATATCGGAATTTCCTATAAAGCAAAAAGAAAACCCCAGTTAGTTCCCTAACTGAGGTTAATAAGGTCTGTACCTTCAAAACCACACATGTAAAACTGTTTATCCAACTTCGCCGCTTGGTGACTTTTGGCTCCGTCCGTTCCGAAGCGGTCACTCATAGACCTTTGGTCTATTTCGTGTCCTTTGCTCCGCAAATGACTTCGGTCCGTCTTCCTCATCCAGGAATGCAGGCATTCCCGGCTGTTCCAGACTTCCCTCGCCGCTTTCGTCACTCTTAGGTCAAGCCCTCGACCGATTAGTAGCAGTCAGCTCCATACATTGCTGCACTTCCACCTCTGCCCTATCTACCTCGTTGTCTTCAAGGGGTCTTACTCCTTTCGGATGGGACATCTCATCTTGAGGGGGG
Organism: Blautia sp. An81; assembly: GCF_002161285.1. Taxonomy (GTDB): domain Bacteria; phylum Bacillota; class Clostridia; order Lachnospirales; family Lachnospiraceae; genus Blautia; species Blautia ornithocaccae. Next base: position 187 of record NZ_NFHH01000023.1, on the reverse strand, counting down.
CTTCACGCTTAGATGCCTTCAGCGTTTATCCCTTCCGGACTTGGCTACCCTGCCATGCACTTGGCAGTACAACAGGTACACCAGCGGTCCGTCCATCCCGGTCCTCTCGTACTAAGGACAGCTCCTCTCAAATGTCCTACGCCCACGCCGGATAGGGACCGAACTGTCTCACGACGTTCTGAACCCA
>NZ_NFHH01000022.1 GCF_002161285.1 Blautia sp. An81 | reverse complement strand
AAGTAGAAAGCTTCCTGTATACTTTAAATCAAGGAGTTGACCAAAGAAAATACCTCAAGTAAATTTAGATTATTACTGACCTGGCGAGTTGGTAAAATCTAAAAACACAAGAGGTATCTGAAATGAATAGTAAAACAAAAAGAGCAAACAATCAAGTCAATTCTGTGATGAATATACAGGAACAGAGGGAGATGGTAGAAAAAGCAAACCGTATACTCAATGAGATGAAATCCTATACCTGGAGAGATTTTGAGACTCAGGGAAAATTCAGCAAAAATGATAAGCTCTCCTTCATCAGCGATGATATGCTGATCGTTGGATGTGATATCGGCAGCGAGACACATTATGTCAGGGCAATCGATGCAAGAGGCAGGGAGCTGAGTAAGAAGGTGCTTGCGTTTGAAAATGATGCTGAGGGATTTCGGAAAGCCCATGACTGGGCAGTACAGCTTGCGGCCGCAAACGATAAAAAACAGATTGTCTTAGGACTTGAGCCTACCGGACATTACTGGTTCTGTCTTGCGGCATGGATGGTCTCAAACGGGATCAGTGTCGTTCAGGTAAATCCTTACGCCGTGAAACAGACGAAAGAACTGGAAGACAACAGCCAGCAGAAGGATGACCGGAAAGATCCGAAGCTGATTGCAAACCTTGTGAAAGACGGGAATTACGGGATGCCGTATCTGCCGGAAAAAGTATACGCAGAACTGCGGAGACTCTCCATGTTCCGGGAACAGCTGACAGAGGACCGGAACCGGAGCATGAACCGGCTGCACAGGGAGATGAAGATCTATTTTCCAGAATATAAGGACGCATTCGGAAAAATAGATGGGGCATTCTGCATGGCAGTCCTGAAGGAAGCGCCGTTTCCGGAGGACATCCTGAAACTGGGAGGAGAAGGGATCCGAGAGATCTGGCACCAGGCAAAGCTGAGAGGGCGCGGCTACAGCAGGGCGGCTGAGATCGTAAAGTATGCAGAAACGAGCATAGGGCTGAAAGATGGCACAGCAGGCGGAAGGGAAGCCGTACGGTGGTTCGCAGAGAAGATCATGGAACTGGACGAAGAGCTTGCAGAAATAGAAAACAAACTGAATGAAAAATGCAGGGAGATCCCCCATGCAGAAAATGTGTTGGAGATACCGGGGATCGGCGGGAAGATCCTTTCCGGGATCCTTGCGGAAATGGGAGATATTTCCCGGTTTGACGATGCAAAAGAGTTGCAGAAACTGAGCGGACTGGGGCTGGTTTCATGCAGTTCCGGAAAGCATAAAGGAGAGACCAGGATCAGCCATAGAGGACGCAAAAGGCTGAGATACTGGCTATTCCAGGCCGCCCGGTCAGCGGTGGCACATGGAGAAGAATATAAATGGATCCATGCCCACTATACAACGCGGGCGGGAAATGCGCTCCAGAAGATGCAGTCACTGATCGTGATCGCATGCAAGCTCCTTCGTGTGATCTATACGATGCTGAAGACAGGAAAACCGTATGATCCTGAGAAACTGTTGAAGGATATCCGGTATCCAGAGAATGTACAGACAGCAGCAGCGTAATCGAACAGATCAGAAAAGAAGAATTCCAGGATCCTGCTGAGTTGCAGAAACGTCTGGTGCTGAGCAGGGTCCTGGAAAGGAACCCGAAGGAGACGGGGAAAAGGAATCCCTGTCATCAGAAGACCGACTAAGGGGAGGCACAGCGTAGCGTCCACTGAATGAGTGCTGTGCGGAACCGGTCAGGTCAGTAAATAATCAAACAGAAACAAGAGCTGTAGCCGGCAGGAGTATCCTCCATAGGGCATAGACCCTGTTAGAAAGCTTAGCTGGCACTCAGTGTATGAACAGGTGGGACGAAGGAAGTTGGGACACGATCCCTGTAGACACGGAAGGTTCACCATCATAGCAAAACAGAGGGGAAATAGCCTTTATAATCGTCAATCAAAGGATGCTTTATGAAGTGCACCCATCTATAGCTATTCAGTACAAGATACTATGACTGTTCATCACTTTTGGCTCTGTTTATATGAGGTAACAAGTTAAAAAAAGCTTGAAAAATCAATGTTTTTAGGCTTGACATTATAGGAAGGTACTATCTGGATTCCTTCCAGGAGGAGCTGGGGCTGGAAGACCTGACGGACTGTCAGCTTTTCGAGAGGATGCCTGATGTAAAGAAACAGGAGCTAGAGGAACGAAAAAAGGGGTTTCAAGAATCCTATGAACGATTGAGGGATTCCTGGAAATAATTTGTAAGCAGCCTAACTTTTAAAATTATGCTATACCATCGGTATGTGATGCGGATATGCTAAACTGTTCTTAGATTGTTTATTGAGGAGGAAAAAGCATGACCGCAAAAGAACAAGTGGACTATTACCTTGAATATTGCAAATACCGCAAGGAACTGGATGAGAAAACACTGAAGGCATACCGGATTGATTTAAAACAATATTTTGACGCTGTTTCCTGTTGCGATCCGGGAAAAGAGGAAATTGATCAATTTATAACAGATCTGCATAAAAAGTATAAACAGAAAACGATTAAAAGGAAAATTGCCTCAATCCGCGCATACTATAATTTTCTGGAAGAGGAGGAGAGAATTGGCGAGAATCCTTTCCGAAAAGTAAAGGTAAAATTCAAGGAGGACATTATACTTCCGAGAATTATACCAAGGGAAGAAATTGAACGTCTTCTGAATTTTATGTATGCTTATCCGTCGGATCTTTCAGATAAAGAGGTAAAACGCAGGAGAAGGGATCAGGCGGTTGTCGAGATGCTCTTCGCAACAGGTGCGCGCGTATCTGAGATTTCCAATCTGAAAGCAGATTGTGTTGATCTGAATTCAGGCTTGATACGAATTATGGGGAAAGGAGCAAAAGAACGCTACATACAGATCGGAGAGCCGGAGGTACTTAATCTTCTCAAGAAATACTATACTGACAATGAAAAGGAGATCAAAGCCTGCGGCTATTTCTTTATCAACCAGAGGAATCAGCGGTTCACAGAGCAGTCAATTCGAGGAATGATTAAGAAATATGCCAAGCAGGCAGGGATTGAACGGAATATTACCCCGCATATGTTCCGGCACTCTTTTGCTACATATCTGATTGAGGAGGACGTAGACATTAGCTGTCTGCAGCGTATACTCGGACACAGCTCGATCAGGACAACGCAGATCTATATTCATGTGGCAGCGAGAAAGCAGGCAGACATTTTAAGGACGAAACATCCAAGGAATAAGATGGTGATTAAAATAGCAGCATAATGATATAAAGATGGAAATGGCGCAGAGGATTGGCCGGCAGCAGTGGCGGTTTTTTTTGTATGCCGTAATATGAAATGGAATATTGCAATCTGGGTTAATAATAAAATTTAATTTTAAAAATGGAAAAATATGGTGGAATCTGCTATACTGTAAGTAATATATAGGCTGGATAATACTTAATTATCTATAAAAAGATTTTGTAACGAAGATATGGGGGAATATTCATATTTATGAAATCAGATAATTTTTATGAAAAAGCAAAAAGAAAAACGATTGCAATTGTCTATATTTTTGAAGGTGAAGAGGCTATTGGTTTTGAACACTATCATGTATGGGAAAGTGATATTATTGCCCCATGGCTACTTGCCGTGCAGCAACTTCACTGTATACCATTAATCCTGGATGTAAGGACATTTGTGGAAAAAGCAATTTCCAATACTCTGCCTAAAATAGATTTTGTAGTAAACTTAAATTGCGGAAGTACACTACTATCTTCCATGCCGCTTGTTCCTTCAATATGTAGCTTTATTGGTATTCCATGTATACCATGTGATTCATATGGCATAGTCACTGGTGAAAATAAAAAAACATCTAATATTCTTGCCAAAAATGCAGGATTTCTTGTCCCTGCTGATTTAAACCCTTCAGATAAAAATGGAATATATAAACCTCTAAACTTAGGTAGCAGTATAGGTGTCCATAGAGAATTTCTGAGTGAGCTAAATGGAGAAGGAATTTATCAGGAATTTATACCAGGTTTTGACATAACTATTCCTATGATATACAATCCGGTAAAAGAAGAAATGGATTTTATGCCAACAATAATTTATATTCCAGAAAGTAAAGATATTAACTGGTTCTTGGATGAAGATTATGCTAATCCAAATAATAAATTCCAGCGTTATATAGCACATAATCTTTCTGATGGTCTAATTCAATCCTGCAGAAAACTTGCAGCAGATATAAATCTCAATACATTCTGCAGGATTGATGCACGACTGAAAAAAGAGCACTACGACTTAGATTTAGAATTAACAGAAGAAAATACTTACTTTTTAGAAATAAATCCAATGCCAACAGTATCGACTGAAAACGCATTTTTTCATTCTTATTCGGCAATAAATGAACAAGACCAAATCTATGAGAGTATAAATAAGTTTAGAAACATAATCGGAGGGGACAGTGTTCATGCTTTTGTTCTATGGAGTTCTATTCTCTCCTTTTATAGCCATGTACAAAAATAAAACGGATTAATCCCATATTTTACAATAAAGTCTTTTCGCACTCCTGTTATTGCTTCCACTGTATTATAAGCAGGCGGATTATCCAACAAAACCAGATTTTTATATTTTTGCTCCAGATATTTCGTCTGGAGCAAAATCTGTCCGCCACCTATAGGATTCGAAGTTATTCCTTGATTTAATAAATCTCTTATTGGGAAAGAGGACAGCAAGTCCATTCCTAAATCTAAATTTTGCTGTAATGATATAGACAAAATATTAAGAACATATCTTGACGAGATAAATGGTAGAAAATTGTTTCTCACCATCCCATCAAATATTTCATTTAAAACTTTCCTTAAGTGTTGTTCTTTTATAATCTCTCCACAATAAAAATCAGCTAAAAATTTATTAATATGTAGTGCTAATCTTTGAACAGTTCTCTCCTGTCCATGAGCATAATCTACGCCTTTTGAGAAATATTCCATTGCTTCTTCAGGTTGTCCTGTAACTAAATAGGCTACTCCTGTATTATTGAAAATATGTGACATACCAACCAACCCGGGAACATTTGAAATAGCTTCTTCCAATAAATTATCAAAATCTCTTACATAAACCCGTCCTGTATCAAATTGTGTTACGTTAGCATTATTCTTGCAATATATTGCATGGTCAGCTATATCATTGTTTAGAAAGATTGTATGAGCCTCATTTAACATATCTAGCTGTTGCGTTAATGAACAAGCATCCCAAAAATAAGCAAATCGAAAAGTATGTGCCTTTAATATATCGTTATTTAGATCGACTGCAAGACTATATGCTGCTTTTAAGTCATTTCCTGCACGATCATTGCAAAAAACTTTAAACAGAAGCAAATTGCATTTAAAGCTTTCAAGAACTGTTTTTTCATAAGAAGTATAATTGGTTGTATCAGTTACTTGATTTAACAAATCATTTATGTAATTATGCACTTCATTTTTCTCATCAAAAAGTAAATGAGTTCTTATTTTTAATATTTGTGGACCATATTTCCTTATAACAGAATTATTGGCCCACTCTTCATTCAACAAAACATCTCTCTTCGTCTTTGAACATGTACTAAAACACTGATGAGAAAAAGCCGAAATAAATCCTTCAATATTATCTGCGCCAGTATTTACTACCTTATAAAATTGCGTTTCACCACTATTTTTAATAAATTTGATTTGTATTCCATCTGGACAATTCGCTAATAGGCTTTTAGCTCGATCAAAGTCATTATCTTTTAAAATAATAATAATGGCTGGTCTAAAGTTGCAATCCTTATATAGTGAAATTATTTCATTCAAATATTTTGTTAAAACTTTTCCTTCTTGAATAATTATCGGATCAATTACATCTGGGCCAGCGGCTTGATGCTGTTCCGTGCCAAATAATTTATTTAGTGCAGTAACCGTATCAACTACGTTTACTGGAAGAAGACTACCAAAACATATATCAATTAACTGAGCGATCGGAGGAATTTTTTTCTGAATCCATTGCATAACCGAAGAAATCCTTTTATGGGCTATTTCATTCGTATCTATATAATTTGGTTTACCTTTAAATGATTTGAAGTATTCCAGGCCTCTGCCAATGGAAAACTGACGATCCACAACATATACAGTAAACACTTCACCTGTTTCCTTAAAGAAATCAATAGCATCCAATATCTATTCCTCCATTTGCAAATGTGTAATAAGAAGGATAATTAAGTATTATCCAACATACTTCAGCGCCGTCGAACTCATACCATTTATCCGGACAGGCTTTGCAAGGGCGATACTTACATAGAACAAAAAGAAATTATTATCACCATGCATAAAACTTCCGATAGAGCAAATGCTATTTTCAAAAAGGATTGAGGTGACGGTTATGGCAGTTGCTCACAAAGGGAGTATCTCTATGGGCCTGGTGCTGATTCCCATAGGAATGTATAAGGCGACAGTTGATAATGACATCCATTTTAACTAGCTGGATAAGGAGAGCAAAGCCCGGATCAAATATAAGAAGTACTGCAGCCATTGCGGGAAAGAAGTGACCAACGCTGATATTATCAAGGGATACGAGTATGAAAAAGGGAAATATGTGGTAATGACAGATGAAGATTTGGAAAAGATCAAAACAAAGAAAGACAAGACAATCCACATTATCCAGTTTGCCAGGATGGCAGAAGTTAATATGATCTATTATGAAAAGGATTATTATGCGGTTCCGGATACCGGGGCAGAAAAAGCATATGAACTGCTACGTCAGGCGCTTCTGTCCCAAAAGAAAGTGGCGATTGCGAAAACGGTTATGGGAACCAATGAAAAATTGCTTGTTCTGTATCCGACGAGAGAAGGGATTATTGTTAAGACGCTATTTTATTATGATGAGATTGCGGCAATGCCTAAGACCGTGCCAAAGATGAAGCTGGATGAAAATGAACTGAATATGGCGAAAATGCTGATAGAAAATATGACAAAGCCATTTGTGGCAGAGGAATACCAGGATGAATACCAGGCAAGGCTGAGGGAAGCCATTATGAAAAAAATCCAGGGACAGGATATTGTAGCAGTAGACACTGCCGCCTCTTCCAATGTTATTGACTTGATGGAGGCGCTGAAAAAGAGCCTTGAACTGTCAGAAAAAAAGGATCAGCGCAGCCAGAAACGGCTGACAGGGACTGCATAATGGATCTGTTTTCTTCGCGAGGCGCTAGCCCCATGCTGATTGCCAGCCAGTGCCAGGCATTTGATGATCCAGACTATATTTATGAGCTGAAAATGGACGGGTTTCGCTGTCTTGCTTATATAGAGCCTGGAAAAGTAGATTTGCGGAATAAGCGGAATATGAAGATGCTGGATAAATTCCCGGAGCTGGGGGAGCTGCATCAGGCGGTTTCAGCAACCTGCATCCTGGATGGGGAAGTCGTGGTTTTAGTAAACGGGGTGCCTGATTTTTACAGGCTTCAGAAAAGGACCCTGCTTACGGACCGCTTTAAGATCCACATGGAAGCGTCCCGTTGCCCGGCTTCCTTCGTGGCTTTTGACTGCCTGTATCTGGATCGGCAGGAGCTTAATTGGATGCCTTTGATGGAGCGAAAGAACCAGCTTCTGGATAACGTGAAAGAAAACAGTCGAATTGCGGTTTCACGTTTTGTCGAAGGGAAGGGTAAAGCATTCTATCAGGCTGCTGCGGCTCGTAAGCTGGAAGGCATAGTGGCAAAGAGAAAAGAGAGCCTATACTACATGGGGAGACGGACAAAAGACTGGGTGAAATTTAAGAGGATGGCCGATGAGGAGTTTGTGGTCGCTGGGTATATCCAGAAAGGACGGCGCACATACAGTCTGATTCTCGCGAAATGCAGGGAGCATACGCTGGTATATAAAGGGCATGTTACTTCAGGCGTAACGAAAGAAGTGATCAGGCAGCTTACCGTTACGGGGATCCGGCCCTTTCACATACTGCCGATGGGAAATGAGGAAGCGGTATGGGTGGCTCCAACCCATGTCTGCAGAATTGAATATATGCCAAACACAAAAGATGTTTTGAGGCAGCCGGTTTTCAGGGGATTCCGGGATGACGTCCTGCCAAGGGAAGTACAGATATAAAAATGATCAACAGCTCGCAGCTTCTGAAAATCAGAGGCTGCTTTTTCCATGTCTTTTACAGAGACTTGACAAAATATCCTTCATCTTTGTGAAGGATATTTCTGTCCTATCTCAATAAAATACCGTAGGAGGCATGTCACATGGTAAAAATAGGGATTCTGGTCATTGTTTTTGGAATTCAGTTTGTACTGTACTGCTGTATCGTTCAGGGAAAGCGGGAAGATGAACTTATGGAACGGTTATTCCGTGAAAAGGGCGAATCAAATTGCAATGATGGAAAGGAAGTAGGATGTGAATGGGAAAATCAGGAGTCATAACAGAAGAATTCAGAGGGGAAGAAAACGCATCCTACCATGATATTGTTGCATTGTTTAAGATCTACCGTTCTGTAAATTGGCGGATGCAGATCAAAATTAACCAGGTAAGACACCGCTTCGAAATAGAGTACGGTATGGATGTGGATTCTTTCCTGGACAGCATTTATCAGTCAGGAATGGATATTAACCAGGACTTGGCAGGAGAACGAGAACGGATCGAAGCAATCAACCGTTCAAATAAGTTTCTGAAGATGATTGACGAAGCGGTAGAGCTTATGCGGAAATTCCATCCCAATGGGGAGCGTTACTACTGGGTTTTGTATTACACCTATATGTCCGCATATAAAGCGGAAAATGTTGAAGAAATTTTAGACAAGCTGGAGCCGCATTTTCCAAAGCTTTCGCGGATACACAGGGCCACCTATTTCCGTTGGAGGGAACAGGCATTTGAGGCGGTAAGCGGTATCTTATGGGGGTATGAAGGGGAGAGCAGGGAGCTTTTAAAGCAGTTTCAGGATACATATAAACCAGAATAATTTTTTTGATACTGTTGACACAGATTTTTCAAAAAAACTATAGTGAATTTGTAAAGGCGCATACATGGCGCATAAATCAGGGCGTAAGCCGGAAAGGGGACTTGACAATGATTATTTCGGTAGACACGGGGAACAAGATGATAAAGACGGAAAATCTGGAATTTGATGCGGGAGTGGAGATCTTGGACCAGATGCCAGGGGAGCGGGAAGAGGTGATTCTGTACAAAGAAAATTATTACAGGATTACCAGTAGACGTCCTTCTTACCTGGAAGATAAAACAGAAGATGAACGGTATTTTATTCTGACACTTTTTGCAGTTGCAAAGGAATTGGAGCGCACGAAAGGGCAGGAAGAAAGGATTGCCAATGGGCTGATTGAGGTAGAGCTTCTGGTTGGGCTCCCGCCTGCTCATTATGGGAAACACCGCAGGGCTTTCAAGGAATATTTTCAGCAAGGCAGGATTATCGACTATATGTACATGAATACACCTTATAAAATTACGTTCACAGAAGTCAGAGTGTATATACAGGCATATGCGGCTTACTGTCTGGTAGCGGGCCGGCAGCAGTTATCCAGATATCCGAAAGTTTTGGTAATTGACATTGGCGGTTTTACGGTGGACTACATGATCCTCCGGTTCGGTCAGCTGGAAAGAACTTATGTGGATTCCATGGAAGAAGGGGTTATCAAACTATACCGGAGCGTTCGGGCTGGCATCCGGCAAAGGTTTGGACTTTTGCTGGAAGAGGCAGATGTGGATGATATCCTTTCCGGCGAGGATGTGAGATTTGAGGTACAAGTGGTTGAGCGGGTCAAAGAAATTACAATGCGGTATGTATCAGAGCTGCTTGGGATCTTCCGTGAAATCGGCATTGATTTTGGAACAACGCAGACTGTATTTGCCGGAGGCGGGGCCATCCTGCTGAACAAAACCATACAGGAAGTTTGGAAAAAATACCAGGGAGCGTATTTTATTATCAATGATGTCAGGGCAAATGCGAAGGGGTACAGATTGCAGTATCTGGCAGAAAAACAGGAATGGGAGGAGTCTAAATGAGTAAGCAGGACCCGTACCGATTTAATCTGAGATTTGACGACACGGATAAAGACCATCGTAAAGTCTGCGATTTTCTGAATACATGCGGAAGGAAAAAAACAAGATACATCGTTAAGGCATTTCTGGCTTATTGGGGAATGCAGGAAAAAGAAGAACCGGAGAAGCAGGAGGAAGGAAAAGCGGTACAGGGGAAGGAGGTGGAGGAACATCTTGTGACAGTTGGAGCAGAAAATTATTCGGCAGATGAGGCGGAAATTTCTTTAATGAGGAAAAACTACCAGATGTTTGCTGCGCTTGGGGAGGAGGAAGCACTTTGAAGAATAAGCAGATACCATTTTTATATGGAATTAGCACGGTACAACTTATTGGAATCATAGGTCTGTCTGTAAATACAATGGCCGGCACTGCTGTTGTTGCGGTAGGAACAGTGGGGATCTTGGTATATGCCACGGCAAATTTATTTCAGCGGTTGAAAGAGAAGGTTTGCCCAGAATGCGGTACTCGGATTCCTAAGAGCGACAGAATCTGCGCGGTATGTGGATACCGATACCGAGAAGGCATCCCGGAAGAAAAACTGACAGAGTTTATTGAGAAGGAAAAAGAGAAGGAGAGGTCTTCAGAACAAATCGATTGTGATTTTGAGAAGATTGAAACACTTGCGGTTGAAGAGATGCTGTCTTTTGATGGAGATATTGAGAATTTCCTAAAAAGAAGGGGAAAGGAAGAAGAAATTTAAAGAGATTTTTTCCGATTTATGTTAAAAATACATGAGAAAAGTAAGATTTTGGAGATTTGGAGGTGGTAAGATAAAAAAGCTGGTTTTATTTTTTGAAAACCGGAATAAATAATTCCCGGTTTGTGACTGAATAAGTATATCTAGCCTGCTCCAGGGTAGCTCATTCCGGGAGTTTAGGGGCTGATAAAGCATTCGTATTGCAGGCAAGAAGAGAAAAAAATCGTTTTATGTAGACTGTCAGGATTTAATCCCGACAGTCTATTTTTTTGCCTGTCGGATTATGCAGTATTTCTGCGTATCCGGTCAGAAAATGCCGAGTGCGTATCGACAAAATAAGTGCAGAACATACAGACCGAGGCCGCCTCCTTTTTTGGATTTTTTGCAACCCAATAGAGCAAAAAATTCTGAAAAAGGAGTATACGGAATGTATAGTGACGATAAAGATTTGGTAGCGCAGTTCAGCGCTTACTTGAAAGTATCAATTAAACATGCACGCCAGGAGTACCTGGTAAAAAGATCGAAAATCAAAAGCAACGAATTCCCGGTGTTTGAAGGAGAAGATGCGGAAGATGAGGAGGCTCAGGATGTCCTAAGACATGCTGTTGAGTTATCGGACCGTTTGGAGCAGGGGATTGTGGAGATCCGCTTATTGCTGGATCAGATTGAAAATTCTTCTCTGTACCATGCGTTTGCAAGTTTGAAACGGCAGCAAAAGGAGATTATGGTTCTGCGCATTTTTTATATGAAATCCTTTGAGGAGATTGGGAAGATGCTGGGACTCGAACCGAAGAAGGCAGAGAATACATATTATAACGCAATCAAAAAAATCAGAAATATGATAGCAGGAGGCAGGAAGAATGGAATTTGAAGAACTGTTTTTAAAAGCGAGAAACTCTGACCAAAAAGCAATGCTGGCGCTTATCGAGATGTACCGCCCTCTGATGATTAAGTATGCCAAGATAGACAATGTTTTGGATGAGGATCTCTATCAGGAGTTTGTGTGCGTTCTGATTCTTTGTGTAAAGAAATTTCCTTACAAAGAAAAGAGATAATCTATATATTGTACAGATAAGATTGACAGACACAAAATATAGAGCTATTATTAAAATATAACAGGTATTCTTCTGCTGCAGAGCAGAAAATTTTAGTTCCGGTATAGTCCGGAAGCTGACTTTGGGCAGGAGTCTGCCGTTATATCCTATTTGCAGAAAGGCACTGATTATTTGAAGGAATAGTCAGTGCTTTTTTTGTGTCCGAGCATCTTTTGGGAAAGGAGGGAAGGCAAGAGGATATCGTAGAGACGAAAAATGAAAGGAGGAAGCGAATTGAAGAAGAAACGGGTCATTTGGACGTATGGTAATGTAATACTTCCTTTAGATGTAGGGGAGAGGGCTCGCTATTTTCAGAACGGTGTATTAAAAGTCACCGGGAGAGTGCTGCGTGTCCTGGAACAAACTGAGAAATATATTAAATTTGAGACGAAGGAATTGTGTTACTGTATTGCCTATAACGATGTGGAAGAAGCAGAAATGGTACTGGCAGCATAGATTTTCTGGAAAAGGGAGGAACAGCGGAAACAAGAATATGCTGGAACATGAACAAAAAATATGTTATAGTTGATGTATACCAGAGAAGGTAGAGGTGATAACTACGGCCGCAAAAAATAAAATAAAAGCAGATACGGTATTGAAAGAGTTCTGGCGGGATAATGCGCGGTTTGCTGATTTATTTAACGCAGCCTTGTTTCAGGGCAAAAATATAATCCGTCCGGAAGAATTAGAGGAATCCGATACCGACATTTCCTCTATTCTGAAATTGGGCAGCCATATGGAAACCGTCCAGAAAATATTGGATGTGATCAAGAAGAGCTCAAACGGTGTTGAATTTGTAATACTTGGCTTGGAGAACCAGCAGCATGTGCATTTTGGAATGCCTTTGCGGCTTATGGTGGGAGATGCCTTTGGGTATCTGAAGGAGTACCAGGAAGTTGCGAAACGGAATAAAGAGGAAGGGCACTGGGACGGTTCGGAGGAATTCCTTTCCGGGTTCCGCAGGGAGGACCGCCTGCATCCTATGGTGACGCTTTGCGTATACTATGGGGAGCGTGAGTGGGATGGCCCATTCTCCTTGATGGATATGCTGAAGATTCCAGAAGAGCTGAAGCCAGTGGTCAACGATTACAAAATGAATCTCATCCAGGTAAGGGACAGCGAACAGCTCCAGTTCCATAATACGGATGTACAAACCGTTTTTGAAATATGCCGGAATATCTATAAGAAGAATTACGAAGAGATTGCAAACGTATATCAGAGCAAGGAAATTGATTCGGAGCTTGGACTTGTAATCGGGGCGATCACCGACTCGCCGAAACTTGTTGATCAAGCCTTGGAAAGAAAAGGAGGCAGGATGAATATGTGCAGAGCGTTGGAAGAATTAGAAAAAGAAGGCATAAAAAAAGGAATAAAAGAAGGAATAAAAGAAGGCATAGTGAATGGGAAAATTCTGGCCCGCTATGAGGACGGAATGACGCCGGAAGAAATTGCAGAAAAAATGGGTCTGCCTGTGGAGCAGGTAGAAAAGGTATTGGAAGAAAACAAAGTATTGGCAATGGTGTAAATTATCTAATTTATTGGGGCGGCATTGCTGCCCCAATGTTTTCTTTATTCTGCGTTTAGGAGGCAGGATGAATATGTGCAGAGCGTTGGAAGAATTAGAGAAAGAAGGTATAAAAAAAGGCATAGTGAATGGGAAAATTCTGGCTCGCTATGAGGATGGAATGAAGCCGGAGAAAATTGCAGAAAAAATGGGTCTGTCTGTGGAGCAGGTGGAAAAGGTATTGGAAGAAAACAAAGTATTGGCAATGGTGTAAATCATCTAAATTTTAATGGGCGGCGCAGCTGCCCCAATGTTTTCTTTATTCTGCGTTTAGGAGGCAGGATGAATATGTGCAGAGCGTTGGAAGAATTAGAAAAAGAAGGCATAAAAAAGGAATAAAAGAAGGAATAAAAGAAGGCATAGTGAATGGGAAAATTCTGGCTCGCTATGAGGACGGAATGACGCCGGAAGAAATTGCCGGGAAAATGGGTCTATCCGTGAAGCAGGTAGAGAAGATCTTGGAAGAAAACAATGTATTGGAAATGGTACAACATTAAGAATACTTTATGAAGGGCGGCATAGCTGCCCCATCGCTATTTTGTATTTGGGAGAAGAAGGTAGGAACGACAAGATGATGCAGGTTGACCTATTGCCTGTGATATGTGAAGGATGATAGGGATATGGTAAGGCAGATTGTAAATGACGTCTGGTTCCTCGGACAGAAATCAGAGCCGGCGACAGAAGCGGACCAGCAGACAGCATTGGATTTGCTGGACACATTAAGAGCACATAAAGAGGATTGCGTTGGCATGGCAGCTAATATGATCGGTGTCCGGAAAAATATAATCGCAGTCCAGATGGGATTTGCGGAAGTACTGATGTATAATCCGAGGATCGTAAAACATGCAGGCCCCTATGAGACAGAGGAAGGCTGCCTTTCCCTGGAGGGGACAAGGAAATGCAAAAGATACCGGCAGATTACAGTAGAATATCAGGATATTCACTTGAAAAAGCAGCGGCAGGATTACAGTGGCTGGATCGCTCAGATCATCCAGCATGAATGCGACCATCTGCAGGGGATTCTGATTTAAGGAGAGGGACTATGCAGGAAAAATATAAGGTTATTGAGATCTTCGAAAGGGACTATGGATGCGAAGAACGGGCGGAAGGACAGACGGATATGGTTCAGGTAAGGCTATGCTCGGAAAGTGGAAAAGAGCGTGTCATTGAGACAGAGGACGCAGCTTTGTACCGAGAGGAGATCACAGAGGGGACAGAAGTGTTTCTCATTGACGGTAAGCTAAAAAGAGCCCTGGGGAGTGACTGGGTGGAACAGTGCAATCAAAAGAGGGACGCCCAGGGGTTCATTAAGCTGATGGATCGGCTGCGGGCCGGAGAAACCACAGTCTGCCCATTTTGCGGGGGGGGGTTGTGTCCATGACGGCATCGGAGGATGGGAAAGATATCTTTTCCTGTGATTCCTGTGATATGTATTTTAGCTCTGACTGTAAGGTACGATAGGAGGAACGGCGTTGGAACGGCAAGATATATTTCAATATGTAAAAAAAGTATATGGGACGGTTCCGGAATATCTGTGGGAACACCATCCGGCCTATGTGGCGCTGCGGATGAGCACATCAAAAGAGTGTTATGCGGTGCTTAAAAGGGAAGATTACGGGGAAAACGAAATCCTGGAAGTGCAGTATGATCCGGCTGTTATGGGTTCTTTGGTAAAAATCCAGGGATTGCTGCCTGATCGGAACGCGGAAGACGGAAATTGGGTTTCCATTCCGCTTGATGGATCGGTCAGCGAAGCAACGGTTCTGGATTTTTTGGACAGGAGCTATGAATTAGTAGAGGAAAGGCTCCACTAAGCTGGGTAAGAATCCGGAGATCGTCTAGGATATGGAAAAGGAGGATGTTGATGTTACTGGCAGTGAGAGGGGACATAACCAAAATTGATACCGTGACTGCGATTGTAAATGCGGCGAACACCAGCCTGCTTGGAGGGGGAGGCGTTGACGGAGCCATTCACCGCGCTGCAGGGAAACAGCTGCTGGAGGAATGCAGGACGCTGAATGGATGTAAAACGGGGGAAGCGAAAATAACAGGTGCTTATAAGCTTCCATGCAAATACGTGATCCACACAGTAGGCCCGGTATGGCGCGGTGGAGATCATGGAGAGGAAAAACTTTTAGCAGACTGCTATCGGAATTCCCTGTCAGTTGCTGTAGAGCATGGGATACGGTCGATTGCTTTCCCATCTATTTCCACTGGAGTTTACCATTTCCCTGTCCAGCTTGCCGCACAGATCGCGGTAAGGACGGTAACGGATTTTTTAAAGGAGCATCCGGATCAGCTGGACATTGTGATGTGGGTGCTGTTTGATGAACGCACAGAGAATATCTATCAGTTGGAAGTGAAAAAATATGGAGTTGGAAAATGAGCGTCATGCACGGATCTTTGTAGATGCCGATGCCTGTCCGGTTATAAAAATCGTGGAGAGCGTCGCAGAAAAATATCGCCTTCCGGTTACGCTTCTTTGTGACACAAACCATGTATTGGAATCTGCCTATAGTACCGTAAAAGTGGTGGGGGCTGGAGCTGATGCAGTGGATTATGCCTTGATTAACCTGTGCCGGGAGGGGGATATTGTGGTAACACAGGATTATGGCGTGGCTGCAATGGCCCTGGGGAAAAAGGCATATGCGATCCATCAGTCAGGGAAATGGTATACCAATGAAAATATCGAAAGAATGCTAATGGAGCGTCATTTTGCCAGGAAAGCAAGGCAGGCTTCCGGGAAAAACCATTTGAAAGGACCCAAAAAGCGGAAGAAAGAGGAAGACGCAAATTTCGAACATTCTTTTGTAAAAATGGTTCAACATGCAGTAGGATTTTCGAGTCAGGGAACAAAATGCGATTAAAATGCGTCTGCATTGCGATTGTTCTGATATTGACAGATGATTTTAAACTTTATACAATGATAAAGTAAAGTTTTGTGCATGTGCAAGACGCATGTGGAGAGCCACAGGATTTTACGGGTGAGGCAACCGAGGCGGTTGTCTTTTTTTATGGCAAATTTTAAGTTTGAAAGGAGGGATGTGATTGGCGGGAAAGGTCAAACCAAAACAGTCAGGAAAGAAAAATCCTATGTCGGGGAACCAGAGGCTTGTTCTGGCTCCCCGAATTGCGTTTGTCGCCTTTTTATCGGTTACTGCGTTTGCCATGACAGGGATGCCGGTCTTTGCAACGGATATTTTTGGAACTGCTAAAAATGCTATGCAAACTGTCTACACGGATGTTGCCGGAATTGCTACAGTGGCAGCAGTAGTATGTGCAGCGGTATGCTTGTTTCTGATGAATTTCTCTAAATCAGGCAGAACGGTAGATGAGTCCCGGGCCTGGCTCAAACGAATCGTGATTTGCTGGGCAGCCCTGATGACCTTGGGCGCTATCGTAGCGTATTTAGAGAAACTCATTCCAAAGAGCATGTTTACTGCGACGTAATCCACAAGAAGAATCAAATGCCGGCGCTCTCCCGGCATTGGAAAGGAGGGGATCCTGTAAGGGTAGCACATGGGTTGGCTATTAGAGCTACTGATTGACGGGATCAGGGAAATCTGTTCGCAATTCATTGTGGATATGATGGAACTGGTAACCGATATGTTTACGGAGTTACTGTCCTGTGACCTGTCACTGTTTGAGGAGCTGTTTTCTATTGTTACTGTCCTTTATAACAATGTTATTGTGCCAATGGGAATTGCCCTGCTGCTGTTGATCCTGGTCTGGCAGTTGTTCAAATCCATGTTTGGGAAAAGCGTAAATGGTGAGGAGCCGATAGAACTGGTGATACGGTCGGCAATCTCCCTGTTTTTTCTTGTTGCGGCCAAACCAGTCGTGGATTATATTTTGAGAATCGCTGGAACACCCTACCAATGGGTGGCGGGCACTGAAATCAAGGTGGAGAGCTTTTCAGGCTATGTATCGGCTTTGGAGGGGGTTACTGAAACATTGGGGATCGGAAGCCTGAGCATTGCTATACTGATGTTGATTATGCAGTTCGTTGTGGCTTGGAACTACTTTAAAATGCTGTTCGTGATTGCAGAGAGGTATGTTTTATTGGGAGTATTCTCTTATACAGCCCCTTTAGCCTTTTCTACCGGAGGATCAAAGGCAACCAATAATATTCTGGCCTCCTGGGCAAAAATGTTTGGAGGGCAGGTGGTGCTGATAATTTTAAATGCGTGGTGTATGAAAATGTTTCTTTCCGGTTATGGAAATATGATGGCAAGCAGTTACGGATTTTCAAAGTTTTTTGCAGCCACCCTCTGCCTTGTTGGCTTTTGTAAAATTACCTTTAAGCTGGACAGTTATTTGGCTTCCCTGGGCGTGAATCTTGGGCGTCCTTCTGCGGGCTTAGGGGCTATGGGACTGGTGATGGCAGCCAGCCGTATCTTTTCACGTTTTAGTTCGGGTAACGGAGGAGAAGGAAGCGGAAACGCAACCTCCGGGGACGGGGGAAGAGATCCCTCTGGTCCGGCAGGTGGGAGCAGTATGCCGGAGAGCTTTGCCGGGCCGATTCCTATGAGGGAGGAAACTTCTGCTTCTATGGATTTGTCAGATATGCCAGAGAATGAAGATTTCAGCCAGGATCATGCCAGCACAGACAGTCTGAATACAGGTTATTCGACGGATGGAGAGAAAAATGGAACCGGGGGTGTATTTGAAGAACTTGGAATTATGTCTTCGGGAGTGACCAGTGATGCTGGGAGCAATCCGCTTAGCCGGACCGACAATGGAGAAACGGAAGCATCGAGGAATGCCGGATTCGAAAATGGGTATGTTCCAGAAACAGGACAGGAAACGGCTGGAAACCAGACGATGGAAGGCGCGCAGGCATTCATGTCAATGGATGTGGCCGGAATCTCCGGTTATCCAGAGGGCGCGAATGGAGCAGGAGCCAGTCTGGATGGAGAGGGAACTTCACAAAATGATATTCGGATTTTGGGAGAAGGACAGACAGGAGTATGGGGCACTGATGCTGGAAGCAGTGAGAGCGGCGTAATTGGCGAACTGGGCGATTATCCGGTGGAAGAGGACTTTTCAGATACTGAAGAGGATAGCATCATGGAACTGGAAGGCAGTAGTATTGAGATGGAAAACGGCTTGAAAGCAGAGGAGGTATCTCATGGAAGTGCTGGAGATTCTTTCGGAAATGTAGGCCTTGAAAGTCAGGGGCAGAAAACGCCGGGGAGCCATATGGCTTCGGCAGGAACATTTGACGGGACAGGAGGGATCATTGATGAAATAGGAGGCGATTTTGACACCGACGGGATAGGTAATTACAGCGATGAAAAACAAGAGGCAGGAAGCGGAACATTTAACGAACCAGACAGGATGCCGGGACAGGCCGATGCAACTACCCTGGCTGGACTAGGGATGACAGAAGGTGGCGCATATGCTGAGGGTGAGGCGGATGAGACCCAGGGACAGGAAAACCATATGGGAGATACCCAGGATCGATCAGCTCTCCATACTGACGGGCAGGAAGGATGGGAGGCTGGTATCGGAAATCTCCAGAATCATTCAAACTCAATGGGACATGCAGGTGAGTATGATCCTACGATAAAGGAAGAGATGGAAGATTTCGACACGTCCTTAGAAGATTTTGATAATGAGGAGATGTCACATGCTGATGCAGAAGGCCAGATGGATCATCTGGAACCTGCCGCGCCGATTCCTTCAGGCAGAGATGAGGGGCAAGCGGATCATACAACCTCCCGCTCCTCATGGGAAGTACCGAGATCAAGAGAAGAACTAAAACGCAGGCAGCAGGGCAGAAAGGGAAATCGTCCTGTGGACGGCAGGCCTCCCTATTAAGGAGGTGAGCAGATGCAGGATGAACAAAGGGATGCTTCACCGCTGGAGGAAGGAACCGATCATATAGCGCACACATCCCAGGCAGCCTATGCGGCAGCGGCGGCTGCAAAAAGCGGGGCAGCCGCAGCGGGGGCGGCAACCGGAACGGCATTGGCAGGACCACTGGGAGCAGTTATAGGTACGATTGTCACCAGTAAAACATTTTGGAAGGTAATCGCGGCAATTTTTCTGTTTCTGTGGATGTGGATGTTCATTATTGCCAATATGATCGGGATTATTTTGAGCTACCTTGGTTTTGCGAACGCGGACTCCTATGCGAATGAGGCGCAATCTGCGCAGCTTTCTAATCTTAGGACACGGGTAGAAGAAATCCTTGGGAATGAACAGTATGCGGCAGGGATCAAAGAGGTGATTGAGCAGGAACGGGACAGGAAGCTGCAGGAGATTCAGGCAGACCATGCAGAACATTATGGCGGGTATGAGCTTGTGGTGATAGACGAATATGAAACAAAGCTGAAAGGAAACATGGGATATTATCTGGCGGTGCTGATGGCAGAAAAAAGCGACAACGGCACGATCTATTCCTTCCTTGGGTATGAAAACAGCCTGGGTCTTGTTATGTCCACGGACCTTAGTAGCCCCTATGATGCGTACTTTGAGGAGGCAGGAAGGACTTATAATGTCCCGGTTGCGCTTTTAAAAGCCATGGCATTCGTGGAATCCAGCTTCCAGCCGAATGTAGTATCCGGGGCCGGGGCTATAGGGCTTATGCAGCTGATGCCTGCAACGGCGGCAGGGCTTGGAGTATCCGACCCGTATGATCCGTACCAGAATATTATGGGCGGAGCGAAATATATTGCGCAGAACATTGAACAGTTTAAATCATATCCAAATGGTCTTGAACTTGCAATCGCTGCTTATAATGCTGGTCCAAATGCAGTGGTGGAGTATGGATATCAGATCCCTCCCTACCCGGAAACGCAGGCGTATGTGAAAAATGTACTGGGATATGTGCAGATCCAGGAGAGACAGACGGTTCCGGAAACATCGGATGAAACCAACGCGGCAGACCCCAAACTTCAAGAATCCTACACCATTTTGAAAGATACAGTGGAAAATGAGATTGGCAGTTTTTTTAGTTGGTCCGTGACCGATGAAAGGGAAGCTGAGGTGACAAAGACCGTCTACTGCAGGCAGACAGAAGAAGGCAGGCAAGAGATAGAGAAAACCCTCTACGATCAGCTGCTCGCAGAAGGCGCCGATGTATGGGAAGAAACCAGGACAGAAAAAGCGCAGAAAGTAGAATATACCCTTGCCCTTATACTGAATGCCCAGCTTACAAATGTGGGAGGCGGATATGAGTATAAGTTTGTCACCAATGAGGGGCTTTTTAACCTGGTGCTGGATGTATTGGAAGTGCTGCAAAATGGAGTGGACGCGCTGAAAAACGCGTTTTTCTCATTGTTTCACTGGACAGATTTTGTAACGGGAGGGACAAGTTCGGGAGGCATCTATATGGACAACATTGATGCCTCCGGAGACATTATTACCTATGATACGGTAGAAAACTGCCAGAAACGGGTTGTGTACTATAATCAGGGTGAGGAGCCATGGGCTAATATGCCTTATGGGACAAGCACCATCGGGGGTGCCGGCTGCGGTCCCACTTCCATGGCGATTGTCATATCGACCTTAACCGGGCAAAACGTAACTCCCCAGATGACTTGTGAGTATTCGATTGCAAATGGGGAATATGTGAGCGGAGTAGGAACAGCACATTCTTTTCCGACAAATGCGGCTTATCATTGGGGCCTTACCTGCGAACGGGTAGGGAAAGACCGGATGGGGTATGTAGTCCAATCATTGAAAGAAGGGAAAATGGTAGTCGAAATTTGTGAAGCATATACCATTACTGGCAGCGGCAGCGGACATTTCATTGTTCTGACCGGGGTAACTGAGGATGGCGGCATCACCATAGCCGACTGCGCAAGCCGTGAGCGGAGTGGGCAAGTATACAGCCTGGAGACGATCACATCGTATGGGCGCGATTTAAGTGAGGGTGCTTTCTGGATTATTGGAAAATAGGAGGAGCGTATGCGTTTTGCAAGAGGAATGGTGTTCGGGATGACGCTTGCAATAGGGATTTTAAAAGCAGATCCGGTGTGTGCTGAGAATCAAGGCAAACTACCGGAGATCGCCTCTTGGCAGAATGGGTTTGGCTACCAGGAGGATGGGACACAGATTACGGGAGGATGGGCTTATGACATGGTAAATCCAGCCGGCAGATATGTCCAGTTTGGAGAAGATGGAAGCGTGATCCAAAAGACAGAAAACCCGGACACCATGGATATGGGAGAGAACTATACCGGGACCGAACTTGTGCCGGCGACCCTGGCAATACGGGCAGAACTGTTTGACGGATTTTCCGGTACCGTTACAGTCTTGGTAGAAGGAAGCGGTGGAATCCAACGAACCGTGGAATTGCGGCGAGATAATTTTTATGGATTGAACATCCCTGTTAACAGTGGGGACTACAGAGTTATAAAAGCTGAGGCCAGGGATGAGATACATTCCTATGTGACACAGTTTCCGGATTCTATTGTGCATCTTTCGGAAAAGGGAGCGCAGGTATTAAAAATCCAGGTGATGGACCAGGTGACAAAAGAAGCAGAGACAACGGGCGAACAGATAGAACAAGCGTCGGAGGAGGTTCCTGAAAAAGGAAACCATGCTTTAAAGACAGAGCAAATGGAAGAAGAGAAGGGAGGTGTCAGGAGAAAGATGGGGGCAAAAAGGATGGCGGCAATATGCGGCAGCATTGGAGGCTTATGTCTGGCCGGGATTTTGCTGCTAAGGAAAAAAAGGAAAAAATATAGCTGAGAGTCTGGAGGTATGACATGGCACAGAAAGAGCATGTAGATGTCTACACCATACCGCCAAATTTTGCTAAGGAAGGGACAATCCTTTCCGGAAGGCTGGAAGCCAGGAATGCTGTGGAGGCAGCAGTCCTGGCTCTTTTGCTGCTGCAGATTCTGATGGCGGTGGATATCAGTGCAAAAGGAAAAATTTATGCCGGGATTATTGTGATCCTGCCCGTTACGATCTTGGCGGTGGTCGGCGTGCAGGGGGAAAGCCTTACATCCTTTGTTTTTCAGTGTTTTTCCTATGTTGTAAGGCGCAGGGTGATTACTGTGCCGAATAGCCAGTACCGGCTGAAACGAAACAGAAGGATCCTAAAGCGCCAGAAAAAACAGCAGAAGGAGGAACAGAAAAAGAGGAAAGGAGGCGGCGGACGTAGGAAACGAGGTACAGGAACTCAAACAGAAGCTGAAAGAGGCGAAAAAGGCGGAAAAGGCAGCACAGAGGGAGGCAAAGGAGAAACGCCGTGAAGAACGCAGGCAGTATGGGGAAAGGAGGAAGGAAGAAGCCAGGAACCGCAGGGAGGATGAGAGAAAAGAAGCCAGGAAATTGCGGGAGCAGGAGAACGAGGAACGGATTCTGAAAAAGGAGTTGCTTCAAAGCTCTGGCAGCCATATAGAAGAACAGAAAATGCAGGTACAAAGGCCGGCGGAGAGGACAAAAGAAGAAAAAGAAAGAAGTGAAGGAAACCAGGATTATCTTCCGGTTACCTGGGCAGCCTCATATCTTCCAGTCAAGCAGGTGAAAAATGGGATCATTTTAACGACAGACAACCGTTACGTTAAATTGATCGAAGTCCTTCCGATCAACTTTCTGTTAAGGTCCTCAGACCAGCGGAATATCATCTTTTCCTATATGAGTTACCTGAAAATTGCACCCCAAAAGTTCCAGATCAAGGTCGTATCGAAAAAAGCGGAAATCGAGGACTATATCCAAAAAATCCGGGAAGAAGCCAGTCAGGAAAAGGATGAGCGGTGCAGAATGCTCCAGGAGGATTATATAGAGCTGCTCCGGACGCTTGGTACAAAAGAAGCGATTACCAGGCGGTTTTTCCTGGTTTTTGAATATCAATCTCAGAACGGCAGGAAAAACCCAGAGGAGCGGGATGTATACCTGTATATGAAATCCACTGTCCAGACGGCAAAAAAATACCTTGCTTTGTGCGGGAACGTTGTATTGGAACATGAAAATGAGACCAGGTTCCTGGTTGAGACGTTTTACCAGATCTTGAACCGGAAAACCAGTACAAAAGAGAGCCTTGAGGACCGGATCCGGAAGGTAAGAGACTACTATCTAAGAGAAAACGGGAAGGAAAGCATCGCCAAAATTCCGGTGACTGAGCTGTTTGCTCCGGAAACGATAAATTTCAAAAAGTGGAACTCGGTAGTGATTGACGGGGTATACCATACCTACCTGTTTATCCCATCTCAGAAATACCGGACAAGGGTACCGGCCGGCTGGCTCTCCCTTTTGATCAATGCGGGCGAAGGGATTGATGTGGATGTGTTTTTCTTCCGGCAGGACAAGGCGAAGAGTTTGGAGAGGATCGGCAGGAGAATCCGTCTGAACCGTTCCAAGATCAAAGACGCTTATGACACGAACAGAGATTTTGACAACCTAAATGAATCCATCCGTGCCGGATATTATCTGAGGCGTGGGCTTACTGGGAATGAAGACATTTATTACATGGCAACGCTGATTACCATAACCGGGTATAGCGAAAAGGAAGTGGAATGGCGCTCAAAGGAGATGGCGAAGCTTTTAAACTCCCAGGATATTGGAACGGCCGGCTGCCTTTTCAGGGAAGAACAGGCTTTCCTATCAGCCCTTCCGTTACTTGGGCTTGATAAAAAAATATATGCCAAGGCAAAGAGAAATGTGCTGACTTCCGGCGTGGCAGCCTGTTATCCGTTTACTTCCTATGAAATGTCAGACAAGGATGGCATTATGATGGGCGTCAATAAGGCGAACAGCTCTCTGGTGATCTTGGATATCTTTAACACACAGATTTATAAAAATGCGAATATGGTAATCCTTGGAACGTCCGGCGCAGGGAAAACCTTTACCATGCAGTTAATGGCGCTTAGAATGCGGCGGAAAAATATCCAGGTGTTTATTGTCGCGCCGGATAAAGGGCATGAGTTTGCCAGGGCATGTACGAATATCGGCGGCGTATATGCGCAGATTTCTCCTGCCTCATCGAACTGTATCAATGTTATGGAGATCCGCCCGGCGGATACAGCAACCAGTGATCTCCTGGACGGACATGCAGCGGAACGCTCTGCCCTGGCATTAAAAATTCAAAGCCTCCATATTTTCTTTAGTTTGTTGATTCCGGACATGAATTACGAAGAAAAGCAGTTACTGGATGAGGCATTGGTTATCACTTACCAGGAAAAAGGGATTACCCATGACAACCAGAGCTTGTTAGATCCGGAAAAGCCAGGAGCTTACCGGAAAATGCCGATTTTAGGTGACTTGCAGGAAGTCCTGATGCGGAAAGAGGAATGCAGGCGCATGGCAAATATTTTAAACCGACTGGTTCATGGATCTGCATCCAGTTTCAATCAGACGACAAATGTGGACTTGAATAACAAATACGTGGTGCTGGACATTTCAGAGCTTTCCGGGGATTTATTGCTTGGGATGTTTGTGGCGCTTGACTTTGTCTGGTCGAAGGCAAAAGAGGATCGAACCGTGGAAAAAGCGATTTTTGTGGATGAGGCATGGAAGCTTTTGGCTTCCAATGAACTTGCAGGCGAGTACCTTCTGGAAATTTTTAAGACCATCCGGGCTTACGGGGGAGCCGCTGTCTGTGCTACGCAGGATCTGGCTGATTTCTTTGCTCTGAAAGGAGGAAAACTCGGACGGGGGATTTTGAATAATTCGAAAACGAAAATCCTTTTGAATATGGAAAATGCAGAGGCAGGGCTGATACGGGAAGAATTGGATCTTTCTGAGACCGAGATGAATTCGATCATCCATTTTGAACGGGGAAGCGGCCTGATATCCACCACCAACAATAATTTGATTGTGGAATTTCGGGCAAGCCAACTGGAAAAGGATCTTATCACAACAGACCGGAGGGATCTTAAAGAGTTAAAGAGCAGGCTGCAGAGATATGGGGCAGATGCTTATGGGAGGAGGCGGGAAGAGAAAACGTAAAAAGCGAGGCGTCATTTATGACGTATAGAATGACGTTTTTAATACGCATTATTGAAAAATCAGGGTATTTTTCCTGTTATCCGTCATAAATGGCGCATGGAAGGTGTATAGAATACGCCATTTATGACACTTAAAATCATGAAAGAAAGGATGCAAAAACAGATGGAAAACAAACAAAGAGCCGTGGAACGTGAACTCCGTGATTTAATCCAGAAATATAACGTGCTCTATAAAAGCCAGATCTATGAATATTTTGCAAAGGACGGAAGGGAACAGTTTGTCGGACGGGCGCTAAAAGCACTGGAAAAGGAACGGGAGATCTGCATAAACCAGGAATTAAAACTGGCAGCGATCAGCGAAGAATACTATAGTGTCCGGGAATACGGTACGATGCAGAGCGTCTGGGCATTGATCGGAATTATGGGGCAGAAAAAGGTAGAACAGCATTTTCTGGCTGCCGCGGAGGAATATCCGGTCCGTATTATTTTTGTAGGGGATGGTGAGATTTACGATATCCTGTACATCTCGCAGGAGGAAGTCAGCCTTGTGAATCATCTGTTTTCCAGAAAGCGGATTGATGGATGCGGGCATATCGTTGTGGTGGATGACCCTGCGTATATCCCAGACATTCAGATACCGGACGCGGTTGGTTTTTGCACGGTAAAGGAGGATGGGAAAATCGAGTATTACCGCTTTGACGGGTGAGGGGGACGTATTCGGCAAATTGAAAGCGCAGATGGACCGGGCGCAGGAGATGACGGGACGGACGGAAAAACTGCTGGCAGAGGCCAGAGGCCTTCTTCATGCATATATCCGGCAGAAACGGAACCTGCAGTACAGCAATTATTGCGATATGGTACTGGAGGTTTCAAAGTGTAGCGAAAAGCTGACGGAAATGCTGAGGAGACTGGCTTTGGAGGTTACATTGGATGAGGAAAAGTATGAAGATTATAAATCGGATCTTGTGCTGATCCATGGGATTGAAATTGTGTATACCGCAGGCGTTTTGAAAGTTTCCCTGCCAGTTTTGGTTCCCCACAGGAAAGAGAGCTACACCGATTACCTGTACAAACCCCTATATACGGCATGCAGGCACTGGTGTATGAAACAAGCGGAAACCGGGGGAACCATACCGGAATTTGAAAAGAGTACCGTATGTTTTGAGCATAGATATGACAAGACATTGCCGCTTGCAAGAGTCAGGGATCATGATAACCTGGAAGAGAAACATGTACTGGATGTATTGGCAGGTTTTTTCATGCAGTCAGACAATGGCCTGTATGTGGATACCTACCATGTGACCAGATTGGCGGAGAAAGACCGAACTTGGATCTATGTCATGGATTCGTGTTGTTTTCCAGCGTGGCTGTCAAGGTTTCATCAGCCGGAGGGTATCGAAAAAAGTCCTTAAACCAAAGACTGAAAATACGATAGGGGATGGAAGAGAAAAAGGCTGGTAACTTCACGGCTTCGGAGAAGAAACGCAGGCGGGATCTTACCCAGGTATTCCACGTATAGGGTACAAAAGCGCGCATTCAACCGAAAGGGGAGATTTGGTTATGAAAAAGCAGGACTTACTGCTGATAATGATTGCAATTTCCGGAGAACTGCCGGTCAGGCTGGCAGGCAGGGTCGTTTCTTCCGATTCCTATGCGGCGGCATTGATTACCAGCTTGAAGCAGCGGGAGTATATTTCAGTACGGAAGGGAGGAGGATGCAGAGGCTATGTATTAAGGACTAAGGGTAAACGGTATTTGCTGGAGAACTATCAGGCGGATACGGCGTTTTTTCTTGAAGGGGCGTCAGAAACAAGCCATGTAAAAAGCGAGCTGAGGAAACGGGAGCGCCTTCATCGGATGAGCGAGGTATGGGTCTTTTTTTATAAGACGGGTGTGTGCGTTTTCCAAAGCCAAAAGCCTGCAATGGGTGGAGGCATTGGAAGCAGCGGGGTGGAAGCGTACTACGGAAGTCTGGAATACAAAAACGGCAATGATGCGATTAAAGGTTCCAGAGCCTGTGGTGTGCTGCTGTCCGGGATATCTGCCTATGTGGTTTATAACACGCGGGAGCAGAGAATGAAGTGGGCCAAGAAAATGGAACGCTCCATGCGTGTCTGGACGGAGAAACTGTTGCTTCGGTCCGGCAGCTTTAAAGGGGCAGATGCGCTTATCCTGGGGGAATCGCCATCATTCCTGATAGATTTACTGGAAAGTGACGGAGGAGTAAAAAAGAACCTGTTTCAGGTGGATGATGTATATGATCGGTATTATTATGTTCCCATGTGCGAGGAAGCGAGCGTACAGATAGCTCTTTTATGTGATACGGATAAGAGAAGACGCCTTTACCGGTTTCTGGAAGGCGTCTTATCCCGCAAAAGGGATAAGGAATTCTCCGTTTGTGACGGATATAACGCAGACGGGAATCCCGTTTATTTTTGTCTGGAACTGGAAATGCATAAGCTATCCAGGATCAAACAGGACGCCGGATGGAAACAGGAAGGGACAGTGTTCTGCCTGGACTATCAGGAAGAGACACTTCAAAACTATTTTGGGGAGGGGATGAAAATACAGGCAATACTCACGAAGCGTCTATGTGAGTATCTGCGTCAGGACGCGTAGCGTAGGCGTCCAACCAACGGCAGGAGGTGCTGCTGTGAAAAATGCATTTGAGACCGGATGCAGCGCGGTAGACCGGATGGGAAAGCTGCAGATTACCGGAAACATCATCCCGGTAGCCTGGTACCAGACAATCCGCAAGGAGACAGGCAAGCCGAACCTAAATGCGATCATTATTTTGGCTGATATTGTTTACTGGTACCGCCCCATTGAGGTAAGGGACGAGGCAAGCGGCCAGTTGATTGGGTTCCGCAAGCGTTTCCATGCGGATATGCTGCAGCGCAGTTACCAGCAGTTTTCTGAACAATTCGGCTTAACCAAACGGGATGTCACCAATGCGGTGATAGAACTGGAAAAGCTTGGTGTGATACAGAGGGTATTCCGAACGATTGAAAAAGGGGGCCGCCTGATCCCTAATGTCCTGTTCTTAAGCCTGGACGTTGACGTACTGGAAAGGTTGACGTATCCAGAAACACAGGAAAACCATGCTCCGGAGAAGCCAGGATGGGGGTGTCCCCGATTTCAGGGGGATGTGTCACCGAAATCGGGGAGATATCCCACCCAAATGGGGGAACCCCTCTCCCTGAAAACGGAGAGGGATCTCTCCAAAATCGGGGAGACAAATACAGAAATTACCTACAAAGAATACAGCGGAGAATCCAATATCTTATCCATCGAAAGCGCCAGGGAACTGGTAAAAATGCAGATCGACTACGTAGCGCTGAAGCATGATGAACCGTATGACGAGCGGATTGATGAAATATTAGGGATCATGACGGATATTATGACATCCACAGCGGAGTATATACGGGTCAACAAAGAGGACAAACCAGCGGCGGCGGTAAAGGCACAGTATGCTAAGCTGACCAAAATGCACGTGGAGTATGTTCTGCACTGTATGGATGGGAATAAAACGAAAGCCAGGAATATCCGGGCGTTACTGGTTACCGCGTTGTATAATTCGGTCAACACCATGGGCTGTTATTATAAAAACCTGTATCTGTACCATCAGTCCGGTTGGGGAATGGAAGATATGGGAGAAAAAAAGGGGGGAAGTCAAAGTAAAGAAGAGTAGAACGTGGAAGGCATGGAAGCTCCTCCTGTTTATCGTGGGAGGAGTGATTTTGGCTTTTTATGTTGGAGGCTTTTTATCCACACTGTTTTCGGAGGCAGATGTTATCTTAAATCCGGCTGTGTGTATCAGACGGGGCGTGATGACGCTGTCCGGCCTGCAGGCATCCGCGGCATCCGCCGTGCTGTTCTTTGCTGTTGCTGTATTGATCGTGTTTCGGGGAAAAGGGAAGGGGGAAGAGGATGAACGAAATTTCCTTATCTCGGAGCAGGGCACCTACGGTACAGCTGGTTTTATGAAGCAGGAGGAGCTGTCCCAAATCCTGAGGACAGACCGGGATACGGAACCGGTGGCGGGGATCATTTTTGGAAAGGAGCTTGATACTGGGCGAATCATCAGCCTTCCGGTAGACTCAAGGTTAAACAGGAATATTGCCGTATGCGGTTCACAGGGGTCTATGAAGTCCAGGGCGTTTGCCCGTGTTATGGCGCTGCAGTGTATCAGGCGAGGAGAAAGCATGTATCTGACAGATCCCAAATCAGAACTGTATGAGGATCTCTGCGCATACTTGAAGGAGGAAGGGTACACGGTTAAGCAGCTGAACCTGATCCAGCTTATTCATTCTGACGCCTGGAATTGCCTGGCAGAAATTGATGAAGGGGAATTGATCGATGTGTTCTGTGATGTGGTGATCCGCAATACCACGGATAAATTCGACCATTTTTACGACAACGTGGAAATGGACCTGCTAAAGGCCCTGTGTCTATATGTGTATGAGGAATATCCAGAGGGGCAGAAAACCTTTCCGGAGGCGTATAAGCTTTTGCTGAATAAAAGTGTGGAAGCTCTTGACGCGATTTTTGAGAGGCTGCCCGGGAACCATCCGGCGAAAGGTCCTTATCAACTGTTTTCCAAGGCGGAAAAGGTAAAGGGTAACGCTGTATTGGGACTGGGGACAAGGCTCCAGATTCTGCAGAACCGGCTTGTCCAGCAGATTACCAGCTATACAGACATTGACCTGGCACTTCCGGGAAAAGAAAAATGCGCCTATTTTTGTATTACATCTGACCAGGATTCCACGTATGATATGCTAGCAACGCTGTTTACCAGCTTCCTATGTATTAAACTTGTCCGGTTTGCGGACAAAACAGAGGATCGCAAGCTGCCTATCCCGATGAACTTTATCTTAGATGAATTCCCCAACATCGGCGTTGTCCCGGATTTTAAGAAAAAGCTGGCAACAGCCAGATCAAGGGGGATTGGGATGAATATTCTTTACCAGAATATCCCGCAGCTGCAGAACCGCTATCCAGACAATCAATGGGAAGAGATCCTTGGCGGATGTGATTTTTCTATTTTTCTTGGATGCAATGACATGACTACCGCCACATATTTCAGTGACAGGAGCGGGGAGATTACAGTGAACGTATCCTCTGTGCGTAAAAATTACCATACCATCCGGGCAACCGATTATGTGCCGGAATATTCCGAATCTACATCAGTGGGAAAACGCCAGCTCCTGCTTCCGGACGAAGTGCTGCGTTACCCTTTGGATCAGGGAATGCTGATCATACGTGGACATAATGTGCTGCGGTTTCGGAAGATGGACTATACCGAGCATGCGGATGCAAAGAAACTTCATATGGAAAAGGTCGAGGAACATATTCCAGGGTGGTATAAAAAATGGGAAGAAGAGCAGCAGATGAATGAGGCAATGCAGCAGGCAGGAAAAGAAATGTCCGAAGAGGAGATGGCAACGCCGGAGGAAACCGTCCTGGCAGTGGACACGAAGATGCCAAAGAAAGAGAAAGCAAGGAACCGGAAAAACGAAAAGGTCATCCTGAAAGTCGAAGACCTGTTTTCGCAACAGGAAAGGAGTGAGTGAGCTGGGAGTTCAAAGGATTGGATTAAAGGAGAATCCCCTGATCCGGTACAGCTTTTGCTATCTTTTAGCTGCGGAATTTGGCATGATCATCCCAGGGGATGATATCGGCCTGTTGGAGCTGGCGTGGGACTGCATCGAAGTTTATGATTCTTTACAGTCCTTTCTGGAGCTTAGCGGATGGGAAAAGGATAACCCGGATTGCACGGACTTTGCATATCTGTCCGAGCATCATATATGCAGACAGATTGCAGGAAAATATCTATATTTTTCACAGCTGAAATTTGAAGACGGGAAGGAAAAACTGGCGCGAGCAAATTGCGACGGATCTGCGACAGGATTGCGTCAGCGGTGATATTGACATCCGATTCGGGCTATTATAAAATGATATGCGTAAAGAAGGCACCAATGAAAGCGGCTTATTGAAAAGCGGCTTTTTTTGTGCCTTTTTTCATTAAAAGATTGGAGGGGAAATATGGCAGAAGCAAGGAAAGAAGCAACCACTTTAGCTTTGGAAAAAGAAGTTCCCAGAGCTGCCCTTGACGGGGTGCTGACAATCGAAGTGGATTCAAGGGTTGAAAGCCTGGAAGAGCAGGAAGATGCCAGATGGCACCAGCTTTTAAACGCGCACCGGACCAGGAAAATCCTGACAGGGGAATTGGGAGGCGTGGAAAAATTAGAGAGCGGATGGGTTGTGGCGATTACCTATTACAATGGATTCCGTATCATTATCCCAATGAGTGAAATGATGATCAATTTGAATGGGGATGGGAGGGAAAACTCGGATACTTTGAACCGCCAGACCAGGATCGCCAATAATATGCTGGGCTGTGAAATTGACTTTATGATCAAGGATCTGGACACAGAGACCAAAAGTGTCGTGGCATCAAGAAAAGACGCTATGCTGAAAAAACGCCAGACGTTTTATTATGCGGAGGAAGGAGAGAAACCCATGCTGTATCCGGGACGTATGGTACAGGCAAGGGTGATCGCAGTTGCGGCAAAGGCGGTCCGGCTGGAAGTATTTGGCGTTGAAGTTTCCGTTCGGGCAAGGGACATGGCTTGGGAATGGATGGTGGATGCATCGGAAAAGTTCCAGATCGGCGACCTGGTCCTTGTAACCGTCAATGAGATCCGTCAGAAATCCGTGGAGGATATTTCGATATCCGTAGATGCGAAAAGCGCAACGGCAAACACAAATAAAGACAACCTGAAAAAATGTCACAAGCAGGGAAAATATGCAGGTACGATCACAGATGTATATAAAGGGACTTATTTTATACGCCTGGATATCGGTGTAAATGCGGTAGCGCATTCCTGCAATATGCCAAGCCTGCCGGGAAAACGGGATAAGATCGGATTTGTAGCAACACGTATCAATGATAATTATGAGGTCGCGGAGGGGATCATAACCCGGCTGATCAAGCGGGCCCAATAAAAATTTGTAATTTTTTTTGAAAATACTGTTGTCACAGAAAAAACGGATTCTTTAGAATGCAGGGTACCAGAACAAAAACGAAAAGGGGGATGTGCAATGTCAAGGAAGAAAAAGAACCGGCAGGAAACGATTTATTGCCCATACTGCAGGCGCAAAGCCGTGCTCCGTCCTACCGCATACGTTTACGGAAACGATAATCTAAATCCGGAAGGTTTCCTGTACGTATGCTCCGGATATCCACAGTGCGATGCCTATGTAGGAGCGCACAAGGAAAGCCTGCGCCCCAAAGGGACATTGGCAAACGGTGCCCTTCGCCATAAGAGGATCCTTGCCCACCGGGCCCTGGATGCCATATGGAAGGAAGGCTACATGACAAGGCACAGTGCGTATATCTGGCTGCAGAACCGGCTCAATCTCCGGGAAAAGGATATGCACATCGGAATGTTTTCGGATTATTTATGTGATGAAAGCATCCGGGAATGTACAGAGTATCTGCTGGCACGCAGGTCTGAGGGGCGGTCAGCTCCAGGTTCAGGCAACAGAAAAAATACGGCATAGAAGGGAGTGATTGATTGCGGCTATTTTAAGGCTGAAAGCATCCGAGGATGATGTGTACCGGCTGATGGACCGCCGGGAGCATTGCTGCCTGGCGGTGGCATTATGCAGTATTGCGGAAGGAGTCTGCATGTATCTGCTGATCTACCAAAAGCGGTGCTGGGATCTGGCGTATCTGTGCAGCGTGCTTGGCGCAACCATCGTTCTTCTGATCTGGCAGGTGCATAGGTGCGGCAAACGAATTATGGAGGCGGAGCACTGTTACCTGGAGCTGGATGAAAGCAGCCTGGCGGTTTGTCAACCGGAAAAAAACGGACATTATGAGGCCTGCCGTATTTTCTATGACGAGATCGAAAAGATTGTGGAAGGAAGCAGGAGAGGTGTGCCGGAGTTTTATATTGTACTCCGGGAGCAGGATAACGAACGGAAAAGCTTTATCCTTTTGGATGATGCGGAGCAGCAGCGGCATATATTCTGTGTCCGTTCCTTTGGGTACGGCAACCTTACGTTTACCGATTTTTACCGGAAACTGCGGTGGATGGTACCAGGCCAGGTTAGGATTATCGGTACCAGGAAACAGAAAGTATGGAACATGAGGAAATCCCATGCCGGGGTCTGCATTGCTGCCGGTATGGTATTAGGTTACGCGATCCCTAAGATTATTGAGATCATGGAATTATTTTAGGAGGAGTTTGCTATGAAGTGGTATACAGCAATCGGGGTAAAGTGCTCAGGGGCAGACGGACGGTTTTATGTGAAAACCGGTCAGGAGGAAAAAATTTTAAGCGGTATGGAAATACAGATTTGGACAAGTCTGTTATGGGCCATTTGTGAAGAAAGCGAGATCTATGAGAGAGTACAGGGACTTATGAAACTTGCTTTTGGTGTAGAAGAACGCAGAGAGGCTGACAGGGAAGAATTCCGGTACTGTTTCCGGCGTCTGGAAAACAGGGGGCTTATTTGCCCCTGTGAAGGAAAAACTGCAGAGGAAGCAGCCCTGAGTCTGATGCGCCGCGTAACCATGGTACGTGTGAGGATCACCACGGCAGAAAGGTTTAAGCTTTTCTGCAACAGCCTTGGAATGGGAAGAGGACTGCGATTTTCCATGAGAGCTTTTCGGAGGGAGGAGTTTACGGAAAAGGAAAAACGCCTTGTTGAAATTTTAGAGGAGAATGGAAGGCTTGCCTATCATTTAAGAAAGCTGGAGGACAAGGCAGAGAAAGTGTCCTCCCTGGTGGGAGAACCGGATGTTTCCTTTTGCGCATCCGTGCAGAAAGAGTTCCTTGCCGAGGTGATCCGGCTTTATGGGAAGAAACAGTTGTTTATAGAAAGCATTCAAGGGGAGGCGATGAGAGAAAAAGATGAAATGGAACAATATGCAGCGGCTGCTGGAATGGATCTGTAAAAAGTGTGCACCAAAATGTGATATACCGGTGGCTTTTAAAGACGGGGTACTCAAACTGAGTATCCTGTCTTTATTTTTCCTGCTGTTAGGGATCTTCATGGGGAGGGTCATGGAAAGCCCTAGATTTCTTTTTTGGACGGTGATTTTAAGCCTGCTGTTTTTTGGAAAAAGTATCTGGCTTGTGCATATCGCATCCAGCGGAAAGTATGAGATGATTGAAGGGACAGTCAAGGAGACAAAGGGAAATAATGCAGCCGGCAGGTTTCAAAAAATAAGAATTACAAAAACAGACGGAACCGAAACGGAGCTGCTGCTGGGGAAAGAGATAAGAGTCCAGGCAGGAATGGCCTACCGATTCTATTTCAGCAGACAGGAGACGGCATTGTCTGGGATCAAGACCCTGGATGCAGCGTTAAACCTTGGTTCCTTTTATGGACTTGAAAAAGCCGGGGATGGGAAGTAAGAGGCGTGGTCCGACTCCATGCCGCCCTGATCGTGCGCACAGCACGAAAATATTTAGAAAAGGAGCGTGTGAATATGGCAAACACAGTAAACGGGACAGTAAAATGGTTCAGTGTCAGGAGGGGATACGGTTTCATCAGTGATGCGGAAGGCGTAGATTACTTCGCGCATTTTTCCCAGATCAAACAGGACGGGTTTCGGAAATTGTCTTCTGGACAGCCGGTGATGTTTGAAGTTGGGGAAGATGGGAACGGACGGACGCTGGCGCTGAATATTGTACCGCTTGCACAAGAAGGGGAAGCCGGAGCAGAGATGCCAGGGTAAGGAGCCTCCCCGATTTTGATGGGAATGTGGTGTGGCAGGACCACACCATATTTACCCATCCTTTTGAAGAATAACACAATATATAGAATAATATGTTTGACAACCACAATATATTGTGGTAGTCTTAAGTTGAATTAAAACTTTACCGCCTATTAGCAGGCAGAGATTTTAATTTTGTTCCGGGCATTCCGGAAGCATACTTTTGGGTGGAAGCCCTAAAAGAACAAAGAATAGCGCAATCCATAGGAAGATACAAAGAGAGAAGCTTCTTTTTGTGTCTTTTTTTGTGCGCAAAAACCGGAAGGGAGGTAAGGGACAGGGGATCAAAGCCCCGTATGCATGGAAAAAAAGAACAAGCAAAGGAGGAAACGAATGGTAACGGTTAAATGGGAAAAAATCAATGAATTAGAAATCGGGCTTTTGATGGAGATGTCAGAGGATGGGTATTCATTTTGTGTGGAAGATGGAAAAATCCAGAGTATCAGCCTGCCATCCTAAAGGAGGAGGCTTATGTATTACAAAGATGATTTTGAAAAAGAATTCCGTGAGGAAGTGGATTTCCACAAGTATTTGGAAGAGGTGGACGCCCGTGCAAAATGGGTGCGGGTGCCAAGCAGGAGCCTGAAAGTCCTGGTTGCGTCCGGCAATGAGGAGTGCTGCACTCCAGTGGAGCAGGTAGATATGGAATCTATGATGGAGGATACCAAACAGCACACCGGCCTGCTTCTGAAATTTCCAGGAGGGGTTTACCAGCTTGGCTCTACAGCCATAAAGACCCTGAAAGGGCGTGCCCGCATTGACGGTACCGCCCTGGCGGATGTAGATCGGAAAACCTTGGCGCAAATCCTGAATCAATGCCTGAAAGTCGCAAAAGGAAAGGCGCTTTTACGGTTATTTGAAGGCAAGGTACGGGCAGTCTTATCCGGGGATGAAAGAGATTATTCGATCCTTTCCATGCCGGATGTCTATATGGTTTCCTCCGCTTACCTGAATGGTGATTTTGAGCAGACAAATTTCCAGCTTGGGTATGCGGATCATTCTACGGCAAATGCCATATGGGAGCTGCAGGATGAGAGGATGGAGAAAGTTTACCGGGATCTGCTGGCACAATACGGGAGATACACGGAAGAAAAATTAAAAGCGGCAGTGCGTATTACCACCTCCGATGTGGGAGCGTCCGGGGCGAATATTTTTTACTCCCTCCAGGGAGAAAACCGTTCCATTATCCTGGGGGAGGCGATGAAGGTACGCCATAAGAACTGCAAAGGGATCGAAGATTTCGCGGAGAACGCAGAAGCGATCTGCACCTATTATAAGGAGGTGCTCCGGGGAGTTTTAAGGCTTTGCAATATCCATATCCAGCATCCGGCCAATACAATGGCAGGTGTCATGCGTAAAACCGGGTTCAGTAAAAAACTGATCGCAGAAACCGTGGAAAGTTATAAAGCGTCTGTTGGTGAGGAAGCCTGCACTGCTTATGAAGTTTACTGCGGAATCTGTGAGGCATTGTCGATAGCGCGGCAGAACGGTGAAAACGAGCGGAGCCTGCTGAAGATGGAAGAACGGATCGCAAAATGTGTATCAAAAAGATGGATCGATTTTGATATTCCAGGGGAAGTGCAGTATTAAGCCACACCTGGGACATCCAATGGGAGGAGTCCAATGAAAAAAACGGTAAATGTAAGCAGCGGAAGAGAGGTAGCGGTGGCTTGGATGGACTATTACCTGAACAGCTTTCAGCTCCATCACGATAAGGCGGTGGAAGCGTTGGCATCCCAGCCAAGCAATGTGCGTGAAAATCTGACGTATCTTGGTTATGCATGGTTAAAAGCATTGTCCGAAATCTGCTATTTTGACGCGCGCAATGAGGCGTCGAAACGTCTGGCAGATGACATTATAGGACAGGTAAGGCAGGAACCCAAGCTGCACCAGCTTTCCTATGATGGAACTACGGAAATCGAACTGGACTGCCGCGATGATGAGCAGGCAGCCTGGCTGTTGCGATGTTACCTGTGCGCAGACAGTGGTAACAAGTATCAGAGTTTTTTGGACCACGCCATTTATTCTCACCGTACCCTGCAGCAGAACCTGACCCGCTTTTTTCTGGAATGGTTTGTCAGGGCCGCCAAGCTGGATCGGTCTTCGTTCCTGGAAAACGCGGGGGTTTACTTACGGGGCTGCGTACTGCCCTTTATTTGAGAGGTGAGCGCGATGGCAAGCCTGCCGGACTGGATTTTAGAAGGGATCAGGACCAAGGAATTGTATGAGTGGCTGAACTACGGCGGCGAACTGGTTGGCTGGTTTTCCAACCAGCCATTTGCCAAAGCGATGATCGGCAGCCTGCTTCTGATTTATGGGAGCGGCAATGACGCGGAAACGGATTTCATCCAGTACCATACCCTGAGGCTTTGCGGGATTTTCCGAATCACGGACAGATGCCTTTACGAAGTATCTCCGATCTTATATCAGGTATTTGGGATACCAGAGGAATTTTGCTTTCCGGATAAAGAATACCTTCGGGATGAGCTGGAGGAGAAGGTGACGTACCTTGGAAGGCAGATGCTTTTGCAGGAGCGGGAACGCCTGATGGCCGAATCCGGTTTTCAGGTAAAACAGTTCCTGCCACGGATCGACAAACAGCAAATCCGTCTGGCAGCAAAACGGTATGTTCAGATGGGAAAGCATTCCGGGGATATTGCCTATGAGCCCAGGTTCCGGTTCGAGGAGCCCGGAGGGTTTTCAGATGCTCTTATGCTTCAGTATTTGGACGATGAAACCAACACGGTCCGGAAGACGGCGGAAAACTGGCTGAAAAAAAGCATCGCCGTTATCATCCAGAAACAGATTTACTATGGATGCATCCGGGAAGAGCTGTCTGAGATGGAAGCAGCCGCCGCACACAAGAAGCGAGCTGCATAATGGCCGACCTGAGAGGATGGAACGCGAATAAGAAAGAAATGGAGGAAACGAATCGATGAGTAAATACAGCTATATGAATTTGAACCAGAAGATGATCAAAATCAGGAAGAAGATCCCTGCCCTTATCCGGAAACGCTACAGCGAGGACGTGGATTACGATTTCGTAAAGCTGGATGACATCAACCAGTTTTTAACACCGGCTTTGAACAAGTACGGCGTGGATTTTGACATCCTGCGGGAAATCCCCACGCAGCAGGATGCGTCCGGACATGCCCAGTTCCTCATGCAGGAAGGGAACCTGTGGAGGTATGAGGCAGACCTTGAAATCTGCTGGACCAACGCGGATCACCCAGAAGAGCGCAGCTATTCCGTCCTGCATTTGGTAGGGACGAATGATGTGCCGGATAAAGCCAAGGGAACGGCCATGACTTATGGATTAAAATATTACCTTTTAAACAAGTTCAATATCCCGCAGAACGGAGACGATGATCCGGATATGAAGGGGAAGCAGACGGAACCGCCGGAAGCGAAAGCAGAGGAACCGAAAAGCAAAGCAAATCCTTCTAAGAAGAATCCTGGTGAACAAAAAACAACGAAGGAAACAGCCTTTCCTGTGGAAGCGGACTTGGAAGAAGGCCTTGGAAACGCAAAGGATCGTTTTTCCGGGAAACCAGATGCACATGGCCGCAATGGAAACGCGGTATCCGCAGGAGGAAGAAACGCGGAGAAACAGCCTTCTGCGCCGGTCAGTGAAAAGCAGGACAGGAAAAGCCAGAATGCGGGGAAGATGACCGCAGAGAAGATGGACGGCCCTAAGAAACAAAAAGAGACAGACGAGGGAAGAAAGACCGTACCAGAGGAAAGCAGGCGGGAAGAGACGCCGGTTCATTCCTCAAGGGCCATCACACCACCCACACCACCGGTTACGCGGCCCTCTGCTTCAGAAGAGGAGGAAGAGGAGATGGTATTCTTTGAAGCGGAAGATGATGAAGACATCACGAAAAACTCGGAGGAAGAAGATCTGGCAGACGGTTTCCGGAGCGTGACAGAAGAGGACCAGATTCCTTTTGAAGAAGACGGACAGGCAGAACTTGACCTGCATTTGGAAGAGGAAAGGGTAGACAGTGAGGTGGAAAAAGCAAAAGCGGTCATCTGCAATTTTGGTGTACACAGAGGCAGGCCTATGAAAGAATTGCTGGAAACGCCGGAAGGAAGGAAAGCACTGAAATGGCTTGCGGAATCTTATGCGGGAGCCAACCAGAAGATGAAAGCAGCGGCCAAGGTTTTAGTGGAATCAGACATTTATATGAAGGACGCAGCATAACTGCAATCAGCGGGCCCCAAAAAAGGGGCCTTGCTTTTTGGAAAGGAAGGAATCAGCATGGGATACGAAATACCATTTACCATCGCGGATGTGGCGGCTCTTTTGTCTATCCGGCGGCTTCGCGGCGGTAATGAAGACGCGTTTGGAGTGGAGTGTCCTTTTTGCGGGGATACAAGAGGAAAGTGCAATCTATGCGTACAAAAGGACGGTGAAATGAAAAATGTATACCATTGCTATCATTGCGGCGCTGCAGGAAATATGCTTACCCTGTACGCAGACCTGACCGGTATGTGCGGATATGACCGTTACAAAAGGGCGTATCATGAGATCAAAGAGCGCCTGTTTTTAGGGCATGCAAGCGGGGGAATGCGGATCGAAAAACGCACATATCGCAAAAAGCCGGCACGGCCAGACGATCAGCCGGCAAGTGTGAAAGCGGGATACTTGGATCAGGTGTACCGGGAAATGCTCTCCATGCTGGAATTAAGAACGGAGCACCGGGAAGATTTACTCCGGAGGGGACTGTCCCAGGAGGAAGCCATGCGGATGGAAGCGGACGGCTATCGGAGCACGGATGCGGGAAAATCCCAGCAGATCGCAAGGGCGCTTCTTGGCAAAGGGTATTCCCTAAAAGGCGTACCGGGTTTTTATCGGAATTACCAGGGCGATTGGGAGGCTGCTTTCTATCCGTCCAACCGGGGGTACTTATGCCCGGTAAAGAGCGTAGATGGGAAAATCAAAGGTTTCCAGATCCGATTGGATCATCCCTATAAAAAACGGAAATACCTTTGGTTTACCAGCAGCGGGATGGATGGTGGAACCTCCAGTAAAAGCCCGGCAGGCTTATCCGGAAGCATCCGGGATAACACGGTACGGGTGACGGAAGGAATTTTAAAAGCCGAGATCGCCGCTCAAAAAACAGGATTGGCGTATATCGGAATTCCGGGCGTTTCCAATTACAAAGGGCTGTATCAGGTATTGGAGCAGTTAAAAGGTCAGGGCCTAGAACTGGTATATGAATGCTATGACATGGAAAAGATGATGCCATTGGAATGCGGCAGGGATTATGATGCATCCTGCTGGTCGTGTCCCTGGAACCACTTCGCGGTTTCCAGGAGCGAGTGCCCGAAAAAGCGGCAGAAACGGGACTGCATCCGTAAGGGCTGCCTTAAGCTCTACGAAATATGCAGGGAGCTGGATCTAAAGTGCAGCCGTGTGGTCTGGGATACGAATGCCGATGGGATGTGGAACGGAGTATACAAAGGGATCGATGACTGGATCATGTGGGAGGAGCAGAACCGAACCCATTTCGGGACACAGGCCGCATGACAGATGGGGAAGGGCAGGTGCCAGCCGGATGCCAAGAGCCGATGCTTTTGGCGTGCTGAGTCAGCCGCTTGCCCATTTCCTGTATTCGTGATAACAAAAAGGAAATGGCTGCGGGAAAGGAGTGATACGGTGGCTAAAATTTTCAACGTGACAGGGCCATATATCCCCACAAAAAAAGAAACACCGCTGCAAAGTAGAAGAATGGAATGGATAGAGTGAATTTCCGGAAGAGAGACGGATAATTTGCTGCAGAAAAGAACGGTATAGATATGGGAACTCCCTTTGAAAGCATAGTTGCTGAATGGGGAGTTCTTTTTTTAACCTATAAAAATTTAAAACGTGGACGGACAAAAGGGACGCTTCTGGCAGGCGTCCTTTTTGTCTGCCCATGTATGGCAGAGGAAAGGAGAGATGGAATGCGGATACGGGATGGACCGGCATAAAAAGCTGCCGGTAACAAATCAAGTCATGAAAGGAGAAATCGTATTTGGAGAAGAAATCAAGGAAAAGATGGCTTGCGGGTGCGCTGGCTGTTGTTATGTGCTGCTCTGCGCTCCTACCAGCGGGAACTTATGCAGCATCCGCCGAGACAGAGGGAATCTACCTGGAGGCCGGGATCGAGACCCAGGCGGAAACCGAGGCACAGAAAAGCGAAGAGGAGCTTATTTCGGAGATAGAGGCAACGCCGGATCTGGCTCTGACGATTACGGCGGGGGAAACGTTTGACGTCAGAACGGATTTTACAGGACTGAACCTGAAGGATGGGGAAACAGCAGAGCTGAAATTGGCAGAAGCAGAAGACGGCACCAAGTTTGACGTACAGGTTCCCGGCATTTATAAATGCGTCTATCAAGTAACTCCCGTAAGCGGAGAAGCCTATCTGGTGGCGCGGAATATTACCGTAACACCCAGGGAGTCTGAAACATCAGGAGCCGGCGGCCAGATGGGAAACGATGGGGATACAGGTGGAACAGAAGAAGGGGAATCGGACTCGGAGCCTGACCCGGAAAATGCGAACGGGATTTTTGACACAGAAGCGCTTCCTACGGAAGGCACAGAGCCTGTAATGGAAACACCAGCTGAAACAGAAGGAACCGGCCAGGCGGATCAGGCACAGGGCGGCGAAAACATTCTGACGGAAGGGCAGACAGAAGCGACAGAACCAGCCCAGGAAGAAACCGCGGAAAGTGAAGCACAGACAGAGCCGCCTGTCACGGAAGCAGAATCTGAAGCAGAGTCAGAAACAGAACCAGGAACGGAAGCGGAGAGTACGGAGGGCATCACGGAAGGCCAGACCGAAGAGACCCAGGCACCTGTGGAGGAGACCAGGACGGAAACAGAAGGGATGCCAGATTCTGAAGCGGAGAGCGAGACGGCAACAGAAACAGAGATCCTCTCAGAAGAAGAGCTGGATAAGGAGCTGGAAGCGGCAGCAGAGCAGGATACTTATGACGAGGAAAGCGGACTTACCTTGGGAGAGGTCATGGAGCAGGCGGTAGAGCAGGAAGTCAATCTGCTTGCGCTGGATGCCGGGGAGACCGTCTCCTTTATGGCGGTCAATACGGCGGCAAGGTCCACCCAGAGTGTAAATGTTACACGGGGAAGCGCATACTATTACGCGGATTATGGGCTTGGTTCCTATGTGACCTATAAGTACACGGTACAGTTTGGCGATATTTCTGCTACGGCCTATTGTGTGGAGCCCTCGAAAGGCTCCCCTGGGGACGGCACTTATACGATCACCCGCCTCAGCGACGGAAGGCAGCTGGCAAAGGTCTGCTATTATGGGACGAAAGCTTCCGGGGAGAACGGGTTCTTTGCAGAAAAGCATCCGGATTTTTCCGCAGGCAAACAGTTTATCATTACGCATCTTGCCGTTGCCTATGCCAATGGAAGCGGGGACGCTTTTTCCGGCGCGAATTCCACCGGACAGTCCCTAGCTATGGAGCTTTACAATTATTGTATGTCCCAGCCGGATATCCCTGATGTGGATATGTCGTTTTCCGACGCGAACACCACTGCCTATATTGACGGAACGATCCAGAGGACAAAGGAGATTACCTTCCGGGCGGATGAACTTCAAAAAGTGACCATGAAGCTGCCGGACGGGGTGAAACTCCATAATCAGACAACCGGCGAAACCAGTAAGGCAGGAGCGGACGTGGAAATCAGCGGCGGCACGGTGTTTTATTTAACCGCGCCCCTTACACAGGCTTCAGACGTTGGAGCTTCCTGGTCTACCAGGATGAAAGGAAGCATCACCAAAGATTATTCTGCCTATAAAATCAGCACTGGAAGCGGCATGCAGGATCTGGCTCTGGTATTTGGCGAAGGGGTGACGACCGAGAAATACGTGGAATTCCAGGTAAACTGGGTGGAACAGTCCAAAGTAGAGATTATCAAGAAGGATAAAGGAAGCAACACGGCAATCGCTGGCGCAATTTACGGGATCTACAGCGATGAGGCCTGCAAAAACCTGATTGTCCAGATGCCGGCAACGGATGAAAAAGGAGCTTCCAGCGTAACCCTTGACCAGGCGTCAGGAACCGTATACTTAAAGGAAATCGATGTTCCAGCCGGATACCTGCTTGATACCAAGTCATATAACATTGAGCTGGTGGCAGGAGGAACGGTCAAACAGGAGGTGTTTGATGAGGAGCAGAAAGCTGCCCTGACGGTTTATAAAGAGGGGGAGGTTCTCACCGGGGCGGATGTGACCGATAACGGCGTAACGTTCCGGTACGAAAAGAGGAGGTTAAAAGGCGCAATCTACAACGTGTATGCTGCGGAAGATATTATCTCAGCCAGCGGAAAACTGATTTACAACAAAGGGGCCCTTGTGAAGGAAGCACTGACAACCGGAGCAGATGGAAGCGCGGTACTGGAAAATCTGTACCTGGGAAGCTACACAATTACGGAGACAAAGGCGCCTGAGAACTATGTGTGCACGGGCGAGAGCAAGACGGTAAAGCTGGAATACGCAGGCGCCAACGTAGCGGTACAGACTGGAAGCGTAACTTTTACGAACAGCAGACAGAAAGCCTCGGTGAGCGTTACCAAACAGGATCAGGAGACGAAGGTACCACTGGCCGGAGGTATTTACGGACTCTATGCCGGAAGCGACATTAAAACAGCGGATGGAGCCGTCGCGGTAAAAAAAGATACCTTAATCGAAAAGGTGACCACAGGTTCCGGTGGAAGCGCTTCCTACGCGGCTGACCTGCCGATTGGATCTGACTATTACATCAAGGAGCTTCAGG
The DNA here is from genome assembly GCF_002161285.1 of Blautia sp. An81. Taxonomy (GTDB): domain Bacteria; phylum Bacillota; class Clostridia; order Lachnospirales; family Lachnospiraceae; genus Blautia; species Blautia ornithocaccae. Next base: position 17,971 of record NZ_NFHH01000022.1, on the reverse strand, counting down.
CGCCGGCGAACTACCTGCGAAACAGCGAGGAGATCTATACCTTTTCTTTTGCTTACACAAATGATAAGGAAGCATCGGTAAGTTTTACCCATACTTTTTCTAATGAACGGGTAGACGCGACGATACACTTGATTAAAAAGGACGCTGAAACCGGCGGGACGCCACAGGGAGACGCGGTCTTTACCGGAGCAGTCTACGGCCTTTTTGCCAGAGAAGATATTGTGCATCCAGATGGGAAGACCGGGGTATTATTTAAGGAAGGAACCCAGGTGGCAACCCTCACGGTGGATGAAGCGGGAAACGCCGAAGTCACTGGACTTTATCTGGGCAAATACTATGTGAAGGAGCTGACGCCCCCGGTGGGCTATCTGGCAGACCCGAAGGAGTATGATCTGGACTGCAGCTATGAAGGGGATCTGGTAAAAACCATTGAGCGCACGGTAACTTCTACAGAAGTAGTAAAAAAACAGCCCTTCCAGCTGATCAAAGCTGCGAATAACGGACAGACGGATGCGGAGCTTTTAAAGGGAGCCGGATTCTCCGCCTACCTGGTGAGCGATCTGAAGAAAAACGAGGACGGAAGTTACGATTTCACAGGAGCCAAGCCGATTGTTTTAACAGCGGATGGACAGACTGAGATGTTTACGGATGAGAAAGGATACGCCTGCTCGATCCCCATCCCCTATGGGACCTATGTGGTGAGGGAGACGACTACACCCCACAACTTTACTCCGGTAAGAGATTTTATCGTCACGATTTCGGAAAATAATACGGAGCCCCAAACCTGGAGGGTGCTCCTGGATGACGAGTTTATGGCAAAGCTAAAGATTGTCAAGAAGGATGATGAGACAAAGCAAAGCGTCCTGATTCCCAATACGGAGTTCAAGGTATATGACCTGGATGCGGGAAAATATGTGGAACAGGTCACTACCTATCCATCCACAATCGTGCATAAATCCTACTTCACGGATGAAAGCGGCTACTTAATCCTTCCAAATGCCCTGCCCTGCGGGAATTACCGGATTGAGGAAGTGACCGCGCCCGATGGCTATGTGCTAAATCCCCAGTATGTGGAGATCCAGGTAGACAGCAATACCGCATACGAAATGGACAGCATCAGCAATGACGCGATTATCACGGTATCTTATGAAAACCATCCGGTGAAGGGAAAACTGGTGATCAAAAAAGCCGGGGAGGTTTTGGAATCCTTTGGAGAAGATTTCAAGTACAAGGAAGCATCCTTAGCCGGGGCAGAATTTGAAATCTATGCGGCCGAGACCATCTACACGGCGGACCATCAGGTGGATGAACAGGGCAATCGGCATGTGGAGTATGAGAAGGATACCCTTGTGGCAACCGTGGTAACGGATGAAAACGGGGAAGCGTCCGTGGATAACCTGCCGCTTGGAAAATACCGCATTACGGAGACAAAGGCACCGGAAGGCTATGTATTAAATACAGAAAGCCAGGAGGTGCTTTTTACGTATGAGGGACAAAATACGCCGGTGGTGGAACAGGAGGTCCTGTTCCAGAATGAGCGGCAGAAAGTGGAGATCTCTGTTCAAAAGCAGGATGCCGAAACAGAAACGCCTCTTTCTGGGGCCGTGTTTGGACTGTACAATCAAGAAGATATCCAGGCAGACGGCAAAGTAGTCGTCCCTGCGGATACCCTGCTTGAAAAAGCGGAAAGCCAGGAGGACGGATTTGCGGCCTTTACCCTGGATCTGCCCCTTGGCCAGTATTACGTCAAGGAAGAAGCAGCCCCGGACGGATACGTTTCCTCCGATGAAATCCTGGAATTTGACGCCTCCTACCAGGGCCAGGAAATCCCGGTCCTTACATTGAGCGCTGTAAAGAAAAATGAGCCCACGCTGGTAGAGTTTACAAAAACAGACATTACCACCGGCACGGAGCTTTCCGGCGCCTCTATGACGGTACTGGATGCGGCCGGGGAGGTCGTGGATTCTTGGGTATCCCAGAAAGGGCAGCCCCATGTGATCAGGCGTCTTCACGTAGGGGAGACCTATACCCTCCGGGAAGAAATTGCTCCCTATGGGTATCTGAAAGCAACAGAGGTTTCCTTCACGGTCCTGGATACCGGAGAGGTACAGAAGGTTGTGATGGAAGACGAGGTCCCGACCGCAAAGCTGATCGTCAATAAAAAAGGCGAATTTTTGGATAAAGTAACGCTTCTTGATAACGCCAAGGGCGTAGTAGAGCATCTGTTTGAATACATTAGCGGCAGCCTTTCCAATGTTACCTTTGAGGTATACGCGGCGGAAGATATCAAAGCGGCGGACGGCGTCAGCCCGGATTACTATGCGGCGGATGAGCTGGTGGCAACCATTACAACGGACCAGAACGGGATTGCGCAGATCGAAGACCTTCCCCTGGGGCGCTACTATATTAAGGAAGCGGCAACGGAATACGGGTATGTGTTAGACGAGGAACCAAGATATGTAGACCTTACCTACCGCGACCAGGATACCCCTGTGGTCACCTATGATGAAAGCTGGCAAAATAACCGGCAGCGCGTCCAGGTGGAAGTCGTGAAAAAGGAAAAAGGGACAGAGCGGCTTCTTGCCGGCGCAATCTTTGGACTCTTTACCGCGGAAGACATCCTTGCCGCAGACGGCGATCTTTTGCTGGAAGCAGATACGATCATTGAGCTGAAAACCACGGGTGAGGACGGGAAGATCCAGTTTGTAGCGGACCTGCCGGTGGGCGGCAGTTACTATGTGAAGGAGCTGTATGCGCCGGATGGGTTTGTCAACCTGGAAGAAACCCAGGAATTTACTTTCGAATATGAGGATGAGAAAGCGGCAAAAAGAGCGTATTCCTTTACGTTTGAAGATGAACCCACTTCGATCGCTTTAAGCAAGAAGGATCTGACAAGCGGAGAGGAGCTGCCGGGTGCTTCCCTGCAGGTATTGGATGAGGAAGGGAATGTGGTAGACGAGTGGATCTCCACGGAAGAACCCCATATCATCACAGAGCTTACCGTAGGGAAAACCTACAAAATGGTGGAACGCAAACCGGCAGATGGATATGTAACCGCAGAGAGCATTTCCTTTACAGTGGAAAATACCGCCGAGCTCCAAACGCATGTGATGGAGGATGACGTCACAAAAGTGCAGATCAGCAAAACGGATATCACAGACTCGAAAGAAGTGCCGGGCGCGAAACTCAGCATCTTAGACCAGAACGGGGATGTGGTAGAACAGTGGACTTCCGGGAAAGAGCCGCACTACATTGAAAAACTTCCGATTGGCACTTATACCCTGCGGGAAGAGCAGGCGCCGGAAGGATATCTGGTTGCGGAAGATGTGGAATTTGAAATAGCCGATATGGGCGAAATCCAGAAAGTGGAAATGAAGGATGCCAGGCCCTCCGGCTCCCTGGTGATCAAAAAGACCGACGCGGATACGAAGCTTCCCTTGGAAGGCGTTGAGTTCATCTTAAAAGATAAGGAAACCGGGAAAACCGTGGCAGAATTAAAGACGGATTCCAATGGAACCGCGGTATGTGAAGATCTTCCCATCGGCGTTTACAAAAATGGAAAGCTAAAAGAAACCACGGAATACATCCTTACGGAGACAAAGGCGCTGGAGGGTTACAAAAGCAGCAGCGAGGAAATCAGTATCCTGTTTGAGTACGTGGATGATAAAACAGAAGAGATCGTCATTACCAAGGAGCTGACAAACACGAAGGTTCCGGAGGAAGAAATCCCGGATACGCCAAAGACCGGAGATTCTACCAATCTCTGGCTCCCAGTGCTTTTACTTCTGCTTTCCGCAGGCGGAATTGCTGGCGTGATCTGGTATATGAAAAAGAAGAAATAACATTGCTTAACCAGGGCTGCCGTGAACATGGCGGCCCTTTTTCAGTACCGATGTTGCGTAAGGGGGATTGATTACAATAAAACATATCAAAGGAATCCTGATCCTGGCGGTATGCCTGATGATTTTTGGTTTCAGTTCCTGTGTGCTCATAGGGATCTGGTGCATGTACCAGGAAGGCGTGGAGGAATATGACGACCTGCAGGAATACGCAGAGGAGGAGACAAAAAACGATGCCCCGGCAGCAGACGGGGAGAAGCTGGCAGCGATTGATTTTAAAGCTTTGCAAGAGATCAATGGGGAGGTTGTCGCCTGGATCCGGTGCGAGGCACTGGGGCTTGATTACCCGGTGGTTCAGGGGGAGGATAATGAGTATTACCTGGACCATACCTTTACAGGGGAAGAGCACAGCGGCGGCTGCATTTTCATGGACTGCCGCAATACACCGGATTTTTCTGACGATAATACCATCCTTTATGGGCACAACCGGAAGGATGGGAGTATGTTTGGCTCGTTTGGGATGTCTCTGGAAGGGGAAGTAACGGTGCAGGTGTATACGCCGCAGGGGCTTAACACGTACCAGGCCGTGGATAACCGGATCATTGGAGCTTCCGAAGAACCGTATTACCGGACCAGTTTAGAGAAGGAACAGTTTGCGATATTAAGCAGCGCAGTTTCTGTTCATACCGGGATTCCCATGCACGAGGGAGAGAAACTTTTGACACTGTCTACCTGTAATGGAAATGACCAGGAGCGTCATATTATCTTGTGCCGGAAGACAGCGCCGCAAGAGCAGGCAGAAACGGCAGGGGCAGAGAGCGCTATCGAGATAATTACGGAACCAGCCCCGGAGCCTGAGAGCACGGCACCAGCTGTTATGGAAGCCTCGGAATAAAAGCGGAAGACGGGAAATGGAGAGCTTTTTTGTGAGATTGAAAAGAATAGGAGATTTGAAATGTTTAAAGGAAAAGGGAAGGAAAGAGCAGTGATAAATATGGGAAATATATGGGTACAGCCAATTCGGTGGTTCTGGTATCCTTATCTTGCGTTTGGGAGGGTGACCGTCCTCCATGGCGTTTCCGGTTCAGGAAAATCCATGCTGGCGGCCTATCTTGCAGCAGCCTGTACAAACCGTAAATGCTTTGGAGGAATGGAAGAACTGGAACCGGGCAATGTGCTGTACCTGACGGCGGACGATGCGCTGTCTGATCTGCTCTATCCAAGGCTTACGGAAGCCGGCGCGGATCTTGACCGGGTATATGCCATCCATGATCTGATCTCTATCACATTGGGGGATAACAGCATTGAGCAGCTGCTGGATACCCACAAGATTCGCCTGCTCATCATTGATCCGATCCAGGAATATCTGGAATATGATGTATATTCCGGGTATCCGGAATTGGTGTATCCGGTTATCAGCAAGTTGGAGAAAATGGCAAAAGAGCATGAATGTGCGGTACTTTTAACCGCTTATTCCGATGGGCCAAATGGGGAGAAGGCATCCGTCTGGCAGTCTGAGTTTGCCGAAAAGATCAGCAGCGTCCTTGCATTGGACCTTCCGGAAGGAAGAACAGGAAAACGCAGGCTCCTGCAGGAAAAATCGATCCTGGCAGCAGAAGGGAAGCCGATTGTTTTTTCATTGAGAAAAGAAAAAATGGAGGAGAGCACACAGCCGGACGGGAAAGATCTATTTGTGGACATGCAAAAGAGAATCGGATGCCTGTTCATGTCCGATATGCGGGATAAAAAACGGCAGGTATGGGAAGAATTGAAGCGCTTCCCGTTGGAGGAATATGACCGAAAACAGCAGGAAGACTTTTCCGTTTATGTATTCGGGGTGAACTATGATACGGTTCAGGAGGTTTTAGGCAGCAGTTCTGGACGGTAGAAGGGTGATTGTGTTTTTTAGCCAGGGACAACATCAGGCTCCTTGTGCTCTGGCTACTTTTGAAGAAGGTTATGATTTCTCTGACCTGTCTGAATGACAAAGTTTTTATCCGTTTTGACAGAATCAGTTAGTTGCGATGTTTATTTTTCTTTACTCTTTCTGTTATAGGGAGCAGGAATAAGGATGGCAGTAATAGTAATACAGTGCAGGCAAGTCCCCATGAGACAGAAACTTGTTGTGCTACAAGACCAACGAGAGGACCTCCTATGATGATCTGTCCCAAGGAGTTCAACTGTCCGTTTGTAAAGAATACGGTAGGCCGCATTTGAGTTATTTCATGGGGCGATCTATCCGAGAATAGACGCCAGTATATTACAGCGGATATATTTGGCCCGCCGGTCAACCGGCGGGCTGCTTTTTTTATGCCCAAATATCTTGTGTTCATTTCTGTGCGGCCAAAGACAGGTATCTATGCGTTGTCGTTCAGTCTCTTTCTTCCGGTGAAAAATCGTTTCTGAGTATTCCTTGTGAGATTACATTGGAAGATGCTTATATCTATATTTCCAATAATGCGAAAACTAAGTAAATTAGCGGCTCCATCTTAAAATGCCGGATGCGGCGGCCTGCTGACCCTGAGCCCGGCATTTTAAGATGGGCTGTTTCCTATACATTTAGGATAGTATGGATAGAAATTGAGCATATCATGTACGAACTATTATTCGACTATCCAATATTCGACACTCCAACTAATTGGTGTTGATTTCAATTTCTTATAAGGTTAAGATTTTATGTAGAAAGTCATCAACAGAAAAAACAGTTAAAGTGATAACAAAAATTAGATAAGGAGTAAAAATGATAAATTTATCGGAATTTCATAATTATGTTGCTTGTAATCAATCAAATATCTGCCAAATGACAATAATCCAAAATGGAAAGGTGATTTTTAACGATACATGGAACGGCTACAAAGTAGATGATACAGTACATACCATGTCTGTTACAAAAAGCATTGTTTCTTTATTGGTTGGCATTGCCATTGAACAAGGATTGATTGGTAGCGTAGACGATTATGTGTTAGATTATTTCCCCGAATACAAGATCAAGCGGGGAGAAAAGACAATTCAAAAAGTCACATTGAAAAATCTTCTGACCATGACAGCACCCTACAAATATAACTCGGAGCCTTGGTCAAAAATATGTGTTCAGGAAGATTGGAGCATTGCCGCTTTGGACTTTTTGGGCGGTAGACGCGGCATAACCGGAGAATTTCAATATTCTACCTTGGGTATTCATATTCTCACAGGTATCATTACAGCGGTAAGCAAAATGACAACAGTAGATTTTGCAAATAAATTTCTATTTGAGCCATTGTTGATTGCACCGAGAAAAATATATGTTGCGCCAGATGCCGAGGCACACAAAGCGTTTACAATAGAAAAGACAGCAAAAGGAAAAATTTGGTTTTCAGATAACAAAGGAGTAGGAGCTGCTGGATATGGTCTTTGTTTGTCTGCCGATGAAATGGCAAAGATAGGATTACTCTGTCTGAAAAAAGGAATTTTTAATAACAAGCGTATTGTTTCTGAAAAATGGCTTGAAGAAAGTATCATAGTTAGACTGTCTTGCGGCAAAAAATTTCGTGATATGAAGTATGGATATTTGTGGTGGATTATTGATGAAAATGAGGGGAGTTATGCAGCTATCGGTAATAGTGGAAATGTTATCTATATCAACCCCCGAAAGGATTTGATAGTAGCAGTTTCCAGTTATTTCAAACCGACAGTGTTTGACCGGATTGATTTTATCAAAGAACAGATAGAGGAGAAACTATAAGCCTTGTAAAGTTAAAACTGATCTGGGCTATCCTGAACAGCCCATAAGAAAACGCCGACTGCAGGGCCAGCAGGTTGTGTCCGGCACTTTCTTATGGGTTTTCCGCTACGCATTTTGAAGTCCTCTCTGGCGGGGATTGGATAATCTGTCCTGCCTGCCCGCCGACCATGCCGGGAAAGCCCTGAAATAGCGGGCTTTTCAGCGGCTTAAATGCGTAGACAGGAGGTATTTTCAACTGGGCCACACCCGGCTACCACAACAAGATTGAGATTTGAAAACACAGGTGGAACTTTGGATTTGTAGGACGCTCATTAACCAAACCGACTCAGATCATTGACGTATTTTAACCGTCTCCCAATAATAACTCTAAGAGCTCCAAGACGTATGGGATGTTCGAGGAAGATAAAGGGAGATACAAAATTCAAATTCGTATACTTTTCTTCAAGTATAATTAGGAAGGAAAAAGTTGACCTTCTAAATCAAATCTAAATAAAGTCATGGTATAATGCGATTGAGGTGATATTTTGACTGAACGAATTTTGGTTATCGAAGATGAAACCGCCATCCAGTCTATCCTTTCGGAGCTGCTGACGGATGCCGGATACAATATAGAAGTTGCAGGCGATGGACTGGAGGGCATAACAAAATTTCGGGAGAAGCCGTTCTCCCTTGTCCTGCTGGACATTATGATGCCGAAAATTGACGGATATACGGTCTGCGAGATGATCCGGCGGGAATCCAATGTGCCGATTATCATGCTGACAGCACTGGACGAGGAAGAAGCCCAGGTCAAAGCATTTGAATTAAAGGTGGACGATTACATCACAAAGCCTTTCTCCGTGAAGCTGGTACTCATGCGGGTGGAGGCGGTTCTGCGCCGGGTAAAAGAACGGGAGGGTCAAGAAGTCACAGCCATACTTTCTTACGGAAATATCCGGTTAGATCGGGAAAGTCACTTGGTTTCTGTTGGTGGAAAGCCCGTCTCCCTCACCCATACGGAATACGGGCTTCTGGAATTGTTTATGCTCCACCCAGGCCGGGTATTTACACGGGACAATCTGCTCAATGAAGTGTGGGGCTATGATTTTATTGGAGAAGAAAAGACCGTCAATATCCATATTATGAATCTTCGGAGAAAGCTGGACACAGATTTGATTGAAACAATCAGAGGGGTGGGATATAGGCTTGGTAAAGAAAATTAGGAACAGTTTAAGTGCAAAGGTCTTTTTTTGGATTGCCGGCCTGCTTGTTCTTTGCAGTTTGCTGATTTATGGTATTGTTATGATTATTCTCCCCAAGAGTTATTCAACGGTAGTATCAACACAATTTGTCGATGAAATGGAACGATTTGTAGAAACGCTTGCGGAGACAAATTATGAGGATGCACCCGAAGTCATAGAACAGTTTTGTCAGAATAATCAAGCACTGGTCATGCTGACGGATGGGAGTGAAAACATTCCTTACGGATCGGTCCCTGAGGGGAGCATTGAAGAAGGTAAAACATTAACTTATACCGCCACGACAACTTTCAAAGATCGAACCGGGGAATACCCTCTTACGGTTACTTCATTTTCTCCCACCGGTCAGGAACTAACATCACTTTTCCTAAAGATTTTTCCGATCATATTATTGCTGATTTTCTTGATTTCTTTTGTCGGCGCGATTCTATGCAGCAAAATTATGGTCAAACCCGTATTGGAGATCAGTAGGATTTCAAAACGGATGGCCGATTTAGACATGACCTGGGACTGCAAGGTAAACCGTACCGATGAGCTGGGTGTTTTGGCAAACAGCCTGAACACGATGGCGAAGCGGCTGGATACTACCATGAAAGAGCTGGAAAGCGCCAATGAACAACTGCGGAAGGATATGGAGCATATCACCGAGCTTTCCCACCAGCGCCGGGATTTCTTTGCGGCTGCCTCCCATGAGCTGAAAACGCCCGTCACCATCTTAAAAGGCCAGATTGAAAGCATGATCCTGGGCATTGGAAAATATAAGGACACAGGAAAAGTGCTGCCGGAAACCCTCAAAGAAGTAGAAAATATGGAGCGGCTGGTAAAGGAAATCCTTACGATTTCTAAAATCGAGATGGATGGCCTTGCCGGAAAAGCAGAGCCGGTGTCGCTGTCTGACATGCTTACCAAAGTCACTGAAACGCTGCTCCCGCTGGCCCAAGAGCGACAGATCACCGTTCATTCTCAACTTGCCGAGACTGTCACGGTATCTGGTAACGCCTCTCTTCTGGAAAAAGCCGTCCATAATATCCTGAGCAACGCCATCCGTCACTCGCCGGAAGGGGCGGAAGTCTTTATCCACCTTACGCCCTCTGTTCTGACTGTAACCAATACTGGCACTTCTATCCCGGAGGAAGATTTGCCCGTGCTGTTCACACCTTTTTACCGAGTGGAAAAGTCCCGGAATAAAGCCACTGGCGGCAGCGGCCTGGGGCTGTATATTACTAAAACTATTTTGGATTACCATAAAATTAACTGTAACATAGCCAATACAGAAAATGCTGTTAAGTTTACAGCATTCCTACAGTGAAGAATTCCTCATAGTATATTTGAAATTGAAAATCATTCTATCAACCGCCGGTGGCTGACTGCCAGCGGTTGACTTTCTCTCATTTATGCGGTATATTTATATCATAAAGAGCGAAATATACCGCATAACAGGAGGATAGGTTTATGAAATCAAAACGCTATTTATATGGGCTTATGGGCTTGCTTTCTCTATTAGGTTTTATTGGCATTTTCACAGAAGCAAAGTCTTTTCTTGCCTTTTTTGCCTTTGCAGTTGATTTTGAATATTTCTTCATCAAATCAGATGAAATGCTGGAGGAATACATGAACAAGTCTGCTTCACGCGCATTTTATTGCGGAATGATTTCCGTGGCACTTGTTTCTTTTGTCTGTTTCTTTGCTGGGATAAAAGAAGAAAAGGAAGCACTGATAACAGGTCTTGCATTTGGCTGGGCGGTATCCGTTATAATCTATGCTTTATCTACTGCTTACTACGGTTTCAAAGAAAAGTGGGGGCTGGAAAATGATAAAGAATAGAATTAAGGAGTATCGGGCCAAGTATGACATGAAGCAAGAAGATTTGGCAAAGTTAGTGGGCGTTCGTAGAGAAACCATAGGGAATTTAGAAAAAGGCAGATATAATCCATCACTGGTATTAGCGTGGAACATAGCAAAAGTATTCAATGTTTCAATCGAGGATATTTTTACTGTTGAGGATTAAGTTATAATAGAAATGAGTAAATCGTGATGTTTCACTTTTATTTCTGACTGCCAGTTCTCCAAAAACTAAATCAAAATTAAATCAAGTCTAAGCGAAAAATAAACCGTCCTTTTGTATGATGGAATCACATCAAACGAAAGGACGGTGCTTTTTATGGGTGTTTTCAGGCGGGCTGCCCTTTACCTGGCCCGCAAAAAAGGAAAGGCTTTTCTTCTTTTCCTGATCTTCTTTTTGGTATCTGCCCTTTTGCTGATCTGCTTTTCCGTTTTGGATGGAACAGGACAGGCAGCCAGAGATCTGCGTTCCAATATCGGTGCTGCCTTTTATATCCGGCCCTATGCGCAGATGACTTTGGAGGATGGTGCCCTCAGTGAGGGGACAACACCCGTGATCTCCCAGCAGAGTATTGACGAGGTGATCGACGCTGCCCAGGGGCAAGTGAAAGCCTATAATACAGAGCATTATGGCTATGCCAAGAGCGAACAGCTTCACTTCCTGCCGGGTGCCGGGGACAATGAAGCCAGCAACATGGGTCAGGTAACTGCTGTGCGGGATTCTGGGCTTACGGATGTGTTTCTGAATGAGGAATATACGCTACTTGCTGGCCGCCATATCCAGCCGGAGGATGAGAATAAAATCCTCATTAGCGCAGAACTGGCAGCGGAAAACAGCCTGGAAGTTGGCGATGTACTCACCCTTACCCACGCCGGTTTAGACCAGCAAGATGGAGAATATATTGACACCATCCCGGAAAAGACGGTCTTTGCCGAGGTGGAGATTGTGGGCATTTTCCAGTGTGACGGAGCTGCCGACAGTGCGGATTCCCCCACCGCCGGGAAAGCGGCAAATCATATTTATTCCGATAGCCATCTGCTGGTAAATTTACAGGAACAGCAGGAGGGTATTTTTGAGGGCGAGATCGCCTTTTACATTGCCGACCCTCTGGAGCTGGATACACTGCTGGAGCGTGTGGAGGCCATCGACTCCATAGATTGGGACAACCACATCCTCCGGGAGAACGATTTTCAGTACGAGCAGATCGCCGGACAGCTTCAAAATCTTCAAAACCTGGCTGTGGCGCTGATTGCCATTGCCTCTGCTTTGAGCATTGTTATTCTAATGCAACGGTGTACAAAGGGAACATAATAAAAAACTTAATAATGGACTGCCAATCTTACACAAAGTACCGCCCAAACGAGACTACGGGCGGTATTTTTGTATCTTGGCGGAGAAAGGAGGAACTTCCCACGGGGGCTTGACTGAAAAGTTGAGCCCCTTTTTTTACGCCCAAAAACAGGAGGTAAATGCTTATGGCAGATGATAAAACCACGAAAATGCCGGAGCAGTCGGTAACGGATACCGGGCCGGGCAAGGAAACTCCGCCCGAGCCGGAGAAAACGCCTACTTCCCCGGAGGCCGAAAAAAAGACGGAACAGCAGGCAAAGAGCCCGCAGGTGTCCGTCTATGACTTCGCTGAAATTATGAAAGGAAAGAAAGCCGAGGAACGGGCGGCAGCTTCCGGCGGGGAAAAGCCTGCCCCGGCAAAAACGGAGAAACCGGAAAAGCAGCCGGAGGCTCCGAAAAAGGCCGAAGGAAAACAGGAAAAGCCCAAAGAGCCCGAGCAGCCGAAGCGCCGGGGCCGTCCTCCGAAAGAGGATAAGGACAAGGCCGCCGCTCCGAAGCCCAAAGCCCCCGCACAGAAAAAGCAGGAAAAGGCCCCCAAAGAGAAACCGGAGAAAAAAGCGGCTCCCACGGTGCAGGCCGCTCCCGCTCCGAAGGAACCCGAGGGGCCGAAGGAGGCTCCCCGCCGTGGCGAGGAACAGATCGTATATATCAAGCTGAACGAGCTCCACGCCTTCAAAAACCATCCCTTTGAGGTCCGGGACGATGAAGAAATGCGGGCTATGGTGTCCAGCGTCAAGGACAAGGGCGTTACCCAGCCCGCTATCGTCCGTCCCCGTGAGGATGGCGGCTATGAGATCGTGTCCGGCCACCGCCGCCAGAAGGCCAGCGAGCTTGCCGGATATGCGGATATGCCCTGTATCGTCCGCAACCTGACGGACGATGAAGCCATCACGCAGATGGTGGAGGACAATCTGAACCAGCGCGAAGAAATCCTCCCCAGCGAGCGGGCCAAAGCTCTGAAAATGCAGCTTGAGGCCATCAAGCACCAGGGCTCCCGCACTTCGGGCCAGATTGACCCGAAGGACGCAGGCAAACGCTCCAACGAGATTGTGGCCGAGCGGAACAAGATGGCCGTCAAGCAGGTACAGCGGTATATCCGGCTGAATGAGCTGGTTCCTGACCTGATGAAGCTGATGGACGAGAAAAAGCTGGGCTTCACTACGGCGGTGGAGCTTTCCTACATCGGCAAGAAGAACCAGAACTATATCGCCGTCGCCATCGACAGCCAGCAGTCCTCGCCTTCGCAGGCGCAGGCAAAGCGTATGCGGGAGCTGGACGAAAAAAAGCTGCTCAACGGGGATGTGATCGACGGCATTATGATGGAGGACAAAAAGGAGGTAGACAAAGTGATTCTGACGGGTGCGGAACTGAGCAAATACTTCGGCAAGGAAACCACGCCGAGGGAAATGAAGGACCAGATCATCAAGCTGCTGGACGACTGGAAGGGCCAGCAGAAGGAACACGAAAAGCCGGAGAAGAAAACCGAGCCGGAAAAGTAAGCCGAAACTTCGGGTCAAGATGGCCCGAGGATTGCGGGGCGCTGCCCCGCGCCCCGAAGCTCTGGAGATATAAATTATTCCCCGTCGCCAGTTATTCCGTAGCATAGCCGGGAAAATCAGTCAAGGGCAACGCCGCCGCAGGCGGTGCCAGAGGCACCCTTGACGGATTTCTCCCGGTTATGCTTTTTCCCGGACAAGCGACGGGGATATAAATTCTCCAGAGCCGTCCCCCTTCCCGGGGGAAGGGGCGGAGGGGTTGGGCGAAACCTTGCTTTCCGCAAATCAGAAAGAAATGGAGGTTGAACCAATGAAACGACCTTTGGCCTATCTGACCGCCGCATGGAGCGGTGAGCCGGATATTGATATGGAGCTGGCGGCCCACTACTGCCGTCTTGCCTATGAGGCGGGCTTTTCCCCTATCTGCCCGCTTTTGTATCTTCCGCTGTTCTTGAATGACTGCGTTCCCGAGGAACATAAGGCCGGGATTGATATGCGCCGGGATATGCTGCGGCGCTCCCACACCCTGATCGTCTGCGGCGGTGCGGTGGACGAGGATGTGAAAAACGATATTGCGGTTGCCGGGCGGCTGGGTATCGCGGCTACTACGCTGGACGGGGTTCTTGCCGTGAAGGGACACGGCGGCCCGGGCCATGCCGGACATTAAGCTGGGGAGCCTTTTTGACGGGATAGGCGTTTTCCCTCTGGCGGCCTCCCGCTGCGGTATCCGTCCGGTGTGGGCCAGCGAGATTGAAAAAGCGCCGATCTCCATAACCAAAAGGCACTTTCCCGATATGGCGCACCTGGGGGACATTACGAAGGTGGACGGCGGGAAAATCCCGCCTGTTCATGTGATAACCTTCGGCTCTCCCTGTCAGAACCTTTCTCTGATCGGCAACCGCTCCGGCCTTGCCGGGGCAAAATCCAGCCTGTTTTATCAGGCGTTTCGTATCATACAGGAAATGAGGGATGCCACTGATAACCTATATCCAGCTATCGCTGTTTGGGAAAACGTCATGGGAGCGTTTTCTACAAATGACCGGATGGATTTTAGAGCCGTCCTATCCGCCTTCTCGGACACCGAAGTTCCAATGCCTCCTTCTGGAAGATGGGGAAACGCCGGAATGGTGCGAGGGGGAACGCCTGATGTGTGCTGGCGGCTCATGGACGCCCAGTATTGGGCAGGCTCCCGAAGGCTGGCGCGAAGGCAGCGAATTTTCATCGTGGCGGATTTTAGAGGCAAACGTGCCGCCGACATACTATTTAAGCCCCGTCCAATGCTCCCACTTCCTCCGCCTTGCCGAGAGGGCGGGCGGACCGCCGCCGAAGGAGATCGAACATCTTCTTTTGAAACAGGGCGGCAAATACCAGTCATCCACCCCTTTCAATGCTTCCGTATGCGGGGAGCGGCAAAAAGGCAGGAAGAAACCGCCTTCCGAAACAGCTTCGGATTACCAACTGACCCTTTTCCCACTCTTTTAGCCAGCGACGTGACGCCTTTCGCCTTTTGGTACGAGGGCGACCCGGACGGCGGCTGTATCCGCTTCTTGACGGAAACGGAAAGTGAGCGGCTGATGGGGCTGCCGGAGGGCTGGACAAAGTACGGGGCGGACGGCGAGGAAATCCGGCCTCTGCAACGCTACAAGGCGCTGGGAAATGCGATTGCTCTCCCTTGCGCCGATTACATCATGGCCGGGATTTATGAAGTGCTGGCAGACAGGGCCGGAAAGGAGGATTGAGCCCATGTTTGAAGCCTATATAACCAACACGGCCCTGTACCCCATGATGGGGATTGAAGTGGGAACAACGGTACATTTTCCCACGACCACACAGGAGGTACAGGCTGCCCTTGCCAAAATCGGGATAGACGGAAAGCGGTACAGCGAAGTGTTTATTACCAGCTTTGACAGCGATGTGCTGGGACTGTACGACTATCTGGACGAGTACGAGAACATCGACGAGCTGAACGAGCTGGGCCATGCCCTGCTGGAAGTACGGGACAGGGGCGGATTGGAAACCTTTGAGGCCGCTCTTGTCTTGGGAAAACACACGGGCAGCGTGAAGGACCTAATCAACCTGACGCAGAACCTTGACCTCTACCGCTTTTACCCGGATATTTCCGATGATGAAGGGCTGGGCCATCTGTACGCCGACGAGCTGGGGACCATCGACATACCGGAGCACATTCAAGGCTACTTCGATTATGAGGCATACGGACGGGATATGCGTATCAACGAGGGCGGCGTATTCGCTCCCGGTGGCTATGTGGCGGCGGACCCGGTGGGCTTCAAGGAGCATTACCACGGGACGCAGGACATACCGCCGGAACACCGGGTATTTGCCTATCCCGAAAAGGCCGAGCCCGTCTACTCCATTCTCGGCGCGCTCAAACGGTTTCAAGAGGCTCCGCCCGCTCCGCAAAAGGACAAGGCGGGGCCTTCCCATGAGGAACGGTAAGACTTCGGGCCATGTTGGCCCGAAGCATGAAGGAGGTGCATACCATCAACTATTACCCCATCAATGAAGGGGCCGCCCGCCGGGCAAAGGAAATGAACAGCTTTTCCGACTATAAGGAAGGGAGCGCAACGGCGGAATACCGGGCAATGGTGGACAAGGCCGCAGCCATAGCCGAACAGCAAAAATCCCGGGTGGACCCCATGTACCATGAGAAGATCGACCATCTGTTAGACACCTACGCCCGCAAGTTGGCCGAAAACATGAACCAGGGCTTTGCCATTGACGCGAGGGTTCCCTCTGTGCTGATCGCCGGGCCTTCCAATTTCCCGGTTGGAAAAAAGGAAAAACAGAACCGGGCGCGGGACAGCAACATGGAGGAATGGCGGCATATTCAAGGGCTGCTGGATAAGATACGCAGTACCGGCATGGGCGGTATCAGCGCCGATGACCCTGCGGCCATTGAAAAGCTCCAGAAAAAGCTGGACGGACTGGAACGCTCCCAGCTCATTATGAAGGAGGTCAACGCTTATTACCGCAAGCATGGCAAGCTGGACGGCTGTGCGCTGCTGTCGCCTGACCAGATCGAAAAGCTGAAAGCCAGCATGGCGTCAAGCTGGCGGAGCCACCCGAGGCCCTTTGAAAGCTACCAGCTTACCAACAACAACGCGGAGATCCGCCGGGTAAAGGCCCGTATCGAACAGCTTTCCAAACAGGCGCAGCGGGAGTTTTCCGGCTGGGAGTTTGACGGGGGCCGTGTGGAAATGAACCGGGAGGACAACCGCTTGCAGGTGTTCTTTGATGGAAAGCCTGACGCGGACACCCGGGCCGAGCTGAAAAGCAACGGCTTTCGCTGGGCTCCCAGCGTGGGCGCATGGCAGCGGCAGCTCACGGACAACGCCATCCGGGCGGCTGACCGTCTGGAATGTATCAAGCCGCTGTCCGGCGAAAAGCCCTCCCAGCTTCAAAAGAAGCCCTCTATCTTGCAGACCATGCGGGAACAGGGCGAAAAAGTCCAGACGGAGCCGGAAAAGAAAGCTCCGTCCGGCAGGGATGCCGAGCGGTAAGCCTCGGGCCACATTGGCCCGAGGTTTTCTGTTGCCCCGGAGTGTACGGGGGCCTCCCGTCTACCGGGAGCCCTGACGGAAAGGAGGTTTTATGCAGGAAGAAGTAAACCAAAAACAGTTGCCCTTTCGATCAAGACGGCAAAGCTGACAGGAAAAGTGCTGGCCGCCGCTCTTGATAAGGTGGTTCGGGCGCTGCAAAAGCACCACCGGAAGGCGCTGACCCCGCAGGGCCGCCAGAGCGTGAAGAAGCTGATGAACCACTACGGCGGCAAAAACGCCATGCAGTATGTGGGTGCGCCGAAGGATTTTGACCGGATAGCGAAGGAGTTCCATGTGGACTACGCTTTCCATAAAGTGAGCCCCGGCCATTACCTGCTGTTCTTCAAAGCCAATCAGGCGGACGCCATCACGGCGGCCTTCCAGAAATACAGTACAAAGGTGCTGAACAAAGACCAGGACAAGACTTCTATCCTCGGCCAGCTCCGCAAGCTCACGGAGCAGATCAGGACGAAGCCGAAGGAGAAGCAGCGGACCAGAGAGGCGGTGAAGGACGGACGTTGAGTGACAAGATCAGAAAATATGTGCTCCCCAACCTGCCGTACCTCTTTGTGTTCTGGTTTTTCTCCAAAATCGGGACGGCCTACCGTATCGCGCCCGGCGCAGAATTCGGGACAAAGCTCATGGGGATGCTCGACACCTTCCCCAAAGCCTTTGAAACCTACTGGCCGGGACTGGGCGGCATTGACCTGCTGGTGGGCCTCGCCGGTGCGGCTGGGGTGTATCTGCTGATACAGTCCAAAATCAAGCAGGCAAAGAAATTCCGGCGGGATGCGGAGTACGGCACCGCCCGCTGGAGTGCATAATCTTAAGTGTAAAGAACTCTACATGGACGCACAGGAGGATATGCACATGAATGATTACAACAAAATCACAGCCCTTTACTCCCGCCTTTCCGTAGGCGAC
>NZ_NFHH01000021.1 GCF_002161285.1 Blautia sp. An81 | reverse complement strand
ATATTTATACATTTTATGCGAATTTGTCGAGCATAGCTTTGAGACCATAGGCTCAAAGCGGCACAGACTGAGCAATAAAATGTATAAATATTCTCGATTTTGATTAATGCGACAGCTCCCTTTATTTTATACTTATGAAGAAGTATATTTTTCTTTTAATTTTCTAAAGTCTTCTCTGTTTCGAAGAAAAGCATAACTATCTTCTTTTTCTATGGAATCCAGAAGAGCTTTTGTAATCTGGTTTCCAAAATCCGACTCCCCTTCCTTTTTCTCCTGGTGGGCAAGCAGAATAGAATCTCTCATGGAAAGAGGATTCTCTAAGGCCTCCAGCATCTCTTCCAAAATCTCTACACATCGTTTTCCATCTTTTTCTTCCATAGCCACGCTGAAAGAAACTGTCAGGCCGCTGTAATTCCATTTAAAAATCTCCATTACCTTCCGACTATAGTCAGCCAGCTCCCAGGCTCTCTTGTTCTCTCCTTCCCGCACAGCCACAACTGCAAGCTGGTCAAGGAGCAGAAAAGCTTCCTGGAGCAAGCCGTTCAGCTTCCGTTCCAGAAGCTTTGCCGCTTCCTGGTTTTTCTTCTCCTTCATACATAGAGAAATCTGAAGCTGTCTTTTGTCCATAGACTGGTATTCAGGAAGCATGTCGATCAGCTCCTGGGCTTTCTCATAGTCTTCATCCTGAATATATATGGAGGCCAAGGCATATCTGGACCAGTCTGCAGCGTTCTTATCCCCACACTGTATTGCCCTCTCTAAAAGCGAAACCGCCAAATCCCAGGCTTCTTCCGCCTTTTCCTCCGGATATGAAAACAATATCCGGATTCCTCTCAGCAGCGTTGCCATCTGATACAGAAGGGCCCCGCATAAAGGGTATTCCTTCACTCGCTTATTGACCAGTTCCATGGTCTTTTCTATATCGCCCTGCCTGGCTATTTCTGCCACTTCATTGGCATAGACTGCGATTTCTTCCCTTGACAGATTTTGGTGAAATCCCAGAAGAGTATTGGGATCGGTTCCAAGAAGTCTTGCAAGGGCCGGGAGAATGGCCAGATCCGGACAGGTGGTCCCACTTTCCCATTTATTCACTGCCGGAGCAGACACCCCCAGAAAATCTGCCACCTGCTCCTGGGTAAAGCCGCAGGCTCTCCTTTTTTCACGGATCACATCTTTCATCTGCATATTTTCTTCCTCCTGTTTTTATACTTGGAAGGCCTTCCTGCTTTTATTGTAACAGAGGGAAGACAAGCTGTATATTGAGGGCTTTTTAATCTTCAGGCAAATTTATTAACTTCCAGTTAAATTCTGAGTGCCTGTCCGTATCTGCTGTTTTTTCTGTTCTATTCAGGGCAGCACCTGAGCTGGTCGGAAATTCAGATAATCCCCGGAAACCAGCATATATTCTATGCCATGAAAATTTCCCCGTATGCTGTCTCCGAACCTGGATTCTCCGTGACAGTGGGAATACACTACTGCGGAAACTTTGTATTCCTCTGCGATTTCTGTAAAGGGAGAGTTTTTTTCCAGGATATTGGTAGGCGGATAGTGAAGGAACATAATAAACTTCTGATATCCCTCTTTCTTAGCCAGGCGGAAGGACTCCCGAAGCCTTTCCATTTCCCTTGCCACCAGTTTTTTTGCCTGTTCCTCCCGCTCTTCATCCCAGCCAATGATCTGCCCACGGCGGTTCAGATAAAAAGGTCCCTCAAAAGTAAATCCCTTGGTTCCCACCAGAGCATAATCCTGATAGACGGCAAAATTATTCTGGAGAAAAAACAGCCGGTCCTTGTATTCTTCATTAAGCCGTTCTGTTTTCTTTGCATCCCAGAACATATCGTGATTTCCCCGGAGAAGAATTTTCCGCCCCGGAAGCCTTTGGATAAATTCCAGATCCTCCCTGCATTCCGGCAGCTTTCTCCCCCAGGAATGGTCTCCGGTCAGCACCAGGGTATCTTCAGGCTTTACTGTCTTGTTTACATATTTTTCAATCTTCTTCTCATGATTCTTCCACACCTTTCCGAAAGAATCCATGGGTTTGTTGGCCTGAAAGCTTAAATGCAGGTCTCCCAGGGCATACAGCGCCATACAAGATCATCTCCTTTACACAATTTTTCCCTGTTTCTGCTAAAATTTTACACCCAGACAAAATTTCTTTCCATAAAAAAATGGACAAATCCCCGGCCATGCAAAGGAGGTTGTCCACTTTTTTATGTATATTCTTTATATTTGACACATTAAATGTTCCTGTCTGTAATCAGCCTCAGCAGTTAAAAACTTTGATATGATGTTTTACATTTTCATATGTTCCCCTTACCATTGCTTCATTCAGAGAGAAAAAGTTATGTTTTTCCTCAGTTTTCAGGTATTCCTCTGCCCGCTGGGTCAACTTATTAAAGCTGGCTGTGGCAATATTTACCTTGACAATGCCAAGTGAAATGGCTTTTTGAAAGTCTTCATCCGTAATTCCACTTCCACCGTGAAGTACAAGGGGAATTTCTGTCTTATTATGGATTTCCTCTAAAACATCAAAAGCCAGTTTTGGAGCCACCGGGTAATTGCCATGGGCGTTTCCAATGGCAACGGCCAACGCATCAATTCCAGTACGTTCACAGAATATTTTCGCATCTTCAGGGTTTGTGCAGCGGATGCCATGGTCACAGCTTCCGTCTTCGCTTCCTCCTACTAATCCCAGTTCAGCCTCTGTAGTCGCGCCGTATTTTTCTGCCAGTTTCACCACTTCCTGGGTCCTTTCAATATTTTCTTCAAACGGATAAGTGGAGCTATCATACATTACAGATGTAAATCCATAGTCCAAAGCTTTTTTTACCACATCCATGGTCAGGCCATGGTCAAGGTGAACCGCAATATCCACCTTTGCTTCCCTGGCGGCCTGCACCATCATTGGTCCCATAAGTGCCAGCGGAGAGTAGTTTAGCCGAACTTCTGCAATCTGCAGAATGATTGGTGTATTCAGCTCCTCCGCTGCCTGTACAGCGCCTTTGATCATTTCCATGTTTCCAACGCTGAAGGCGCCTATACCTCTGTGATTTTTCTCTGCCTGTTCCAACAGGGTTTTCATTGTTACTAATGCCATTTTTATCCTCTCCTTTTTCTGCAGAATGGTTTTACAGGCGTCATTCCGCAAATTTTTGCAGTCCTTTTTTGTGCTTTTATATTAACACGCTTTTCATTTGCGTGCAATATCTTTGAATAAACATCAGCACAATTATTACACGCATATAGAATCAGTCAGAAATCAAACTGCTATATTTTTACATACTATTCGTATGTATTCCTTGACATGTTTTCTTAATGAATTATAATGCAAACATACCAAGCGAATGTAATCAGGAGGCTTCTATGGCAAGAAATAAGTACCCGGAAGTAACAGTAGAAAAAATCCTGGAAGTATCACAGCGGCTGTTTCTGGAAAAAGGCTACGACAATACGACGATCCAGGATATTGTAAATGAGCTGGGCGGACTGACCAAAGGTGCTATCTATCATCATTTCAAATCAAAAGAAGAGATTATGGATGCTCTCAGTGAAAAAATGTTTACCAGCAACAATCCCTTTGAGGCGGTCAAAAAAAGAAAAGACTTAAACGGTCTGCAGAAAATGCAGCTGGCCATCAAGCTGAATCAGTCAGATGAAAACCAGATAGAACTGACCCGGCAGGCAATCCCCCTTTTAAAAAATCCTCGAGTTCTGGCCAGCATGTTAGAGTCCAATCGACAGTTTCTCTGTCCTTATTGGGAAGAACTTATTGAGGAAGGTCAGAAGGATGGTTCTATTCAGACCCAGTATCCCAAAGAGTTGGCAGAACTGCTGATCCTTCTGGATCTGTGGATGCTGCCTACCGTCTTTCCAGCAGACGCAGAAGGAATCCATAACCGGCATCTGTTTATTTTCCAACTGCTGGAGAAAATCGGTCTTCCTCTTTACGATCAGGAAATCGGTGAGCTGTTGGAATCCCTGCCAACAGTCCTGAAGGTGCCAGCAGTTTATTCACACTGGTCATTGTGCTCCCCTACCTGAGTTCCGGCTTTGTTCCCCTTGAAGCTATGCCTGCTCCCCTGGCAGTCTTTGCCAGCTACCAGCCCATGACTCCCATTATAGAGGCCATGCGCAGCGCTTTTCTGGGAACTTCTTTGGACATAAATAATCTTATTCTTTCTCTCGTCTGGTGCGTAGGGCTCACAGTCCTATTTTGCTCCATGTCACTGATTTTTTTCAGGAAAAAGCTCCAAAAATAACTCTTTCCCGAAAAATACTCCCGAAGATTTTCGGACAATAATTGAGGAGGAGTTGCCCCATTAATTATATCTTGCGGCAACTCCTCCCTTATCAAAATCCAGCAGGACAACTGTCTTATTTCGCCCTCAGGCTTCTCTCTTCCTCAAGGTCTTTTTCATCAATTTCCCGGTCCTTGTAGTAATAGTTACAGTTTATATTCAAATAGCAGCCCTCTCCCAAAGTAATGTGGGTTCCATAGCAAAAGTAAAAGGGCGGCTCAATCCAAGCCTTCCTCTCTGACCGTCAGGTCCTTCAGCCATTTATACTTTCTGTAATGCCGATAAACAGCAGGAAGTTTTACGATTTCATCTGAATTTACAATAAAATACACTGCCAGCACCGGCCACTTAAAGACAAAGGCAGCCAGCAGTCCTACAGGAACGGTAAAACACCAGAGAGTCACTGCGTCGCATAAGAAGCCGAATCTGGAGTCTCCTCCTGCACAGAAAATTCCGGCGATGGTAGTTCCATTCACATATTTTCCTACCATGTATACTGCACACATTGCCAGCATCCACCGCAGATACTCTTCTGCCTGAGGAGACAGATCCGTAATTTCCAGTACCAGAGGGCTGAGAAGCATCAGAAATATTCCTGAGAGGATTCCGCTGACCACAGCAATGTGACATAATTTTCTTCCATAGGCTTTCGCCGTTTCCAGCCGGCCTGCTCCCAGCTCATTTCCTACCATAATGCTGCCGCCGTTTCCGATTCCTCCAGCCAGACTGGCAATAAGGTTCTTCGCGATATTAGCAATAGAATTGGCTGCCACTGCGTCGGTTCCCAAGTGTCCCATAATTACGGAATACATAGTAAAGCCTCCTCCCCAGACCAGCTCATTTCCCTGAACCGGAAGCGTATAATGCCAGAAATCCTTTCTGAGCCCCTGGTCCGGCCTTCGGATATAGGCGAAACGGATTTTAATCCTTCCTTTCTTCGTCAGCTCTGCTAAAACCCAGAGAAGCTCTACCCCTCTGGCAATGGCTGTAGCCGCAGCTGCTCCCCCTGCTTCCATTCTGGGTGCTCCGAAAAATCCATAGATCAGCACTGCATTGAGAATAATATTCAGCAGAGCTGCTGCAGAACTGATGAGCATGCTCATTGAAGCCAGACCGCTGTTTTTCATGATACACAGATAAACCTGTGAAATTCCGCATAAAAGATAGGTAAGGCCTACAATCTGCAGGTACTGGACTCCGTAGTGGATCAGCTGGGGATCTGTAGTAAAAATCCTCATAAGAAGCCCTGGAAAAAAAGTTGCCGCAAAAAAGAAGACAAAGGAAACGGACATGGAACTTCTCAGAACAATCCCCAAAATCCGTTCTACTGCATCCTTGTCCCCTTTGCCCCAGTACTGGGCTGCAAACATGCTGGTGCCAATGGTCATTGCCATCAGGAACAGGTTGTATACAAAAGTAATCTGGCTTGCCAGAGATACGGCAGATAGCAGATCCTGTCCAATGGCTCCAACCATTAAAGCGTCCGATGCGCTGACCACAGCCAGCATAAACTGCTGAAAAGTAATAGGAAGTATCAGAGATGTAAGTTTTCTTCTGAATTCTCTCCTATCCATTGATCTTTTCCCATATTTCATCGTCAAACCGTTGTTTTTTATAGTAGTAAGGGCGGTCTTCCTCTGTAATCTCCCGGATTACCTTACAGGGATTTCCAGCAGCACAGACATTATCTGGAATATCCTTTGTCACTACGCTTCCTGCGCCGATTACTGCATTATTTCCAATCTTTACTCCCGGCAGTATCACACAGCTTCCGCCAATCCACACATTATCTCCAATGGTAACGGGAATTCCATATTCGTATCCGGAGTTTCTGCTGTCCGGGTGAATAGGATGACCGGCAGTATAAATAGCTACATTAGGTCCGAAAAGCACATTTTTACCAATGGTAATCTTTCCCACATCCAGCATAACGCATCCTGCATTTGCATAGAAGTTGTCTCCCAGTGTAATATGACTGCCATATTCACAGTGGAAAGGTGGTTCAAAATATACACTTTTGCCGTGGACCATTCCTGTTTTATTCAAACACTCCATACCCTTCTCCGGTTCAAAAGGCATGACCTGATTGTATTCTCTGATAAGTTTTTTTGTCACCATCTGTTCTGCTACAACGCTTTCATCTGAAAAATAAGCCATTCCATGGTCTCTGCGATATCTGTTATCCATATGTATTCTCCTTAGATACTGATTTTTATGTTGTGGAAAGTGTCTGCTGTTATGCTAAAGTTCATCCTTCCGGCATCAGCAGCCTTGACCCTCTCCCCTATCTGGATTATAATTATAGGGTCCGATTTGCAATTTTTCTATCGTATATCTACGAAAAACTATAACAATCCTGCGAGGTGAGCTCATGCCTATCCTAATGGGACTTAATGAAAACAATTCAGAGAAGGTATGCTATGACATTCCCCATTATCCTGTTTATATCCGCAGAGGGCTTCTCTCTCATTATCTCAATTACAGTGCTCCCAATCACTGGCATGATGACATTGAGCTGATCGCGGTCTTATCTGGTGAAATGGAATACAGTGTAAACGGAGAAATCCTTGCACTAAAAAAAGGACAGGGACTTCTGGTAAATGCCGGTCAGATGCATTTCGGGTTTTCCAGGAAAAAAACAGAATGTGATTTTATCTGTATCCTTTTGCATCCGATGCTGTTATCTCCCCTTCCATCCTTTGAGCAGGATTTTATTCTGCCTGTAATCCGTAATCAGAACTTCCCTTATCTGTTTCTTCATGAGGAAACCTCCTGGGAAAGAGCCATTTATGAAAATCAAGATTTGAACATTGTCAAAAAAATGGCTGAATTTATAAATAACAATTATATGGGAAAGCTTTCCCTTGCAGATATCGCCGCAGCAGGAGCTGTGGGCCAGAGCAAATGCTGCAAGCTCTTTGCCAGGTTCTTTTTCCAGACTCCTACTATGTATCTGACCCAGCATCGGCTGACTAAGAGCATGGAGCTGCTTCTGAACACTGATCTGCCGGTTATTGAAATTGCTCTTTCCGTAGGATTCGGCAGCGCCAGCTACTACACAGAAACCTTTCGGAAATGGATAGGAAAGACCCCTTCAGAATTCCGGAAAGAGGGAAAATTTCATTCTCAATAATTCTTCTTTTCTCCAGTCCTTAACCCTGGAAACCCATAAGCACTCTCCGCGTTTTCCACTGCCCGGATAACAGCCTCGCTCATAACTTCCGCTGCCAAAGTTCCCACCAGGTCCTGGTCTGCAGATATCTGGCCCAGTGAAACAGCATAAATGCTGTCTCCGTCTGCTGAGGTGTGGACCGGCCTTATAGAACGGGCATATCCATCATGGGCCATGCCGGCGATCTTGCAAAGGGAGGCCTTATGAAACTTTCCGTTGGTAAGGATTACTCCAATAGTAGTATTTCCTGTGAACTTATTTTCCACTACCTTGGTGCTTGCATACATCAGGTCTTCTGTGCTTCGGAAAGCTTTTTTATCCTCTGTCAGCAGACCGGCAATCTTCTGCCCTGTTTTCCAGTCATAGATATCGCCCAGAGCATTTACTGCTACAACGGCTCCCACCTGCAATTCTCCGATCTGGAGGGCGTAGCTGCCTATACCAGATTTCATGCAGAAATCCATACCTGCAAATTTTCCTACTGTGGCTCCGCAGCCAGCGCCGTAGTTCCCATCTCTGTAGTTTCCTCCTCTTTCCGAATTGACGCAGGCTTCATATCCCATAGTCTTATCCGGCCATACATGAGAGTCCCCCACAGTGAGATCAAAAAGATCAGACTGGCATACCAGCGGCACTTTCAGAGAAGGCCCCACTTCAAATCCGATCTTCCGTTCTCTCAGATATTCCATAACGCCATCTGCCGCATTCAGTCCAAAGGCGCTGCCTCCTGCCAGCACAATGCCATGGATTACCTGAGCTGCTGCCAGGGGATCCATCAGCTCTGATTCCCGGGAGGCAGGGCCTCCGCCCCGTACATCCAGACCTGCTGCCATTCCTTCTTCAGAGAGGAAAACCGTACACCCGGTTCCTGCCTCTGTATTTTCTGCCTGCCCGATTCTTATACCTTTTATTTCTTTAATGCTGATCTCACGTTTCATATTTTTTCCTTTCTGCTTCTCTTATCCAGAAGAAATTATCACTATTCTATGGATAGCGTCGGTGTACAAGGGGCCAAACGCCTCTGCCATGTGATTTTGCCCATTTTCGGCGTTATCCTCAGTCGGCGTACGTCCAGTACGCCTCTTTCGTCTGCCTTGAAAATGGGCAAAATTCCGATGGCAGAGGTCGAAGAGTCAGAAGGAGCTAAATTTGCAATTCTGCAAGGCACTTGAATGAGGCGTACTGGACGTACGCCGATTGAAAGTAACGCGGCAGAACTGCAAATTTAGCCGTTCTGACCGTTTGGCCCCTTGTACATCGACGCTAAGTATAGCATTTTCCCCGGCCCTTCTCAATATAAACAGCTGTCTGGTATTATCCCTGTCCCTGTATTACTGCCACTGCCAGCTTCATGACTCCCGCCAGCACCATGACCAGCACCGGATTCCATTTCAGCTTTTGCAGAAATACTAAAGAAACCAGAAAAATTACCACCAGGCTCCAGTTTGTCTTTGTCAGGTCTATGACAGCACTATTTCCCCAGAAGGCTGTGACCAAAATGGAAATCCCCGCCGATGCGATCATGGCAACCACTGCCGGACGAAGGGAATTCAGCACACTCTGGAGTACATCCATATTCTCATATTTCAGATATAATTTTGCCAGCAGGACAACAATTACGCAGGATGGAAGGATGCACCCTGCTGAGGCCACCAGTGCTCCCGATATGCCTGCAATACGGATTCCCACAAAAGTGGCAGAATTAATGGCAATGGGCCCTGGGGTCATCTGAGAAATTGTGATCAAATCTGTAAATTGTTCCATATCCAGCCAGCCGTGGATATCCACAATCTGCTCTTGTATCAGAGGCATTGCCGCATAGCCTCCTCCAAAACTGAAAAGTCCGATCTGCAGAAAACTGAGCAGCAGCTGAAGATAGATCATTTCTTTTCCCCCTTTCTCTCTATGATCGTGCGGACTACTCCGATAAGTCCGCATGCAAGGACTACATAGACTACATTTACGCCAAAGAAACATGTGGCAGCAAAAGCTCCCGCCATAATAAGAATTGAAACCGGGTTCTTTCCGCAGACTACCCCTGCTGCCATTTCATAAACCACAGATGCGATTACTGCCCCCACGCCCGCCTGCATTCCCTCCAGCAGCTGACTGATCAGAAAACTGTTGCGAAAAGCGTTATAAAATACGGAGATCAGAGAAATAATCAGAAACGGAGGGATAATGGTGGCTATGATTGCCGTAACTGCTCCCACCATGCCTGCCAGCTTATATCCCACTACAATTGCTCCATTGACCGCTATGGCTCCTGGAGAAGACTGGGCAATGGCTACCAGGTCCAGCATTTCATTCTCCTCTATCCAGTGATACTGGTCTACGAATTTTTTCTTCATTAAAGTTACGATGACATAGCCTCCGCCAAAGGTAAAGGCACTTAAATATAATGTAGAAATAAATAACTTTATCAAAACTTCTTTCTTACTTCTCATATCTTTTTCCTCCTCTCTGTCAGTATATCCTTTCTTGACTTATAGGTAAAATAGTATTATTCTATTTTTATCATAATGTTTTTATTATAAAGGAGGAGCACTCTATGACCCTTCGACATATGAAAATATTTGTAACGGTCTATCGCCACAGTAATATTACAAGAGCTGCCGAAGAACTTCATCTGGCTCAGCCTTCTGTAAGTCTGGCTGTGAAAGAACTGGAAGAATATTATGGGATACGTCTTTTTGAAAGGATCGGCAGACGCATTTGCCCCACAGAAGCAGGTAATGAATTTTACAGTTATGCCCTGCACATTGTTTCTCTCTTTGAAGATATAGAAAAAAAGATTAAAAACTGGGATACTCTGGGAACCATACGAATTGGGACCAGCATTACTATCGGCACCCATATCCTGCCGGGGCTTATCAAAAAATATCAGGAGGCCTACCCTTCTCTCCGGGTAGAAGCAATGGTGAATAACTCTGGGATCATTGAGCAGCACGTACTGGACAATACTATAGACCTGGGTCTTATCGAAACCCAGCCTGAACATCCGGAAATCCAGGCGATTCCTTTTATGAAAGATCATCTCTGTACCATCCTTCCCACAGACCACCCTCTTTCCAGTCAGAGATGGCTCACCCTTTCCCAGCTTGCCCGGTACCCTTTCCTCATGCGTGAAAAAGGAAGCGCTGGAAGAGAAATCCTGGATGCCAGTTTCGCTCTTCTCCATCTTTCTGTACACCCCATATGGGAAAGTTCCAGCACCCAGGCCATTGTCAGCGCCGTAGCTCAGGGACTGGGCGTGGCAGTCCTCCCCTATATGCTGGTAGAAAAAGACATCCTGGAAGGGCAGGTGAAAACTGTTCCTTTCCGCCAGCCCCTCCATCGGGACTTGAATATCATTTACCACAAAAGCAAGTATCTGACCCCTAATATGGAGGCTTTTATACATCTCTGTAAGGAATTTCCCATGGAAACTCGTTAAAATATTGTCAGTTTTTAAAATTTTTAAAGGATTTTTATTGATTTAATTCACTAAATATGTATAATTAAGGGTATGGGAAGTGGGCACTGCCCCTTTCTTCGGAAATACTGCAGGGGTCCCCAGGTAAGATTCCTGTAAGTTTTACCTTATATTATAAGAAAAGAGAGGTTAGTGTAAGATGGCAGAGATCAATTTAAGTAAGTATGGCATTACCGGAACTACAGAAATTGTTTACAATCCTTCTTATGAGCAGTTATTTGAAGAGGAGACCAAACCAGAACTGGAAGGTTTCGAAAAAGGTCAGGTAACTGAACTGGGCGCAGTAAACGTTATGACTGGCGTATATACTGGACGTTCCCCTAAAGATAAGTTCATCGTTATGGACGAGAACTCAAAAGACACTGTATGGTGGACATCTGATGAGTACAAAAATGACAACCATCCTGCAACAGAAGAAGCATGGGCTACTGTAAAAGATATCGCTATCAAAGAGCTGTCCAACAAGAGACTGTTCGTAGTTGACGCTTTCTGCGGCGCTAATAAAGACACACGTATGGCTATCCGTTTCATCATGGAAGTAGCTTGGCAGGCACACTTTGTTAAAAACATGTTTATCCAGCCTACAGAGGAAGAGCTGAAAGACTTCGAACCAGACTTCGTTGTTTACAACGCTTCCAAGGCAAAAGTTGAAAACTACAAAGAATTAGGCCTGAATTCTGAAACAGCAGTTGTATTCAATATCACAAGCCGTGAGCAGGTTATCTTAAACACATGGTACGGTGGAGAAATGAAGAAAGGTATGTTCTCCATGATGAACTACTATCTGCCTCTGAAGGGCATCGCTTCCATGCACTGCTCTGCAAACACAGATATGAACGGCGAGAACACAGCTATCTTCTTCGGACTTTCCGGAACAGGTAAGACAACTCTTTCCACTGACCCGAAACGTCTTCTGATCGGTGATGACGAGCACGGCTGGGATGACAACGGCGTATTCAACTTCGAAGGCGGCTGCTATGCAAAGGTTATCAACCTGGACAAAGAGTCTGAGCCAGATATCTACAATGCTATCAAACGTGACGCTCTTCTTGAGAACGTTACAGTAGATGAAAATGGAAAGATTGATTTCGACGATAAGAGCGTTACAGAGAATACTCGTGTGTCTTATCCTATCGATCATATCCAGAACATTGTTCGTCCTGTATCCACAGCTCCTGCTGCTAAGGAAGTTATCTTCCTGTCTGCAGACGCATTCGGCGTACTGCCTCCAGTATCTATTCTGACACCAGAGCAGACACAGTACTACTTCCTGTCTGGATTTACAGCAAAACTGGCTGGTACAGAGCGTGGTATCACAGAGCCTACACCTACATTCTCCGCTTGCTTCGGCCAGGCATTCCTGGAACTGCATCCTACAAAATATGCAGAAGAGCTGGTTAAGAGAATGGAAAAGAGCGGTGCTAAAGCATACCTGGTAAATACAGGATGGAACGGAAGCGGAAAACGTATCTCCATCAAAGATACCCGTGGAATCATCGACGCTATCTTAAACGGCGACATCTTAAAAGCACCTACAAAGAAGATCCCATACTTCAACATTGAAGTACCTACAGAACTTCCAGGTGTTGATACAAATATCCTTGATCCTCGTGACACTTATGCTGACGCTTCCGAATGGGAAACAAAAGCAAAAGACCTGGCACAGAGATTCATCAAGAACTTCGCAAAATACGAAGGAAACGAAGCTGGAAAAGCTCTGGTATCTGCTGGTCCTCAGTTATAATTCAAAAGAGCAAATTTTTACCGGGTGTGGAAATCCACACCCGGCTTTTTCTTATCATATTCACCTATGCAAAATTAAATAATACGGTTAAAATACAAAAAATCGATTTTTTAACCGTACAATATCAAATATGCAGCACAATAAGATGTTCTATGCCTCTTTCTTCTCTTTTTTACTCTTCGGCAGAAGAAGACTCAGCAGAAGGGATACCACAAATACCCCTGCTACTGCATTTCCGTTAAACACATCTCCTACCACCTGAGGAAAGGCTGCAAAGAAGTTTCCGGAGGTCTGGGTCAGTCCCACACCGATGCAGAAAGCCAGGGATACAATGATCATGGTCCTGTCGTCAAATTCACATTCTTTCAGCATTTTGATCCCTTCGTACATAATGGAACCAAACATCATAACCGTACAGCCGCCCAACACAGCCTGGGGCAGAGAGTTGAAGAAAGCTCCCAGGGGCGGAAAGAGTGACGCCAGGATCAGGATCAATGCTCCGGTAAAGATGGTAAAACGGTTGATCACGCCAGTCATAGTCACAAGTCCCACATTCTGGCTGAATGAAGTCAGAGGAGGGCAGCCAAAGCAGCCGGAAATAGCGCTGGAAAATCCGTCTACTGCCAGAGAGCCCTGAAGCTCTTCCATTTTAATATCCCTTCCCAGAGCTCCGGTACATACCGCTGTAGTGGCTCCCGTAGTCTCTGCTGCTGATACCAGAAAGACTATGGCAATGGTAAAAAAGGCTCCCAGGTCAAATACCGGCTTGTGGCTGGTAAAGAAAATCAGCTTGGGAATACTGAAAACTCCCACTTCCTGGATTGTCTGGGAAATTCCGGAAAAGTCTACCATTGGTGCAACTCCCGCTGCTGTAAAGAGCACAGCCAGAAGATATCCGAAAACCAGACCAACCAAAATATTCAGATTTTTATATACGCCTTTTAAAAGATAGCGGGAAACCAGGCATACCACTAAGGTAAAAGCTCCGACCAGGAGATGATACCAGGCGCCGAAATCTTCCACACCGCTTCCGCCGCCCCAGGAATCCATGCCTACAGACAGCAGGGAAAGTCCAATGGCGATTACCACACAGGCAGAAACCACCGGTGTTAAAAAACGCTTCCAATACTTTGCACTCAGTCCTACAATCCCCTCAAAAATACCTCCCAGGATCACGGCGCCTACCATTCCTTCATAGCCAAGATCAGGGTTTGTACAAATTACCAGCAGGCTTCCCAGAAAGGTAAAGCTGACGCCCATGACAATAGGCAGCCTGGAACCGATCTTCCAGATAGGATAAAGCTGCATACAGGTACCGATACCCGCCGCAAACATGGCGCACTGCAAAAGCTGAGTGATTTCCGCTGATGTTAAATATTCCCCGGTACTTCGCACGATTGCTGCGCTGCAGACGATCAGCACAGGGGCCAGATTAGATACAAACATGGCCAGCACATGCTGAAGGCCGAAAGGGATAGCCTTTTGAAGAGGTACCCTCCCGTTCAGCCGGTAAATGTTATCCACACTTATCGGCGGATCTTTTTCTTCTTTGTTCATTATATTTCCTCTTTTCTCTGTTATTATATATCGCTATGTTCTAACATAAATCTTACTTTCTTCCATCAGAAATCCATCTCCCACATATGATCCAGCGGCCCGCTTCCCTGACCCAGATTTAACCCGGCTTTCAGCGCGCCTGTAATATAAGCTTTGGCCTCTCTTACGCTGTCTTCCAGACTTTTTCCTGCTGCCAGACCGCAGGCAATGGCAGAGGAAAGAGTGCAGCCGGTGCCGTGGGTATTTGGATTCTCTACTCTCTCCCCTGACAGCCAGGTAGATTTTCCCTGTTCATAGAGAAGGTCATCTGCCCGGTCTGTAAGATGGCCTCCCTTTACAAGGACTGCTCCGCCAGTAAAAGAACTGATGATTCTGGCCGCTTCTTCCATATCCTGTCTGCTTTTAATTTCTGTTCCCGAAAGGGCTTCCGCTTCCGGAATATTCGGGGTCAATATACTTCCTAAAGGAAAGAGTTCTTCCACCAGAGTTTTTCCTGCTCCTTCCACCATAAGGGCGCTGCCGCTGGTGGCTACCATCACCGGGTCGATCACAATATTTTCTGCTTTATACTCTCTCAGCTTGGCTCCGATTACCTTTATAATTTCCTGATTGGATACCATGCCGATCTTTACTGCATCGGGAAAAATATC
The DNA here is from genome assembly GCF_002161285.1 of Blautia sp. An81. Lineage (GTDB taxonomy): Bacteria > Bacillota > Clostridia > Lachnospirales > Lachnospiraceae > Blautia > Blautia ornithocaccae. The sequence goes on along the minus strand of NZ_NFHH01000021.1, from coordinate 53,479 downwards.
CTGAAAAATACAGTCCAGCTGTTTTCCCACAAACTCCGGAGAAGCTTCCTCCACTCCGTATACTCCTGTAGTATTCTGAGCCGTAAGGGCAGTGATTGCCGTCATGGCATACATTTTATGGGCAGTTATGGTCTTAATATCTGCCTGGATCCCTGCCCCTCCGCTGGAATCCGAACCTGCAATACTTAATACTTTTTTCATTTCCATTCACTCCACGTCTTTAAATAAATATCTGCTGTTTTCTTCAGCAGTTCCTGTTCCGGCTCCCAGACATCATAGATGCCTACCAGAAAAAATCCCTCTTTTTTTGCAGTCCTGGCCGCAAACACTGCGTCTTCAAACACCGCTGTTTTTTCTGTTTCTGTGCCCAGCTTTTCTCTGGCAATCTGATAGATCAGAGGCTCTCTTTTGCTTTTTCCCGCTTCCTGGCAGGTGATCATACCCTGAAAATATCCATTTAATCCGGTCCTGACAAGGGCTGCTTCAACCAATGGCCGCTGAGTGGCTGTGGCAATGTACATGGGAATCCCCCTTTCCTTTAACTCCTCCAGCACCTGCCGCACCCCTTCTTTCTCCGGAATATCCTGCTGGTAGTGCACTGCCATAAGTCTGTCAAAGTCTCTTATCATTTCTTCCCCTTCTTCCTGAAGTCCATACCGTTCTCTGAAATACTCTGCCGCCTCCAAAAGGGTCATGGAAGCCAGGAGATTTGCCAGATTTTCCGGGGGCTGAAGCTGCCGGGACATAAGGTACTCATCTCCTAAATGTTCCCAGTACCCCATAGAATCCAGCAGGGTTCCGTCCACGTCAAAAATAGCTCCCTGTATCTCTGTATTTTTCATTCTTCCACCACTTCCCTGAGCAGGCTTCTCAGCCGGACACAGGCCTCTCTGATATTTTCCTGAGCAAAGATTCCGGAAACAATGGCAGCCCCGGAAATCCCTGTCCCTTTCAAAGTGGAAATATTCTCCTCTTTAACTCCGCCGATAGCCACAACCGGTATGGACACGCTGCGGCAGATGGCCTCCAGGGTTTCTCTGGAAAGAGCCCCTGCGTCTTCCTTGGTAGAGGTGGAAAAGACTGCTCCTGCTCCCAGATAATCGGCTCCATTTTTCTCTGCTTCTATAGCTTCTTCCACAGAATGGGCGGAGACACCAATAATCTTATCTGGTCCCAGCTTTTCCCGGACCTTTCCCGCTTCCATATCTTCCTGTCCCACATGGACGCCGTCAGCATCTATGGCCAGAGCCAGTTCTACATTATCATTGATAATAAAGGGCACATGATAAGCTGCAGCCAGGGCCTTCATGTCTTTGGCTTCCCTTAAAAGTTCCTCTTCTCCCAGATGCTTCTCCCGCAGCTGAAGGAAGGTAATCCCTCCATCCAGAGCTTCCTTCACCTGTTCCATCAAAGTCTTCTCTCCTGTCCAGGAACGGTCAGTGACGGCATATAACAACATGTCCTTTTTCGTACAATTCATAGTCTGCTCCTTTCTCAAGTTCCTCTCCTGAAAGCTTGTACATCTCATCAATAAGCCAGGTACGGCAGGAGGCATTTCCTGCCTGTTCTTTCACCATACGCCTGCAGGCCCTCTCTCCGCACAGACTCATAGCTGCAGCAGCGGCTGCTGCGGCCTCCAAAGGTTTTTTCGGATTTGCCCCCTCAAAGGCGGCAAGGAGAGATCCCAGCATACAGCCGCAGCCTGTGATCCGGGACATGGTCTCATGTCCCCCGCGGACTGCAAAGGCCCGAGAAGAGTCTGCCGCAATGTCTATGGCCCCGGTGATCAGGATCACTGCACCAGTCTCTTTTGCGAAATCCTGAGCCATTTCTATATAGCTTTTCAGATTTACTTCCGTCACAGCCTCTCCCTGGTCCGCATCTACACCCCGGCTTCCTGTTCCTCCTGTGATAAGACTCCGGATTTCCGAAATATTTCCTTTAATGGCCTGGAACTTTATATTCTTCATAAGTTCTGCCGCAAGAGCTTTTCTGTATCCGGAAGCTCCCACGCCTACAGGGTCCAGGATCACTGGTTTGTTTTTTTCATTGTAGCAGCGGCCTGCCAGGACCATGGTCTCAGCCTTCCGGGGATTTAAAGTTCCCATATTGATATTCAGACCCCAGCAGATCCGGGACATATCCTCGGCCTCCTCCTTACAGTCAGACATAATAGGAGATGCCCCGCAGGCCAGCGTTATATTGGCACAGTCATTTGCTGTGACATAATTGGTAATATTCTGTATCAGAGGAGCTTTCTCTCTTACATTGTCTAATAATTCTCTCAGCATATATCTCTTCCGCCCTGTTTTCTCCCTGTGCAAGGAGCAAAACCTCCTTATGCACTGAGGGTATGTATTACACAGAAAGCAAGAAACAGGATGCCGCACAAAATGTGTAAACTCCAGATAGTGCAGCAGCCTGTTTTCAGACTCCCTGGTTATAATATTGAATTTTCTATTCTGAAGGCATTCCCAGCTTTTCTCTCCACTCTTTCTCCTTAAAGCCTGTGACAACAAAGTCCTCGCCTGCCAAAACTGGACGTTTCACCAACATTCCGTCTGTAGCCAAAAGCTCCAGCTGTTCCTCCTCAGTCATAGTAGGCAGCTTATCCTTTAAGTGAAGTTCTTTGTATTTATTTCCGCTGGTATTAAAAAACCTTTTCAGAGGAAGGCCGCTTCGCTTATACCAGTTCTCCAGCTCTTCTCTTGTGGGATTCTCCTCTACGATATGTCTGTCCTGAAACTCCAGTCCCTGCTCTGTCAGCCATTTTTTTGCTTTCTGACAGGTACTGCATTTAGGATATTCAACAAATAGCAGCATAGCCTCTCTCCTTACAGTCTGTCTGTGTTGGAAGCCATGAATTTGTATTCTGCTACAGAACGGTCAAAGCCTTTGATATGGTCGTAAAGCCAGTCCACTACATTTTTCTGTACCTGAGATACAAATGCCTCTGTAGGACCTTCTTCCTCTTCCAGCATTTCCTGCAGCTCTTTTACTGCCTGTTTAAACTCCTGATGTTTTTCTTTATGTTCTTTAATGCCCGGATACTGGATCTCTTCCTGAAGCTTCTCTTCTGCCTCAAAGTGGAAGACTGTATAGTCCAGCAGGTAATCCAGCATTTTTACTGCTTTTACCTTGCCCTGACCGTCCTCACAGCTTTCCAGAAGCTGATTAATTCTGTCAATAAGTTCTTTATGCTGAGAATCAATCATATCATTTCCTGTAACCAGTGTTTCATCAAATTCAGCTCTCATAATCTTGTTCCTCCATTTATCATACTTTCTTATTAGTGTACCACATTTTTCTCCGATTTCCAATATATTGCCATCTTTCTCTTGCACCAAATTCTCTTTTATTATAGAATAATATCCAATGACCAAAACGGAGGTGTTTTTATGATATCATTCCTTGCCAGAATGTTCATTAAAGACTACAAAAATACATCCTCTCCCCAGGTCCGTCAGGCCTATGGCATGCTCTGCGGCTCTGTGGGGATCGGGCTGAACATACTTCTCTTCATAGGAAAATTTTTTGCCGGAATCTTAAGCGGCTCCATTGCCATAACTGCTGATGCAGTAAACAATCTGTCTGATGCAGGTTCTTCTTTTATCACTCTCATCGGATTTAAAATAGCGGGGCAGAGGCCGGATTCTCAGCATCCCTTCGGTCACGGCAGGATTGAGTATCTCTCAGGGCTTTTTGTAGCCGCTGCTGTACTGATCATGGCTTTTGAGCTGGTAAAGACTTCTATAGAAAAAATCCTTCATCCAGAAGCCATAGAATGCACTCCTATGATCCTGGTGATCCTGGCAGCCTCTATCCTGGTAAAATTTTATATGTCTTATTACAATAAAAAACTGGGAAAGAAACTGAACAGTGCAGCCATGGCCGCCACTGCTGCCGACAGCTTCAGCGACATGATCTCTACCTTTTTTGTTTTTCTGGTAACTATTGCCAGCCTGTTTACAGACTTTAACCTGGACGGCTGGTGCGGGATCCTGGTAGGACTTTTTATTTTCTATACAGGCATTACTGCCATGAAGGAAACTGTGGATCCCCTTCTGGGCCAGCCTCCTACTAAAGAGCTGGTGCAGCAGATTATGGACATTGTAAACGCTCATCCCTCTGTGCTGGGGATTCATGACCTGCTGGTCCATGACTACGGTCCAGGAAATCTGATCATTTCCCTTCATGCAGAAGTGTCTGCTAAAGGGGATATACTGAAGATCCATGATGAGATCGACAACATTGAGCGGGAGCTGAAGCAGCGCCTGAACTGTACCGCCACCATACATATGGACCCAGTGGTGACAGATGATGATTTTTCCAATCAAATGCGGAATAAAATGAACCAGCTTCTCAATGAGCTGGATCCGGAGCTGAAAATGCATGACTTCCGCATGGTAACTGGCCCTTCCCATACCAACCTTATTTTCGATGTGGTGGTTCCTTATAACTGCCCTATGACTCCCAGTGAAGTGGAAAAGGCCCTTTTATCCAAAATTCACAATCTGCCTGGAAATTTCTATGGAGTGATCTGTATCGACCAGGATTACGGCACCAGATAGAATTGAAAAGCGAAAAGGCAGGAGATATTCTGTAAATAGAGATTCCCTATCCGGCTATTACAGAATATCTCCTGCCTTTATTTTTACTCAAGGTAGGGCTTTGAAATATACACATCTTATGTAGCGTTTACACTACAATTCGACGCATTTTTCTCCACATTCGCCTGATTGTTTCTGTCTCTCATAAAAAGTGTACTCAAAATGTACTCAGCACATAGTAGGTTATTGCAATGTTATAGTGACTTCATCACATTCAGTAGGTTCTGATAGCTATCCACATCATGATATTTTACATTGCTTGTAGACATTTCATTAAACAGCTTCTTAGCGCAGGAAATCTTTGCTTGTTCAATCGGTCTAAGATTCAAACTTTCCATAGTACCCTTGGTTTCCGCCACAAAGAAAATATGTTTTACCGTTCCTTCATAAAAAGCTATCGCCCAGTCAGGTGAATAGTTCCCCACGGGAGTAGGGATATGGAAGCCCTTCGGCAGTTTTGCATATACACAGACTTCCTGTGCTGCATCTAAGTCTTCCACAAAGCGACGTTCAATGCTCTTTTCAGCCGAACCATCTGTAAATACATAATCCTGAATTGCTTTATTCGCCCGAAACGCTTTGTCAAAGGTCTGTGCACTCTTTTCTGCGGTAAAAATGGTACTGTCATAACCAACTTCAAGCTGATTGTAAGAAATGTGCTCAACAATCATGGTTGCTTTTTGTTCTCTGATGAGCTTAATAACCTTAGAGATAAACTCCTCCGGATTGTTCTTGAACATATAGAGTTTATCTACTCTTAATCCTTTCAAGATAGCAGCCACCGTTTTACGAGTCAGAACAGTACCTTCAGCAATTTTTCCGATAAGGTCATATTTAATCTGGCTGGTCTGAGCGTGTTTCAATGTGTAAGTTCCGGAACTTTCCCTTACAAACGAATCGCCACGACCTATCTCATATTCATCCATTTGAGACTTTTGTCTGCCAATAGTTGTTGTATATTGAAGTTCTGAAACAAATAACTTCTCATTGATATGAGCTATAGACTTATGAATAAGTTCATTACTGTCAAACTCAACGGTATAAGCATATCTGTGATTGATCTGCTTCCATAGTGCCTGAAATTCCGCCTTCGCAAAGTTTTCATTCAGAGGATTCTCTTTAACCTTCGTCTCATGACCATCAGAGAACATATCCTTAAGAACACTATCATCGTAAACAGACTGGATCAGTGTATGGATTCCATCTGCCATAGGCTGAATTTCTTCAGGAAGCGGAGCAACCGTTCCCATCTTCACATCTGCACGGTACTTATCCGTAACCTTCCGCTTCATATCGACATAGCCATTGCTGATAAGATAGAACTCAATGGCATCGGCAGTATTGCTGTCAATAAGAGTAGGTGTTCCATCCACTTTAATATATTTGCCCTTGAAGTATTCGCTGGTGGCAGTCGTCGGTCTGTCATACAGAACGGTCTTAATGTCGCTCTGAAGATCAGCCACAAAGCCTTTATAACTTTCGCTTGCGATAACCGTAAGCATATTGATGTCGTGAACGTTATCACCGCAACTTTCGGCATCCATACGATTACCATGTTGGTTGACGCACAGGCGCAGACCTCGACCAACTTCCTGGCGTTTTGCTGTCTGGCTGTCAGAGTGCTTCAGCGTACAAATCTGAAATACATTCGGGTTATCCCACCCCTCTCGCAAAGCAGAGTGGGAGAAGATAAAGCGTGTCGGCTCGTCAAAAGACAGCAGACGTTCTTTGTTCTTCAAAATCAGATCGTAAGCGGAAATATCGTCAGAAAACTCGCTTCCACGCTTCAGCTGGCTGTCGATACTTCTGCCGGTCTTTTTATCAATACTAAAATATCCTTTGTGAACCGCACTTACATCACTGCACATAGATTTCAAATATTTCTGGTAAGGAGTATCGAAAACAGTAATGTAGTCGTTGAGTACATTCAGGTATTCCTCTTCAAATATCTTCCCATATTCACCCAGAACTTCGTTGCCATCCGCATCATATTGACGATACTTGGAAACTTCGTCAATGAAGAAAAGAGAAAGGGACTTAATTCCCATATTAAACAGCTTTTCTTCCTTCTCGAAGTGAGAAAGGATGGTTTCACGAATCTGAATCCTACGCATATCAGACTCTGACACATCGCCGGAAACTTCACCGGTTTTGATCACTTCACCATTGGTAAAGGTCACTGTACCACGAAAAGGATCAATATCAGAAATCGTATATCCCTTATACTGTTCCATCTCCTGAGATACATAATACAGGTCATCTCCAACGCCCAAAACACGAGTTTCCCGATTAATGGACTTATTATAACCGATTTCCAGCTCGATACGAGCCATAGGCGGTTTCTTGGAAGAGAGAACAATCTGCTCCAGAAACATATAACTATCCGTGCCCCGGAAGTTCTTCACTTCAAAGCCCTTAACCTCAATCTTCTTAACCAAACGCTTATTAAACGCATCCAGTGCATCCAGAACATAAACCGTATTATGCTTAACGGCATGAGTTGCAGAATAATTCAACGTAAATAGAGGATTGAAATTCTTCAACGCCTTCTGGGTAACAGCGCCACCCATCTTCTGCGGTTCGTCCAAAATGATAATCGGTCTGTTCGCCTTAATCACATCGATCGGACGGCGGGAACCAAACTCATCACGCTTAGAATAAATAATACGGGCTTCCTTACTCCTGCCGTCCTCTTTCAGAGAAGAAGCAAAAGCCTGCGTATTGATAATCATTACATTGATACCGGAGCTGGATGAAAAGTTATCCAGCTGGTTCAGATTTGAGCTATTGTAGATGAAGAAACGAGCTTTTTTCCCATAATACTCCATGAAGTGGTCTACGGTAATTTCAAAGGTCTTTTTCACGCCCTCACGGATGGCAATAGACGGAACGACAACAATGAACTTACTCCAGCCATATTTTTTATTCAGCTCAAACATGGTCTTGATATAGACATAGGTCTTACCAGTGCCAGTCTCCATTTCAATATCAAGGCTGCACCTGCCCAAGTCTTTCACAAGATTTGGGGACTGTTTGATGTTGTTCTGGCTCTGTATCTTCTGAATATTCATCAGCAACTGATCGTCCGTCAGTTCTACCACTTCGTTCTTGTAGCCCGTATCGTCATCATCTAAATCATAGATATTCAGCTGACGATCCTCACCTGTATCCATCGAATACTGCTGATCCATCTCAATATTTAACCGCATCTGCTGAACGGCTTGTCTTTTCCCCACATCTCGAATATAGCTGATCTTATCGTAGTATCCCTGTCCCTGGAACACCTTAACAACAGCATCGACAGCATCCGTTTGGTATTGCTGTATCTTAAAATTAAACTTCATCCTTGCGGTTCACCTCCTGTTCCAGCATAAGGAAACGGTCAAAATCACTCTCATACAAGCGATCCTGAATAATACGGTACTTTTCGTATTCCGTTTCCGCATGGAGTTTCGCCTGTTCTGCACTGATTTTGCCCGGACCGGTCAGCAATTCATTTCCGTTGAATTCCAGGAAACCATCCAGCCGTTTCGCCCAGTCTTCCATACTCATGGGAATTTTACGCTCTGCCTGCAACTCTGCATAATCCAGATAAATCGACACAATGCGCTCCAAATAGTTCATTTCTTCTTTGCTCAGGTAGTTTTTTGCAATCGTCACATCGGCTTTCAGAATTTTACCATCCGGGGCGTTCTCCCATGTGGTCAGACCCATGTGTTCCTTATTGGCGTCAGCACGCTCCACGATCAATTCAGCCGCTGTGTGGCGGTGGACGGCAAAGTGCATCTTGTTCTGAACCGTCTGGAAAAACAGGCGGGTGGTTTTTGCGTTTTTGTCATAATCAAACGCCGTAGCGTACAAATCCGTTACTTTCTGATAAAATTTGCGCTCCGACAAGCGGATTTCACGAATCTGCTGTAACTGGCGTTCAAAATATTCATCCGTGAACATATGACCTTTTTTCAGGCGTTCCGCATCCATTGTCCAGCCTTGAATGGTGTGGTCTTTCACGATTTGCCCTGCCCACTTGCGGAACTGTACCGCCCGCTGGTTATTCACCTTGAAGCCAACGGCAATAATCATCTGAAGATTATAATGATCCTGGCTGCGACTGACTTGACGATTTCCCTCGGTTTGAACTGTCAAGTATTTCTTGACAGTTGCCTCCGGTGTAAGCTCGCCATCCGCATAAATTCGATTTATATGCTGAGAAATCGTCTGCTTGGTTACATCATACAGCGCCGCCATCATTTTCTGTGTCAGCCAGATATTTTCGTCCTCATAGCGCATTTCAAAGCTGGTATCGCTCTCCCCGGTGGAAGCTACAAAAGTCAGATATTCTGCCGCCGAGCTGCGGATCGCCAATTCTTTTTTCTTTTTATCCGCCATATTACAGCACCTTCCTTACTGTGTCAGGACTGTATGTAGCAAAAATCTGCTCAAAGTTCGTAGCGACACTATCGTTTGCCAGAGAGCTGTCACGCATCACGAAGTAATAAGGTTCCTTCTGAGCGATCGCCTTGATCGTCTCATCGTTCACATCGGCATCAAAGCAGGCAATCAGGAATCCATCGGCAACATCAAATACTTTCTTGCCGGCAATTACAGTTTCCTCAATCTTACTAGAAAGCTCAATTCCCAAATCAAGCATCACTTGGAACAGCAAATCCTCTGGGGTTCTATCCTCTTTAATATTGTCAGTCATAAAGTCAAACAGGTCTGCTCCATAATCAGCAAGGCTGTAGTAGACATCTTTCATGTTGGAGGTATCGCATTTTAAGACACGAAAACCGATGTCGAGACCTTGTGTTGTCAAAGGACTATCCTCTTTAATTTTCTTACCGGCACGGCGGATACGCTCTTTTCCGATTTCACAAATATTTTTGTAGCCAGCTTTATATGCCTTCCCTGTTTCAGAACATAGCTCTGGCACTTGCGCCATGATGAATTTTCTGTGACTCTCTCTATCTGCATTAATCTGCATGAGTGCATGAGCAGTTGTAGATGAACCTGAGAAAAAATCAAGAACAATCGAATCATCCTTTAAGTTCGCTAATGTAATCAATCTTGTTAGAAGGCGCACAGGTTTAGGTCCGTCGAAAACACCAGCCTCAAGAAGTTTCGTAACCTCTTTTGCTCCTTCTTGACTATGTCCAACATCTTTATAGAACATAATAGAAGTAGGTGCCATTCCATCGTGTTTGAGTTCTGATAAAAATCTTTTAATACAGGGTACACTGTTTCCATCTACCCCAAAATAAATTCTATTATCTTGGAGTCTCTCCAAAAATGCTTTTTTGGAGAGACTCCAGCAGCGACCTGCTGGAGGCTCTATTACACGCCCAGATGGCGTTGTAATAGGATAATCACAGGCTGCATTGTATGTTTTTACAGACATATCGCTTGGTTTCCAAATTCCTCGAGGATCATTATCCGGATTCTGGTAACGAGCATTAGCCGCATCAGTTCGTGGTAATCTACCGATTACAAAACAGTCCAAGCTTTTAGCATACATGAAAACATAATCGTGACTGTTTGAAATAAATCTTGCATCATTCTTGGGTGCATAAGCTCGTTCCCATACCAGCTGTGCTACAAAATTTTGCGAGCCAAACACTTCATCACAGCACTTCTTAAGATTTTCTTGTTCATTGTCATCAATACTAATAAAAATAACTCCATCATCCGTCAGTAAATCCTTTGCCAGCTTTAAACGAGGATAAATCATATTCAACCAGTCAGTGTGAAAACGACCGTTGCTTTCTGTGTTTGGCACAAGTCGGTTGCCTTCCTCGTCAAACTGTCCGCTGTTTTCCATATATTCTTGCGTACTCTGTGCAAAATCATCTTCGTACACAAAGTCATTTCCCGTGTTATAAGGCGGGTCAATGTAAATCATTTTAATTTTGCCAAGATAAGTTTCTTGTAGCAGCTTGAGTACTTCCAGGTTGTCGCCCTCGATATAGAGGTTTTCGGAATCAAAGCCACCAGGAGTACCATCCTTACCCACACTTTCTTCACGGCAAGGACGCAGGGTTTTGGCAATAGGCGCATTTGCCAGAAGAACAGATTTCTTTTTATCAGGCCAAGTGAACTGGTATCGTTCCTCTTTGCCCTCAACCACTGTGCAGGAAATCTCCTGCATCAGAACGTCCTTATCAATGGCACGGACTACTTCGCCGTTCTCGTTGATTGTCTCCGTAACAGCATTCGGGAACAATGCTGCGAGCTTTTTGAAATTTTCATCCGCCTTATTCGGCGTGTGCATTTTCAATTTATCCATTTTCTTTTTCCTCCCGTAATTTATTTTTATGGCACTCATCTATTGTTTGTGTTCTATCGCATATTGGCGTTTCTTCTTTTGTTTTTATTGCTTCAACAATGTCATTTTTTAGTGACCGGTTTGCTAAAATATTTAACTCATCAAATTTTGTAACCTGACGACCATCAAGATAGTTTGCAATTCTTACATTTGCTCTTGCAATTTTATCTACATCAGATGCAATTTTCTCATTTTCCGTATTCGTATTTGCATTTGTGTTTTGCGAAAAATCATTATTGTAAATAACCGTTCTTTCATATTCTTTTTTTCTTTTAAGGTCAGGTCGAGTATAAGATACTTTTAATTTAATCTGAGGGAAGATTTCCGTAGCAATATTTTCTCCGCTAAATGCTATTCTTCCTTTGACTTTTTCTTTTGGATAAAGCTCAAATACCGTATTAAATAGTCCATCAAGACAAAGCTCTTTATTTTTACCGTTGTTATAAATGTCCAAAACCTTAATACTTATATCTTTTGCTTCTACACCGCCGGTGTTTTCTATGGTCAAATACAACGTTGAGGCTTCGTCAATCAGGTTCATGCTCAAAAGCGGTTCTTGACTTTCTATATGCTGTTCCTGTATTTGGTGGTTTTGCCACAATGCTAAAAACCCCAAGGATACCGTACCTATGAAAGCCTCAAACCCGGCGATATATGTTAAAACATCACCGGCAGTCAATTTAGATTGTAACCATACAATTTCACAATCTATCTTATATAACACATGGACGATGACAAGCGGAACTGCAAATATAAGCATCGAAAGTGTAAACACGCAAACTTTATGCTTTCTCATAAAATTCAATAACTTTATCAAGGTATTATCTCCTTTTTAATTTCGTTCAGTTTTTGCACCAGCTCAAACTTTTTCTTCGGCTGCTTTTCATTCTTAGCCAATTTTGTCAAACGGTCGATTTCCTTTTGAATCTTCATTCGCTTCTCGTCAACCGCTATCTGCTCATCCAGGGTATTGCCCTGATCTATCGTGATACCGCCAATTTGGACAATAATGTTCTCCCAAACGGCATCCATATTCAATCCCTTCAGTTCAATGGAAAGGTCATCTTTGGGTTCCCAATCCGTCTGCATCAGCTTCGTGTGATAGGTGACAAGCTTCGCTTCACTGCCACATTCGAGAATCAGCAGCATATTCTGCGGGATCAATTTTGAAATGGTGATAATGGTTTTGTCCTCAAAATCTTTCCTTTTCAGAGCAACCTGAAGGACAAAGAACGATTTAACCTGCTCACCCTCTGCAATATTTATTTTTGCTGGGGACACCTCGTTGACAATGGTAATCCTTGAAATATCGGCATCAATTTTTGCTCTCTCTGCGGTGTTCATTTGAAACTTTGCATAAATCGCATTCTTGGGAAGCTGCTTACTCAGTTCGGTAGCCTTTGGCAAACCAAGCATTCTCCCACCTCGCTTTCTATGTTATCGGACAACCAGGAAACAGATCAATTCAAAGTCGTCCAGCCCTTTGATTTCATTTGTGAGAAAACTGATCTGACCGCCGCCTAAGAAACTGTCAATATCGCTTTCTTCCTTAACCTCAATGATAGAAGAAATGGCATCGCCCAACAACTTAGAGAGTGCCGACATATTTCGCCCATCACGAGTCTCTTTATTAAACTGACGATACAATTCGGGAATAGGCTCCGTCTTCCCTTTACAAAGAAATCGCATCTTATCAAGCATCTGCTTTGGAGAAAGATGATCGCAAATCACTTCACCATCATTGCTGATGTAAACCATGTAAAACGGATGCAATCTGTTCTGATTATCAATATTCACACTATTGGGACGGTTCTTCAGAACATAGATTACTCCTGCCGGTGTATCTTCCGATGCAGCTGCTACAGAATGAAGCCCGAATGGAGTTTTATCAATATCCGGATGATGTTTGATATATTCAAGCAAATCCAGACGGAATTCATTCAACCCCAAATCCATAATAGAAATACCCGATGACATATCTTCAATGTCCACAACTTCTTCCTGCAAACGCTTCAACTGTGCCTTACGATATTCAAGGTCAGTCTTTTCTTCTTCGCTCAGAAGATTATCATCGCCAGTTGCGGTCATATCCACGATTTTCATACGAGTCTCGACTTTTACCTTCAGGTCGATATACTCATCAAGCGTTACATCCGGCCAGAAGTTCACCAGCTGGATGTAAGTGTTTTTACTTCCGATACGGTCGATACGACCGAAACGCTGAATGATACGAACCGGATTCCAGTGAATATCATAGTTGATCAGATAATCACAGTCCTGTAAGTTCTGACCTTCAGAAATACAGTCAGTCGCAATCAGGAAGTCTATTTCCGTTTTATCTCCTGGCATCAAAAGATGCTTGTCCTTGGAAATCGGAGAGAAGCAAGTAAGCACAGTATTCAGATCGCTGCGGAGATTCGGAACAGTTGTACACCCTTCTACAGAACCGGATACCATTGCTGTATTCAGCCCGAAATTATCCATCACGAATTTACTTACATTGTCGTAAAGATAGCCAGCTGTGTCTGCAAAGGCTGTAAAGATAATAATCTTCTTGTTTCCTTCATTGATCGGATGCTCCAATTTATTTCTGATAACTCGGAACAGCTCCTGAAGCTTGGAATCATACTCAGGCGTAATATCCCCAACCATCAGTGTCAGCAACTCAAGAACTTCACGGTCTTTTACAAGACTGTCTCTCCAGGACTTATAGTCCATGTCCCCGATTTCAATCCTGACTTTTTTGCCAAAAGTGAACAGCTCGTCACCATTCTGATCTTCGCTGTCGTAATCGTCAATATTGGTAATGTCTGTCAAATCAAGTTTGACAGAAGACGTCTTATCGTAAGTGTCGATGCTATGTATCGTTGAGTCAATCAGCTCAAGGATTCGCTTCAATGTCAAATTAAAAGAATACACAGAGCTTTCCATACGTTTCATCAAATTGATTGCAGTCAAACGCCGGATACCTTGTTCACGGTTCGCCTGAGTAAAACCAATATTAACTTTATTGTCCTCATACAACTCGGCATACTTCTCCATTTTACTGGGAAGAATAAAATGAGTAGGTGTATAAATCGACAGGGACAACAGTGTCAACTGTTCATAAATCTCGTTATAGTTGATAGCTCTTTTCAGACTGGTGAGCGGAGGTCTTAATGAAATTGGCTTCAATCTGGTTGGGAATGTTCCGATGTCTGTAGTATCATAATACTTCTGAATATGCTTACGGGAACGGGCAATCGTTACGGAGTCCAAAACCTCAAAGAAGTCAAAATCCAACATCCGAAGTAGATTTTCAGTTGTTCTATCGGCAGGCTCCCATTTGCTCCAGGTGTTGAACGCTCTCTGTGCACTCTTAAAAATATCATCAATGCTGCGAGTAGTGTTCAGTTTATCATCAATCAGTTCGGTATTGCCTTCATAGGCAAGTGCCAGCTGATTTTTTAAATCATTGAAACGATTATTTACCGGAGTCGCCGACAACATCAAAACTTTCGTTTTGACTCCTTTGCGAATTACCTTATTTAACAATTTCAGATAGCGGTTTTCCTTTTCATTATCCGCACCCGACAATTTTCCTCCGTTACGAAAGTTGTGGGATTCATCAATTACAACCAAATCGTAATTGCTCCAGTTCAATCTATCCAAATCCAAGCCATTGGACTTTCCGTGTGTACGGTTCAGGTCTGTATGATAAAGAACATCATATCGCAGACGATCCGCAGCGATAGGATTGTTCACATAGTTATCTTTGTAAGTATTCCAGTTATTGGTCAATTTTTTCGGGCATAGCACGAGTACAGATTTATTTCTGTTTTCGTAATACTTAATTACCGCCAGGGCTGTGAAGGTTTTGCCCAGACCAACACTATCTGCCAAAATACACCCATTGTACTGTTCAAGCTTACTGATGATTGCAAGGACCGCATCCTTCTGGAAATTATAAAGCATCGACCAGATTTTACTTTCCTTGAATCCGGTAGCTTCGTTCGGGAGATTGTCCTCCGATACATCTTCCAAAAACTCATTAAAGATATTATACAATGTTACAAAATAGATGAAATCAGGAGAGTTTTCATTGTAGGCAGCTGTAATGTTATCAATTACCTCATCTGTAACCTCCTGCAATTTCACATTATCATTCCATATGCTCTCAAACAAATCTATATAGGCTGTTGAAAACGGAGCTTCTGTTTTCTGAACCATATTATAAGCATTATTACCACGCTCACAGCCCAAATCTACAGTAGTAAACCCATTGATCGGCATATAATTCTTGTCATCCAGATTGATGAATCCCATCATATTTTCGTTACTTACATTGGATTTGAACGTCACCTTCTGACGAATCCATTCCGCACACTCTTTGGCAATAGCTTTTTGTGTTAGTTCATTTCTAAGCTTTATTTCAAATTCTGTTCCATACAAACTGCGCTCTCTATTCAAACGGGGAATATAGAATTCTCTTTTTTCCTTTTTCGCTCTTTCTGTTGTAAATGTAGGCGATGTAAAAATAAATCTCAACTCATCAATACCTTGCAGTTCCTTTTTTAATTCCTGAAACGCATAGATAGAGAAGCAGGATGCTGCAATAGAAAGTTTACTCCCTTTCTTGATTTCAACAGCCAAATCATCTCTCAATGTTTTTGTTGTATTGTTAATTAGTTCCATTTGCTAATCTCCCTATAATCCTTTAATCAGTAATGTGTCAAAGGTGCTGTCCAAGCAAAACAGGCATTATGATTTTTCGTCAGGAACCATTTCCATAATATCATCAAATGAGCAGTTGAGAACGGTACATATTTTTACGAGCGTATCCGTTGTCACATTATCTCCTCGAGTCATCTTATTGATTGTGTAATTGCTCAGATTAGCCTTTTCAGCTAAATCCTTTTTTTTCATATCACGATCAATTAACAGTTTCCAAAGTCTTTTATAGCTGACAGCCATCGCTTCACCAATCCTTTCATACAAACTTTGTATTTTTTTAAATATCTCCAATCTAAATCATCACACTATAAATTATAGCATGCCTTCTTACAAATTCAACATAAAATATAGTTATAACTATATTTTTACCTCTTACAACAAATATAACCTTGTTATTTTATATATTTATCAATGTTTCTGAATTTACGGGTCACATTTCTTGTGTACACAAATTGGCAAGCAGTGTAAACCTGTACAGGTTCACTCATTTTTTCAATTTCGCCGCCGGCTCAATTTTCAAAAATTGCTTGTTGGGGCAACTGCCCCAACAAGCAGTTAGTGGCTATGGATAGCCACAAGCATTGCTTGCCAATTTGTGAAACCTCAAAAAACGATGCGCTCAAATTGAACGCATCGTTTTCACTGTTCTATTCTGGTGTACTGGCACAGCCATTTTCAGCCTGTTCCCTTCGGGAACAGATTTCTGTCCAGCTGCAGTCGCCGCAGATGTCTTTTCTTTTTCCTGCTTCTATTATATTGTGCTTCACTGCATTTGAAAATTCCTGCCAGGTAAGTCTGCTGCCTGGCTGAAGTCCGCAGGCTTTCAGCACTTTCTCGTCATATGCTTTTACCTTTTCTCCGGTAATACAGACTCCCTTTTCCAGATTTGGGCAGGCTCTGCATATGATATCTTTCTCCCTGCACAGCTCCAGAGGCGTGTCCTCTTCCATCTCTTCCAGAACTTTTTCCATATTTTCTGTAAAAGCACTGCTGTAGCCTTTTCCTTCAAAAAAAGCCAGGCACATACCGTGATGGGCCCGAAGTTTTAAAGGCTCCTTCATCTCTGTATCACTCCTGACAGTCTTCTGGTCAATATAAGAGCCAAAACAATTTTGGCCACATCAGGAATAATAAAAGGAAATACACACCATCCCAGAACGGTAAGGATACCTATGGCTCCTGAAGAAGCTCCGTATACTGCCATAAACCACAGCGTCCCTACTGCATAGCAGAGAACCAGACCCAGGACCATGGACAGGGCCAATACAGCTGTGCTTCTTCCAAAAGCTTTTTCCATTCCCCACATCAGCAGAGCTGAAAAAAGGAATCCCACTATGTATCCTCCTGTGGTTCCGGCTATTATGCCGATACCGCCTGTAAATCCGGAAAAGACCGGAATGCCCAGGGTTCCCATGAGAATATAGACCAGTACCGCCAGGGTTCCTCTTTTTCCGCCAAGAAGTCCCACCGCCATAAATACTCCAAAGGTCTGAAGGGTCACCGGTACAGTCAGCGGTATGGAGATCCAGGAGCAGATTGCTATGAGCACAACAAAGATACTTATATAGACCAGGTCATAGGTTTTCGTTTTTTGTCTTACCATTTCAGCCATACACTTTTCCTCACTTTCTGTCTGATAGTGTATCACTTTTTCTTTTGTATTGTCAACCATTGACTTTAAAATGGTTTACAATCAACCATCTCTGGCCTATTGTCAACTTCCTACCGTCTTTATTCAATCATATTTTTGAATGAAAGAAACGGTTCAAAATACACTTCAGGTCATATAAACCGTCCTTGGAATCATACAGTTACGGTTCTTAACCCAATTTTCTTCTTTTTAACCGTCCCTTTAGCCCTGTTATTACGGTCTAAAACCTGTTTTTCGTTCTATAACCGTTCCGGAAAGCCGTAAGGTACGGTTCATAGCCGATTTTCTTCTCTGTAACCGTTCCAGTAGGCTGTAAAGTACGGTCCATAGCCGATTTTCTTTTCTATAACCGTTCCGGTAGGCCGCAAAGTACGGTTCATAACCTGATTTCTTCTCTGTAACCGTTCCCACACTTTATTTATTAAAAATGGGTCCATAAAACAGCTCATTACTTAGAAAGTGAAGTTTCCCTCAGTGTAGCCATGTACTATATAATAAAAGACCCTGAGGTCTTCTCGCCGTATCCTGCACAGCTGGAAGTTCCTCAGGGTCTTTCCACTTGAAATCGAATTTTTAATCTCTCTCTTCGCTCCACTTTAAGAAGTTTCCTGTATTGGCGTCAATTTCAAACTCGTACTCTTTACCATTGTAGATAATGTCGCCTTCGTAGATATACTGGCCGTCATCATAATCCAGTTCCATTCTAATGTCGCTGTCTGTGGCTCCAGACACTCTCTCAAGGGCTGCGGCTCTGGCATCTGCCTCACTGACTGCTACATTAGCAGCACCTCCGCTGTTCTGTCCATTCTGAGTATTTTGTGCGCTCTGCCCAGCCTGGGTCTGATCTGTCTGTGTGTCAGTACTCTGGGCAGTCTCCTGTCCCTGCTGAGCGGCTGCGTCCTGACTGTCATCCTGTGTCTGGGTAGTACTGTTCTGTGTTCCGCTCTGGGCAGTACTAGCACTTCCCTGGACTTCCTCTGTTTCTGTGGTAAGGATAGATCCGTCAGAAGCATCGATATCATAATTGTATTCTGTATTTCCTACAGTAAATTCTACCTCGTAAATACTTCTTCCGTCGTCTCTGTCCTTGCTTACTCTCAGTCTGCTGGTATCATCCTCAGAGACCTGGGCATCGGCGAAAGCCGCTTCCTTTGCCGCATCCTGTCCGATATCATTGCCGCTGCCGCATCCTGCCAGAAGTCCTCCTGTAAGTGTAAGTGTGAGTGCTGTTAATACTATATATTTTTTCATCATTTTTCATTTCCCCTTTCTGTTTTTCTTTTGTTAGTATTACTATAAAACAGAAAGATTAAAACCAGATTAAAAAATAAATTTATTTTTTTAATCTTCCGGAATCTGAAAAATAAACCTGCTTCCCTGACCTTCCTGGCTCTCCACGGTAATTTCTCCCCCATGGGCCTGGACAATCCATTTTACCATAGATAGGCCCAGGCCAGAATGTTCCTGGTCTGTTCTGGAAGTATCCACTCTGTAAAAGCGTTCCCAGATCCTGGGCAGACTTTCCTGGGGAATTCCCTTCCCATTGTCCTCTACAACGCCCTTTACCATATTTTCCTTTTCTAAAAGAAGGACTTTTACATATCCGCCCTTTTTTCCATAATTCACAGCATTGGAGATCAGATTATCCAGCATACGGATATAAAGGCTTTCATCTGCCTGGGCGTAAATATCTGGCTGAATCTCAGCAAGGACCTGAATCTCTTTTTCTCTGGCAAGGATTTCCTGTTCTTCAGCGATCATCTGAGTCAGTTCGCTAAGGTTCAGACGTTCCTTCTGTACCTGCTGCCTTCCCTGGTCTGCCCTGGAAAGCAGGAGAAGCTGAGAGATCATCCTGGCCATAGACCGGGCTTTCTGTTCAATGACTTTCACCTGTTCCTTCTGCCCTGACGTAAATACCGGGTCCTGAAGCATGGCCTCGCACTGGGCCAGGATTACTGTCACCGGAGTTCTCAGTTCATGGGATACATCAGAAGTAAACTGCTGCTCCCTTTTAAAAGTTTCCTCCAGCTCTTCCAGCATCTGATCAAAGGTCTCGGAAAGCTGATAGATTTCATCCTTTCCATTTCCTAAGCCCACTCTCTGAGACAGATCCTCGTCCTTCCGGATCTTCTTGACGGTTTCCGTTATCTTCTGAACGGGCAGAAGAGTCCTTCTGGTGAAACGGTATCCTATAATACCCGTCAAAATTACCAGCAGGGGAAGAATGATCACTGCGAGCCGAATAGTAATAGCAATACTGTTTTCTGCCCTGGTAACAGAAGTAATCCCCCGGAAATATACGGTTCCGTAACCTTCTATCCTGTAGCTCACATCATAAATGTACCATTCCTCCTGATCATCCCGGATCGTCTGGATCTGACCGTTCATAAACTCCGCCCCAGCATTGTATCCATAGGGAAGCCTGCCGTAGAGAAACTCTCCCTGTTCACTGTAAAGGGAAAGATAGACACTGTCTTCCAGATCATAGAAATCATTGTCCACATTCAGCCAGCCCTCTTCTGCCTCCACATCCTCCAGGCTTTCTTCTACCTGCTGCCGCAGGTCAGACTGGACTGAGGACAGCAGCTCCTGGCTGCTGAGAGAAAAAAGGACCCCCAAGGCAAAACAGGTGACCAGTGTCATGAAAAAGGTATATAAAACGGTAAGTTTAACTTTTAAGGACCATCTTTTCATTCCTGCTCCTTTAATACATAGCCGGCTCCCCGGACAGTGTGGATCAATTTCTTATCGTGTCCCTCATCAATCTTCTTTCTCAGATACCGGATATACACGTCGATCACATTAGAGCCTCCTGTAAAATCATAATTCCAGATATGCTGCTCCAGCTTATCTCTGGAAAGGACAATACCCGGATTCTGCACCATGTATCTCAGCAGAGAAAATTCCTTTCCGGAAAGGGTGATCTGCTTTCCTCCTCTGTATACTTCATGAGTATCCAGGTGTACCTCCAGATCTCCCACGCTGTAGCAGGTCTTGGGGGCATCTGCCGGTTTTCTGAGCATAACCCGTATTCTGGCCAGCAGCTCCTCAAAGGCGAAGGGCTTTACCAGATAATCATTGGCTCCTGCGTCCAGTCCATTCACCCGGTCTTCTATACTGTCCTTGGCTGTAAGCAGGAGCACAGGGACAGAGTTTCCTCTGCTGCGGAGCTTTTTTAATACCGTCAGTCCATCCATGACCGGCATCATGATGTCCAGGATCAGGGCGTCGTACTCTGCCCCCTCCAGATAATCCAGAGCCTCCTGTCCGTCAAAACAGGCATCCACACTGTAATGCTCTTTTCGGAGACGTTCTGTGAGAATGTGATTCAGGTCTCTCTCATCCTCTGCGATTAAAATCCTCATTCCCTCACTCCTTTGTCTCAAATAATATTCCAAGGGTATTAGGCCCGCAGTGACAGGAAATGGTACAGCTTGCCCTGGTCACATAGATATTCTGGAACTCTTTTTCCTCCTGGATAGCTTCCTTTACCAGCTCAATATATTCCTGGTCAATGCCGGAATGGGTGATAAAAATTTTATCTGTACAGATTCCTTGGTATTCCTGAAGTTTGTCTTTTACATAAAGAGGCAGGACTTTTTTCAGGGGACCGCGGTATTTCTTCCCTACATCCATAGAACCATCCTTATTATTTACCTCTATACAGGGCTTTATATTCAACAGATTGGCGCCTAAAGCCATAACGTTGCTGCACCGTCCCCCAGCGCTCATAAATTTTAAAGTATCCAGGATAAAGCTGGAGTGGACCAGATTCTTTCTCTGGTTCAGTTTCCCGGCGATTTCTTCTGCCCCCAGTCCTTCTTTTATCATTTCTCCGGCGTCCAGGACCAGATGGCCGATCCCGGTAGAAAGATTTCCAGAGTCCACAGGATAGACTCCTTTCAGTTCCCTGGCCGCCAGCATACAGTTCTGATGGGCGCTTGACAGGGCGCTTCCCAGATTCAGATGTACCACTTCATATCCCTGCTCTACAAAGGGACGGAAATAGTTCACATATTCTTCCACATTGATAGCTGCTGTCTTGGGCAGTACCTTTTTCTCATAGTATCTCTGGAAAATATCTCCCGGCGTGATATCTACATTATCCTGGTAATCTTTTCCTTCCAGGATAATATGGAAAGGATAATAATGAACCTGATATTTTTCCTTCAGCTCATCTCCCAGGTCGCAGGTGCTGTCCGCACTTAAAATAATCTTTCTCATCTTCTACCTTCTCCCCATAAATGCCTCAATATCCTCTGCCTTTTTCGGAATCATATAAGAAAGCTCTTCGCAGCCATCCTCGGTGATCAGACAGTTATCCTCTATACGGAAGCCGATTCCCCATTCTTCACAGTAAATGCCGATATCCACGCAGAACACCATGCCCGGAGCCGTGATCAGGTCCGGAGCTACTGCATCATGGACATCAAAGCCAACGTGATGGGCTCCCCCATGCCACATATAAGTCCCGATATCTTCATAGCTCTTGCAAAGACCGATATCCTTTAACTGCTCATAGTTATATTTTCTGGCAATTAAATCCACGTCCTTCATAGGGATTCCCGGTTTCAGGATTTCAAACATATGCTCAGATGTCCGGTAGGCGCAGTCATAGAGAAGCCGCTGTTTCTCTGTAAATTTCCCGTTGCAGGGGAAAGCCCTGGAAATATCATTGACTTCCAGGTCCCAGCCGGAACCAACATCGTTTAAGATCATATCTCCGTCCTGAGCCTGTCCCCGGTAGGAATAATAGTGAATGCAGAAATTATTTTGTCCTGCAGATATAATCGAAGGAAATCCCGGTGCAAGGATCCCATGCTGGGCAAGGGCATAGTCAAACTCTGCCTTATACTGATATTCGAACATTCCCGGTCTAGAAGCCCTCATCATAGCCTCAATTCCCTCTTTTGTCACCCATTCCGCCTTCCTGAGAGCCTCCAGTTCACAGGGCTTTTTGATGGTGCGGAGCTGACGGATCCAGGGATTCAGGTTTTTAATCTGCACATAGGGATATTCTTTCCTGAGCCAGGCTGCCAGACGGTAGCTTTCTGTATCTGCCTCAGAAGCCTCCAGCTTTCCAAAATCCATATAAACCGTGGTAAATCCTTTGTTCATCAGACAGTTTTCCAGATCTTTTTGGAAATTCTCTGTATTTCTGTATTCCTGGATACCGGACTGTGCTTCTGCCTCCTCCGGCTTGATCCGCCTTCCTGTCCACCGCTCTGCCAACATGTCAGGAGGAAGGATATAAAGAGCTTCTTTCCACTCTTCCTTGGTGTAAATCTCTGTCATCAGTATGGTATCTTCCTGGTGTACGCCGGTAAAATACATATAACTGCGGTCTGCAAAAAAAGGATAATTTTCATCATTGGTTTTCTTGGGTGCATGGCCGCTGAATAAAAGAAGGAGCCCTTTCTCTTCTGTCTTGCTGTAAAGGGCTTTCCGATTTTCCATAAAAAATTCTCTGTTCATATTTTTGCGCTCCTTTTTCTGTTGTGGTACTATTGTAGCACCTTTCAGAAAGAGTTCCAATACAAGAAGATAAAAAAACAACTGCCGCATTAAGCAAAAATATTGCATTAATACGACAGCTGCCGCCGCCAGACTAGATAAGAAAAGGAACTACATAGGCGAGCAACACTATAATAACTGCTGCTGCCACAACTGTCTTCCAGATATTAAATTCTCTGTCCATTTTCTTCTTTTCTTCCGGAGAAGGAATTTCCGGCTGAAGAACACCGGCTTCCTCCTCATTTTCCTCATCTTTGTACATTCTGCGGCATACACCGTAGACAACCAGCCCAAGCGCACACCAGACTACTCCTGTTATCAGAGCTTCTCGCTCTAACTGTGTTATCATAACAATATAAATGATCACGCTGACTGGCGCTCCAATCATAATCCCCGGTGCTTTATAAGGACGGTTTAATTCAGGATGTTTTTTCCTAAGACCAAAAGACGCGCCGATTCCAATCACGTAATAAAACAAATCTGCAAATAAGCTGACGGAAGCAATATATACCATAGAATTTGACGCAATCAAAAACGCGGATAATATGCCAAGTGTCAGGATTGCAATATACGGTGTCTGATATTTTTTGTGGATTCTGGCGAAAATTTTAGGCATTGCCCCATCCCTTGCCATAGTAAATAAATATCTGGGCGGTACTGCTATACTTGCATTCAATGTAGAAAAATCGCCCCCAAAAGCAATTCCGGCAGCCAAAAGAATCAACGGAAAACCAAGAATACCTGCTTTTGTCATGGCCTCTGCAAAAGGTGCTGAAGCTGTAGATAACGCAGAAATTTCTTCTGTAGGAACAATTCCCACTAAAAACCACTGAAAGGCTGCATTGACAGCAAATACAATAAATGGCGCTAAAAATAAAGCCCTGGGGATATTAATCTGAGGATATTTAATTTCTTCTCCCATGGCACAGCAGGTCTCAAATCCCGCAAAACACCACCAGATCATGCTAACTGCCGCCACAAATCCTAAAGGAGTCTCCCCTTGTATAAATTCCGGCATTTCCAGAAAATATGGCAGCTGTACATTGGGAATCATTGTTATAAACCAGATAATAGCTACTCCCCAGAAGAAAAACATGAACCCGTTCTGAAGCTTTCCTGTCATTTCTACGCCTAAGACATTTGTAATAATAAAAATAACAACAACAATAGTTGCCAAAGTCCTGTCGCTGATTGGCAGTTCCACACCTAGTGCAGAAAATAGCGTTTTAAAGTAAAAACTAAAGGCCAGCGCCTCCCCGCTGGTAACTGCAACCAGAGAAATAATAAAATTCCATCCTGCAAGCATTCCAAAGGGTTTTCCAATCCCTAAAGAAGCATATTTATAGGTTCCCCCTGCATAAGGCAGGGCTGCTCCCATCTCTGCATAAAGCAATGCCGGATATATACTGATCAGCATGGCCACAAAGGTAGCCAGTATAACCGCCGGTCCCATATCACCAACAACGTTCGCTCCCGTTGTAAAAAGTCCAACGCCCACTACGGTGCCCACTGTGATAGTCACCGCTTCCCTCATTCCAAAAGTTCTTTTTAAAGTATTTCCACTCATGGTTCCCCTCCATTTTTCTGTGTTATATTTTGTTATATCATAAAGCCTTCAGCATACTTCAGGTCAACCACTTTATTTACTCGATTTTCCTTTTTCCTGGAGTATACTCCGTATTTATCTTCTGGTCAGAAAAATCTGGAAACAAGAAAAGAGCAGGTATGTTCTGTGCAGACCATACCCGCTCTTTTCTAAGCTATGATTTATAATAAGTTATCCAATTCTTTCTTAGATTCCCAGAGCTGCTCTCTTCTCTTCGATCCTTGCAATAATAGCGTCTCCCAGTTTATCGATGTCTTTCTCAACAGTGTAAGCAGCCTCTACCCAGTCTCTGACGCCTTCTGTGAGCCAGTAAGTCATCTCAGAGGAACCGCTTACCTGTGGATCTACACCTAGGAAAGTATCGATACCTGTTGCCACTACATAGTTTCCAATAGATACAGCCTTCTCAGACATCCACTCAGGCGCACATCCTACTAAAGGAAGCTGGGAAATATTTAATCCGGAGTCCTTAGCCAGTGTAGAAGCCAGCACCATCATACGGCTGATATCTACACAGGAGCCCATGTGAAGCACCGGAGGGATATCTGCCAGTTCACAGACTCTCTTCAGGCCGTCGCCGCAGAGGTCTTTGGCTCTCTTGTCCATCAGTCCTGCTCTTGCAGCAGCCTGAGCGGAACATCCGGAAAGGACAACGATGATATCATTTTTGATCAGTTTCTTCATCAGTTCGATATGTGCAGAATCAGGACGTACTCTTGGGTTGTTGCAGCCAACCATGGCAACTGCTCCTCTTAATACACCGGAGGTAATACAGTTGATCAGCGGTTTTGTAGTTCCCAGCTCATCTCCCTGAGAGCTTGCCACTTTATCCAGCTGTTTGATGATGGCTTCTACAGAATATCCAACGGTAGCTTTCTGTTTTAACTGAGGAATATGTACCAGTTCCTGTTTTCTGTTTACAAAGTTTTCCACAGCCATCTTTACGATCTGTTTTGCATTTTCTCCTGCTGTCTCTGCATTAAAGCGGATAAAATCAGAATCCGGCATCTGAGCAATTGGCGAAGTTGTGATAAATTTAGTGTGGAAGCATTTGGACAGAGGTCCAAGTGCCGGGAAAATACACTGAACATCTACGATAATAGCTTCGCATGCGCCGGTAAGAACTACGTTTTCCTGCTGTAAGAAGTTACCTGCCATAGGCACTCCTCTTCTCATGGCAACCTCGTTGGAAGTACAGCATACGCCGGCTACGTTGATTCCTTTTGCGCCTAAAGATTTTGCCAGAGCGATCATTTCCGGATCTTCTGCATATTCACAGATCATCTCAGAAAGGCTTGGATCATGTCCGTGAACAATGATATTTACCTCGTCTTCTTTCATTACGCCCAGATTCGCTTCTGTATCTACAGGCTTTGGAGTTCCGAACATTACGTCAGAAAATTCTGTACCGCACATGGAACCGCCCCATCCATCAGACATACCTGCGCGAAGGGCCTGTCTTACCAGAGCTTCCGGTTTGGAAGAACATCCCATATGGGTCATATGCATAGCTGTGGAAACCTCACGGTCAATGGCTCTTGGTTCAATTTCTGCCTTTTTCCACAGTTCTCTTGTATGTTCCGGCGCTCTGGTCAGCCATCTCTGAACGCCGAAAGGTTTTCCGTACTCTAACAATGCCAGCTCGGACATTTCATGGGCCAGATCATAGATATCCTTCCCCTCTGTCTCAACGCCCCACTCTTTTGCGATACGGATCAGTTTCTCCGGATCTTTTACCTTGTAGTTTCCATCTGGAGAAACGGTGTGAAGAGTATGACAGATCTCTCTTCCGTGGTCAGAATGGGTAGCAGCTCCGCCGGCAGTGAAACGAAGGAAGTTTCTTCCTGCGATTCCGTGAGCGTCACATCCACAGATTCCTCTTGGAGCCTTTTTTGTAATACGGCAGGGACCCATGGTACAGATACGGCAGCAGATACCTTCCTCTCCGAATTTACAGTGTGGAGTCTGATTCTTAACACGTGCCTGCCAGGAATCTGCACCTACTTTTGCTCCTGTTTCCAGAAGTCTTTCTGTTGCGGCTTCGAATTCTTCGATAGTCGTAAGTCTGAATGTACTCATATTAACCTCCTATGTTTGCTTGACAATCATTGTTTGTCTATATTATAACAATCCTTTTCCGTTCTTCCCATCAACGTTTTATTGAGTACCTGCAACGTTTTATTGATAGGGCCAGCCATATGTCTTCAGATAGAGAAAAACTTCTGCAAGCCAGCTTGCGCCAGTTTTTCTCTATCCGAAGCCGCATGGCTGAATAGTTACACAAAAAAAGAAACACATCCCACGCCAATCGGATGTGTTTCTTTCTTTAAGAAGATATAATATAAGTGAATTCACTTGTATCATATCACGGTTTCTTCAATGGGAAAATCAACAATGATTTGATTCCTTTCAACAAATCTGTGATACTATCTGGAAATATTTTTCTCTTTGATATCCTTCAGCCATTTCATTACATGGCTGTGGAAGAGTCGGATATCCGGGTTGGGTGTGCTTCCTTTTCTGGTGAGCATATAGGTTTCCCACTCGTAAGGGCCGTCCTCAAAGGGGATCATGACCAGATCTTCCTGTTTCATATCGTCAAAAATAAAATCTACGGTTACAGAAATCCCTTTGTTCTGCTGGACCATTTTGTGGCAGAGGCTGAAGCCGCTGGTTTCAAAAACAATATTTGGCTCAAAACCGGCTTTGCGGCATTTTTCCACGATCAGACTGTGAATGTGGAATTCCGGACTTTCAATATACAGTCTCTCGCCTTCAAGATCCTGGATAGAAACCGTTTCCTTTTTGCTTAAAGGATGGGCCTGGTTCACCAGAAGCTTGATCTCAAACTTTTCCATAAAAGTGGCTTCCATATATTTTAAGCTGTGGTTCCCCACAGTAAAGGCCACGTTTCCCTCCCCGGACAAAAAACGGCTCTCCACCTGATGATCCGGATATTCCCGGTAGTGAAGACTGATCTGGGGATACTTTTCTTTGAAGTCTGCAATGCATTCTGGCGTCACCAGACGCAGGATCCCATAGGCAGAAAGAAGGTCGATCTCATGTTTCTCCTGCTGCTCCATACAGCGGATTTCACTGCACACCATCCGGTAAGGCCCTATAAAATCTTTCAGATGCTCATAAAGATATTCTCCTGACCTGGTCAGGCTGATTCCTGAGGCTGTTCTGTTCAGCAAAGTGGCTCCCATTTCATTTTCTACATTCTTTATGATCCTGCTCAGTCCCTGAGGGGTCATATACAGAGCATGAGCCGCTTTGGTAATGCTCTTCTGCTCGCACACGATTTTAAAATATTCCAGTTCCTTCAGATCCATTTTTTATCTTCCTTTATAATTCCAACTCTATCTTCTGTTCCTTAATATCATGTTTTCTGGCATATCCGGTAAGGATCATGGTCAAAGCTCCGTCTCCGGTAATGTTGCAGGCAGTTCCAAAACTGTCCTGAAGTGCAAAAATCGTAAGGATCAGAGCTGTCCCCGTCTCATCAAATCCAACTACTCCTGTGATCAGGCCCAGGGAAGCCATAACCGTACCTCCCGGAACCCCAGGGGCTCCGATGGCAAAAACACCCAGCAGGAAGCAGAACAGCACCATAGTCCCCAGATCCGGAAGACTTCCATAAAGGATTTTGGATACCGTCATTACAAAGAACACTTCCGTCAGCACAGAACCACAGAGATGGATATTTGCGAAAAGAGGAATCCCGAAATCCACCATATCATCCCGAAGAGCAGGTTCAGACTTCTTTGCACATTTCAGAGCCACTGCCATGGTAGCCGCAGAAGACATGGTTCCTATAGCCGTAATATAGGCCGGGCCATAATTTTTCAATACCTTCAGAGGATTGGTCCTGCAGTAAACACCGGCAACTCCGTATAAAAGGGCCAGCCAGATATAGTGGCCTATCAGCACGATTATGATCACCTGGATAAATACCGGAAGCTGTTTTGTGATGGTCCCCTCATAGGATAAGGTACAGAAGGTTGCCGCAATAAAGAAGGGAAGGATGGGTATCACCACTTTTGTCACGATCAGAAGGATCATCTTCTGAAACTCCTCCAGAAGCCGGATCGTATTTTTCGCTTTGGTCCAGGCAGCGGCCAGACCGATAAGCACCGAGAGCACCAGAGCACTCATTACTTCCATCACGGGAGGAATATCAAGCTGAAATACCATTTCCGGCAGTTCTTTCAGGTTCCCTGCCTGTGAAGCAATAGACAGATGTGGGATCAGTCCATATCCGGCCCCCATGGAAAACAATGCTGCCAGCACCGAGGAAGCATAGGCGCAGACAAGGGCTACACCCAGCATCCGGGAGGCGCTGCTTCCCAGCTTTGTTATAGACGGTGCGATAAAACCGATAATGATCAGCGGAACACAGAAATTGATCACCTGGCTGAGAATATACCGCAGGGACACAATGACATTCATAAAGGTCTCATTTGCTGCCTGTCCTAATATAATACCGATGATCACTCCCAGAATCAGCCGAAAGGGAAGGCTTTTCCATATTTTTTTCATAGTCGTTTCCTTTCATGTAAGATTTCTAGTTGATTATAGACTATACAGCAGGTCAGGTCTATCTTTTTTTCCTTAAGATTTACGGATAAATTTCTCAGACCCACCTGCTGCCAATATTTCATAGTATTCCCTGAGACAGGGCATCTATATCCATCTCTTCTTTCTGTCTGATCTCCTGAAGCACCCACCGTTCTCCCCGGTAAACAAACTTCCAATATTCAAAGAAAGCTTCCGGCCTGGTATTTCCCCGGATTACCTTTCTGGTTTTTGTATCTATGTAATAACCGATCATTTTCCCATGGATCAGATACCAGATCATATCATATTCTTCTCCTGGATTGTCTTCTACATACACGGGCATGGCGCTTAAAAGTTTTACGTTTTTCTGGATCACCGCCTCTCCCCGGACCTGCATCCACTGGAGCTTACTGTTAAATTCTTCCAGCATGTCTTCACTGAGATAGGGTGCGCCGTAAGCCGCATCCATCCGCCGCCAGCATTCCTGCACCTGGAAATAGGTCTCTTCTACCTGCTTCTGGACCTCCCGATAATCCCAGTTATCTCCCAGCTGGGAGAAAATTTCCATAGCTTTCCAGCTCTTTGCTCTGGCTGCCCTTGCTTTTCGGATCAGGATAATGGTGCCGCCGCTGGCTGCAAAGACCATAATGCCAGCCTGCATGATAAACCCTGCAAGGCTGGAACCTCTGCTGCTTCCACTACGATAACTGCTGTGGCTGCTGTAACTGCCCCCTCCTGAGGAGCCGCCGCCTCCGGAGCTTCCCCCTCCTCCTGCTCTTCCCCAGACAGGTGCTGCAAGAAGAAATATAAGGAGCAGGGTAACGATTGGAATGTATTTGTTTTTTCTCATGTTCATCTCCTTAAAATGAAATCGGCACAAAACAGACTTCTGCCAGAATTATTTTTCTTATGACGTTATTCTTCTAGAAGTCTGTCTCCTCTATCTTATGAACTGTAAATTGTGCCAGTCCAACACTTACGATAAAGGCTGCCACCCATGCTGCCACAGTCAGAACTCCAGGAAGAACCCCAATAAAATTTCGTGATAAAATCCAATTTCCACCGGTACGCCCCTGTATGCTCGGCCCCCTATAATTCCTATATACTGCAAAGCTTTTAAAATCCCGATACCCGATTATATTTCCAGCCCTTCTCCGCAGCGCAGATACTGGATTTTCATTCTCTGGGCCAGATAATCATAGGCTTCCTGGCCGGTGCAGTGGCAGGTATAGAACTTTGTATCGTATTTTTTCAGTTGGCCTGCGATCTCCTCCAGAACATTTGGGGGAACTGCCTTTCCTGTGGCGGGGATATTCAGATGAAATCCGCCGATACACACCTTGGGATTCCACTTGGAAGCTTTTTCCATGATATTTACTACTCCCTTATGTCCGCAGCCCATAATAAGTACAGGATTCTCACCGTGGATGAGGAGATTCTGCTCATGGGCAAAGGCGTCTCTCCCCTTCTCATCCAGTAGGACGTCATTGGCCTGGGAATGGCATTTTTCCTGACCTGTGACGGTAAATAGTTCCAGCTCCTGGTCAATCTGAAAATCTCCTTCCAGCAGTAGGACCTGGGGATGACTGGCCAACTCCGGCTTCAGTCCGATATTCCTTGCTTTTCCCTGAGCTGTGGAATAATGGGGCTCAAAGGCCTTTTTCTGTATATAGACTCTGGCTTTGGAATTGAGCTTCAAAAATTCTTCCAGACCGCCTCCATGGTCATAATGGCCATGGGAAATGATCACAGTATCTACTTTTTCCAGATTGATTCCCAGTTTCCCGGCATTTTCCAAAAAGGTACGGTCCGGTCCCAGATCAAAGAGCAGCCTGTGATCCGGGGTCTCTATGTAAAGAGAAAGCCCGTGGGCGGCCTTACACTCACCCACGGACTGATTTTCTACCAGCATAATTGCTTTCATAGTATTTTCCCTGTAGTCCTCTTACTTCTTGGTAATGTATCCCTGAGCTTTCAGAGTCTCTGCACACAGTACAGCGCCGCCTGCTGCTCCGCGGACTGTATTGTGGGATAAACCGATAAATTTGAAATCGTAAACCTTGTCCTCTCTCAGACGGCCTACAGAAATTCCCATTCCCCTCTCATAGTCTACATCTGCCTTTACCTGAGGACGGTTCTCCTCTTCCATATACTGGATGAACTGCTTAGGCGCACTTGGCAGCTCCAGTTCCTGAGGAACTCCTTTAAAGTTTACCAGCTTCTCGATAAGCTGCTCTTTGGTAGGTTTCTTCCGGAACTTCACAAAAACTGCTGCAGTATGTCCATTTAAGACAGGAACACGAACACACTGACAGGTGATCACCGGCTCTTTGGCTGGAACGATCTGACCATCTTTGATCTCGCCCCAGAGACGAAGAGGCTCCATCTCGCTCTTTTCTTCCTCTCCTCCGATATAAGGGATAATGTTTTCCACCATCTCCGGCCAGTCTTTAAAAGTTTTTCCGGCTCCGGAGATTGCCTGATATGTAGTTGCCACTACTTCATATGGTTCAAACTCTTTCCATGCAGTAAGCACCGGCGCGTAGCTCTGGATCGAGCAGTTTGGCTTAACAGCAACAAATCCTCTGGTGGTTCCCAGACGCTCTTTCTGATATTTGATCACTTCAAAATGCTGAGGATTGATCTCCGGCACTACCATTGGCACGTCGGGAGTCCATCTGTGTGCACTGTTGTTAGAAACAACTGGGGTTTCTGTCTTTGCATACTCTTCTTCAATAGCTTTTATTTCCTCTTTGGACATATCCACTGCAGAGAATACAAAGTCTACAGTAGAAGCTACCTTCTCTACCTCGGATACATTCATCACAACCAGCTTTTTTACTGCTTCCGGCATAGGTGTATCCATTTTCCAGCGTCCGCCTACTGCTTCCTCATAGGTTTTTCCTGCACTTCTTGCACTGGCTGCCACAGTTACAACCTCAAACCAGGGGTGATTTTCCAGAAGAGAAATAAATCTCTGTCCAACCATTCCTGTAGCACCTAAAATTCCAACTCTTAATTTCTCACTCATATTTTAGCCCTCTATCCTTTCCCAGAAAGACATATGTCTTCTTTCCGCATACATTTTTCATAGATTCTAATATATCAAACTTTTCAGAAAAGTCAAGAATTTTCTTTCAAATATTTTTTATGAAGCTCGATTACCTGTTTCATGGCTTCTGTACCCGGGGCCCCGATAGTATTTCGTTTCTCCACACAGTTCTTCATGCTGATGGCCTCATAAATATCTTCCTCAAACACCGGACTGATGGCTTTATATTCCTCCAGGGACATCTCATCCAGTGAAATGTTTTTCTCAATGCAGTGAAGGACAAGCTGACCCACAATCCCGTGAGCATCACGGAAAGGCACCCCGTGATTTACCAGATAATCTGCCGCATCTGTAGCGTTGGTAAATCCGTTTTTGGCGCTTCTCTCCATATTTTCTTTCTTAAATTCCATGGTAGAAACCATGCCGTTAAACAGAGCGATGCAGCCTTTTACCGTGTCAATGGCGTCAAAAGTAAACTCTTTATCCTCCTGCATATCCTTATTATATGCCAGAGGAATGCCTTTCATGGTAGTGAGCATGGACATCAGGGCTCCGTAAACTCTTCCGGTCTTTCCTCTTACCAGCTCTGCAATATCCGGATTTTTCTTCTGGGGCATGATACTGCTTCCGGTGCTGTAACCGTCATCAATCTCTACAAACTGGTACTCGTTAGAATTCCACAGAATGATTTCCTCGCAGAATCGGC
The DNA here is from genome assembly GCF_002161285.1 of Blautia sp. An81. GTDB lineage: Bacteria > Bacillota > Clostridia > Lachnospirales > Lachnospiraceae > Blautia > Blautia ornithocaccae. The sequence continues at coordinate 20,745 of NZ_NFHH01000021.1, read as the reverse complement.
TTAAATGCATCATGATCAGAGACATATCGGAAAGAACTTCAATAAGGTAATCTCTGTCCGATACAGAGTCCATGCTGTTCAGGGTAGGGCCGTCAAAGCCCAGAGCTTTGGCCGTATACTCCCGGTCCAGAGGATAAGTGGTCCCTGCCAGGGCGCCGCTTCCCAGAGGGCAGAGATTCAGCCTTTTTCCTGTATCGGCCAGGCGGCTTCTGTCCCTCTTAAACATTTCAAAATACGCCCCGAAATGATGGGCCAGAGTTACCGGCTGGGCCTTCTGAAGATGGGTAAAGCCCGGCATATAAGTGTGAAGGTTTTCCTCCATGATCTTCAGAAGAGATTCCAGCAGTTCCTTTAACAGCAGATCCATTTCTTTTATCTCGTCCCGGACATACATTTTCATATCCAGGGCCACCTGGTCATTCCGGCTTCTTCCTGTATGGAGCTTCTTTCCCACATCCCCTTTCCGGTCAATGAGATTTGCTTCCACAAAGCTGTGAATGTCCTCATACTCCGGGGAAAATAAAAGTTTTCCCTCTTCAATATCCTTTAAGATCCCTTTCAGTCCGTCCAGGATCTCCTCTTTTTCCTCGTCCGTAAGAATTCCCTGCTTTGCCAGCATAGAAGCATGGGCCATACTTCCGGTAATATCCTGTTTATAAAGCTTCTGATCGAAACCAAGTGAAGCGTTAAAATTATATACTAACTGATCCGTCTCCTTGGTGAAACGGCCTCCCCATAACTGTGCCATATTCTATCCTCATTTCTTTTGTTTTTAACTTCTGTAAAATTTTATCACTTTATAGTATTAACCGCAAGACTTTTCCTCTGGCAGCTCCTCCATTTCCGGAATGCTTCGCCCTTTACTGCTGCTGACTGTCCGCTTTTTGTCTCTCCCGTTCCATTTTAGAAAAGACACAGCCGCAGTAGTCCTGACGGTATAAACCATATTCCCTGGAAAGCTCTGTGGAACGCTTGTAGCCGTTTTTCTTCTTAAAGTCCGAAGGAAGATGCTTCACATGATAAATCTGCTCCAGTTCTTCTCCGATTTCATTGAGCTTCTGGGCATTTTTTAAGGGACTGATGGTAAGGGTGGTGGTGAAATAATCGTAGCCTCCCCTGGAAGCCATTTTGGCCGCCTCTTCCAGCCGGAGCCGGTAACACTTAAAGCATCTCTCCCCTCCCTCCGGCGCTTCTTCCAGACCTTTTGCCATCTGAAAGAACTCCTGAGGGTCGTATTTCCCTTCTACAAACCTGGGCTTATGGAGAAAAGGCATTTCCTCAATGAGCCGCTGAAGCTCTCTGGTCCTTTTGTCATATTCTTCTCTGGGGGAAATATTGGGATTGTAGAAAAAATCTGTAATTTCAAAATACGGACTTAAATATTCCAGCACATAGCTGCTGCAGGGAGCGCAGCAGCTATGAAGGAACAGCCGGGGAACTCTGCCTTCTTTTTGATTTTCCTCTATGATCTTTTCCAGTTCTTTCTGATAATTTCTTTTATTCATATCTTCTCCTGTAAAAAGGAGCTGACGCATTAATCAGAATCCTAAGTATTTAATGCGGCAGCTCCCTATGATTAATATATTTTTTCTACTGTGCCTCCACTTCGTTTCCTGTAGTCTCCCCTTTTTCAAAGGCCACGGCATTGTCCAGAGTAGTTCTGGAAATAGCCTCCAGAGCTTCCTGGGTAAAGAATCCCTGGTGGGAAGTGATCATAACATTCGGGAAAGAAAGAAGTCTGGCTGTGGTGGAGTGTTCCAAAATCTCATCAGAACGGTCCTCGAAAACATTCTTGGTCTCTTCCTCATATACATCCAGTCCTACGCCGGAAAATTTTCTGGCCCGGATTCCATCGATAAGATCGTTGGTCTTTACCAGACCGCCTCTGGAGGTATTGACCAGGATCACACCGTCTTTCATCTTGGCAATAGTATCTTTATTGATCAGATGATAGGTGCTGTCCATCAGCGGGCAGTGAAGAGAGATCAGGTCGCTCTGTGCCAGCAGTTCATCTAAGGACACATAAGTCACAAAATCCTTTAAAGAAGGATTTTCATATACGTCATAGGCAATAACCTTCATACCGAAGCCTCTGCAGATCCTTGCCATGGCAGCGCCGATCTTACCTGTTCCCACGATACCAGCGGTTTTCTGGTAGAAGTTAAAGCCCATAAGTCCCCCCAGGCTGAAGTCATTTTCCCGAACTTTCACATAGGCCTTATGAATACGGCGGTTTACCGACAGAGCCAGTGTCATGGCATGTTCTGCTACAGCTTCCGGAGAGTACCCCGGCACACGCATGACCTTAATGCCGTATTCCTTTGCTTTTTCCAGGTCTATATTGTTAAATCCGGCACAGCGCATAAGAATCAGCTTTACTCCTGCCTGATGAAGGACTTCCATAGTCTGTGTTCCAACATCAGAACTTACAAAAGCGCATACCGCATCATAGCCTTTTGCCAGAGGAGCGGTCTTCGGAGCCAGATCCGTCTTCAGATATTCAATTTCAATACCTGGATAATTAAGTGCCTGTTTTTCAAAAGATTCCTTGTCATAACTTTTTGTATCAAAAAATAAGATTTTCATCTTCTGCACCTCCTATATTGTCATCAAAAGGATTTCCTCATTTTCTATTTCTATACTATAATAATTTGTACTATATTTGTCAAGTACCGGAAAATCCACATATCATATGGTATATGACAAAAAAGGAACTCTGGTTCCCACAGGAAAGGAAGTGCCTTATGGCTGCACCTCTTTTAGAAATTAAAGATATCAGTTATGCTTATCACACAAAATCCGGGGAAACTCCCGCCCTTTCTCATATATCTTTTCAGGTTTATCCCGGAGAATTCGTAGCCGTGGTAGGTCCCTCAGGCTGCGGTAATGCTACGGCAGTTCAGGAGAAACAAAAAGGTAAAGTTTCAGCACTCCTCCCTCCCAGATGAGCTTCTCCGCCCAAAGTCCCAGATAAGCCCGCTTATTTGGAACAGACAAACATGAGGATAAAAATTTCGGGTCCGAATACCGGCGAGCAATGTTTTCTCTCTCTTTCTTGTTGAAAGAATTCTTTTCCCCATTCGCCTTTTCTCTCAAATATTCTCTCTGGGCCAGCCGGCTTTGAATCTCTTTTTTTAGAAATTCTGCCAGGTCCCCATCTTCTGTTTCTGCCAGTCTCTGGGTCAGTCGCCGGGCTTCTCTCTCCAGTCCCTGAGCTTCCTTCCGTATCTTTTCCCATTCTCCTTCCCGGGATTTTTCCTTCTCCGTTCGCCTTCTGATTTCCAGGAAGATTTCTTCCAGAGAAAACTCTTCGCCTGTCTTTTTCATGAGAAATTTCCACACCAGGCAGTCTCCAAGATTCCCCAAAAGGGGGATCTCCTGACAATCCCGTCCTCTGGTTTTATCCCGGCAGGGGCACCGATAGGAAAATTTCCGCTGTCCTTCTGTGGTAATCTGCTCCCTTCTGTAATATTTAGGACGCATCCTGCAGCCGCAGGAACAGAATAAAAATCCCGACAGCAGACAGGCTTCATTCTGGACCCGGCCCTCCCCTGGTTTTCCCAGGCGATGTCTTTTCAGAAGCTTCTGTACTCTTAAAAAGTCTTCCTGTGAGATCATTCCTTCATGTTCTCCCTGGGCGATGATCCATTCCTGTGGAGACGCCTCCTGGCCCCGGTACCTGGAAGATACCGTTCTTCCATAGCTTATGAGCCCCTTTTCCTCTCTGATCTCCTCTCTGGAAAACCCCATCTGGCAGCCCAGAGAAGCAAAATATTCATAAGCCTTCTCTCCGCTTTGACAGTATACAGGATTTTCCAGGATTTCCCCTATGGCTTCAGGAGTATAAATTCTGTCTCTTCTTGTAAAAATCTGCCTTTCTACCAGCAGTTCTGCCGTTTTAGTCAGAGAATGGGAATCTAAAAACTCCCGGAAGATGAGCCGGGGAATCTCTGCCTCTTTTTCCTTTACTTCCAGATAAAAGGCCTTTTTAAGCTTCCCCTCTCCGTAAAGCTTTTCCCGGACCTGAAAGCCCAGAGGTGTATTTCCTCCCAGCCATCTCCCGCTCTTAGCAAGAAGATACATATTGTCCCGGACCCGCTCTCCGATCTGCTCACGCTCCATCTGGGCAAGAACCCCGGAAAAATACACCATGGCCTTTCCCATAGGGGTGGAGGTATCAAAACGTTCCCTGATACTGACAAATTCTGTATGCTCCCGGTTCAGCTTTTCAATGAGCAGAGCCAGATCTGCCAGATTCCTTCCCAGACGGTCCAGCCGGTAGCAGACCAGATACTGAAAAGGCCTTAGTTTCATGTCTGCTAACATTTTCTGAAACTGAGGCCTGTTGGTGTCCTTCCCGGAAAACCCTTCGTCCCTGTAGACCAGGATCTGGGCTTCCCGGGAATTTTCTATATATTTTTCTATGTATTCCCGGCACAGGAAGATCTGATTTTCAATGCTCTCTCCTCTGCCTGTCCATTTTGACTTTCTCACATAAACAGCGATCCGCACAGGAATCCCTTCTTTTCCTTGGGTTCCTTATAGTATATGCAGAGGATCTTCCTTCTGTTTCTCCTTTCCCTGATTGCGGATCATAATGTCGATGATCTTTTTATCGGTTTCTCTCATGCCGTCTCTGGCAAGCTGGGATACGTTTTCGATGGTCTCCTCGATTCCAGAGGCCACAATGCCGTCTCCCCCATAAAATTCACTGCCGAACTGATACATTTTCATTCCCAGAGTACCGGCCTCCACTGCAGAGGCGATCTTTGCCGCACAGCTTGCTTTGGCTCCGTCGCAGACAACTCCGGAATTAATGGCCAGAGCATTTACAATAGTATGAGCGATTTCCTTAAATCTGCCTCCATAGAGATAAGTAATCCCCGCTCCGGCTCCGCAGCCTGCACTGATAGCGCCGCAGTAAGCGGACAGCGTACCGATGCCGGATTTTAAGTGTATGGTCACCAGATTGGAAACCACAAGGGCCCTTATCAGTGTTTCTCTGGATACCTTCATATCTTCTCCGTAAACAATAACCGGAAGAGAGGCGGTCATTCCCTGGTTTCCGCTGCCGGAATTGATCACTACCGGCATATCGCAGCCGTTCATTCTGGCATCAGAGCCTGCAGCAGCCATGGCCTTGGCCCGGTTATGGACACTGTTTCCGTAAGACAGCAGTAAGATCTTTCCGATTCCGGCGCCCCATTTTCCACTGAGACCTTCCTGGGCAATGGCCGTGTTATAATCAATCTGCCTCTGGATCACCTTTTCTACATGGGAAATCTCCACCTGGTCTGCAAACCGGATGATCTCTTCCACACTGAGCAGGCTTCTGTCTGTCCGCTCTCCTTCCTGTCCTTCTGCATAATCCTTATCCAGCAGGACTTCTCCGTCTTTCTCCACATAGACTACATTTGTATGATGTCCCTGGATCCGCACAGAGCACTGATGTCCCTCTCCCTGAAGCTCTACGATAATGTCAAAAACACAGCCGGATTCCACAGTTTTCACCTCAAAAGCTGCCGCCTTCAGATAGGCGCTGATCTCTTCTACTTCCTTTGAAGTAATATCTGCCAGTACTTCCAGCTTTTTCTCTGCCTTTCCGGCCACAACTCCCGCTGCTGCTGCGGCAGGAATTCCCCGAAGGCCGCCGGTATTTGGCACTACTACGCTTTTTACGTTTTTAATGATATTTCCGCTGGCGCTGATGATCACTTTCTTAGGCAGGCTCCCCAGAGTCTCTCTGGCCAGAGCTGCTCCATAGGCAATGGCAATAGGTTCTGTACAGCCCATGGCAGGTACCAGCTCTTCCTCCAGAATCTTTATATACGCCTCATAGAGTTTCTTATCCATTTTTCTTCCCCTGTTCTTTGATTATTTTATCCACATCTTTCCATAAAATCTTTTCCCTGCAGGCTCCCACCTGCCGGACGGCCAGAGCACCGCAGGCATTTCCGTACAGTCCGCAGGTATACAGATCTTTCTTCTCAGACAGTCCGTAAAGGAACCCGGCGCAGAAGCTGTCTCCTGCTCCGGTGGTATCCACACATTCTACAGAAAATCCGGGAATGGCAAAAGCTTCTTTTTTGTTTTTTATATAGCAGCCTTTCCCTCCCGTCTTGATCACTGCACAGCCTGCCCCACATTCTAATAGTGCATGGGCAATCTCTTCCGGTGCAGATTTTCCAGTCAGCAGCTGGCCCTCCTCCTGGTTGGCAAAAAGGTAATCCACCTGGGAGAAAGTCTCCTTCATATCCCAGGCTGTCTCTCCTTTTTTCCTCTTGGTCATGTCCGCGCAGACTGTGAGCCCCTGCTCTTTTGCTCTGGCAAAAATCTCTGAAAGTTCCTGGTTTTCCAGACAGGGAGAGACAAAAATACTGGCCAGGCAGAGGATACCCACGTCCTCGGGAAACTTCCTGGGAATGTGTTCCCTTTTCAACTTTCGCAGAGAGCTGGCCGGATTGGTCAGAAAGCTTCTCTCTCCGTTCTCCTGGACTAATACTACATTTAATCCCGTAGGAATATCCTGGTCATACTGAAGGAAATCCTTGCGGATTCCTCTTGCTTCACAGTGAGCCCTCACCATTTCTCCCATCTTGTCCTTTCCAAGTAAAGTACACAGGTAGGGACTTTTTCCCAGATCTGCCAGAACCGTGGCTTCATTCAGTCCGTCTCCCCCTGTAGACAAGAGGATTTCCCTGGCCGGCCAGGAACCTGCGGCAAAAACCTCAGGAGACGCCGGATAAACCAGCACATCTCCCACAGCCGCTCCTATGATCATAATATTTTTCATAGCTTTTCTCTCATTTCTCATGGATTGTATAAGATCATATGCAGGACCGTCATCTCCTGCCCTGTATTTCTGTAAGAATGGATCCTGTCTCCCGGAAACCGGATACTTTCTCCTTTCGCTACAGTAAACACCCGGTCCCCGGTCCGTACCTCCAGGCTCCCGGCAAAAACTGTAATAAATTCCGCAGTTCCTTTCAGATGAGGTTCTGATTCCCAGAAGCTGCCCGGATCCAGTTCCAGATAATAGACTGCAAATCTCCGGTTCTCATCATCAGGAAAGAGAGAATAATTTCTGACTTTTCCCTCATCTTCCAAAAGAGGCTGGACCTCCTCTGTTTTTACAATTTCATAATCGGATTTTGGCCGCAGGGTAAGGGCGTCGAAAGGCACCTTCAATCCATTGGAAATTTTCCATAAAGTAGAAATCGTAGGATTGGCGTCCCCCCTCTCGATCTGGGCCAGCATACTCTTGCTGACTCCGCTGAGCCTGACCAGCTCATCCATGCTCAGATTGTTCTTTTCCCGGAGGTCTTTCACGTTTCTTGCAACAATCTTATTCATTGAGTCCAAAATATCACTTCCCTATTGACATTATATTGATATAGATATATTATTATATTGTAATTTCAACAGTATAGTATACATTTTATTACATTATAAAATTATACTCGCTGTTTGTAAAGATGAAAATATTACAAGAAAGAAGGAGTGGTTTCTTTGTTCCCATTGTATGATTTTTTAATCTACTGCTTTATTACCGCCTATACCCCAGGCCCCAATAATCTGCTCTCTATGAGCAATGCAGCCCGGCTGGGCTTTCGCCGCAGTGTCTCCTTTAACTTTGGAATCACTGCTGGATTTTTCTTTGTTATGAGTATCTGTACCCTGTTCAGCGCCACTTTATATACCCTTCTTCCCAAAGTAAAGTTCCTCATGCAGATACTGGGGGCCGGGTATATGCTCTATCTGGCATGGAAGGTATGGAAAAGCTCCGGAGACCTGAAGGCAGAAGGGGGCAAAGAAGCCAGCTTCACTGCCGGAATGCTCCTGCAGTTTATGAATCCCAAAATCTACATCTACGCCATTACCGCCATGTCCCTTTATATCCTGCCCTTATATTCCTCTCCTCTGATCCTTTTCGGCTTTGTCCTGGTCCTGACCCTCATCGGTGCTTCCAGTTCCTATGTATGGGCCCTGTTCGGTTCTGCTTTCTGCAGATTCTTTGCCCGGCATACAAAGGCCGTAAATTTGGTCATGGCTTTACTGCTGGTATATTGTGCAGTATCCCTTTTTCTGTAAGACCAGAGAATTTCTGAATATATCTGTCGTAGAAGAAAGAAGCAGGAAGTTCTATCTGAACTGTTCCTGCTTCTTTCTTTTTTCGCGGCTCTGCCCTGGGTGCACCAGGGACAAAGATCTCCTTGTACACCCAAAGCTGGCATTCCGTAATGTATATTGTTTATAGGTTTATTCTCTCCACATACTGGCTGAACCGCAGATACCCCCACCTGGAAACCAGCCAGGCTGCCAGGATCAGCGGCAGGTAGATCAGGTTTGGCACCCTTAGTATCTCCAGAGTCTCTGAGCTCCAGAGATCAGCAGTAAAACGGGGCAGCACATTCAGGAGGAATAAGAATCCCACAACCAGAATCCCCCTCAGAACTTTCCCTCCTGTTCCTTTAAGAGGAAACAGGTTTTGGACATATATGTCATAAGAATAGATTAAAAAAGCTAATAAAATGCAATAGGGAATAAAAAGAAAATTTACTCCTTCCGCAATACCGGGATCTAAGCCGGCCCGTATCATTGACAGGGCATTTACAAATATTATTCCAGCAAGAGAAATCCAAAGAATATAAAGATATTTTCCTGTTTTCCAAAGGCTATAATAAAGCCTTTCTTCTTTGCAGGATTTCTTTCTCTCTGAAACAAGTTCCCGGGCAAAGGCTTCCATATCACCCAGCCGGGTTTTTAATTTTTCTCCGTTTTTTTCTGCTTCCTGGGCCATACTGATCAAATCCCTGCGGATCAGCTCACTTTCCATCACCCCTACCTTTTCGTGATAAAGAAAACGAATAATTTCCTCCAGTGTTTCCTGGTTCTCCGGCTCCAGTTTCCACTGTTTGTTTTCATTATCGTATTTTAACTGCTGCCACCGATTTTTCTTCATAGGAACGCCTCCTTTGGCGGCCTGCCGCCTTTCTCTGTAAGGAAATGATATTATCCGTATGTAGTTTCTAATTATATTGTACCGCATAATAGTCGAAAAACAATCTCTATTCCGCAAATCCAACCTCTTTTTCTGCAAAATCAAGGGCATTCAGAAGGGTAGCTGAGATTTTTCAAAATCCGGTCCAGGATTTCTATTCTCTCTTCTTTTGACGGCACTTCTTCCCTCAACTTTTCTCCAATCTGTACAGCCCAGAAGTCCAGGATTTCTTTTCGGCGCAGTTCTCCCTGCTCTATGATCTCCATTGGGATTTCCCGGTCTCTCATTCTTCTCCCGCCTTTTCCTTCTCTCTGCTATACTATGCCTTCCGGCTCTTTTTGTTTCCCCTGGTCTTCTGTAGGTAAATCTACCCTTCTGGATATGCTCTGCGGACTTCTGAAGCCTGAAAAAGGAGAAATCCTCTTAAAGGGAAAGCCTATGGAAGAGACCGCCACCAATATCGGCTATATGCTTCAAAAGGACCATCTTTTTGAATGGCGCACCATATACAGCAATGTTCTGCTGGGTCTTGAGATACAGAAGAAAAAATCCGAAGAAAATATTGAAAGAGCAGAACATCTCCTTACCGATTACGGGCTGGATAAGTTTAAGGATTCACGGCCATCCCAGCTTTCCGGAGGCATGCGCCAAAGAGCGGCTCTGATCCGCACCCTGGCCCTTGACCCGGAGCTTCTCCTCCTTGACGAGCCCTTCTCCGCCCTGGATTATCAGACCAGGCTTTCTGTAGGCGACGATATTGGAAAGATCATCAGGAAGGAAGAAAAAACCGCTATACTGGTAACCCATGATATTTCAGAAGCCGTGAGCATGGCAGACCGGGTCATTGTTTTCAGCAGGCGGCCAGCCACCGTACAGAAAATCATCTCTATAGAGTTTGATCTGGAAGACCGGACTCCCATGGCCTCCCGAAGCGCTCCGGAATTTAAAAATTATTTTAATGAAATCTGGAAGGAGCTGAACCGCCATGAAGAACTCTGAGCCGGTTTCCCTGCGGCAGAAAAAATATCTTCTGTCCATCAGACGGAATTCCATTCTTATACAGGTCTCCAGAGTTCTTCTATTTGTATTTTTAGTAGGACTGTGGGAGATATCTGCAAGAACCGGGCTCATTGACTCTTTTATCTTTTCAAGCCCGGGGCAGATCCTGGAAAAGATGTGGGAAATGCTTCTGGACCACACCTTGATCGACCACGTTTCCATTACCCTTCTGGAAACTCTCATAAGCTTTGCACTGGTAACCATACTGGGAATCGGCTGCGGTGTGCTCCTCTGGGCCTTTCCCCGGCTGTCTCTCATTCTGGAGCCTTATCTGGTAGTGCTGAACAGTCTTCCAAAATCTGCTCTGGCCCCTCTTCTCATTGTGTGGCTGGGCAGCAATATGAAAACCATTATCCTGGCAGGAATCTCTGTGGCTGTCTTCGGAGCCATTATGAATCTTTATACGGGATTCTGCGAGACAGACCCGGATAAACTAAAGCTTATCCGAACATTGGGAGGAAACAAGAAAGATGAACTGCTGAAAGTGATCCTTCCCGGGTCGGTCCCTTTGATCTTAAGCGTTATGAAAGTAAATATCGGCCTTTCTCTCATTGGTATCGTGATCGGGGAAATGATCGGCAGCAAGCGAGGCCTGGGATATCTGATCATCTATTCCAGCCAGGTCTTCCAGCTTACCACCATGATCATGTCCATTGTGATACTCTGCGTCATGGCAATACTGCTCTATGCATTGATCAATCTTCTCCAGTGGATTTACCAAAAGCGCCTATGAAATATTTAAAAAGGCCGCAGTATAAACAAGGCAAAATTTCTTTCAAACCTTGTTTGTACTGCAGCCTTTTAAACTACTTCTCTTTATTGACTTCTACTTCTGTCTGATCCCGGTAACCTGATACCCGATCATTTCCACAGCATCCTTCAAAATATCATCTCCGATTTCCCGGTCATAGGAAACTACGGCTCTTCCTTTAGAAAGATTCACCTCGGCGCTGACACCGTCGATCCTGTTCAACATTGCAGTCACATTCATCACGCAGTGGTCACAGCTCATGCCGGAAATCTCCATGATCTTTTTGCCCAGTACCGGACCCTCCAGTTTCTTTTTCTTCATTTTCCCAGCACTGGGACAGCTTGCGCCAGCTGGACAGCCGATACATTTCACGCCCTTTTTCTTGGCTTTCACAATATAAGAAACTGCCAGACCTAAGATAATGACCAGAACAAGAAGTGCAATCACATTTTCCATATACTGTCCTCTCCTCCATTCAAAACTCTCTGTACTAAGAAGAAGCAGCCGGCGGGAGAATTTCCTGCCGGCTGAAAAATTATTTTCTTATGCATGCAGACTGTATTCTGCTGCGAATTCCTGATCGGATTTGCGTATTCTCCAGATGATAATAGCTGCAAATACTAAAATAGCAATCAGTCCTGGAACAAAGGCTGTTCCCAGAGCGCCAGTAGCAGCCAGGGTACCAATCTGATATACAAGGAACGCTACTGTATAGCCGGTAGCAAGCTGGAGGCAGATACCGCCGAAGAGCCATTTTCCGCTCTTCATTTCCGAGTTCATAGCTCCCAGAGCCGCAAAACAAGGAGGCGTATACAGGTTAAACATCAGGTATGCCAGGGCAGCAACCTTTGTAAGTCCCATAACAGTTGCTACATCGCTGCCGCTTCCCACCAGCGCCAGTTCTTCCGTATCAATCAGGTTTGTCACACCATAAACAACAGCCAGAGTACCTACTACGTTCTCTTTGGCGATAAAACCGGTAACTGCTGCTGCTGCAAGCTGCCATACGCCGAATCCCAGAGGAATAAATAAAATGGAGATCGGATGGGCAATACTTGCCAGGATAGAAGTGCTCTCTGCACCTTCTGCCACAAGCTGGAACTGCCAGTTAAAGCTCTGCATGATCTGAACCACTGTGTTGCAGACCAGGATAATGGTTCCGGCTTTGATGATATATGCTTTACCACGCTCCAGCATGGATACGCAGGCTCTCTTTAAGCTAGGAACTTTATATTCCGGAAGCTCAATGATGAAGAAAGATTTACGATATTTCTGTCCAGTGATCCTCTTTACAAGGAGTGCTCCCAGAAGGACCAGTACAATACCTACCAGATACATAGTTGCAGATACCCACCATGCGTCTGCGAAGAAAGCTCCGGCAAATAATGCGATTACAGGAATTTTAGCTCCACAGGGCATAAATGGCGTCAGCATAGCGGTTGTTCTCCGCTCTCTCTCATTGCGGATAGTACGGGAGGCCATAACGCCTGGGATCGCACATCCGGTACCGATCACCATAGGAATTACAGATTTACCGGAAAGACCTACTCTTTTAAAAATCGGGTCCAGTACAACAGTGGCACGGGCCATATAACCGCAGTCCTCAAGAAGAGCAATGAGGAAATACATAACCATTACCAGCGGCAGGAAACCTACTACTGCGCCAACGCCGCCAATAATACCGTCAACCAGGATTGCATACAGCAGAGGATTGGCATTTTCCATCATTCCGCCTACCCATCCCTGGAAGGTTTCAATCCAGGCAACCAGCCAGTCTGCGATCCAGGTTCCCAGTGTAGTCTGAGATATGTAGAAAACCAGGAAAATAATCACGGCAAAAATGGGAATACCAATGATCTTATGGGTGATCACCGCGTCAATCTTATCCTGAATAGTCTTATCTTTTGTAAAGACTTTTCTCTTTTCTACTTCCTTTACAATATTGTTTACAAAATCAAAACGTTTTCTGTCCGCAGCTTCTACTGCGCTTTTGTCATGAAGGTCGATATCTGCCTGGACATAAGGCGCCTTCTGCCCTTTTCCATATAAGGCGGCAGCCTGGCTTACAGCCTCTTTCAACCCTTCATGTCCCGAGGAAGTAGAGACGGTCTTCACCACCGGACAGCCCAGCTTCTCAGACAGACGCTTTATATCGATTTTTGTCTGTTTCTTTTCTGTAATATCACTTTTATTTAAAGCTACTACTACAGGAACGCCCAGTTCCAGAAGCTGTGTGGTAAAAAACAGGCTTCGGCTTAAGTTTGTGGCATCCACAATGTTAATGATCGCATCTGGATGTTCATTTTTCACATAACTGCTGGTGATGCTCTCTTCTGAAGTAAAGGGAGACATAGAATAGGCGCCAGGCAAGTCCACTGCGATCAATTCTTCCCCTCCATCATAGTAAGCCTTTTTGATCGGGCTTTCCTTTCGCTCTACCGTAACACCGGCCCAGTTTCCAACACGTTCATTTCTTCCTGTTAACGCATTGTACATGGTGGTTTTTCCGCTGTTAGGATTTCCTGCAAAAGCAATTCTCATATACAAGGTTCCTCCTTCATCCAATTAGTTGGCGCAAACAAAAATTAGTTTTTACTAACCTATGGCCAATTATTAAATTTTTTCAGTGAACAGGATCACTGCTTATTTTATATTGAAATAGCCTTGGCTAAATCAGTATCAATATTATATCTGCCATCTTTAATGGAAACCACACATCCGCCTTTTAAATGGGAAACTACCGTAATAGGCTCCCCTGTATAACATCCCAGAGAAAACAGGAAGGCCTCCAGTTCCTCATCGTCTGTGGCAATGTCTTTTATAATATATTCTTCGCCTTCTTTGGCATCCAATAAAGTCATATTCTTTGTCCTTTCTAACTAAATACAAAAAGTCTCTTTAAATCCTTTTTGTTAAGTTAGGTATCGCTACCTTTCACAATGATTAGTATATTCTAACTAATTGATTCTGTCAAGAAATACTTTATATTTTTTTTATTTTTAACAAAAAAATACTGTAGACAGCAAAAACTCCAGGCTTTCATGACTATAATTTCCGCCTGGAGTTTTAGCGATTTCCTATTCTTCTTCTTTTAAGCCCTGCATATATTTATCCATGGCCTCTGCCACTTTTTTGGAATGGGCGACTGCCTCCACTACAGTTCTTGCGCCATTTACTACATCACCGCTGGCAAAGATTTCCGGACGTGAGGTATGCCCCTCCTCATCTGCCACCAGCAGTCCTCTCTGGTTGGCATCCAACCCTTTTGTAGTGTTTACAAGCTGATTTCTGGGGCCCTGGCTAATGGAGATGATCACGCTGTCCGCAGGGTAAAGCTTTTCTGTTCCCGGAATCTGCTCAATGGAGCCGTCTTCTTTTTCCTCTGCATCAGCAAAGATGACCCCTTCATCGGTAATCTCTACCGGTATCTTACAATAGACAAATTCTACCCCTTCCAGCAGTGCATAATTATATTCATGCTGGCTGGCCGCTACTGTAGACGTTCTGGAAAAGCACTGAAGCCAGCGTACACCTTTACGTAAGGCTGTTCTGGCCACATCCATGGCGGAATTTCCTGCTCCTATAACAATGACCCGTTCTCCCAGGTGGAAGCTGTCCGGATTATTCAGATAATTTATGCCGAAATGTACATGTCCCAGAGTTTCTCCCTTAATGTGGAGAGTATTTGGACGCCACACTCCGGTTCCCACAAAAATTGCCTTATAGCCGTCTCTCAGAAGGTCGTCTATGGTGATCGCCCCGCCAATGGTCGTATTTGGCCGCACTTTGATGTCTTTCAGAAGCAGATGTCTGTATTCAAAGTCATCCAGCACGCTCTTTGGCAGACGGAATTCCGGAATACCATACCGCAGCACACCTCCGATTTTATCCTTTCCTTCAAAAATAGTTACCTGATATCCCTTCCTGGCCAGAAGGACTGCAATGGTCAATCCGGCTGGACCGGAGCCGATGATCGCCACCCGCATTCCATTTGGCTCTGCCGGTCCTTTTACCATTTTTGAACTGTAGGTACTGGAAATATAATTTTCAATGGTGGAAAAGTGTACCGGAGCTCCCTTTTTACCAAGGACACAATGTCCCTCACATTGATTTTCGTGATTACAGACCAGACTGCATACCGTAGTCAGAGGATTGTTCTCAAAAAGCATCCATCCCGCCTTGTCCAGCTCTCCGTTGAGCATAAGCTGGATCACCTGGGGAATGGGAGTATGGATCGGGCACCCTTTTTGGCACTGGGGGACTTTACAGTTCAAACATCTTTTAGCCTCATCTAGTACATGTATTGCCATATTCATCCTTCCTTTCTTCTCTGGCAGAAACCTCTCCTTTTTATCAGCTTTTGTATATCTCCATTGTACTATCCGTGTATTGCACTGTCAAAGTTCCCTCTTTAGGGAATATAGAATAAAATTTAGAAAAAGGGACTGGAACTGCCCATAAAACCAAATCAAGAATAGCGCTTCCTGACATAGGTTTCATACCTCAGTTCCAGTCCCATCTGCTTCAATCCTTTCTGCTTCTCTCAGCCGATAGAAACCACCTTAAAACCGGCTTTTTCCACTGCCAGCCGCAAGGTTTCATCTTCTACCGGTCTGTCGAAAGAGACGATTGCTCTGTTTTTCTTCAAATCCACTTTCGCAGCCACACCGTCAATCTTATTCAGCTCTGAGGCCACGCTCTGCCTGCAATGTTCACAGTGCATCCCTTCAATCTGGATGATCTTTTCTCCTATTTTAGGATTCTTCAGCATCTTTCTCTTGGCTTTCACCGTACTGCTTCCGCCTCCGCAGCAGGCTCCTTCTCCCTTAAAATGCTTTACCGTGCCTTTTACTGCAAAAATCAGTACAATCAGCACAATTATCAATATAATTGCATCTGTCATAACAAGTCCCTACTTTCCTGGATTTTTCATATCACAATAATCCTTTTCTCTGCTCCCAGGACAGTTTCCGCCGCAGCCGGAACAGCCTCTGCACCCAGCCTGGGGATTTTTCCTGATTTTAATCTGCCTGCGGATCACAAATCCGCAGCAGATCCCAATTACTGTAAGTACCAATATATCTGCGATCATCTTATCCATCTCCTGAGAGTCTTTTTAGTTATCACTAACTCTATTAATACAAATACTCTTTTTTCAGGAACTTGTCAACACCTGATTTACAAAGGTTCATCAGCTATCTCTATCTTATTGACCTCTTCGTCAGTCTCATTCTCCGTGTGTTTTACTCCCACTGTTCCAGCCACCACATAATAGTTGAACCTGGGTTCATAATAGAATTCCTTCATCAGAGAAAAGTTCTCTATCTTCCCTGTACTCTCCACATGCATCAAAGGACCTGTACAGTGCATGAGATAATCCCCGATTTTCACATGTTCTTCATCATAGGGGACTATAGGAAGGTCCTGCCGGATTATATCCAGTATCTTTGCTTCTATTTCCTCCAGATCAAACTCCGGCCTGCTCTGATAATTTATGGCAAATCCATGGCGGATATCCGAGCGGTGATAGTCTGGCCTGGGAATGTCCTTCACACAGTATCCAAAAAGATCTTCAGCACTGTGAGCCATCTTCCGATATATAAGAGAACTGAAAGCAATCTGGGCAATATTGTCCGGCGGCGGTCCGAAAAGAGAAGGTCTGGTAACGATAACCTC
Source organism: Blautia sp. An81 (assembly GCF_002161285.1). Classification (GTDB taxonomy): domain Bacteria; phylum Bacillota; class Clostridia; order Lachnospirales; family Lachnospiraceae; genus Blautia; species Blautia ornithocaccae. The sequence continues at coordinate 4,258 of NZ_NFHH01000021.1, read as the reverse complement.
TTCTCCAATTCCGATCAGCAGGTCTGCATTTCTCTTTAAAGCCGGATATAAAATCTCAAAATGCTCCACAATTACCCGCTTATGCTGGGAGGTCACATGGCGAACAGCCTCTGCGATCTCCTCCAAAGACACATATTTTTTTGCTGTCCGCACATCTACATGAAAGGTCTTTGGCGTGTAAAATCCCACTTCCTCAGAATTTAAAAGAGGCATGTTCAGAATATCAAATTCATCGTCTTCCTCTACTGTCTGGATTCCAGGAAACATCCCCTTGATCAGCCAGCTCTTTCCTGAGTCCTTTGCCCCAATGATTCCGATGATACGGTCAAAGGGATTCAGATACATCTGGGTAATCTTTCTCCCCAGTTCCATCATTCTTTTGTTCCCTCTGGGAGCAAAGAAGAAATTGTACAGATTGCACTCATGTCTTACATTGTTATAAACCATAGAAACACCCTCATTCCCAATATCCATGGGACTGTGGCACGAAGCCAAATCAAGAATATTGATCTGTTTCATATCACAGTCCCTATCGTTTTATAGTTGCTTCTATTTTATCAGAGAAAGAGTCTAAAATACGTCTGATTATTTCAAAAATCCGCTGATGATCTGCTCTTCTGCCTCTTCCTCGGTCAGTCCCAGAGTCATCAGTTTAATGATCTGTTCTCCGGCGATTTTTCCGATAGCTGCCTCATGGATCAGAGCTGCATCGGAATTGTTGGCCGTAATCTCCGGAATAGAACTGATCTTGGCGTTGCCTACGATAATGGCATCGCATTCTGTATGACCGCTGCATTTGGCATTTCCGTTTAAGACAGACTGGAATAACTGGTAGGAGTCATCCCTTGCAACAGAACGGGAAATGATGTTGGCCCCTGAATCCTCTCCGTTCATATCTACGATAAAACGGCTCTCTGCCTTCTGGATACCATGGGTCATCAGTCTTTCCATAACCTTAATGCTGGCGTGGTCCGCCAGTTTTGCAGTGGTCTTACGGATAGTAGAGTCCACACCTTTAATCTGAGCAGTGTCCATTTCCATATAGCTGTTTTCGCCCACTTCAATGATAGTCTCCGGATTCATGATCCTCTGACCTTTTCCGTCGCCGGTTCCATAATGCTTCTCCACATATTTTACTCTGGAATTTTTTCCGATAAAGAAGCTGTGGATACCATCATGCTGGCTTCCGTCATCAGTACCGCAGTGGATACCGCATCCTGCAATAATGGTCACGTCACAGTCGTCACCAATATAAAAATCATTGTAAACGGTCTCTTTCAGGCCTGCCTGGGACAGCACTACGGGAATATGCACACTTTCATTTTTTGTTCCCGGTTTAATCTTGATGATGATGCCGTCTCCGCTTTCTCTTGGCAGAATCTCAATATGTTCTGTGCTGTTTCTGGCCTCCGTCTTGCCGTTTGTGCGGATATTATAGGCTCCCACCGGAATCTCATGGAGTCCGGAAACCGCCTCTAAAAGTTCTTTCTGTATTGTATCCATCAGTTCAGTCCTCCTTTTTGCCAAATGGCGCAGTTTGCTGTATCTTCCGGAGCATCTGCCGCATTTAACAGTCCCGGCAGCACTTCGTCTCTGGTTCCTCTCTTCACCAGCTTACCTTCTGCGATCACAAGGATTTCATCTGCTGTATTCAGGATCCTTTCCTGATGAGAGATGATCAGAATGGAACCATGTTTTTCTTTGTGAAGATTTTCAAACACATGGATCAGATTCTGGAAGCTCCAAAGGTCGATCCCTGCCTCCGGCTCGTCAAAAACAGATAATTTAGTATTTCTGGCCATAACGGTGGCGATCTCAATACGTTTCATCTCGCCTCCGGAAAGACTGGAATTTACTTCTCTGTTAATATAATCTTTCGCACAAAGCCCTACCTCAGAAAGGTACTGACAGGCTCCTGAAAGGGAAATCTCTTTTCCTGCAGCCAGATTGATCAGGTCAAAGACCGTCACGCCTTTAAACCGCACCGGCTGCTGAAAAGCATAGCTGATACCGGCTTTGGCTCTGTCTGTAACGCTCCAGTCTGTAATGTCTTCTCCGTCAAAGAAGATCTTTCCTTCCGTGGGCTTCTGGATACCGGCAATGATCTTGGCCATAGTGGACTTTCCGCCCCCGTTCGGTCCTGTAATGGCAACAAACTTATTGTCCTCCAGGGTAAAGCTTACATGCTCCAGGATATCCTTCTCCTTGTCCTTTTCGTCGTCTACACGAAAAGAAACATCTCTTAATTCAAGCATTGTTTTTCCTCCGTTTATATATGAATATAGATATTTTTTGTCCGGTTTCTATTATATACGCCTGTCCGGCTCTTGTAAACTCTATTTTTACTTTTCTTTCCATAAGAAAACAGAGCTATCTTAGAATATAGATTGACAGACCCGCAGTCAGATGATATATATAAGACAGTTTCGGATCATTCGCCTGGCATGGGGCTGACACAGCCATTCTTTAACCGGCGCCATTGAAATCAGAAGGTGATAAAATTGAAAAAATCAAATACTTTTTATATCGCATTATTTCTTTTCCATGGTGTTTTTTATTTCACAGCCTTTTATTTGAGATTATTTACTTTTCGGGGATACAGCAGAAATTATCTTCTGACCACTCCCTTTACCTGGTTTTATGGTCTTTGGGGACTGTGGATTGTCCTTAACCTTTTTATCCTTGTACTTTTGATCCTCAAGAAAAAACATCACTGTACCTTTTTTATCCTTGAGATCATTTTTACCTCTGTTTCCCTGGGACTATTGCTGCTTTCCCTGATTTGGTACGACTTTGCTTCTTTGTCCATAGTCAGCGGCTGAACATAAAGAGGGCATAAAAAGCTTTGTTACTTCTCTAATCTTTTTATGCCCTCTAAGATTTTCTAATATCTTTTATAGATGTCTCCTCTATTTCCGATATTTTCAATATTAATAATTTTCATTTCCTCATCAATGGAGTAAATCACCCTGATAGTACCTACTCTGAGTCTAAACAGATCATACCCCTGAAGGCGTTTTATATCTGTTCCTTCTGGCAATTCAGATATCGCCTTCAAAATATTTCTTCAAAACTTATAGTTTTTCCATCATTTTCTTTTTCCGCTTCCTGAATCATCTGAAGATCCCATTCATCTGGTGGAATCTCCTCTCTCGCATAAGCCTTTAGAGATTCCAGCATATCCACTATAAACACCAGTCTTCTGTCAGGTATCCCATCTATCAACTCCATAATACGCTCTTTATTACTCATGTAATCACGCCCTTTCTCAGCGAGCAGACTGTTAAATTATTTTCTGTCTGTATTATAACATGTATTCCAAAATACTTGTCTCTTTATTTATACACAAATATCCTGTCTTATGCTATACTAAGATATCAGAAAATAATCCGCCGATATATCGGCTTTACTAAATTTCAAGGAGTTACTTATGAACGTTAAAAATCTGAATCTCAGTGTAGAAGAACTAAAAATTCTGGCGGAAAACGGCCAGAGAGATTTTATTTATGGAGTAGGCTATTACTATGAAAACGGAATCCGCACCTCTGTAGATCTGGCCCAGGCCGCCGTCTGGTATGAGAAAGCGGCAAAAAAGGGGCAAGCTGAAGCCGCCATGCACCTGGCGCTTATGTATTACCAGGGAAAAGGCGTGGAAAAAGATGAGCGGAAAGGCCTCCGGTATATGGAACAGGCGGCCAAAGACGGAAATGTCAACGCCCAGTTTAATATGGGACGGTGCTATGAGGAAGGCCTGGGAACAAAACCAGATCCCTCCAAGGCCTTCGACTGGTATAAAAAGGCTGGCGCACAAGGAGACTTCCGGGCTATGTGCTGTATGGGCGTCTCCTATCTCTCCGGACAACCTGTTCCATACGACCCGGTCAAAGCTTTCCAGCTATTTGAAAAAGCTGCAAATGCCAATATCCCTGCTGCCCAGTACAACCTCTCTGTACTCTACCGTTACGGAGAAGGAGTGGAAAAAGATGAGGAAAAGTCAGATTTCTGGCGGATGAAGGCTGCCCAGAACGGTTTTAAGCTTGCCATAAAAGAGCTGGAAAATCCGGATAAAGATCCGGAGGAACTGGCGTGAAAACTATAGACAACAAAGGGGAAGAATAATGGAATAAAGGACGCTGTCGTGGTAGTGTAAAAAACTTTGTGGCTTTGGTAAAAAATGGCTCCTTTTTGGTAAGAATTACAGATATGACAATTCTTATCGAAAAGGAGTTTATTTATGGCAGTAGCAAAAGACCAAATC
>NZ_NFHH01000020.1 GCF_002161285.1 Blautia sp. An81 | reverse complement strand
GCCCTGTGCGCTTATGCGGTATTAGCAGTCATTTCTAACTGTTATCCCCCTGTGTGAGGCAGGTTGCCTACGTGTTACTCACCCGTCCGCCGCTCAGTCGCAAGCTTCTTCATCCCGAAAGAATCAAAAGCAGGCGCTTCGCTCGACTTGCATGTGTTAGGCACGCCGCCAGCGTTCATCCTGAGCCAGGATCAAACTCTCTGATAAAGTGTTTGTTCCAGGTCATGATAAACTCTCGCTTATCCAAACCTTTTACTGTTTTGGTTCGTCGAACCGTTTTTAAAAATGAATGTAAAAGAATTTTCAGTTCATGTGTTTCACTGTTCAGTTATCAAGGTCCCTGTCTTGCGACAGCCATATTAGATTATCACATCTTTTCTGGCTTGTCAAGAACTTTTTTCATTTTCTTGAAAATTTCTTTTTTCAAGATTTTCCAGTTCTTTTCGACAGCTTTAATAGATTATCACAAACCTTTTTGTTTGTCAAGAACTTTTTTCAAGTTTTTTAATCTCAAAACTGTCAGCGGAGAAAGAGGGATTTGAACCCTCGCACGGCGCGAACCGTCTACACCCTTAGCAGGGGCGCCTCTTCAGCCACTTGAGTATTTCTCCATTGCCTGAATAATGTTAAATCATTCAATTTTTTGCTCTGCATGAGCAATATGTATTATACCGCTATTTATGAAAATTTGTCAACTACTTTTTTAAAAATTTTTTTCGTTTTTTTTCAGCACTCCATTTTGAAACCTTTTGCCATTCGATTTAGATTAAATACCCTCCGTATAGAAAGAGATAAACATCTCTTCTGCACGGAGGGTACAGTGAATGTATCTTCTGTTAATGCGAACTTGCAAGCGCATAACTCTATCTTTCGTTTTCTCTGATGACTTTCTCTATTCTTGACTTTACCTCCTGTGCAATCTCCACTGTCTTCATATCTTTATACTCTTCATATAAAAGCGGTTCCAGAAAATGAACCTGTACTGTCAGTTTTTCAATGGACTTTGTATCAAAAGATTTATAAGAATCAATAAGAGCTACCGGTACAATGGGGCATTTTGCCTTAACTGCAGGCTTAAAGCTTCCCCCTTTAAATTCATGGACATTATTGGGATCTTTTGTTCTGGTTCCCTCTGGGAAGATCAGATAGTTTCTTCCAGCTTTTACTTCTTTTGTTACCTGAAGGATTACCTGCATAGACTGTTTTACATCTTCTCTATCTATGGCAAAAGCCTTCATGCAGGCAAAGACCTGCTTCAGAAAAGGAATATTCTGAATTTCCTTTTTCATGACCACTGAAAAAGGTGTAGGGCAGGCCTGTATGATTGCCAGAACATCAAAGAGTCCCTGATGATTTGGAAAGAACATAAAACCATTTTCTTTTGGTATATTCTCTTCTCCATGAACGTCTATCTGTATCCGGCCTCCTGTTATTGCCCTGTTATCAATAAATCTTAATAACTTGTATCTTTCTTCCTCTGTATATTTATCTACATGACTGGCATAATAGCACAATTTGAACCAATAATACGGCACTATAAGAATATTATATGCTACCATTAATAAAATTCTCTTCACTTTTCCCTGCTCACTTTCTTCTTTATTCCCCCGGCATAAAGCCAAGGCTCTATGGCTTTCTGGCGGCTGCCGAGAGGGTACCTTTACAGAAGACGGCTGTATCGTCATCTCCTGCTGATTCGCAAAAAGAAGTGTGCATTAAAAATTCTTTCACTTTAATGCACACTCCCCACAGAGCTTTTTTCCTACTTATATCTCGTTCGCCGACTGGCTGAAACGCTTATTCAGACTTTCTTTATAAGAAGGATTTTTTTCCTGAAACTCTTCAAAATTTTTCTGATAATTTTTGTAGGTTCTGGTATCCATAAATCTTTCATATGCACCTCTGGAATATTCACTCATTTCCTCAGTCACATCTTTTGCGGGAATTACAAAATACCTTTTATCTTTCTCATTTACAAAGTAGAAAGACATAACAGGACATTTCTGCTCTGCATCCTTCGATTTATAATTAAACCATACATAAATCAGCTGGCTGTCTCCGCTTTTTCCCAGAGAGTCCGACTTTTCAAAGTCTATGCTTACTGCCTGATAGGCTTTAAAAAGCCGCATATTATAATTTATTTCCTTTTGTATATCCTCCTGAACTTCCTCATCTTCAGATAGGCCGTAGCATTCCTTAACAGCCTGTTCATTCTGGTCCTGATAAGAACGGACCAGGGATTTAACTATAGCTTCCGGCGATTTATAATCTACTCCTCCGCCGCAGCCTTCCAAAAGAAACATAAAAATGGAGGCAGTCAATATCAATATAACCCCTTTTTTTACCGCTGTCATGAATTACCTTTATTCCCCTTCTCTTTCTCTTTCGGAATCCTCTTGTTTAATCTCATCGTCCTTATCTCTTACTTTGGCAATACTAGCCACTTTAATATCATCCTTCAGATCCATCAGCTTTACGCCAGACGTAATTCTTCCAAGAATAGATATGTCCTTGCATTCCAGACGGATAATGATTCCTTCTGTTGTGATCAGCATGATCTCATTGTCACTGTTTACTGCCTTAACGCCAATAACATTTCCTGTTTTTTCCGTAATCTTATAGCATTTAACGCCTTTTCCGCCTCTGTTCTGACGTGTGAATTCTCCTACAGAAGTACGTTTTCCAAGACCTTTTTCAGATACGATCAGCAGATAATCTCCCTGGCATGTAAGCTGCATGCCGATTACTTCATCCTCTTCCAGAAGATTGATTCCTCTTACTCCCATGGAAACTCTTCCGGTTACCCGTACATCCGTTTCATTAAAACGGATACACTGTCCGAATTTTGTTACCAGGATAATATCTTTCTTATTATCTGTAAACTTAACTTCAATAAGTTCATCGTCTTCTCTCAGCGCAATGGCCGCCAGCCCTGTTTTTCTCACGTTTGCATAATCTTCAATAGGCGTCTTCTTAACCAGGCCGTTTTTGGTAGCCATAAAGAGGAAACTGCCCTTTTTAAACTCATTGATCGGTATCACTGCTGTGATCTTTTCTTCCGGCTGAAGCTGAAGCAGATTTATGATAGCTGTGCCTCTGGCTGTTCTGCTGGCCTCCGGAATCTCATAAGCTTTTATCCGGTACACCCTTCCTGTACTGGTAAAGAACATGAGATAATGATGAGTCGTCGTCATCAGCAGTTCTTCAATGTAGTCATCTTCTATAGTGGACATTCCCTTAATACCCTTGCCGCCTCTGTTCTGGCTGCGGAAGTTATCCACGGTCATTCTCTTTATGTAGCCTAATTTTGTCATGGCTATCACTGTATTTTCTTTTGGTATCAGATCTTCCATAGAGATATCGTACTCATCATATCCAATAGAAGTCCTTCTGTCATCTCCGTATTTATCTGCAATAGCAAGAATTTCTTCCCGGATTACTCTAAGGAGCAGATTTCTGTCTGACAGGATAGCCTTCAGCTCTCTGATCTTCACTTCCAGATCATTAAATTCATTCTGAAGACGTTCTCTCTCCATTCCGGTAAGCTGATACAGCCTCATATTTACAATTTCCTGAGCCTGTACATCTGTAAAATCAAAGGTTTCCATTAATGTATCCTTTGCTTCCTGTCTTGTCTTGGAATTTCGGATAATCTGGATTACCTGATCGATCACATCCAGGGCTTTCAGCAAACCAGATACTATATGTGCTCTGGCCTCTGCCTTGTTCAGATCATACTGTGTCCTTCTGGTAACCACATCTTCCTGATGATTCAGATAATGCTCCAGCATTTCCAGAAGACTCATAACCTTCGGAGTATTGCCTACCAGAGCCAGCATGATCACACCAAAGGTATCCTGAAGCTGAGTATGTTTATAAAGCTGGTTCAAAATCACATTGGCATTTGCATCTCTTCTCAGTTCAATACAGATACGCATACCTTCTCTGTTGGAATGATCGTTGATTGCCGTAATACCGTCAACTTTCTTATCTCTTACCAGTTCTGCGATTTTCTCAATAAGCCTTGCTTTATTGACCATATAAGGAAGTTCTGTAACGATGATCTGGGTTTTTCCATTTGGCATAGTCTCAATATCAGTCACTGCCCGTACACGGATTTTTCCTCTTCCCGTTCTGTAGGCCTCTTCGATTCCTCTGGTTCCCAGAATTGTAGCCCCTGTGGGGAAATCCGGTCCTTTTACGATAGAGAGAATCTCCTCTATGGTTGTTTCTCTGTTTTCTTCTATCTGATTGTCAATAATCTTTACTACTGCATTAATAATCTCTCTCAGATTATGAGGTGGTATATTGGTTGCCATACCTACGGCAATACCAGAGGTTCCGTTTGCCAGAAGGTTAGGATACCTGGAAGGCAGCACAGTAGGCTCTTTCTCCGTACCATCAAAGTTCGGCGTAAAATCTATAGTATTCTTATTGATATCCGCCAGCATTTCCATGGAAATCTTGCTCAGTCTTGCCTCTGTATAACGCATGGCGGCAGCTCCGTCACCGTCTACGGAGCCGAAATTTCCATGTCCGTCTACCAGAGGATATCTGGTAGACCAGTCCTGAGCCATATTTACCAATGCACCATAGATAGAACTGTCTCCATGGGGATGATATTTACCCATGGTATCACCTACGATACGGGCGCATTTTCTGTGAGGCTTGTCAGGACCGTTATTTAATTCGATCATGGAATACAGGATTCTTCTCTGTACCGGTTTCAGACCGTCTCTGACATCAGGAAGTGCCCTGGATGCAATAACGCTCATGGCATACTCTATATAGGATTCCTCCATTTTTTTCTGCAGGTCAACTTCCTGGACTTTATCAAAAATATTATCTTCCATCTAGTTTCTCCTTTTGCCTCTGCTTAAATATCCAGATTCTTCACATACTTGGCATTTTCTTCGATAAATTCTCTTCTGGGCTCTACCTTGTCCCCCATTAATGTTGTAAAGGTCAGGTCCAGTTCCGAAGTGGAGTCTTCGTCCATTACAACTCTCATGAGAATTCTTCTCTCTGGGTCCATGGTCGTTTCCCAAAGCTGGTCTGCATCCATTTCACCCAGACCTTTATACCGCTGGATACTGCAGCCTTCCAGGCCGATTTCCTTAAGGATTTCTGCCTGCTCCTGCTCTGTATAAGCATAGTAAATTTTTCTGTTTTTCTCCAGTTTAAATAAAGGCGGCTTCGCCAGGTACACATATCCCTGTTTGATCAGTTCCGGCATAAATCTGTATAGGAATGTAAGCAGTAGGGTAGCAATATGAGCTCCATCTACATCGGCATCGGTCATAATGATGATCTTGTGGTACCTCAGCTTACTGATGTCGAAATCCTCATGTATTCCTGTTCCGAAAGCTGTGATCATGGCTTTGATCTCTGCATTGGCATAAATCTTGTCCAGTCTTGCCTTCTCAACATTCAATATCTTTCCTCTCAGAGGAAGAATTGCCTGAGTAGCTCTGCTTCTTGCTGTCTTTGCAGATCCTCCCGCAGAGTCTCCCTCTACAATATAGATTTCACACTTACTTGGATCCTTGTCCACGCAGTCTGCCAGCTTGCCCGGCAGAGACATACCATCCAGCGCAGACTTCCTTCTGGTCAGCTCTCTGGCCTTTCTGGCAGCATCTCTGGCCCTCTGAGAAAGAATGGATTTCTCCACGATAATCTTTGCTACTGCAGGATTCTGCTCCAGGTAAATCTCCAGCTGGCTGCTGACAACATTGTCTACAGCGCCTCTGGCCTCGCTGTTTCCCAGCTTCTGCTTTGTCTGTCCTTCAAACTGAGGATCTTCGATTTTTACGCTGATAATTGCAGTCAGTCCTTCTCTGATATCCTCTCCTGACAGGTTCTGTTCATTTTCCTTCAGCAGTTTATTCTTTCTGGCATAATCATTAAACGTCTTTGTCAGGGCGTTCCTGAATCCCATAATATGAGTTCCGCCCTCTGGAGTAGTTATATTATTAACAAAACCATAGGTGTTTTCTGTATAAGCATCATTATGCTGCATGGCAACTTCCACCATGACTCCGTCTTTCGTACCTTCGAAATAAAGGATATCTTCGTATAACGGCGTGGTGCTCTTGTTCAGATATTGAACAAACTCCCGGATACCGCCTTCATAGTGAAAAGTAACTTCTTTTAGTTCCTCTTCTCTCTTATCCCGGGCAATGATTTTAAGACCTTTGGTAAGAAAGGCAATCTCACGAAAACGATGTTTTAAAGTATTGAAATCAAAAACCGTCTCTTCAAAGATTTCCGGGTCCGGATGAAAAGAAACTGTAGTTCCTGTTCTGTCCGGTTCACAGTCTCCCACCACTTTCAGACTGTACATGGCTTTTCCTCTCTCATACCGCTGCTGGTAGATCTTACCTTCATGATAAATCTTTACTTCCAGCCAGGTAGAAAGAGCATTTACTACAGAAGCTCCCACGCCGTGAAGGCCGCCGGATACCTTGTACCCCCCGCCTCCGAACTTTCCTCCTGCATGAAGGATCGTAAATACTACCTCTACGGCAGGAATTCCGGCTTTGTGGTTGATTCCCACAGGGATACCTCTTCCGTTATCTATAACTGTAATTGAATTATCTTCATTAATGGATACGTCGATAGTATCACAAAAACCTGCCAGAGCTTCATCCACCGCATTATCTACAATCTCATATACCAGATGGTGAAGACCTCTGGAGGATGTACTTCCAATATACATACCAGGCCTTTTTCTTACTGCTTCCAGGCCTTCCAGAATCTGTATCTGGTCGGCACCGTACTCTGTATTCATTTCTGTACTCATGTAATTCCTCCTGTTAACCGGGACAGTACACTTTCCCGTCAACTACCTTGAATATTTTATTGATATGAAATCTTTTGTCGATAAAATCATCCAGCCCTGTACATGTGATCATGGTCTGTACCTGGCTGATACTGTTTAAGAGATAATTCTGCCGGTTGGAATCCAGCTCAGATAAAACATCATCCAGCAGAAGCACCGGCATATCTTTTATTCTCTTTTTCACCATATATATTTCTGAAAGCTTCAAAGACAAAGCAGCAGTCCGCTGCTGTCCCTGAGAACCGTATTTTCTGATATCCATTCCATTTATTTTCACACAGAGATCATCTCTGTGTGGACCTGAGGAAGTCATTTTAAATCTGCAGTCCCTCTCTCTGTTCTGTGAAAGCACAGAAAGAAAATGCTCTTCCGAAGTACTTGGCTCGTAAAGCAGCTGAATCTCTTCCTTTCCTCCGGTAATATTGCTGTGTATCTCTCCTATGATCCCGTTCATCTCATCAATGAAATCTCTCCGGCTCCGGATGATTGCTGTGCCATAATGGGCAAGCTGCTCATCCCAAACTTCCAGAGTACTTATAAGAGAAGGCTGAAAAGAAAGATCCTTCAGCAGCTTATTCCTCTGATTCAGAATATGATTATAGTTTGACAGATCCGAAAGATAAAGTTTATTTAGTTGACATAATTCCAAGTCAATAAATCGTCTTCTCTCTCCCGGTCCATTTTTTATAATATTTAAATCTTCTGGAGAAAAAAATACAAGATTCAGGATACCGAATAACTCTCCTGCCTTTCGTATGGGGATTCCGTCTATGGCAATTCCCTTGGACTTATTTTTTTTCAGATGCATGTCTATTTTCCTGGAAATGCCCTCTTTTTTTACAAACATCCGGATATGGGCTTCGTCAGAGTCAAACTGGATCATTTCCCTGTCCTTACTGCCTCTGTGAGATTTTGTAGTCCCACAGAGATAGACAGCCTCCAGAATATTTGTCTTCCCCTGGGCATTGTCCCCATAGAAAATATTGGTTCCTCTGTCAAAAGTAAGGGAAAGTGTCTCGTAATTTCTGTAATTTTTCAGCTCTATGGATTCAATATACATAGGTCACCCGATTTCTTCCAGAATCATTTCTCGATCCGGATCTCCTCTCCATTATAGGAAACCACATCTCCATCATACAGTTTCCGTCCTCTTCTGGTCTCGGTTTCCTGATTGACCTTTACTTCTCCATCCTGGATCACATACTTAGCCTCAACTCCATCTTCCACCAGATTTGCGGCTTTCAGAGCCTGGCCAAGTTTTATAAATTCATCTTTTAATTTGATAATTTCCATTTTTTCCCCTTTTAGTCTTTTCCTGAAGAACTGGTTTTTAACATTGCTTCGAAACCCGCAATTATCTGCCTGCAGCATTAAAATTTACAGGAAGGATCAGATAAATATACTGCTGGGCATCGTCTCTTATAAAGCATGGAGCCTTAGGATTCATAAGATAAATACTGATTTCCTCATCATCAATAACCTTCAGAGCATCGATCAGGAATTTCGGGTTAAATCCGATCATAATATCCTTGCCTTCTTTTTCAATATCAATATCTTCTTTCATAGAACCAATCTGAGAATCAATGCTCAGCTCCATCTGTCCGTCTTCGATATTGATGATGATCGGTTTCTTATCTCCCTCTTTTACCAGAAGTGTTGCTCTGTCAATACAATCCAGGAATTCTTTTTTATTAATCTTTACCTTTGTCTCATAATCGCTGGAAAGCATCTGATCAATTTTAAAATATTCTCCCTCAATGAGACGGGATACCACGGTGGTATTATCAAACTCAAAAAGAATATGATTTGAAGAAAGATAAATGTCTACCATATCTTCCATTTCACCAGATAAGATTTTGCTGATTTCACTTAAAGTTTTTCCAGGAACAACGACTTTACGGTCTTCGCACTCTTCTTTTAAAGGAACACGGCGGATAGAGATCCTGTGTCCATCCAGAGAAATGACACGAAGCCGGTTTTCTTCAATCTGGAAAAGTTCGCCTGTCATCAGCTTGTTGTTTTCATTTAATGCAATGGAAAAAATAGTCTGTCGGATAATTTCTTTCAAAGTAAACTGTGAAATCCGTATACAGTCATTCTTTTCTATTAAAGGAAGATATGCAAAATCTTCGCCAGATTTTCCAGGTATGTTAAATTTCGCTTTTTCACAGGTAATTGTAGTATTTAATCTTTCATCTGTCTCTATAGTAACATCACTGTCAGGAAGTTTCCGAACGATTTCGGAAAAAATCTTTGCATCAAGAGCAATAATGCCTTTTTCAAGAACCATACCCTGAACCCGGGTTTCGATTCCCAGTTCCATATCATTAGAGGTGAATTTAATGTCATTGGTTGATGCATCTATAAGAATACATTCAAGAATAGGCATTGTTGTTTTAGCCGGAACGGCTTTCATAACGATATTTACACTTTTTTGAAGTTCAGCTTTGGAACAGAATAATTTCATAATGTGAATAACTTCCTTTCTGTGGTGGAGTGTATAATATATAAATAAAATGATTAAGTAATCCGCAGTAGCCGCCGTAGGGGCTGTGAGTATGTGTATAAGTGCCGAAACCCGTGAAAAATGCGGGTTTCGCGGTATGGATAACTTTGTGGGCAGACCCCGAAGTTCCTGTGCAGACCCGGTTGATAAAGGTGTGGACAAAAATGAGGGATTTTCAGCCTGTTCAAGTTTCCACATGAAATACACATTATATGCACTTTAAGTTGTGGATAAAGTTACTGTTTGGAAGGGTTAATCTTCTTCTTCAAAATGTCGATTACTTCCCGGGTAGATTCGGAGGTCTCCAGCTCTGCTTCGATTTTATTAATACCATTCATAATCGTAGTATGATCACGGCCTCCAAGGTACTGTCCTATATTTTTAAGAGTGGTATCCGTCATATGCCTGCAAAGATACATGACAATCTGACGTGGAAATACGACTTTGGAATTTCGCTTATTTCCTACAATATCTCCAGGTGTCAGGTCAAAATGTTCTGCCACAATGTCTGTTATCAGTTCTGGAGTGATCACCCTTTTTTCATTTGGTGAGATAATATCTTTTAATACCTTTTCTGCAAGAGCCAGGTTTATCTCACTTTTTTCCAGGTTAGCGTAAGCCATGATCTTATTTAAAGAACCTTCAAGTTCACGGATGTTGGATTTTACGTTTCTGGCAATGTATTCAATGACCTCATTATCTATAGAATATCCGTCCAGCTCTTCTTTTTTACGGAGAATCGCCATTCGGGTCTCATAGTCCGGAGAGGAAATATCCACGATCAGTCCCCATTCGAAACGAGAACGGAGACGGTCTTCCAGGATTTCCATATCTTTAGGCGGTTTATCAGAGGAGATAACAATCTGTTTTTTGGCGCCATGAAGAGCATTAAAAGTATGGAAAAATTCCTCCTGGGTAGATTCTTTGCCGATAATGAACTGGATATCGTCAATTAAAAGTACATCGATGTCCCGGTATTTTTCCCGGAATTTGGACATTGTAGAGTTGTTACCGTTACGGATGGAATCAATCAGTTCATTGGTAAAAGTTTCGCTGGTAACATAGAGCACCTTGGCATTGGGATTTTTTTGCAGCACAAAATGAGCGATGGAATGCATCAGATGAGTTTTACCAAGTCCTACTCCTCCATAGATAAAAAGGGGATTATAGGCTTCTCCCGGAGATTCCGCTACAGCAAGAGAGGCCGCATGGGCCATTTTATTATTGCTTCCAACTACAAAAGTATCAAAGGTATAGCGGGGATTGAGCCCTGCTTTTACAATATTGCCGTTTAATGTGGAATCGCTGATGGGAGCCGGCTCCGGAATTTCTTCCTTAATATCCTCTGGAAGAACCAGAGAAATCTCATAATCTTCCCCGGTAGTCTCTATAATAGCCACTTGAAGAGGCAGAAGATATTTCTTATTAATATAATTCAGCGCCATACTACCATTTGTAACAACAATAGTGACAACATTACCTTCCACTTTATATACTTCCAAAGGCTCCAGCCAGGCAGAAAAAGAAACGGGTGACACATCGTGCTCCGTCTTTACCATATTTAGAATCTCCGGCCATTTTTCCTGTATAATGTGCATTTTCATTCTCCTAACAAGTATTTTATGCCTTTTTCACACAAAAAAATATACCCTCACTCTATAAAGGGTATGATTGAATGATTATATCACCCAATCATCGGCTCATCGGCAAAAAAAGTATTATTATCTATATATTATAATAAAAAACGGTATTAATCAATGAAAAATTCAAGAATCCAGAGGATTCCCAATGAAAAATCAATGTGGAAAAGTGGATATAAAAAGAAGTATACATTTATATAGGAAAGAATTCTTTTAAAAAAAGAATCCCCAAAGACGGAAATGTGTATAAGTGGGTATGTGTATAAGGAAGTGTGGATAGTGGTGATAAAGAAAATCTGTAAACCTGTGGAAAAAAGAAATGTGAGTAATGTGTATAATGTCGAAAACAGAATCCACACGTAAAAAACCGTTGAAAAATAAGGGTTTTTGAAAAAATATAGAGAACAAATGTGAATATATAGAGTGACTTATCCACATCTTATCCACAAATTGTGGATAAATTTACGTAAACCGGAAAATGTGAAGAAGTATGTGTATGGGAAAAGGGGATAACAAACTGTATCAAAAAGTTACCCACATTATTCTGTGGATAAGTGTGGATAACTTTTTGTAACTATTCAGTCATAAGCGAAGATTTAGCTGCGGCAGCAGTGAAAAAGCAGCATTAGCTGCGAAACTGAGCTGTATGGCTGAATAGTTGCAAATTTTTAAAGAACTTTAGCAAGAAATACTTGACGAAATAAGGGTTTGTGAATATAATTGAAATGATGTTTTCTACCATGCATAACTAGGAGAGACGTTCAACACTTCGGAAGAACGTCCATTAATATAAGGGAGGTGCCTTGATTATGAAAATGACCTTTCAGCCTAAGAAAAGACAGAGATCCAAAGTTCATGGATTCAGAGCTAGAATGAGCAGTAAAGGCGGTAGAAAAGTTTTAGCTGCCAGAAGAGCAAAAGGAAGAAAAAGATTATCAGCTTAAGACCGCAGATATGTGGTCTTTTCTTCTCTTTGCATACCCTCAGAGTATAAGGTCAGAGTATGAAATATTCGGAATCATTGAAAAAAAATTGGGATTTTCAACTGGTTTATAAAAATGGAACATCTTTTGCAAATCGATATTTAGTTATGTATGTGCTGAAAAACCAGTTGAATCGCAACAGATTGGGAATATCCGTCAGCAAGAAAGTGGGAAACAGTGTTATAAGGCATCATCTGACACGACTGATAAGAGAAAGTTATCGTCTTAATGAAGAAAAATTTGTATGCGGATATGATATAGTAGTAATCGTAAGGATGAATGGAAAGGATCAGGGATTCCATTCTATAGAGAGCGCCCTGCTTCATCTGGGAAAGCTCCATAAAATTTTGAGAAGTGAAGAGAATGAAAACAATATTAATCAAAATGATTAAATTCTATCAGAAATATTTGTCCCCGCTTAAGAGCACATGTTGTCCGTATATACCCACATGTTCTCAGTATGGTTTGGAAGCGATAGAAAAATATGGCGCCCTGAAAGGAAGTCTTCTGGCTGCATGGAGAATTTTGAGATGCAATCCTTTTTCAAAGGGCGGGTATGATCCGGTGCCGTAGGACAAGGGTGACAAGATTATAAGGAGGATACTGTTTTGGGTATATTACTGACGAAAAGTACTATGCCGATTGTAAACTGGGTGGCGGAAGTACTCGGTTGGCTTATGAACGGCATTTACAGCATCGGAGTTCATAATTTAGGTCTGTGTATTATTATATTTACAGTTATTATCTATGCTTTAATGACTCCCCTGCAGATCAAACAGCAGAAATTTTCAAAAATGAATACGGTCATGCAGCCGGAGATTCAGAAGATCCAGAAAAAATATAAGAATAAAAAAGATCAGACCTCACAGATGAAAATGCAGGAAGAAACCATGGCCGTATATGAAAAATACGGGGTTTCACCTACAGGCAGCTGTCTTCAGCTGCTGATTCAGATGCCAATCTTCTTTGCATTGTATCAGGTTATTATAAAGATTCCGGGATATATCGGAGGAATCAAGGAAGTATTTAGTGACGCTGTAGCTCATATTACAGATGTCAGCGGATATTCGGATATTATCAGTCAGTTTATTACGGATAACGGCATTCGTACCTATAGCTGGGTACAGGGACAAGAAGGAAATGCCAATCAGGTTATTGACTTTTTATACAGTTTATCACCATCTCAGTGGGACAAACTGGCCAGTATAGAGCAATTTCAGGGATTCGCTGATGTACTGGATAAGAGTGCAGAGACACTTCAGCCTATGCAGAATTTTCTGGGACTGAATATTGCAGATACACCATGGGCTTTGATCCAGGCAGGATGGTCTTCTCATCAGTACCTGATGATCCTTGCAGCTGTACTTGTGCCGGTTCTGGCGTGGGCAACACAGATGATCAACATGAAGTTGATGCCCACCGCTTCTTCAAATAGCAGTGGTAATGGAAATCAGTCACAGATGGAAGCTACAATGAAGAGTATGAACGTTTTTATGCCTCTGTTTACTGCTTTTATCTGTTTTACATTCCCCTTTGGTATCGGTATCTACTGGATCATAGGTGCTCTGGTGCGTACCGTGCAGCAGCTTGTTATTAACAGACATCTGAATCATATGGATATGGATGCTTATATTCAGAAAAACAGAGAAAAAAGAGAAAAGAAGATGGCGAAGAGAGGAGTTATCTCTCAGAATATCAGCCAGCAGGCCAGAATGAATGTGCGCAATATTGAAGAGCCTAAGAGAAAGACTATGGCGGAGAAAAGTGGTTCTGTTAAAGAGGCATCCGGATATAATTATACGGTTCCGAAGACAAAACCGGGAAGTCTGGCGTCAAAGGCAAATATGGTAGCCGCATTTGATGAGGAAAACAAGAAGAAAAAGAAGTAGAAGGTAAGGGGGAAGAGAGATGGAATTCAGAGAATTCTCTGCAAAGACCGTAGATGAGGCCATTACTAAGGCCAGTATAGAGTATGAAACTTCCAGTGAAAACCTGGAAATTCAGGTAATCTCCCAGGGGAAAGCAGGATTTTTAGGATTTGGTGCAAAGCCTGCTATTATAAGAGCGGCAAAGAAGGAAATAGAAGAAGTTCTGCCAAAGGAAACTGCTGAATCGGCAAGGAAACCTGCCCCGGCCAAAAAAGAAGAAAAGAAATCTGTGAAACCTCAGGCTGTAAAAGAAGAGAAAAAAGAGCAGAAGAGGGAAAATAAAAAAGATAACAGAAAAGAAATAAAGAAAGAAAATCCTGTGAAGACTCAGGAAAAGCCAAAGGAAACCCCGGTGCCAGAAAAACTGGCGGAAGAGAAACCTCGTGAAGAGAGAAAGGTTACTTTAAGAACGGAAGAAGAAATTGCTGAGATCAAAGAAGATGCTCAGAAATTCCTTACAGGCGTCTTCAAGGCTATGGAACTTCAGGTTGAGATCAAGATGGAATATAAGAATGAAGAAGGAAACCTGAACATAGATTTTGAGGGAGATGATATGGGAATCCTTATCGGAAAAAGAGGACAGACTCTGGATTCTCTCCAGTATCTTACCAGCCTTGTGGTTAATAAAGGAAGACAGGGATATATCCGTGTAAAGCTGGATACAGAGGATTATAGAAATCGAAGAAAAGAAACTCTGGAAAACCTGGCCAGGAGTATTGCGTATAAAGTAAGAAAGACCAGAAGACCAGTATCACTGGAGCCCATGAATCCTTATGAGAGAAGGATCATCCACTCAGCTCTTCAGGGAAACCGTTTTGTGGAAACCTACAGCGAGGGTAACGAGCCCTATCGTCATGTGGTGGTAAAATTGAAAAACAGATAAGTAAAAATTATTATTCTAGGTGAAAGCGTGAATAAGAAAGGTTGTTCTGCGCTTTCACCTTTTTTATTCTATAGGAAAGTTCTCCGGACTGTCCTATAGAATAAAAAGCCCTCCGGGCGGGATGCGCACAGGAAAGGAGAGAGAATATGGCAGATACTATAGCAGCAATTGCCACAGCTCTGTCTGCCTCAGGTATAGGAATCGTAAGGATCAGCGGACCTGAGAGCAGAGAGATAGCAGGGAAAATTTATCGTTCCAAGGGTGGCGGAAAAGATATAAGGACAGTGCCTTCTCACACTATAAATTATGGATTCATCCATGATGGGGAGGAGACGGTAGATGAAGTTCTGGTAATGGTCATGGATGGACCAAGAAGCTACACCGGAGAAGATACAGTGGAGATAGACTGTCACGGCGGTGTTCTGGCAATGAGAAAGATACTGGATACTGTGATCAAATATGGTACCAGACCTGCCGAACCGGGAGAGTTTACAAAAAGGGCTTTTTTAAACGGCAGAATAGATCTCTCCCAGGCAGAAGCGGTGATTGATGTTATCAATGCAAAAAATGAATATGCACTGAAAAGTTCTGTAAGCCAGCTCAGAGGCAATATTCAGAAAGCCATCAGAGAGATCAGAGAAGGGATCATCTACCAGATCGCCTATATAGAGTCTGCTTTGGACGATCCGGAGCATATAAGTATTGACGGATATGGTGAAACACTGTATAAAGAAATTAAGAAGCAGGAAGAAAAGATTGACAGGCTCCTAATGAGTGTTAAAGACGGAAAACTGGTAAAAGAAGGTATAAAAACCGTAATCGTAGGAAAACCCAATGCAGGAAAGTCTTCTCTTTTAAATACCCTTTTAGGTGAGGAGAGAGCCATTGTTACAGATATAGCGGGGACTACCAGGGACACTCTGGAAGAGACGATTCTTCTCCACGGTATTTCTCTTCGGATCGTGGATACAGCTGGAATCCGGGATACAGAGGACATTGTGGAAAAGATAGGAGTAGAAAAAGCCATTGATTCTGCAAAAGATGCGGATCTGGTACTTTTTGTGGTGGATTCCTCTATTCCTTTAGATGATAATGACAGAGAGATCATGGAGCTGTTAAAGGGAAAAAAGGCTATTGTAATCCTGAATAAAGCGGATTTGGAACAGATTGTCACAGAGGAAGAACTGAAAGGAATGACTTCCCATCCTGTTGTATCTGTATCTGCAAAGGAAGAGCAGGGTATCGACGTTCTGGAGAATCAGATAAAAGAGCTGTTTTTCCAGGGAGAGCTGGCATTTAACGATGAGATCTATATTACCAATGCCCGTCACAAAGCTGCTCTTGAAGAGGCTAGAAAAAGCCTGGAAATGGTGGAGAACAGTATTGAAATGGGAATGCCGGAGGACTTTTTCTCTATAGATCTGATGAATGCCTATGAAGCTCTTGGCAGCATTATCGGTGAATCTGTAGGGGAAGATCTGGTAAATGAGATTTTTTCCAAGTTCTGCACCGGAAAATAAGAGGGTTATCCACAAAAAACATAAAAAATGTGGGTATTCTCCACAAAACAGATTTAAAATGTGGATTCAGCAGCCCCCGCTGTCTGCGGGGATCAGAGAATATAAGAACGGAGAAAGGATTCAGGGAAAATGAAGGTACTGGAAGAAAATTATGATATTGCCGTGGTGGGAGCAGGTCATGCAGGCTGCGAGGCGGCTCTGGCCTGTGCGCGGCTGGGGCTGGAGACGATCATGTTTACTGTCAGTGTGGACAGTATTGCGCTTATGCCCTGTAATCCCAATATAGGAGGAAGTTCCAAGGGACATCTGGTAAGAGAAGTAGATGCTTTGGGCGGAGAGATGGGAAAAAATATTGATAAGACCTTTATACAGTCCAAAATGCTTAATGTGTCTAAGGGACCGGCAGTCCATTCTCTCAGAGCTCAGGCAGATAAGCATGCTTATACAGAAGAAATGAGGAGGACTCTGGAAAATACAGAGCATCTTACAATACGTCAGGCAGAGGTCACAGAACTTATTGCAGAAGATGAAGTCATGAAAGGGGTTAAGACCTATTCAGGAGCCGTGTATCATACAAAGGCAGTGGTACTTTGTACAGGGACTTATTTAAAGGCCAGATGTATTTACGGAGATGTGAGCAATTATACAGGGCCTAATGGTCTTCAGGCGGCCAACCATCTTACGGATTCCCTGAAAAATCTGGGAATTGAAATGTACAGGTTTAAAACAGGAACACCTGCCCGTATTGATAAAAGAAGCATTGATTTTTCCAAGATGGAAGAGCAGTTTGGAGACGAGAGAGTGGTACCGTTTTCCTTTTCCACAGACCCTGAGGATGTTCAGATCGATCAGATTTCCTGCTGGCTGACCTATACCAATGAAAAGACCCATGAGATTATCCGGGAAAACCTGGACCGGTCACCTCTTTACTCAGGTATGATAGAGGGTACAGGCCCCCGCTACTGTCCTTCTATTGAGGATAAAGTGGTAAAATTTGCAGATAAGAACCGGCATCAGGTATTTATTGAGCCAGAAGGACTGTATACCAATGAAATGTATATCGGAGGTATGTCAAGCTCTCTTCCTGAAGATGTACAGTATGCCATGTACCGTTCAGTGGCTGGGCTGGGAAATGCAAAAATTGTCCGGAATGCTTATGCTATAGAATATGACTGCATTAATGCAAATCAGCTTTACCCCACCCTGGAGTTCAAAAAAATTAAAGGCTTGTTTTCAGGAGGGCAGTTTAACGGAAGTTCCGGATATGAAGAAGCAGCAGCTCAGGGACTGGTAGCAGGCATTAATGCGGCTATGGAGGTACTGGGTAAGGAAATGCTCATATTGGACCGGTCAGAGTCCTATATCGGGGTGTTGATCGACGACCTGGTGACTAAGGAGAACCATGAGCCATACCGTATGATGACCAGCCGGGCAGAGTACAGGCTTCTCCTGCGGCAGGACAACGCGGACCTGAGGCTGAGAGAAAAAGGATATAAAGTAGGTCTGGTGACCAGGGAACAGTATGAATATGTGCTCTGGAAAAAAGAGAAGATACAGGAAGAAAAAGAACGGATGGAGCATGTCCACGTAGGAGCATCACCGGAAGTACAGGAGCTGCTGAAAGACCATGGCAGCACTTTGCTGAAGAATGGTATATCTCTGGCAGACCTGATCAGAAGGCCGGAGCTGTCCTATGATATTGTGGCTCCTCTGGATAAAAATCGTCCGGAACTGCCTCAGGATGTAAGAGATCAGGTGAACATTAACATTAAGTATGAAGGTTATATAAAGAGACAGGAGAAGCAGGTAGAGGGATTTAAAAAGCTGGAGAAAAAAAGACTACCACAGGACCTGGACTACAGCCAGATCAGCGGCCTGCGCATGGAGGCAAGACAGAAACTGGAACAGTTCCGGCCAGTTTCCATAGGCCAGGCTTCCAGAATTGCAGGGGTTTCTCCGGCGGATATTTCTGTACTTCTGGTGTATATGGAAACTTACAGAAGACAGTCAGGTAAAGGAGAAAAGCATGAACTATGATATGAGCATTTTAAGAGAAGGAGCCCAAGAATACGGTATTGTTCTCACAGAGAGGCAGGAAGAACAGTTTATCCGGTACTATGAACTGCTTATTCAGTGGAATAAGGTCATGAACCTGACGGGAATCACAGAATTTGATCAGGTGCTCCTGAAACACTTTGCAGACAGTCTGTCCATTGCAGGAACTGTGGATATGCAAAAAATAAATACCTGTATTGATGTGGGAACAGGAGCAGGATTTCCGGGAATTCCTCTGAAGATTGCTTTTCCCCATCTGAAGGTAACCCTACTGGATTCTCTGAATAAAAGGCTGAACTTCTTAAATGAGGTTATTGGTGAACTGGGTCTTGAAGATATTGAGACAGTCCATCTGAGAGCAGAAGAAGGGGGAAAGAAGCTTCAGTACAGGGAAAAATATGACCTTAGCGTGTCCAGAGCAGTTTCCCGTCTGGCAGTATTATGTGAATACTGCATGCCTTATGTGAAAAAGGGCGGGTATTTTGTTTCCTATAAGGCAGGACAGGCAGAGGAAGAAATAAGGGAAGGCAAAAAGGCCATATCTCTTCTGGGAGGAAAACTGGAGAAAACAGAGAGTTTTCAGCTGTGCCAGACGGATATGGACCGGACCCTTGTTGTTATAAAGAAGGTAAAGGAGACACCGAAAAAGTATCCCAGAAAACCGGGAACTCCGGCAAAGGAACCTCTGGGGCTGGAGAAGGCCTAGGAGATAAATCTTTTGAAAATTAAGAAGGAGGTATTGTATGGCAAAGTACAAATGCAATGTATGTGGGTATGTTTTTGACGAAGAGGAACAGAGAATTCCTTTTTCAGAGCTGAAGGAGTGTCCGGTCTGTCATCAGCCGGCTTCAGCTTTTTCCATCTATGAGGAGATACGGCAGGTAAAGAGAGAAGAAAAAAAGACAGAAAGTCTGGAATATCCCAGAGAATTTGTCAGAGAAGATGAAAGCTGCAGGTATATGAAAGAAATCCATGAAATGGCAGTTACAGGAAAAAGCATTCATGCTGCCATGGGAACTAAGCTGCCTATGCCTTCCTGGGACGAAATCCTTATATTGGGAGCACAGCTGGACCCAATGCCTTTGGCTGAGGATGCTCAGGTAAATACCAGGACGATCATCGGAAAGCATGCTAAGAAACCTTTGATACTGGAAAATCCCGTATATATTTCCCACATGTCTTTTGGAGCACTGTCAAAAGAAGCAAAGATTGCTCTGGCAGAAGGCTCTGCGCTGGGAAAAAGCGCCATGTGCTCAGGAGAGGGAGGAATCCTGCCGGAGGAGATGGCAGCAGCAGATAAATACATATTTGAGTATGTGGGAAATCTATACAGTGTTACACCGGAAAATCTCCGGAATGCAGATGCAATTGAAATCAAGATCGGCCAGGGAACCAAGCCTGGAATGGGAGGACATCTTCCCGGAGAGAAGGTGACAGAGGAAATCGCAAAGATAAGGAATAAGCCTGCAGGACAGGAAATAACGGCCCCTTCCAGGTTCCCTGGAATAAATACCAGAGAGGACCTGAAAGGCCTTGTAGCCCAGCTTAAAATGGCTTCAGGAGGCCGCCCTGTGGGAGTAAAGATTGCAGCAGGAAGGATAGAGAAAGACCTGGCTTTCTGCGTGTACGCAGAGCCTGATTTTATCACCATAGACGGAAGAGGAGGCGCTACAGGCTCTTCGCCTCTGATGCTGCGGGATTCTGCCAGTGTACCGACTATATATGCCCTTTACAGAGCCAGAAAGTATCTGGACAGCATAGGCTCAGATATCAGCCTGATCATTACAGGAGGGCTTCGTGTATCCTCAGACTTTGCAAAAGCCATAGCTATGGGAGCCGATGCTGTAGCAATTGCTTCTGCAGCGCTGATGGCTCTGGGATGCCAGCAGTACCGTATCTGCGGCACCGGCATGTGTCCTGTAGGCGTAGCTACCCAGGACCCGGAACTGAGAGCCAGATTAAAGAGAGAAGCCGGAGCCAGAAGAGTGGGAAACTTCTTAAATACCACCTTAGAGGAACTGAAAATGTTCGCCCGCATCACCGGCCACGAAAACCTCCACGACCTGTCCGTAGAAGACCTGTGCACCACCAGCCGTGAAATAAGCGAACATACAAATATTCCCCATGCGTAATCCCCACAAAGAAGATATTCACTTCTAACTGTCGAAACACTTATGTAAACAAATTATGTAAACTAAATAACCCATACATATGAAACAAAAGACTTCCCTACGAAATAAAACAGGGAACTGCTTCATAACGTACAAAAAGAATAGAGAGGGCTGCTTTATGCGAATCTGTCGAGCATGCTCTGAGACTACAGGCTCAGAGCAGCGCAGACTGAGCAAGAAAGCAGCCCTCTCTATTCTCTATTGAAAAACTATACCAGCAGTTCCCGTCCCTCTTTTTATAACAAGTCTTTTTGTTTCACAGAAAAATCACATTCTAACCTAATTTTTATCACAATTTTCCCATAAAATAGAACAGTCAAAAAAGATTAATAAGGAGGGAGTATCTTGATTGAAGTTAGGAATCTTGTAAAAAAGTACGGTGCTCATGTTGCTGTAGATCACCTGAATTTTACCGTGGAAAAGGGGAAAATTTACGGTTTTCTGGGTCCTAATGGCGCGGGAAAATCTACGACCATGAATATGATCACCGGCTATATTGCATCTACAGAAGGGGATATTCTGATTGACGGACACAATATTCTGGATGAACCGGAGGAGGCCAAGAAAAAAATAGGCTATCTTCCTGAACTGCCGCCCTTGTATCAGGATATGACAGCACAGGAATACCTGGAATTTGCAGCAGAGCTGAAAGGGATTCCAAAAGAGAAAAGACAGGGAAATATCAATGGAGTTATGTCAACTACGAAAATTCAGAATGTAAAGAACAGACTGATAAAAAACCTGTCGAAGGGATATAAACAGAGAGTGGGACTGGCTCAGGCCCTGCTGGGATATCCGGAGATCATTATCTTGGATGAACCTACTGTAGGACTGGACCCTAAGCAGATCATAGAAATCCGAGATCTGATAAAGAGTCTGGGGAAAAATCATACGGTTATTCTCAGCTCTCATATTTTGTCTGAAGTAAGCGCAGTGTGTGATTATGTGCTGATTATTGATAAAGGAAGACTGGTGGCCAGTGATTCACCGGAAAATCTGAGCCGTCTGATGTCAGGCGCAAATTCTTTGGAACTGACTGTGAAAGGTAAGGAAGGACAGATTAGAAAGGCCTTGGATTTAGTAGAGAATATAGAAGATATGATTTACCATAATTCTATAATACCAGGAGCTTGCGACTTTACTGTAAAAATTGCAGGAGATGTGGACATGAGGGAAAATATATTCTTTGCCCTTGCAGAAGCAAAATGTCCGATTTTGAAAATGCAGTCGTCAAATATGTCTCTTGAAGAAGTGTTCCTGAAGCTTACAGATGAGAGGAGTCAGGTGACTTTGCCAACAGAAGAAGAAATCTTTGAAGATGAGAGAGAAGAGGAGGGAGAAGAATAATTATGCTGGCAGTATACAAAAAAGAATTAAGAAGTTATCTTACTTCCATGATAGGATATGTTTTTATTGCATTTATCTTACTATTACTGGGAATTTATTTCACGGCCTATAATCTCCAATATGCAAGTCCTGACTTCGGTTCTACGCTGAATGCAGTGACCTTCCTTTTCCTGATCATTACTCCAGTGCTTACTATGAGAATACTTTCTGAGGAGAAAAAGAATAAGATAGACCAGCTCCTGCTTACAGCGCCTGTACCGGTATGGAAAATTGTTTTTGGTAAATATCTGAGTATGATATCCATATATCTGATCCCTGTAGTGATAGCGGGCTGCTATCCTTTTATTATGGGAAGATACGGAACAGTTTCTTATACAACGACTTATACAGCAGTATTTGGATTCTATCTTCTGGGCTGTGCTCAGATTGCGGTAGGTCTTTTTCTGTCTTCTATAACAGAAAGTCAGATTATTGCAGCAGTGCTTACATTTGGAGTTCTGTTCTGCAGCTATGTAATGGACGGAATTTCCAGCTTTTTTTCCAGTACATCTATGGCTTCTTTTGCAGCCTTTCTGGTTATTTCCGTGATTATCGCACTGGTAGTATATCAGATGACAAAAGATATGATTCTGTCCTCTGTGCTGGGAATTGTATTGGTAGCAGTAAATGTAGTGCTGTATATTGTGAAATCTTCTATTTATGAGGGACTGATACAGAAACTGCTGGATCTTCTGGCAATATCAAACCAGTTTGATAACTTTGTAGGCGGCATTCTAGACCTATCAGGAATTATTTATATGCTGTCGGTTATCTGCATTTTTGTATTTCTTACAATTCAGAGTATACAAAAACGGCGTTGGAGTTAAATCTGAAATTTTAGTAAAGGAGATGCAGATATGAAAAAATCAAAAGGAAAATTCAGCTTAAAAAATTTGAAGCTTAAAGAAAAAATAAATATTAAGAATACTATTAGTAATATTAAAGAAAAAAGAACTAAAAACAAAAAGATTTTACACCATGGTTCTTACAGCATAGGTATAACAGCTCTTGTTGTTGCTATTGCAGTGGTCTTGAATCTGGTGATACAGGAACTGCCTACCAGTATTCGAGAGTTAGATCTGAGCAGTGAAAAACTTTATACCATTGGAGATCAGACAAAAGAGGTTCTGGACAATCTTGACAAAGATGTAGAATTGTATCTGATCGCCCAGGAAGGTACGGAGAGCAGTGATATCCAAAGGCTTCTGGAACGATATGAAGAAAGAAACGAGCATATTACTGTAGAGCAGAGAGACCCGGCAGTTTATCCTACTTTTACTCAGCAGTACACTTCAGATTCTGTAAATAATAATAGTATTATTGTAGTTTGCGGAGATAAGAGCAGAGTAGTAGACTATAGTGATATGTATGAGACAAGTATTAATTATCAGACCTATACTCAGGAGACAACGGCTTTTGATGGAGAGGGACAGCTTACCAGTGCTATCAATTATGTAATTTCAGAGGATATGCCTATTTTATATACTCTGGAAGGACATGACGAGATTTCTATGAGTACAAACATGACAGAGACTATTCAAAAGGCAAATATAGAAATCCAGTCTCTGAACCTTCTGACACAGGACGCTGTACCAGAAGATGCTTCCTGTCTGCTCATATATTCGCCAGCTACAGATATTTCAGAAGATGAGGCAGCAAAGATTATTAATTATCTGGAGAATGGAGGAAAGGCACTTATTATATCCGATTACACTACTGAGGATATGCCGAATTTTAAATCTGTCCTGGAAAATTACGGCGTTCGTACAGTAGACGGAGTTGTTATGGAAGGAGATACAGACCACTATATTTCCCAGAATCCTTATTATCTGCTTCCGGATATTAAGAGCACGGATATTACTTCTTCTTTATCATCTGGCAGCCGATATGTGCTTATGGCCCTTGCCCAGGGAATTGAGACAATTGATAATGTAAGAGATTCTCTGAACGTGCAGAGTATTCTTTCAACTTCAGACAGTGCTTACTCTAAGACGGATTTGGAAAATATGCAGACAGTAGAAAAAGAAAGTTCTGACATCGACGGTCCCTTTGATCTGGCGGTAGCCATTACAGAAGAGGTTAGCGATGATGCTGAGACACAGATTGTATATTTTTCATCAAGCACAATTTTTGATGACACCATTAACAGCTATGTATCAGGAACAAACTATGAACTTCTGTCATCATCACTGTCCTGGCTGTGTCAGACAGAGGAAGACAGTACAAGTACCATCTCTATTGCAAGTAAGAGCCTGGATACTTCTTCACTTACAATCTCAGCAGCAGATGTAAGCTTTTGGAGTATTGTTGTAACAGCAGTTATTCCGGTGTGCGTTCTCGGTATCGGATTTGGTATCTGGATGAAGAGGAGAAAACAGTGATATGAAGAAAAATAAAGGCTTGATTATCGGAACCCTTATATTAGTCCTCTTGCTGGCTGCTTATTTTGTGTTGAGGAGTCTTAATCTGAACGATGAAGATGACCAGGAAGAAGAGACAACAGAAACAGTTTTTGAAATAGATGCCGAGGATATCGGCCAGCTGCAGATTGTTTCAGGAGATAATACTTTTGATTTCACCCATTCCGATGATACATGGAGCTATAGTCAGGATTCCAGCTTTCCATTGAGTGAGTCTGCTATATTGGATAAAGTATCTTATGTGACGTCTGTATCTTCAACCAGAACCATTGAAAATCCCGAGAATCTGGAAGAATATGGACTGGATGCTCCGGAAGTGACTGTAAAGGTGACAGATACAGATGGAGAAGAGAATACTTTAAAACTAGGAGCCACCAATGATGCAGTATCTGGCTGTTATATGAGTTTAAATGATGATAACAGTAAGATTTATCTGGTAGACAGCAGTTTAAAGGAGAATCTTCAGTTTGATTTAAGTGATATTGCAGATAAAGAGGAAATCCCCAGCATTACAGGAAGTACCATAACTAGTGTATCAATACAGAAGCCCGAGGGTACTGCCAGACTTTATCAGGATAGTAGTTCAGAAACAGGCTGGACTTTTGCAGACACAGATGGAAGTACCGTTCCTGCAGACAGTTCTCTGGTATCTACTTATACCAGCAACTTTTCTACTTTGGCTTGGACTAACTATGTTACTTATGATTTAAGCAATCTGGGAACTTACGGATTGGATAATCCTACAGTGATTACAGTGGATTACCAGGTAGAGGAAGAAGCTGAAGACACAGATTCAGAGGATGAAAGCAGTGAAGATTCAGAAGATAGTGAGGAAGAATCTACAGTTACAGTAGATAAGCAAATGGTGATGCTCTTAGGAAATCAGACAGAGGACAGTACTTATTATTACGGAAAACTTCAGGAAGATTCCTGTGTGTATACCATAGCTGCATCAACTATTCAGAATATTACAGAGGTGAATAAAGAAGACTTCCTCAGCACAAAAGTTGCAGACTATTCATTTGCAGATCTGGACAAAGTAACTTTTACCAGAAATGGTGAGACTTATACAGCTACCAAGGAAACAGTAGAGGTAGAAAGTGAAGATGAGGATGGAGAAACAACAGAAGAAACAAAATACATGATAAATGATAAGGAAATAGAAACTACAGATTTTAATAACTTCTACAATCTGATCACTGCTATGACGTGGCAGAGTCAGGATGAAAATGCACAGCCCTCTGGCGATGCAGAAATGAGCATCAATTTTTATAAAGAAGGCGGAATTAACGTAACTGTAGATTTCTATTCCTATGATACAAATTTCTATCTTGTTGTAGATTCCAAAGGAAACCATATGATGGTTAATAAAATGGATGTCAGAGAACTCTTTGAAGCATTTGATAATGCTATGAGTGAATTGAATCAATAATGTTTCACGTGAAACATATGATAAAAAAGCACATCTAAATATCTGAAAAAACGAGGCTGTCGCATTAGTCATACTTTTTGACTAATGCGACAGCCTCGTTTTACTAGAAACTATAAATAAATGCTTAATAATTCTGCAAATCTGTTTCCTGCTTCCTGATGAGGAAGGTGTTTTGTTCTCTCTATAGAGCAAGTTTCAATAGATGGATTGATAGTAACATAGGCTTCTTGAATTGCTTTCCCCTTTTCCTCTCCCTGACCTGAAATAAGGATAAT
Organism: Blautia sp. An81; assembly: GCF_002161285.1. GTDB lineage: Bacteria > Bacillota > Clostridia > Lachnospirales > Lachnospiraceae > Blautia > Blautia ornithocaccae. The sequence goes on along the minus strand of NZ_NFHH01000020.1, from coordinate 52,332 downwards.
GCTTTGATCAATTTCTCTTAAAGCATGATTGATACTGTTGTTTGTGTAGCATCCGATAATGCTGGCAAGCAGGAATTTTGAATTACTAAATCCCTTATGAGCTGCTTCATAATATGTATCAATCATTTCTGCCGATACATCAAAGGGGTTATAAAGATACTCTTCTGTGAAAAGCAGCTGTACATTGCTCTGGCAGGTTATCATATTATATACGAGGGTTCCAAATACAGGAAGTTCAAGAAGAAACTTATATAATTTACTTCTTTTTCCTGGAATCTTATTTAAAGTAGATAGTTCAGGCGGATTTACCAAAAAGATTTTTCCGAAAAGGGAAGATTCATTATGGCATGCAAGTATAGTAAAGGAACTGGAATATCCGCTGGCTACAATATCTGTCTTTTCATGAATTACATTTTTGATAAAGTCAGAAATAAGCTGAACATATAAATAATTTGTATAAGTTATTCTTGGCTTTTCAGAGCGTCCGCACCCAAGAAGGTCCAGAACATATACTGTATGGTCCTTTGACAGTTTGTCTATGAGGTTTTTCCATTCATATGCGGAACTATATACTGTCAAGTCATGAATTAGCAGTATAGGGGAACCGCTACCCTTTTTCTTATAATAAATTTTTCCAAATCTCCAATTATAATAATTGTCAGCAGAAGATTTTAGTAAATCTTTAAGAGTTGCAGAGGCAAAAACTATGCGGTTAATAAGATATATAATTCCCGTAGCTACGGTAAATAAAATACCAAGAGTGACCAATCGGTGTTTATTCTTTTTCATTCTAATGTCAATACCTCCTACTAATTTTCCTGTATTATATTATAAAACATAGAGAACAATTATACAAGAAAAAAAGCCTGGAAGATTTTCGGACAGCAGTGGTGTTGCTGAAGATAAATGTTTCACGTGAAACATTACATAGTCTTAGCAAGGTGACTGTTCATTTCAGGAGCAAAAAACATGAACAAGAAAAGAATAAAAACAAGTGAAAAATTCATTAAAATATAAAAAATGTTTCACGTGAAACACTTGGTATAGAAATAGAAAAAGAAAGGTGATATAATGAATTTTAGAAATTTAAAGATAAATTTTAATCTACAATAAGGGGAAATATAAGTGGGAAGAATTATTGCAATTGCTAATCAAAAGGGTGGAGTAGGAAAATCTACCACAGCTATTAATCTTTCTGCATGTTTGGCAGAACAGAACCAGAAAGTCCTGCTGATAGACATTGATCCTCAGGGAAATGCCACCAGCGGTGTGGGAATTGATAAAAATGACACAGAAAATACCCTATATGAACTGTTGGTAGGAGAGAGGGAGCTGAAAGATTGTATTATTGAAAATGTATATGATAACCTTTCTTTAATACCATCTAATGTTAATCTTGCCGGGGCAGAAATAGAATTGGTGGGAATTGAGGGCAGAGAATTCCTTTTAAAGAATCAAATCGATACTATCAGAGATAGTTATGATTTTATTATAATGGATTGTCCGCCTTCTCTGAATATTCTGACGATTAATGCTATGACTACAGCGGACTCTGTATTAGTGCCAATACAGTGCGAATATTATGCTTTGGAAGGATTGACGCAGCTTATACATACCATTGAATTGGTAAAAGAGAGGCTGAATCCAGATCTTATTATAGAAGGTGTTGTATTTACAATGTATGATGCCAGAACAAATCTTTCTCTTCAGGTTGTGGAAAATGTAAAAGCCAATCTGAATCAGTCCATTTATAAAACAATTATTCCGAGAAATGTAAGACTGGCAGAGGCGCCAAGTTATGGTATGCCTATTAATTTATATGATACACGATCTGTAGGTGCAGAAAGCTACCGCCTTCTGGCAGAAGAAGTTTTACACAGGGAGGATGAAGAATGACCGCAAAAAAAGGTGGCTTAGGCAGAGGTCTGGGAAGAGGTCTTGACGCAATGATCAGTGACACTTCAAAACCCAGACAAGCCGAGAAAACACCAGAAAAAACTTTAACAGTGAAAGAACCGGAAGGGGAGGCTAAAGGAAAAGTTTTTACGGTGAAGATTGCCCAGGTAGAGCCCAGCCGAAAACAGCCAAGAAAGCAGTTTGACGAGGATGCTCTGCTGGAACTGGCAGAGTCTATCAAACAATTTGGTGTACTTCAGCCGTTGCTGGTGCAGAAAAAAGACGATTACTATGAGATAATTGCAGGTGAGAGAAGATGGCGGGCATCTAAGCTGGCCGGAATAAAGGATATACCTGTAATTGTAAAAGAGTTTTCCGAGCAGGAAGCTGTGGAGATTTCTCTTATTGAAAATATTCAAAGAGAAAATTTAAATCCTATCGAAGAGGCAGCAGCTTATAAACGGCTCATGGAAGAGTTTCATTTGAAACAAGATACTATCGCGGAACGTGTGTCCAAAAGCAGGACAGCAGTAACAAACTCTATGAGGCTGCTGAAGCTGGATGAAAGAGTACAGCAGATGCTCATAGATGAAATGCTTACTACAGGACATGCCAGAGCACTTTTGTCTATAGAAGATAAGAATATGCAGCATGCTGCAGCGATTAAAGTCTTTGATGAAAAGCTCAGTGTAAGAGAAACAGAGAAACTGGTCAAGGAAATCCTTAATCCTCGAAAAGAAGAGAAAGAGAAGAAAGCAGACCGGGCCCAGGACCTTGTATACGAACAGCTGGAGGAAAAAATAAAGGGAATTATAGGCTCAAAAGTAGCTATTCGTCGTAAAAGCAAGGATAAGGGGAAAATTGAGATTGCATATTATTCTCAAGATGAACTGGAACGAATTGTGGAACTGTTAGAGACTATCAGATAGAATAAGGGGTAAGAAACGTATGAGTAATTTTTTAGATGCACTGCAGAATTATTCAGGAATCCTGCTTCTTTCCCTTCTGATTCTGGTGATCATACTTCTAATCTGTACGTTTAATCTTTCTTTAGGATTAAGCAGGCTGAATAAGAAATATAAGATCTTTATGAAGGGTAAAGATGGACAATCCCTGGAAAAACTGTTTAAAAGAAAATTTGATATGATTGAGAAACTGGCAAGCAACAGTGAGATAAACAGAGAAGATATCCAGAAGCTGGAGAAACTTTACAATAGTTCGCTTCATAAATATGGTATTGTAAAATACGATGCTTTTGAAGATATGGGTGGAAAGCTCAGTTTTGTTCTTGCTCTGCTGGACAAAGAGAATACAGGATTTCTGCTGAATGCTATACATAGCAGAGAAAATTGTTTTCTGTATATTAAAGAAATCGTAAATGGGGAATCCTATATAATGTTAAGTGAGGAAGAAGTGGAAGCCCTGAAGAGAGCTGTGAATTTTGGAATCGAGGAAAGTGAATTTGATATTTGATTTCCAAATCACAGAAAGTATAAAATTTGGTGAATGTTATGTAAACCATAATAAAGAAGTTATGTAAATCAATAAGGAGAAGAGAAAATGTTAGATATCCGTTTTGTCAGAGAAAATCCAGAAGTGGTAAAGGAGAATATTAAAAATAAATTTCAGGACAGCAAACTGCCTCTGGTAGATGAAGTTATAGAGCTGGATAAGAGAAACAGAGAGATCAAGCAGGAAGTAGAAGGTCTGAGAGCAGAGAGAAATAAGATTTCCAAGATGATTGGCGGACTGATGAAGGAAGGCAAGAGAGAAGAGGCAGAAGAGGCCAAGAAACAGGTTACTGCCAATGCTCAGAGAGTAGAGAGTCTTTCTGCTGAAGAAAAAGAAGTGGAAGAAAAAATCAAAAAAATTATGATGACTATTCCAAATATCATTGATCCATCGGTTCCTATTGGAAAGGATGACAGTGAAAATGTAGAGGTTCAGAGATATGGTGAGCCTGTAGTTCCTGATTTTGAAATTCCCTATCATTCAGAAATTATGGAAAGCTTTGATGGTTTGGATCTTGACAGCGCCAGAAAAGTTGCCGGAAATGGATTTTATTATTTAATGGGAGATATTGCAAGACTTCATTCTGCAGTGATCTCTTACGCAAGGGATTTTATGATTAACAGAGGTTTTACTTACTGTGTTCCGCCCTTTATGATCCGCAGCAACGTAGTCACAGGCGTTATGAGCTTTGCAGAGATGGACGCTATGATGTATAAGATTGAAGGGGAAGATTTATATCTGATCGGAACCAGCGAACACTCTATGATCGGAAAATTTATTGATACCATTATTCCGGAAGAAGAACTGCCAAAAACTCTTACCAGCTACTCTCCATGCTTCCGTAAGGAAAAAGGCGCTCATGGAATCGAGGAAAGAGGCGTGTACCGTATTCATCAGTTTGAAAAACAGGAGATGATCGTAGTATGTAAGCCGGAAGAGAGTCCTATGTGGTTTGATAAACTGTGGCAGAATACAGTAGATCTTTTCCGTTCTATGGATATTCCTGTAAGAACTCTGGAGTGCTGTTCCGGAGACCTGGCAGATCTGAAAGTGAAATCTGTAGATGTAGAAGCCTGGTCTCCAAGACAGAAAAAATATTTTGAAGTGGGAAGCTGCTCAAACCTGGGAGATGCTCAGGCCAGAAGACTTCAGATCCGCGTTAACGGGAAAGATGGAAAATATCTTGCCCACACATTAAATAATACCGTTGTAGCACCTCCCAGAATGCTTATTGCCTTTTTGGAGAACAACCTTCAGGCAGATGGTTCTGTAAAGATTCCAGAGGCTCTCAGACCTTATATGGGAGGAGCAGAAGTAATTAAGCCCAAGAAATAAGTGGAGGTTACTCATTGCACAGTTATTTGAAAGCAATCGGGTTTTCCGATATAACGGAAAAGAAAGAACTGGATACCATTTTGCAGGATGTTATCCAGAACTATGATGAAAAGACCGTTGTGGAGGACAGAAGCAATCATCTATTTACCGAACTGTCCAAAATGTACGGCTGTGACTTCGGCATTACCGTCTGCGGAGAATATGATGAGGATGATCAGTTCCAGATGGAATATTATTTTCCATATTTCCGGGGAACAGGCATTACCATGGAAGAGGAAGTGGTAATTGAAAAGCATGCTGGGAAGGAATCCTATGCTGGAGCCTGTGACGATATGCGTATCGGTGTGACAATTATCTTTTATCTGCAAAATGCAGGGGAATATCTTACCCAAAGGTGCAAAGGCCACTATGCGGGAGGAGTCCATAGCCTGACTCTTTCCGGCCTTGCCAAGAAAGGCACGATTCTTCTGCCTGTGCTGAAGCAGGAGGCAGAGGCGGCAGAAGCAGAGGAAAAGACCATGAACAGAGGAAGACTTATGGCAGCCGCCAAAAACGGGGACGAAGAAGCTATGGAAAGTCTTACTATAGAGGATATGGATACATATTCCATGATCTCCCAGAGGGTGGAGAATGAAGATGTGTACAGTATTGTGGACAGTTATTTTATGCCTTATGGAATGGAATGTGATCTGTATAATATCATGGGAGAGATCCTGGAATGCACAAAGATCCAGAATATTCTTACAGGAGATACGGTCTACGAGATGCGGATTTGTTGTAACGATATTGAACTGGACGTATGCGTCAACGAAAATGATCTCCTGGGAGAACCGGCCAGAGGCCGAAGATTTAAAGGAGTTGTGTGGCTTCAAGGCTATGTAGATTTTCAATACTAGTGCACTGTATCACTCACATTTTGCATAATGACTTGTCTGAAAGTGAATGATACAATACAATAAACTTTAGGCTATAATTTCAGATAAGAGAAAGAATAGAATTAATTTTCGACAGCTGTCGTATTTTACAAAATGTCTGTATGGGCATCAGTGAGATACGGCAGTTTTTTACTTAAATTTTACAAAGTGAGTACAATTAACTTTACATGAAGATGATAGGATTACCGTAATTTATTACAATTTTTAGCAAATTGCCCCGGTTTTAATAAGAGAGATACGTAATCTATATACAGGAGGAAAATGTAATATGAGGGAAGGGCGGGATATCATCCGACAGGTAGAAGCTGCCAGGGACGATATGCAGGCGGCAGATGTATTTATTCGTACATATATGCCATTTATAAAAGCAGAAACCGCAAAATTTCTCCGGCGGCCCCCAGTGGAAGGCCATGATGATGAATTGAGCATAGCTATGATAGCCTTTCACGAGGCTATCTGCGGATATTCATCCGCAAGAGGAGCGTTTTTTAAGTATGCTGCCATGTTGATTAAAAGCAGGTTGATAGACTATCATCGAAAGGAGCAGAGGCACAGCAAGGTAATTTCTCTGGAAACCCCTGCTGGTGATGATGAAGAAAAAGCTTTAGGAGATACTTTATCTGATGGGAAAGACCACAGCGAGGAAATGACAGTCAGAGAAGCTACAAGAAAGGAAATTGAAGAACTGACAGAGCAGATGAAAGAATTCGGAGTTTCCCTGACTGATGTATCAGATAACTGCCCAAAGCAGGAGAGGACGCTGAACGCCTGCAGAAAAGCCTTGAACTATGCCAGGGAAAATCCGGAAATCTTTGAAGAACTGCTGAGGACAAAGCGTCTGCCGGCCGCAAGGCTTTGTCAGGGAAGCGGCGCTGAAAGAAAAACGATGGAGCGTCACAGAAAATATATGGTAGCGCTGCTGCTGATCTATACAAACGGATATGAGATTATCAGAGGTCATTTAAAACAGGTTATGAAAGGAGTGACAGGAAGATGAGCTATATTGTTATGGAATGCCACTCCAGCTATGCCATATTACTGGATGAAGAAGGAAGATTTCTGAAGGCTGCAAACCTTCACTATGAAGTGGGACAGACGGTATACGACCCTGTTTTGATGAGGGATAAACCGGAAAAAAGATTTAGACCTGTAAGATGGGTTACCGGAGGCGCAGCGGCCATAGCAGCCTGTTTCCTTCTGGTCTTTGGAATGAACTATTACCAGGGACATATGGTATCCTACTCTTCTATCTACCTTACAATTAATCCGGAAGTTCAGATGAACCTCAACCGGCAGGGGGAGGTGTTGGAGCTCATAGGGACAAATGAGGATGGAAAGATTCTTCTGGAAGGATATGAGGGAAAAGGAAAAGATAAGGTAACTGTTACTGATGAACTTATTGACAGGGCTATTGAGATGGGGTTTCTTTCAGAAGGAGGGCAGGTATCATTTTCCATTGATGCCCCGGAGGAAGCTGTTCTTTCAGAATACAGCAAAGAACTGGAATCGGAAGTAAAGAGGCACCTAAAGAATAGACTTTCCATTACTATCGAGATTATTGATCGTCAGACAGGAGATACGGAGACTTCTACGACAGAAAATCCTGGACAAAGCGAGAATAGATCCAGCCAAGCGACCCAGGAAACACAGAGCGGAGAAAATTCCAGCGGAGTGTCTCAGGAAACAGGCCGGGAAAGCGGTCAGGAACAGCAGTCTTCTGCAGTACAGCAGGAAACGCAGGCTCCCCAGCAGCAGCCTCAGCCTCAGCAGGTTCAGCCTTCAGAACCGGCAGTTTATGAGGATACAGATTATGGATCGGATAATGATGGTATAACAGATTATAACCAGACAGCTCCTCAGTCTCAGATGCCTCAGACATCAGAGGAGGAAGAAACAGACTATGAAGACGATGACGACGAAGAAGAGGATGATTAAAAAATAAAAAAATTTTCAGGATACCCCGTTTTTTAAAAAGTGCTTCCGTATTCTATGAATACAAGGAAAAAAAGAGCCAGAGATAAATGGTATAAGTGAAAGGAGCATCTATTATGAAAATGAGAAAAGTTTTATTAGCGGCATTAACATCTCTTACCTTTACGGCAGCGGTTTTTACAACCGGGTGCGGTAGCCAGGGCGCTGGAACAGAGCAGAAAAAGGAAATTACAGCAGCAGAATCTTCCCAGGGAACAGCCCTTGCAGATACAGGAATCATTACCTTAAGTGTAAATCCGGAAATCAGTATTGAATATGATGAAGAAGGTAAGGTAACAGCTCTTACAGGAAAAAATGTGGATGGTGAAGGAATTGTTTCCGCATATCAGGATTATCAGGGAAAAGACTGCAGCATAGTATTAGAAGAACTGATCAACAGAATCAATGAAGCCGGATACTTCGTTGATGAAATAGATGGTCACAAGAAAAATATTGTGATCCAGATGGAGCCTGGTTCTGTTCTTCCTGATGATGATTTTTTGGAAACTATAAGCAGAAATACTCAGGAAGCAGTAGCGGGACTGGAATTAACCTCAGATATAGTAACTATAGACGATGACGATTACGATGAAAGATATGCAAAGAATGGTCAGCCATCTCCTTATATTTCCTTAGATAAGGCAAAGGAAATCGCTCTGGCTCAGGCTGATATCAGTGCAGCAGATGCAGTATTTGAAGATAAAGAATTTGACTTTGACGATGGAATTGCAATCTACGAACTGGAATTTACAGCAGGCAATAATGAATATGAGTATGACGTTCATGCAGTAACCGGAAAAATTTTAAAAGCAGTGCACCATGTAGTCGGGCAGACAGTAGAAGATACAGATTATGGCACCGGCAATGACGGTGTGACAGACTACAGCACTACGGATTACGGCCCGGACAATGATGGAATTACTGACTATGGAGACACAGATTACGGTCCGAATAATGATGGTGTGACAGATTACAGCGAAGCAGAAGATACAGACTATGGACCCAATAACGATGGTGTGACAGATTATAACACATCAGGAATAGATGACACAGACTATGGACCAAACAATGACGGTGTGACAGATTATGATGACACAGATGATGACACAGATGATGACATGGATGATGACATAGATGATGATGGAGATGACGACTAGGACCACAGTGACTACGGAAACAGCCACTATGATAATTAAACCGTTAAAGAAGGTATCCATGCGGCATGAGCTTAAGCACCAGATCAGCCCTGGAGAAGATCTGGTGCTTTCCCAGAGACTGAGGAAGCTGTTCTCCCATGATAAACATGGGGGACCTATGGGAAGCTACAGGGTCACAAGCCTTTACTTTGATACTCCTTATGACAGCGCTTACAGAGAGAAACTGGATGGAGTAGATAAAAGAGAAAAATTCAGGTTGAGATATTATGGCACAGATACATCTTTTATACGCCTGGAAAAAAAGTTTAAGAGGAAAGGCCTCTGTGGAAAGAGAAGCCTACCTCTCACACAGGATGAAGCAGACAAGATTTTAAAGGGAGACTATGGGTTTCTTTTGGAATCAGGGGAGCCCCTTCTGATTGAATTATACAGTAAGATTCAGGGAAAGGGATTAAGACCTAAGACGATTGTCCGTTATGACAGGGAGGCTTTTGTCTATGCGCCGGGAAATGTAAGGATCACGCTGGACAGAAATCTGTATACGGGAATGGGCAGTCTGGAGTTTTTAAACACAGGATTTACAGGAATTAAAGCCATGGACTTTTCCAGAGTGCTGGAAGTAAAGTATGATGAATTTTTGCCGGAGCTGGTGCGGATGGCTGTACAGGTACCGGGACGTCAGGCAGGGGCCTGTTCTAAATATGCCCTTTGCAGGCGGTTTGACTGATCCGGGAGAGAGGGGAGTATTTTGTTATGACTTTTCAGGATATATTTAAATCAAATTTTCTGGAGAATATTACAGGAATCTCGGTTCTTGATATGACCATTGCCCTGGTTCTGGCATTTTTAATGGGGCTTTTTATCTTTTTTGTATATAAAAAAAGCTGCAGCAGCGTTATGTATTCAGCAAGCTTTGGCACTACATTGATTGCTCTGACTCTGATCACTACAATCCTGATCATGACGGTAGTCAGCAATGTGGTTCTGTCTCTGGGTATGGTGGGGGCCCTTTCTATTGTCCGTTTCCGTACAGCTATAAAAGAACCTCTGGATATAGCGTTTCTGTTTTGGAGCATTGCGCTGGGAATTATACTGGCTGCTGGCCTGATTCCTCTGGCTGTTTTAGGGAGTATTTTTATAGGCGTAGTGATCCTGGGCTTTTCAAACAGGAAGACAGTGGACAGTCCCTATATTCTGGTGGTCCACTGTGACAGCCGGGAGACAGAGGAGAAAGTCAGGGTTATCGTAGCTTCTCAGGTCCGAAGGATGAATCTAAAAAGTAAAAGTGTGGAAGCCGGAGATATAGAACTGAACTATGAAGTTCGGCTGAGGGAAGACAGCAATCAGTTTGTGAATGAGCTGGCAGCTATGGAAGGCGTTACCCACTGCGTTCTTGTTTCCTATAATGGAGATTATATGGGGTAAGATATGGTAAAATATAAGTATATAGATGCTGTCTGCATTCTTGCAGCTCTTGGAGCTGTCCTTCTTACTCTGATCTTTATGAATGGGGATGCTTTTGGAATACCGAAGGCAAGCGAAAATCCCGGATATATTTCCCGGCTTTTTGATGAAAGTAGGGTACATAGCCTGGATATACAGATAGAAGACTGGGAAGGGTTCCTGGAAAATGCAGAGGAGGAAAAATATGTTTCCTGCACAGCAGTAATAGACGGAGAGGAATTTCATCAGGTGGGACTTAGGGCCAAGGGAAACAATTCCCTGAGGCTTACTGAAGAATACGGGCTGTCTAGATATAGTCTGAAACTGGAATTCGACCATTTCAATTCGGGCGGAAATTACTATGGTCTAGATAAGCTGTCTTTGGACGCATCTTTTCAGGACAACAGTTATATGAAGGCCTGGATAGCCTATGATATGATGGAATTTATGGAGGTTCCGGCACCTTTGCGCAGCTATGTTTGGGTGACAGTAAACGGAGAAGGCTGGGGATTGTTTTTAGCTATAGAGGAGCCAGAGGAAGCATTTGCCAGGAGAAATTTCGGCAATGACTACGGAAGACTGTATAAGCCGGATTATAAGCGGCTGGATGCAGAGAATGCCGATGTGGCTCTTAAGTATATTGATGATGACCCGGAGAGCTATCCGAATATATTTGACAATGCCAAGGTGGATATCACCCAGGGGGATAAAAAGAGGGTAATAGAGGCTCTGAAGATACTTTCCGAAGGAGAGGAACTGGAGAAAGCAGTGAATATAGAGGAAGTGCTCAGGTACTTTACCGTACAGGTTTTTGTAATGAACTGGGACAGCTACCTGGGATATACAGGGCATAATTACTATTTGTATGAAGAAGAAGGAATCCTGTCCATCCTTCCCTGGGATTATAATCTGGCTTTTGGAACCTACGCCCTGGGAAAGACAGAACCTATTAAGGATCCAACAGTGCTGATTAATTATCCAATTTATACTCCGGCAGAAGGATCCGTGATGATGAATCGCCCTTTATACCATAACTTGATGAAAATAGATGAGTATTTTCAAAGATACCGGGAATTCTTTGAGCAATTTATTTCCCAATATTTTGAATCAGGAAAGTTTCAGCTTTTTCTCAGACAGACTCAGAAAATGATAAACCCTTATGTAGAGAAAGACCCTACAGCATTCTGTTCATATGAGGATTATAAACTGGCTGTGGATACTCTGGAACAGGTATGTGTGCTGAGAGCAGAAAGTATCCGGATGCAGCTGGAGGGTGAAATGCCGGCTACCATAAAAGGGCAGCAGGAAGCACCCGAAGCCAGATTAGACGCCGCACATATCAGACTGGAGGATTTGGGAGACTTTCAGGATCTGGAGACCGCTGAAGAGGATTACATGAGGACATGGAACTGAAAATTTAAAAAAGCTTGTCGAAGGCCAGTCTACCGCTTCCGCGAAGGGTGATTATCCCGCAGTTTTTAAAACCGTTCTTTTTCAGGATGTGCTGCATTCTTTTATTCGGAAAGTCCGTGTCAATGCGTATATAGGAAACACCCTTTTTAAGACAGAACTTTTCTATGAGAGAAAAGGTGATGTCAGCAAGACCGATTCCACGAAATGCTTTATCAAAAGCCATGCGGTGGATTACTCCATAAGGCAGATCACTGTGCCATTTTCCCTCTATATTTTCATAGGCCGGTTCTCCGGAAAAATCAATACACATATAGCCGGCGATCCGATTTTCTGCTTTTACAACATAGCCAATTCCTTTCTCGATGTCTTCTTCAATGGTAGACCTGTTGGGGTAATCGTCAGTCCACTGGATAAAACCCTGCTCTCTTTGAAAGGCTTTTCCCTGAAGGATAATATCGAGGCATATATCAAGATTCTGAGGAACTGCTGCTGTAAGAATATATTTTCCTTCCATAAATCAAACTCCTTTGTCTGTTTCTGATAGGATAATACTAAAAAAATATGAAATCAAATAAAATATATATCTTCAGAAAAAAGCCTGAAGATTCTTGACGCTTTTTGAAAATAAGGGTAAAATAATAGAAAATGCCTGAGCTGTCAGTAGTTCTGTCAGCAAAGCGTTCATAGAGCGGAATACTGACCGGAAGAGAATCTGATGGAAAGAGAAAATAGCTGTAAACAAAATCTGTAATAGTTTAAAACAAGAGGGACCCTTTCGGGTCCTTTTTCTGTGCTATAGACCCAGAAAGGGGCCATGATGCCTGTATAACAGGCGCCTGCCGGTTAAGTTTATCCGGGGATGAAAAGGGAAGGAGGAGATATATGGATAAAGAGAATTCCAGGATTGCCGTAATCGGAATTATTATTGAAAACCGGGAAATGGCAGGAAGGGTAAATGAGCTGCTCCATCAATACAGTGAATTTATCATTGGACGAATGGGAATCCCATACGAGAAAAAACAGGTGAATATTATCAGTGTAGTCCTGGATGCCCCGTCAGATGTGATCAGTGCTCTGGCTGGAAAAATGGGAAGACTTCCAGGGGTCAGTTCCAAAGCAATCTATTCCAGAGAGAGCTCTTCAGAGAAGACCAGAGGAAAAGAAAAAGGGACGGAAGGGGACTCACAGGATGGAAAATAAAATCAGTGAAGAGGAATTTCAGGTTTGCTTCCAGGAGCTTTCCAGCGGCAGGCATCTGAACAGGAATCAATGGAGAACTTTGCTGGAAGGCCGAAATAGTGAGCGGGCAGAGCTTTTAGCCCAAAAGGCCTCAGAGCTGCGAGACCGGATTTACGGAAAGAAAATCTTTATCCGGGGTCTCATTGAATTTACGAATTATTGTAAAAATGACTGTTACTACTGTGGAATCCGAAAGAGCAATAAAAATGCGTCCCGTTATCGGCTAACTGAAGATCAGATTCTGAACTGCTGCAGAGCCGGATATGAACTGGGCTTTCGCACCTTTGTCCTTCAGGGGGGAGAAGACCCTTATTTTAATGATGAGAGAATAGTCAGGATAGTAGGAAAAATCCGAAAGGAATTTCCAGACTGTGCTATAACCTTATCTATTGGAGAAAAGGAGAGAGCAAGCTACCAGCTCTTTAAGAAGGCAGGGGCAGACAGATATCTGCTCCGGCATGAGACCGCCAATGAAGCTCATTACAGAAAACTTCATCCAAAAGAACTTTCCCTTGCCCACAGAATTCAGTGCCTGGAAGACCTGAAAAGCCTGGGGTACCAAACTGGAGCAGGGATTATGGTGGGATCTCCGGGACAGACCACAGAAACTCTCATGGATGACCTGGAATTTCTGGAGAAACTCCAGCCGGAAATGGTGGGGATCGGCCCTTTCATTCCTCATCACGATACACCCTTTCGGGAGAAGAAACAGGGAGAACTGGAGCAGACTTTATATCTTTTGAGTCTGGTACGGCTCCTTCTTCCAAATGTGCTCCTGCCGGCTACTACAGCCCTGGGAACCATTGATCCCAGAGGGAGAGAAAGGGGAGTCCTGGCAGGGGCAAATGTAGTAATGCCAAACCTATCCCCGGAAAATGTCAGGGAAAAATACCTGCTGTATGACAACAAGATCCATACAGGGAAGGAAGCGGCAGAATGTCTGGACGCCTTGAGGGCATCTATGGGGGAAATCGGATATGAAGTCGTAGTAGACCGGGGAGATTATATTTCAAAAACAGAGGAGGTATAGGATTATGTATGATCCAAAATCAAAATGTGCAGATGATTTTATTAACCATGAGGAGATCATGGAAACCCTTGCCTATGCAGAGGAAAATAAACACAACAGGGAACTGATCGACCAGATTCTGGAAAAAGCAAAACTGAGAAAAGGGCTAAGCCACAGAGAGGCAGCGGTGCTTCTGGATTGTGACCTGGAAGATAAAAACCAGGAAATATATGCCCTGGCAGAGCAGATCAAGAAGGATTTTTATGGAAACCGCATCGTGCTTTTTGCTCCTTTATATCTGTCCAATTACTGTGTAAACGGCTGTGTATACTGTCCATATCATGCCAAGAATAAGCATATTCCCAGAAAGAAACTGACCCAGGAGGAAATCCGTCAGGAGGTTATCGCTCTTCAGGATATGGGGCATAAGAGACTGGCGCTGGAAACAGGAGAAGATCCGGTGAACTGTCCCATTGAGTATGTGCTGGAGAGCATTAAGACTATCTACAGTATCAAACATAAAAACGGCGCTATCCGCAGGGTAAACGTAAATATTGCCGCTACTACTGTGGAAAACTACAGAAAGCTGAAAGAAGCAGGAATCGGAACCTACATTCTGTTTCAGGAGACCTACCATAAGGAAAGCTATCTGAAACTCCATCCCACAGGACCAAAACATGACTATAATTATCATACAGAAGCTATGGACCGTGCCATGGAAGGCGGAATTGACGATGTGGGATGCGGCGTTCTCTTTGGACTTGAAATGTATCGTTATGAGTTTGCCGGCCTGCTGATGCATGCAGAGCATCTGGAGGCAGTATATGGAGTTGGACCCCATACTATCAGCGTGCCCAGAGTCAGAAAAGCAGATGATATTGACCCGGATGCTTTTGACAATGGTATTGACGATGACACTTTTGCGAAAATCGTGGCCTGTATCCGAATTGCAGTGCCTTATACAGGTATGATCATCTCTACCAGAGAGAATCAGAAATGCAGGGAAAGAGTCCTTCATCTGGGAATTTCACAGATTTCCGGCGGTTCCAGGACCAGCGTAGGAGGCTATGCAGAACCAGAGCCAGAGGAAGAATCTTCAGAACAGTTTGAGGTTAGCGACAACCGTACCCTGGATGAAGTGGTGAACTGGCTGATGGGAATGGGATATGTGCCCAGCTTCTGCACAGCCTGCTACCGGGAGGGAAGGACAGGAGACAGGTTCATGTCTCTGTGCAAATCCGGACAGATCCAGAACTGCTGCCTGCCTAACGCTCTTATGACCTTAAAGGAATACCTTATGGATTATGCTTCCCCTGATACAGTGGAAAAAGGCCTGAAACTGATCCAGGAGCAGATAAAAGAAATCCCAAGAGAACGTACCAGGGAGATTGTACAGGAACGGCTTATTGAAATTGAGAAAGGAAACAGAGATTTCCGGTTCTGACACAGACAGGAGGCTTTACATGGGAATGAATCAGACGCCTGCCTCTGAGCGGGTACATATTGGATTTTTTGGGAAGAGAAACGCAGGAAAATCCAGTGTTATGAATAAGGTAACAGGACAGGAGCTGGCAGTAGTATCAGATGTAAAGGGAACGACAACAGACCCGGTTTACAAAGCTATGGAACTGCTTCCCCTGGGACCTGTAGTAATGATGGATACTCCGGGAATCGACGACGAGGGAGCATTAGGCGGCCTTCGGGTAAAGAAAAGTTATCAGGTGCTGAACAAGACAGACGCAGCAGTCCTGGTCATTGATGGAAAGGCTGGTATGAGCAGGGAGGACCAGGCTCTGCTGGAAAGGATCCACAAGAAAAATATTCCCAGCATCCTGGTACTGAATAAGAGGGACCTGCTTACAGAGGAAGAGGTCTGTCAGACCCTTTCCAGTCTGCCGGAAGGGTACCAGGAAGGAAAAGACTACCTTTGGGTCAGCGCTCAGGAGGGAACGGGCGTCCGGGAATTAAAGGAGCGGCTGGCAGTTCTGGCCAGTACAGAGGAAAACCAGAAGAAAATCGTGGGAGACCTGCTGTCTCCCGGAGATTTTGTTGTGCTGGTAGTGCCTATTGATAAAGCTGCTCCAAAAGGAAGGCTGATCCTTCCACAGCAGCAGACTATCCGGGACATTCTGGACGCAGATGCAGTATCTGTGGTCATTAAAGAAGACCGGTTAAAGGAGACTCTGGAGAGTTTAGGAAAGAAGCCAAGGCTGGTAATCACCGACAGCCAGGTATTTGGAAGAGTTTCCAAAGATACTCCCAAAGAGCTTCTTCTGACTTCTTTTTCCATTCTCTTTGCCAGATATAAAGGGAATCTGGAAACTGTAGTAGAAGGGGCAAGGACTCTGGAAAAGCTGAAAGACGGGGATAAGGTGCTGATCAGCGAGGGCTGTACCCATCACCGGCAGTGCGGAGATATCGGCACTGTAAAACTTCCGGCCTGGATAAGGAAATATACGGGGAAAAATCTGGAATTTTCTTTTACATCAGGAACAGAATTCCCCGATGAGCTGGGAGAGTACAGTCTCATTGTCCACTGCGGCGGATGCATGCTCAATGAGCGGGAAATGAAGTACCGGCTGAGCTGTGCAGAGGACCAGGGCGTACCTATGACTAATTATGGGATTATTATCGCCTATATGAATGGGATATTGGAGAGGAGCCTGGAACCTTTCTCATAGAGAAAGGTCCAGGACAGATTCTCTTTCTATCAGATCTACATCCAGGATGATATTTTCGGCAGGAGATTTTGCATCTTCGATTTTTTTCATGAGCATTTGACAGGCAAGCTGGGCTTTCTGACAGATATCCTGTCGGATAGTAGTCAGGGGAGGGATTGCACGGCGGCTCATGGAGTTATCATCAAAACCTATGACGGAAAAATCTTCAGGAATCCGGTATCCCAGACGGTAAGCTGCCCCATAGATTTCAAAGGCGCAGTTATCTGCTGTGGTAAAAATGCCAGTTACGGGATGAGGAGCTTTTTTCAGCATTTTCAGGATATCCTCTATATTCTGACCGGTCAGATTGATAATATGTTCTGACGGAAGCTGGATGCCGGCTTCCCGCAGATAGCTGCAGAATCCCTGGAGCCGGTGCATGATAACGCCGTTTCCGATGGCTTCAGGTCCGATAAAGACCAGAGGGATATGATTATCCTCCTGGATCTGGCGGATATTATCATCGAAAGAACCAATGAATACCGCTCCGGCTACCTTCCAGGATTTTAGGCAATAATTTACCTCAGAATAATCCTTGATATAGTGGAGCATGAGATCATAGCCATTTTTTTGGATTTCTCTGGCCAGCTCTCCAAAGAAGGCGCTGTTGTAAGGGTCTACCAGAGGGATTCCCTGGTCTGTAACCATTATCCCCAGATACACCATGTTTATGAAAGCAGGACTTCAGGATTCTTATCTGTCCCTGATCCTGCCGGTAATGGTCAGCGGTTTCGGCATCTTTATGATGAAGCAAAACATGGAAACGATTCCTGATGAGCTTATCGAAGCAGCCAGGATGGATGGATCCAACGAGTTTCAGACTTTCCATAAATTGATTCTGCCCTTGTGTAAGAATGGAATTTCGGCTATTGCCATTTTCCAGTTCTTGTGGGTATGGGAAGATTACCTGTGGCCCTACCTGATGATTGACAGTGAAAACAAACAGCTTCTGGCAGTGGGGCTGACATTGTTTAACGGAAGATATTCCACAGATTACGGCGGATTGTTTGCAGCTACGACTATCTCAATCCTTCCGGTCATCATTGTTTATGTAATCTTCCAGAAACGCTTTGTGGCAGGTGTGGCTTCAGGAGCTGTAAAGGGCTGACATATATAAATGAAAACAGGAGGAGAAACAATGAATAAAAACTGGAAAATCCAGACAAATCCAAAAGCAGACCCGGAGAACATCCTTCAGGGAGAAAAATACAGGATTACTATGCTTACAGAAGGCCTTGTCAGGCTGGAATACAGTGAAGAGGGTATTTTTGAGGACCGGGCTACCCAGAGCGTGTGGAACCGGGATTTCCCTAAAGTAGACTTTACTTATAAAGAGACAGAAGAGCAGCTGGAAATCTTTACTTCTATGCTTCATCTGATCTATGACAAAAAGAAATTTTCGCCCAATGGTTTATCTATCCAGGCTGTGGGAAATTTCAGCGCCTATGGAAGTATCTGGCATTATGGACAGGACTTTCAGGACCTGAAGGGGACAGCCAGAACACTGGACGAGGCAGACGGAGAAATCCCTCTGGAAAGAGGGATTATCGGAAAAAATGGATTTTCCCTGCTGGATGACAGTAAGTCTCTCCTTCTTCGCGAGGATGGCTGGATAGAACCAAGGAGCCATCAGGAAGAGGATCTTTATTTCTGGGGCTATGGACATGAATATAAAAGGGCTCTGAAAGATTTCTATTATCTCTGCGGAAAAAGCCCTATGATTCCCAGATATGCCATGGGAAACTGGTGGAGCAGGTATTATAAATATACAGAGGAATCCTATAAAGAATTGATGAACCGATTTGAAAAGGAGAAAATTCCTTTTTCTGTGGCGGTTATTGATATGGACTGGCATCTGGTAGACATTGATCCAAAGTACGGAAGCGGGTGGACAGGATACACCTGGAATCGAGATCTGTTTCCAGACCCGGAGGAGTTCCTTCAGTGGCTCCATAACCGGAATATGAGAGTGACATTAAATGTCCACCCCGCAGACGGTGTTCGGGCTCACGAAGAGCAGTACAGGGCAGTGGCAGAAGAAATGGGAGTAGATTGGGAAAAAGAGCAGCCCATAAACTTTGACCCGGCAGATCCCAATTTCCTGGAAGCATGCTTTAAACATATTTTCCACCCTATGGAAAAACAAGGCGTGGATTTCTGGTGGCTTGACTGGCAGTCCGGAGGCCTCAGCAAGGTAGAAGGACTGGACCCTCTTTGGGTGCTGAACCATTACCATTATCTGGACAGTGGGCGAGAGGGAAAACGCCCTATGACTTTTTCCAGATACGCAGGACCGGGAAGCCACCGCTATCCCATAGGATTTTCCGGAGATACCATTGTGACCTGGGCATCTCTTGCTTTCCAGCCTTACTTTACAGCTACAGCCTCCAACATTGGATACGGCATGTGGAGCCATGACATCGGCGGCCATATGATGGGAATCAAAAATGATGAGATGGCAGGACGGTGGCTCCAGTTCGGAGTATTCTCTCCTGTTATGCGTCTTCACTCCAGCAACAGTGAGTTTAATGCCAAGGAACCCTGGAGATACCGGAAGGACATTGCAGATATGATGAAAGGTTTCCTGCAGCTGAGACACCGGATGGTACCTTATCTTTACACTATGAACTACCGGGCCTATGAGGAAGGTCTTCCTCTGGTTCTTCCTATGTACTACGACTATCCGGAAGAATGGGAAGCCTATGAAGTGCCGAATCAGTATTTCTTCGGAAACCAGCTTCTGTGTGCGCCTATTACAGCGCCTCAGATTGACCGCCTGAACGTAGGAAAAGTAAGGGCCTGGCTGCCAAAGGGAACCTGGTACGATGTGTTTACCGGAATGAAATACCGGGGTGGAAGAATGATGAACATGTATCGGGGACTGTCTTCCTTCCCTGTGCTGGCAAAAGCAGGGGCTATTATTCCTATGACAGAAGAGGTGGACAGTATCCAGAAAAATCCGGAAAAAATGTGTCTTCATGTTTATCCCGGCGCAGACGGAAGTTTTGTACTCTATGAAGACGACAGCGAAACAGAAGATTACAAAAAAGGGAAATTTGTAAAGACTCCTATGACTTTTTCCTGGGACAGCAGAGAGAATGCAGCAGAGCTGATAATCGAAAGCCCTCAGGGCAGCCAGGAGCTTCTGCCTCAGAAGAGAAACTGGAAGGTAATCTTCCATGAGGTAGCGCCCTGCCAGACAGAGGCAGCAGCAGAGCTTTCCAGAGAAAGCTTCCCGGAAACAACAGTAAGGATTTCGGTAGCAGGAGAAAGGAGACTGGGAGAAATCGCTTATGACAGAGAAAAAGCCAGTCTGAGCTGTGACCTGGGAGAATTAGATTCTGCACAGGAAATCCAGATTCTTCTGAGAAATATTAAAGAAAAAGAAAATGATATAGCGGCTTACGCCTTTGATTTCCTGAACCAAGCAGAGATTGAATTCGTCCTGAAGGACGTAATCTATCAGATGGTAAGAGATGCAGAAGATAAAACCATACTTTTATCCCAGCTTCAGGCCATGGAACTGGATTCAGAGCTGCTTGGGGTGCTGACAGAGATTATAACAGCGTAGAAAAAAATATAAAAAGAGAACAGGGGGCTGTCGCATTAGTCATATGTCAGGAATATTTACACATTTTATGCGAATTTGTCGAGCATAGCTTTGAGACCATAGGCTCAAAGCGGCACAGACTGAGCAATAAAATGTATAAATATTCTCGATTTTGATTAATGCGACAGCTCCCTGTCTGCAAAAAGGGCAGAATTTTTTGTTTTTACTGCAGTGCAGTCTGTTTTACCCGATTCAAGGCCTTAGATACTGCAGGGATGGAAATGATGATCACGGTTATAATTCCTTCTGCAACTAAATAGCTGTAGTTGTAGACAATAGGATATACACTGGTAAGTGCCTTTGGAAAATTGTCTGGCATGTAGTCCATCCAGTAGAGATAACCGCCCAGGGCGTGGAAAGCGCCTCTGGCGATGACGGCAGCTATGTAGCCTTTCAATAGACCATGTTTACTCTTTGCAAAGAATCCTGCTACGCCAAGAGCGGCAAAGGCCAGGATATAGTCGCAGCATACCTGAAACAAAGAAAGTACATAGGGTTCCTGGATAAACTGCAGGATACCGTAGGCCAGTCCTACCAGAATACCAGTCTTTGGACCATACCAGTTTGCTATAAGAACAATGAAAAGCATACTGCATAAAGTCACGCTTCCGCCCCAGGGCATATTGAACAGCTTCAGATAAGAGGTAATAAAAGCCAGCGCCATGGCCATGGCACAGAAAACAAGCTGTCTGGTTCCCATCTTTTTCTTCTCTGAAATCCTGCCTGCAAAGACAAGGGCTGCCACGAAAAGAAGAATCCCTGCGGCAATGCAGAGTACATATCCGGCGGTAGTCAGTCCTCCTTCTGCATTAACAAGAAATTGAAACATAAAAAATCCCTCCTGTTTCCAAGACTGAAAACAAAAGGGCTGTAGTAAAATAACGCATCCCTACGTTGGCATTATCCAAATCAGGTTATGGGTCGAAGCTTACAACTTCCTCTCAGCCTGTAACACAAGCTCCCCTTGTTATCAATCTTATGTAGTTTAACCGGACTTTATATTATACATATCAGGGAAAAATGTCAAGAGGGGAAATCGGACCGGAAAGGTCTTAAAAACAGACGGTCCGCTCTGCGAACCGCCTATTATTCATGACAGCAGACAGTTTATAGGTTGTGCTGCCTATTGTTTGAAAGCATTATAGTTTTCTCTGTTTTTATGCCATGATTGGCTTCATAGCTTCAGACAGCTTGTCTTTCTCTGCCTGAGCCTCTGCCAGGTCTTTGCCAAGGGTTGTATAGTATACTTTAATCTTTGGCTCTGTTCCTGAAGGACGAACGATAACAGTTTCCTTGTTCTCAAGTTTATAGATGAGAACATTGGCGGAAGGTAGTCCGGTTTCTTCCGGCTTTGTATAGTCGGTTACGCTTGTAACCTTGTATCCTGCGATTTCAGTAAGAGGATTCTTTCTCAGACCTTCCATGATTCCGGCCATTTTGTCCATGCCGCTTAATCCTGGGAATTCAAAACTGTCAATCTTGTTAAGGTAACGTCCGTACTGAGCATAGATTTCTTCCATTCTCTGTTTCAGAGAGCTTCCGATGCTTCTGTAGTAAGCAGCCATTTCGCAGATCAGCATAGAGCCGATAACAGCGTCTTTATCACGAACATAGGGACCTGCCAGATAGCCGTAGCTCTCTTCGAAACCGAAGATGAAACGGTCAACTTCTCCAGCAGCCTCTAACTGTGCGATCTGATCGCCGATCCATTTAAAGCCGGTGAGAACACTTCTTAATTCTACTCCGTAGTGCTCAGCTACAGCATCTGCCAGAGGAGTGGATACAATAGATTTTACAGCTACAGCTTTTTCAGGCATAGTGCCTTTTTCGATACGTCCTGCACAGATGTAGTCCAGAAGGAGTACGCCTACTTCATTTCCGCTTACCAGTTCATAGGAACCATCCGGGCATTTCATGGCAATGCCTACACGGTCTGCATCCGGGTCAGTGGCAAGCATCAGGTCGGCTCCGGTTTCTTTTGCCAGATTCAGTCCCTGCTCCAGAGCCTCGAAGATTTCCGGGTTCGGATAGCTGCAGGTGGTGAAATAGCCGTTAGGATATTCCTGATCAGGAACAATGGTGATATCGGTGATACCAATGTCCTTTAATACCTGAGTTACCGGTACAAGACCTGAACCATTCAGAGGGCTGTATACTAATTTCAGGCCGGCTGTTTTGCACAGACCTGGACGAACCTGTCTGGATTCGATAGCTTCATACAGGGCTTTCTTGCAGTCATCCCCTACAAAACGGATGAGACCTTCTTCAACGCCCTGAGCAAAGGACATATATTTTGCGCCGGTAAGTACATCTGTCTTCTGGATTTCTTCATATACAATAGCGGCGGCGTCATCAGTCATCTGGCAGCCATCGGGACCGTAAGCTTTATATCCATTGTATTTTGCAGGGTTATGAGATGCTGTTACCATGACACCTGCGTTGCAGTTGTAGTAACGTGTTGCAAAGGAAAGGGCCGGTACAGGCATTAAGGCGTCATAAATCCTTACCTTGATTCCATTTGCTGCCAGAACTCCAGCGGCATTCTTGGCAAACACATCACTTTTCAGACGGCTGTCGTAGCTGATAGCAACAGTCTGTGTGCCGCCCTGAGTTTTTACCCAGTTCGCAAGGCCCTGAGTAGCCTGGCGGACTACATAAATATTCATGCGGTTTGTTCCTGCTCCCAATACACCGCGAAGCCCGGCTGTACCGAATTTCAGGGCTACTGCAAAACGTTCTTTAATTTCATCATCGTTTCCTTCGATCCGGGATAATTCCGGATTTAAATCCGCATCCTCCAGATCTGCGTTTAACCAACGCTTATACTCTTCCTGATACATTTTTACCACTCCTACCATATTCTTTATAGTTTTTTTGTGAAATCATCACAATACATATTACTAATATACCATGTTTAAAGGCGAACGGCAATCATTCCCTGAAGGTTTTTACAGCGTTTTTACAGCTTATAAAGAAAAAAATAAAAGATGAAGACGGTAATCAGAGGATGATATGTAAAACAGCCCAAAGGCTGTCCCACGGTTCAGGAGTCGGTGTTGTCGCCGAGGCGTGCTTCTGATCTGCATTGCCATGGCAGCAGGCAGCGGCAAGGTGCTGACCCTTTCCACCTGCACCAATGGCGGCGCTGACCGCTTTATCATCATGCCTGTGGTGATTGCAGATTTCGTGAATGACCTGGGCGGACAACGCGGCGCGGGCGCTTTTGGCAGCACGGGAAAATAACTTATTGCTTTGAATAAATATTTTTTCGCATGGGTAATCTAAAAAACAGGGGGTAGCTATTATACGGATGTAACCAATCATATATTATATTGGTTACATTAGGGAGCAAAACGCGGTTTCAATGTGCTTTGCAGTAGTTGACAAGGGTATGTTTTTAGGATAAAATAAAGCAAACTTTATATTTTCCTAAAAATAAGGAGGTCATGTTATGCCATATATTGAGCGAGCATTGGAACGGAAATTTTTGCGTATGAGTTCCTTTTTCAAAGCAGTGCTTGTAACAGGTGCGCGGCAGGTTGGTAAAACTACCATGCTGAAACATTTGGCCGAGGGACAAAACCGCACTTACATTTCTATGGATAATACAATGGCAAGAACCCTGGCCCAAACAGATCCCGTATTGTTCTTTCAGACTTACAAGCCTCCAATCATCATTGATGAAATACAGAAAGCCCCGGAGCTGTTTGAACAGATTAAAATTATGTGCGATGAAACCGAAGAAAGAGGTTTATTCTGGCTGACCGGCTCCCAGCAGTATAAGATGATGAAAAATATCCGCGATACACTGGCCGGAAGAATCGGGATTCTGGAGCTATACAGCTTTTCCAAAAATGAAGTAGACGGAGAAGTTTTTACAAACAAACTGGATTTCTCTCTGCCGTGTCTTTTGGAGCGGCAGAAAACGGCAAAAAAGAATGATATTGTAGATGTGTTCGAGCATATCTGGCGCGGCGGGATGCCAGACGCGCTACGGGCCGATGCCGAGCAGAGACAGGAATATTTCAATTCTTATATTGAAACCTACCTGATGCGGGATGTGGCGGAAGAAGGCGGTATTACCGATTCTGTACGTTTCCGAAAATTTCTTACTGCCTGTGCTGCCTTGACAGCCGAGCAGGTAAATTATAAAACTTTGGCGGAGGCAGCCGAAATTTCTCAGCCCACAGCCAAAGAATGGCTGCGGATCTTGCAGGGATTAGGCATTGTCTATCTTCTGCCGCCCTTTGCCAATAATGAATTGAAGCGATTAACAAAAACACCCAAACTGTATTTCTGTGATACCGGACTGTGTGCCTATCTGTCTATGTGGCTTACCAGAGATACCCTGATGAATGGTGCCGTAAACGGACACTATTTTGAAAACTATGTTGTGATCGAGCTTTTGAAAAGTTTTTCTTACTCAGCAGATAAAGCAAACCTGACATACTACCGTGATTCTAACGCAAAAGAAATTGATGTGATTGTAGAAGAAAATGGATTGGTTCATCCGCTGGAAATCAAAAAATCTGCAAATCCTGATCGCAGAGAAATCAAAAAATACGAGGTGCTCGACAAGACAACCTTAGAACGTGGCAGCGGCGGTATTGTCTGCATGTGCGAAGAAGTAATACCGATTGATCAGAAAAACTGCTTTATTCCTTGTAATCTTATATAGATAATAGAAAGTGGTCAGCCTCCCTTATGTGTGACTGACCACTTCTATTTTTTACTATTCAGTTCTTTCATAATACCGAAGTTGTAGGACATCGCTTTGGAATCCAGCTTCTTTGCCTCTGCGATAAATTCGTTTAAGGCGGTAGGATTTGGATTGCCTTCATCAAAGAATTTCTCCACGTTGTTGATATAGTTGTTGGCCTGCCTAGCAAGCACACTGATTTTATTAGCAGAAGTTGGTAAAGCAGTTCAAGTCCAATTAGCAGGAATTTATATTTATGCATTTTATATCCATGCATGAATTTCTAAAAGAGAAAACGCCACAAATCCTTGGATTCATGGCGTTTATACGTTCCTGACTGGAGTCGAACCAGCGGCCTATTGCTTAGGAGGCAATCGCTCTATCCTACTGAGCTACAGGAACTTGTCTATATTATAACGGTTTTATGCAACCGCTACAACCAAATTATTCAGTTTTGGACTTGAACGGGCTGCCACCTTAGGAGGCGGTCCTCTATCCAGCCGAGCTATAGCGACATCTGCAGATTTCCTGCCTTTCTATGATACTATAACTTGTGTTTTTTGGCAAGCATTTATTTTTGATCTGCAGAAGGGGATAGCCTGTTTTTCATTCTGGATGCATCCCTATTCATCTTCGGACTGCCCATGATGTCCATGGAGATGCTTTAGGGAATTCTCTTCATCAGAGGAATCTTGTGAACCATCAAGGGGGCACTCCTGGGAATCCTCCATGTTTTCGGAATCACCAGACATAGGATTTTCCTGGAATTTTTCCTGAGAGTATTTCCAGATTAAATCCCGGATTTCAGTCATAGTCATATCCTGGATTTCTTCCAGGGAGATGCCGGCATCCAGGTCCTGAAGGATTTCCCAGGACTGATATTTTCCAAAAGAGAGACCAGCGTCGTGGGCGTGGTGGAGTTCTTCTGTATTGCTGGAATGGCAGTATACATTTTCATGTTCGGACATAGAGGACTCTACATTCTGCAGGATTTCGCTGCTTTGGGATTCATTGTCTCCGGCTACAGTCAGTACCACATCTGCATTATCGGCCAGATAGACTTCCATCTCTTCATCTGCCAGAAGGTTTTTCAGGGCTTCTGCATAATTCAGATACTTAAGGCTCAGATTATCCGCCAGATTCTGGCCGTCTTCGTTATATCCGGTGACCGAGACCACCCGATCAAAGCGATTAATTCCAAGTTCCAGAGAGGGGTTTACATCTACGCTGATAAAAGCAGTAGGCGTGAAGAACAGATAGGAGCCTCCGGCCAGGAAAACAAGGAGAGAGCAGGCTGCTGAGACTGCAAATCTCCGGAGGAAAGTTCTGGGAACATGGCCTTTCTTATATACATGCTCAAAAAGGTAATTTTTCGTATTGGATTTCAAAGCATCCCCGGCATGAACCTGATCAAAAGCAGCTTTTAATTTTTCCTTATTTTCCATGTTCATCCACCTCCTCCAATTTGGTTTTGAGAGCCTGTCTTCCACGGTTTAGAAGGGTATACACAGTATTTACATTTTTGTGAAGAATCCTGCTGATCTCTGCAGCGGAATATTCTTCGTAATAATAGAGATAAACAACATCCTTATATTTTGGGGGAAGAGACAAGACGGCTTCCAGGACATCACTGTAATCTGAGTCAGGTTCGCCTGGCTTTTCTATAATAGAATCCAGAGGAAGGGTCCTGCTTCTGAAAAAACTTTTCAGAAGATCTTTGCAGGCATTGATGGTTACCCGTATGATCCAGGCCCTTTCATGCTCGGAACTGTCAAAAACAGGAGCATGAAGGACATACTTTAAAAACACCGTCTGAAAAATATCTTCGGTGTCAGAATAATTTTTCAAATGAAGCATGCAGATCCTTTTTACAGTATCTCCGTATAGGTCTATGGCCCTGGAAGCCTCTTCCTCACTTCGCATTTCTTTTTCACGCCCTTCTTATTTATTCCTGCTTTCCGCCCGTAAATCCCCCAATTGTTCCGGACGTTAGTGTGTAAAGCAGTGATGAGAGAAACCGCTGTTTTTCCGGCAAGAATGTGTGCAGTTCCTGTGAGAACTATAATAATCGCAGATGCCATTCTTGTCTATATCTTCATAACAGTGTGATTTTTCCTGACACCAGCTGCATGCCTGAGGCTGTGGCGATGCCTGGCTTTCTGCAGCATTCTCCCAGCCGGAAGCAAATACTCCAGTAGTTACCAATAATGCAGCAGCCGTTCCAATAACTATTTTTTTGACAAATTTTCTCATAACAACACCCCTGATCTGAAAAATTTTATTTTCTGGTTTCACTATTTATACGATTGAGAAAGGGAATTTCATTCAAAATATTGAAAAAAGATATAAAATCTAAAAAATATTCTCATCAGGAAAATTAGATAAAACTGTCTGGAGGAATATGAAAATATTTAGACAAAGTTGACAAAAAATAGTCAAAATGTTATAATAAATTTAATTTAGGCGTATGTGCGATGTAGTGGATACGAATGGATTATAATCTAAGGACGATGAAGTGCTTGTTTTCTGACTATGCTCCAGCGAAGCATAGTTGGTTAATCAAGCGCTTTTTTGCTGTTATAAGGCTAAGGCAGACCAGAGACAGCAAAAGGAAGGAAATATATTGCCTTCCCGTCCTATCAGGAGGAGAGAGATGGATACAGAGGCTTTGATCAGTGCAATATGCGCAAGAGTCCTGGAAAAAGTCAGTGCTCTGGAAGAAGCCGGCCAGGGAAAAGACCTGGGGTCCTCCGATGAGGCATCGGAGCAGTGCCAGGGTTCTGGAAAGCCTAAAATACTGATCCTTACGGAGAAGCACGGCGAAATCTGCCATGAAACTCTGGAAAACCAGATACTGGCAAAAGAGTATAAAACAGAGTGCGCCCTTCTTGCTCAGGGTACCTGTAAGGCCGGGGATTATGAAGCTATTGTGGTATATACCCTGTCAAACGAAGCTCTGGGAAAACTGGCGGCGGGAATCTTTGACAGTGACTTTACCAGAATCTTCGGAGAAGCCCTTTTGCTGGGAAAGAAAATCCTGGTAGCCAGAGAAGGGGTAGAACTCTTTGCTTATAAAGATACGGCTCCCAAGGCCTATTTTGACAGGCTGGCGGAAAACCTGGAACTTCTGGAAAAAAGCGGAGTAATCCTGACTCCTCACAGCCGCATGGCAGCCCTTCTCACAGGCACAGAGACAGAAGCTGGAGCCGAAAAAGGAGACAGGGAGTGCCCGGCACAAAAAAAACAGGACAATACAGCACCCTGCCAGGAAGAAGAAATGATTTTAACTAAAAAAGTCATTACAGAGCGGGATATGGCCGCTATAAAGGAGAAAAAAATATCCAGAATCCTGGTGGGAGAAAAGACGATCTTCACGGATCTGGCAAGGGAATATGCTTCCAGATACGGTATTTCAGTAAGACGGGACACCTGCCCGGAAAAGAAGGGAGAGTAGAGGATGAAGACAGCAAGAGTGATCGGAAATATCTGGGCCACCAGAAAGGAAGAAAAACTGGCGGGCCTGAAGCTTCTGGTACTCCAGCCTTTAAATCTGCTGGATGACTCTCCCATAGAGTATCCCATTGTAGCGGCGGATATTATCGGCGCAGGAGTGGGAGAAAAGGTAATCTATGTAGGAGGCAGCTCCGCCAGAGGGGCAGCCGGAGGCATGGATATTCCCGTAGACGCTACCGTGGTGGGGATTGTAGACGATCAGGAAATCGAAGAAGATCTGGTAGAAGGAAAGCGGTGATGCCATGGAATTTTTAGAATTGATCCAATCTGCAGGAGTAGCCGGAGCCGGCGGGGCTGGATTTCCCACCCATGTAAAGCTGAAGGCTAAAGCAGAATATTTCATAGTAAACGGGGCAGAGTGCGAGCCGCTGATCGAAACGGATAAGTATCTGTGCAGGACCTATCCGGAGAGAATCGTGGAGACCACAGCAAAAATCGCTTCCCATCTGGGAGCGGCTCACGGCGTCATTGCCCTGAAGGGAGAATACAAAAGAGAGATCCAGGCCCTGTCCCAGGCCATAGAAAAGCTGAATGCATCGGTAGAAATCTTTCAGTCAGAGGCATTCTACCCGGCAGGAGACGAGCAGGTCCTGGTCTGGAATGTAACAGGCAGGAGCATTCCTGAGAAGGGACTGCCTCTGGACGTAGGCTGTGTAGTAGATAATGTAGGGACTGTGCTGTCTATAGCAGATGCGCTGGAGGGAACCCCGGTCTGTGAGAAATTTCTTTCTGTAACAGGGGCGGTAAAAGAGACAAAGATGTTTCATGTGCCTCTGGGAACATTGATCACAGATATATTGAAAGAAGCGGAAATCATCCCCCGGGATTATGCAGTGATCCTGGGAGGCCCTATGATGGGAAAAATGCTCCGGACCCAGGAAGAAATCCAGAGCGCTGTGGTAACAAAGACTACAGGAAATCTTCTGGTCCTTCCGAAGGACCATTATCTGGTAAGGCGCAGTGAGAAAACCGTGCCTCAGATGATCCACATTGCAAAATCTGCCTGTATCCAGTGCAGGATGTGCACCGATATGTGCCCCCGTTTCCTTATCGGCCATGAGGTAAGACCTAATATGGTCATGAGAAATCTCTGGAGAGAAAACCTCATAAATTCTTCTGAGAAAGCGGAAAAAGCCTTTGGAAGCGCAGTAAACTGCTGTTCCTGCGGTGTCTGCGAAATGTTCGCCTGTCCAATGGGATTGTCACCGAGAAAAATGAATGAATATGCAAAAGGTATTTTGAACAAATGGGAAGTAAAATCTGAGAGAAATATGGCTCCCCAGGCCAGAGCTGGAATTGAGCACAAGAAGATTCCTACAAAAAGGCTGATCGCCCGGCTGGGACTTGCCCCCTATGTGTCTCAGAAACTGCCGGTTTTTCAAGAACTGGATGTAAATACATGTTACCTTCCTCTACGTCAGCATATCGGAAAGCCGGCAGTTCCCGTGGTACATCCGGGACAGCATGTGGAAAAGGGAGAACTGGCTGCCAAAGCCGCAGAGGGGCTTTCCCTTAACATTCACACTGGTATGGCCGGAGTGGTGACAGAAGTCACCCAGGAAGGCATTAAAATCTGCAGGGAGGAGGTATAAGCTATGAGCAGCAAAGCAATCGGAATGATAGAACTGTCCAGTATTGCCAGAGGAATCGAAGTCAGCGATTACATGGTAAAGGCCGCTCAGGTGGAGCTCCTTCGGGCCTCCACTGTATGCCCGGGAAAGTATGTGGTCATTGTAGGAGGAGATACAGGAGACGTAAAGGCCTCTATGGAGGCGGGACTGGCACAGGGAGGAGAATTTGTGGTGGACTCCCTGCGGATTTCCAATGTCCATGAACAGCTTATTCCGGCACTTTCCGGTACAGTAACAGTAGAAAATCCCCAGGCAGTGGGAGTTGTGGAATTCTATTCCATGGCCTCCGCTATCCTGGCAGCGGATGAGGCAGCAAAAGCGGCCAATATCACTTTGATCGAAGTCCGGATGGGCTATGCAGTAGGCGGAAAAGGCTTTGTTACACTTACAGGAGACGTAGGTGCAGTAAGAGCCGCAGTAGAAGCCGCAAAGAGGGATAAAGAGCTCTATGTGGAAAGCACAGTTATCCCAAGACCGGCGCCTCAGGTATTTCAGTCTCTTTTATAAGGCAGATGAAAAGAAAATTTCAAAGAGACCATTTTCAAAGGACAGCAGCAGTACACTAGAGAAACATGAAATCACAAAAAGGAGGAGGATCTATGTTTCAAGAACTAATAGATAATATTACAAATGTCGGCGTTTTTACTGAGAGCATAAGCGGATGGGTTCAGAATATTTCTATTAACTCTGTAATCATCCTGATCATGATGATCTTTATGCTGGTAGGAGCTATTGACAAAATTCGGGGGAATAAAAAAGGATATGGAGAAAAATTTGAAGAAGGCTTCAACGCGATGGGCCCTCTGGCCATGGCTATGGCAGGAGTTGTAGCTGCAGCGCCGGTACTCTCCGTTATCCTGGAACCAATCATTGTGCCGATTTACAGACTGTTCGGCGCAGATGCTTCCATGTTTGCAACTACCCTTCTGGCCTGCGACATGGGCGGATATCCCCTGGCTATGGAGCTTGCCTCTAATGATACCATTGGAAACTTTTCAGGACTGATCCTGGGAACCATGATGGGACCGACCCTGGTATTCACCATTCCAGTTGCCCTTTCTATCATTAAAAAGAAAGACAGAGCTTATCTGGGAGCCGGTATCCTGGCAGGTATGATCACCATTCCTATTGGCTGTATCGTAGGCGGTCTTGTAATGAACATGACCCAGTATAAGATTGATATCATCACCATTCTTGTAAACCTGATTCCGGTTATTATCATTGCAGCCCTGATCGTCATCGGTCTGTGGATAATCCCCGGCAAGATGATCAGCGGATTTAACAAGTTTGGAACAGGCGTTACCATTGTGATCACAGCGCTGACTGCCATTGCTGTTTTCGAATATCAGACAGGCATTGAATTCCCGCTGTTTAACCTTATGGTAGAGCCAGACGCAGAGGGAACCATTCCTCTGGAATCCGGACTTCTTACCTGCGGACAGATTTCTATCGTATTGATCGGAGCATTCCCTATGGTAGAGTGGATCACCCGTACATTCGGAAAACCACTGAACGCCCTTGGAAAGAAACTGGGCATGAACGAGACAGGATGCGCAGGTCTGGTAGCTACACTGGCAAACAATATTGCTATGTTTAACGTTATGGGCGACATGAATCCAAAAGGAAAACTTCTCAACGTTGCCTTTGCTGTAAGTGCAGCCTTCGTATTCGGCGACCACCTGGGATTTACCGCCGGCGTAAACTCCGACATGATCTTCCCGGTTATCGTAGGAAAACTTGTAGCAGGTATTACTGCGCTTATCCTTGCAAATGTCCTGGCGCCGAAGCTCCTTGACAAAGTACAGTCTACCATTAAAGCTCAGGGCGGAGACGACGAGGAATAGACGGAAGTTTTGAACCAAAGGCTCCGGCCCGGGGATACGGGCCGGAAAAAGACTGGAACCCAGAAGGGAGAGGGATAATGAACGTAAGTGAAGAATTAGTGCGGCAGATCGTACAGAAGATCCTGGAAGAATCTGCAGTGCAGAATACAGAAAAAGAAGACTTTGTAAAAGAAAAAGATCCCAGCGGTATTATCAAGATCAAGACAGATACAGTAAAATGCGAGAGATTTGAGCAGGACGGCGTAAGTCTTAAAGACGTGGTTACTCTGGAGGAAGCTCCCAGGATGGGCTGCGGGATCATGGAACTGGATCATACCAGCTTTGAATGGACACTGACCTATGATGAGTATGACATGGTCATTGACGGAGTTCTGGAAATTGAGATTGACGGCAGGGTGCTGACAGCAAATCCGGGGGATATCATTTATATTCCTAAAAACTCACATATCCATTTCCAGACGCCTTCCACTGCAAGATATGCATATTTCGTATATCCGGCAGACTGGCAGTAGAATATGCCGTAAATGGACAGCAGAAAGGAGACGGACATGGAGATACGCTTTGTAAAGCCGGAAGAGGTAAGGCAGCTTCAGAGAAATGTAGTCACTGGCTTTCCATCCAAGACGCCTCCGGAGCTCCTGAAAAATATGCCGGAAGAACTGGTAAGTCCCCAGGAAGGCCGGTACCTGGGCTGCTTTGATGATGAAGGTGTTCTGATCGGCTCTCTGCTGATGATGGATTTCCAGCAGAATATAAGGGGAAAACTGATGAAAATGGGAGGCATCGCCTATGTTTCCACCGGTTTTCTCCGAAAAAAAGAGCATGTGGCAAGAAATATGATCCGGGTAGCCATAGGAGTCTTTGCAGGGACAGGAACCCCAGTGGGAGGCCTTCATCCCTTTAACCCGGCTTTCTATGGGAAAATGGGTTATGGCTACTGCAACGAAAGCATGATGTTTTCTCCCAAGCCTCAGTATATCCGTTCCTTCGGACACAAGGAGCACCTGGGATATGCCAGGGAAGAAGACAAGGAGGAGATATTGAAGCTGTACCGGAGAGTGGCAGAGAAGACTCATGGAGCCACCATCCATCCCTATATGGACGTTCACCGTATTTTCGACATGCCTTATGTGGTTGTGTGCAGGAGAGATGGAAGGATTACCGGATATCTTACATTTGAATTTACTTCTGTAGATCACTATACAGACATGTATCATGACCTGACGGTCCGGGAAATGCTGTATGAAGATATGGATACTTTGGAAGAATTCCTCACATTCTTTGCCTCACAGACCGACCAGATTGAAAGGGTGCGAATTTATACTTCTGAAGAAAATTTCCAGATGTATTTCTCAAATCCAGACAGCGGAGAAAACAGAGCCTATGACGGGGCCATCCAGGAGATTGCCAGGAAAAACATGGGTCATATGTTCCGGATCCTCAGTGTGGAAAACTATTTCCGAGAACAGGATCACTGTGAGGCAAAGACAGAGAGAAACTTTACCCTGGAGCTTCAGGTGGAGGATACCTTTGTGGAAGAGAACAACCGGAGCTTCTTCCTCAGGATAGAAGGAGAAAAGGTAAATCTCCTTGATAGCAGTAAAGAACCTGACCGGGCAGATGTAAAGCTGAAGACTAATATTGCCGACCTGTCCAGCCTGGTAATGGGAGCCATTCCCCTGAAAGAAATTCTCTGGAGCAGGAGAATGAGCTGCAGTGACGAAAGCTATGCAGGAGATATACAGAAAGCCATAGGGTGGAGTGAGAAACCTAAGAATTATACTTACTTCTAAACAAGAAAGAATATCTGAAAAGGATGACTGGAAAAAAACCAGAGGACTGTAAGGGGAAAATGATATAGTCCTCTGGTTTTTTACGGAAATTCATACATTAGTATATGTAAATAACAGGTTGAAAAAGAGAGTTTCAGGCTCTGCCTCTTCTGAGAAAGCCAATCATGTCCTGGAACCATTCCACAGCAGTTCTTTCCTTTTCTTGCTTCTCACAGTCTGTGGCTTCACATGCCAGAGCAAGTCCATGTCTGCCTTCTTCATATACGTGGAGTTCAAAAGGTACCTGGTACTCAGAGAGTTTTTCTGCAAAATGCAGGCTGTTCCGCACATCCAGCAGTTCATCCTGAAAGGTATGCCAGATAAAACAAGGAACGGTATTTTTATTTACATAACTTAATGGGCTGCATTTTTCTATAATATCCATGTCTGGATCTTTCGTTCCTGTCATCACTGTATTAACCTGATCCATTAGGTTTGTAGGACTTTTTCTACGCATGGTTTCTACGAGAACATAGTCTGCCATAGGATATGCTAGGACTGCTGCGGAGATTTTTAAATCTTCACTTTTACATCCGCAGGTTTTGCAAAGCCATTTGTCTTTCCACAAAGAGCTGTACATTGCGCATAGATGTCCTCCGGCAGAGAAGCCGCAGATACTGATCTTGTCCGGATCTACTTCCCACTCATCTGCATGCTGCTTGATAATAAGGATAGCTTTTGCTAGATCTATTATTGGCTGAGGCTGTTTTGTGTATTCATCGGTTCCTACATGATAACGGAATACAAAACTATGAAAACCTTCCCCATTATATTTTAGAGCAATGGGTTCGCCTTCTTTATCTGACAAAAACTGATATGCACCTCCAGGGCAGACAATCACAGCCGGCTTTTTTTCGCCTACCTTTACTTCACGGGAGGGAGAAAGGAGATAAGTAACCAGCTTTACATCTGGAACTTCAGGATTTAATGAAATCTCTTTATGTATCATAGATAATATCCTCCTATCCTTTAACTGCGCCTACAGTCATTCCCTTAATGAACTGTTTCTGAAGGCAGAGAAATACAATGATTACCGGGATCGCAGATAAAAGAATGCCAGCCATAGCTGTGGAATAATCTTTTGCGTGTTCGGAAAACAGAAGTTTCAGTGCCAGTGTAACAGTTCTTAAATTTTCTCTGCTTACCATAAGGCTGGTAAGAAGAAAGTCATTCCAGATAGTGAAAGACTGAACAATAATCATGGTTGCCATAGAGGCTTTTCCAAGAGGCAGCACAATTGTGAAAAATGTTCGGTATACGTTGCATCCGTCAATACGGGCGGCTTCTTCTAGTTCTACAGGAATAGTTGACATAAAATTCGTTTGAAGAAAAATTCCAAAGGACATTCCTGTAGAAATATAAAGCAGTATAATTCCTATTCTGGAATTTACCATTCCCAAACCATTCCAGATCTGATAGATGGGAAGCATCAAAGCCTGAGAAGGGACAAGAATACCGATCACAAAATATACAAGAGCAAACCGGAAGAACCTGTTTTTTCCTCTTGCAATGGCCCAGGCAGTCATGGTACATAATAGTGCCATGATCAATACACTGACAGCTGTATAGAATAAAGAATTCAAGAACGCTATATCCAGATGAAGCTTATCAATGGCATTTATAAAGTTGTCAAAACTGGGATCTCCGGGCAGTGAAAGGGGACTGTCCAGATACAATTCTTTTTTAGTTTTAAATGCAAAGTTTACAATCATTAGGATAGGGAACAGGAACAGTATTCCGATTATTGTTGCCAGCGTCTGGAGCAATACCCCCTGTATACCAAATTTTTTCTTTGTCATAGCTGTACCTCCTTCTTCTTAAAGAATTTCAGCTGTACTAGTGCAATGACAAGCAGCAGGATAATCAGTGTGACTGCAATGGAAGAACCATATCCATATTGCTTATGCTCAAATATTGCCGTATACAGATAATAGATGATGGAAGTAGAAGCCCTTCCCGGCCCACCCTCGGTAGAGGTTACCAGGATATCATATGTCTTCAATGCGCCGGTAGTCAGACCTATGGTACAGGTGGTGATGGCCGGCATAAGAAGAGGAATAGTGATTTTAAAAAATTGCTGAATACTATTTGCACCGTCAATGCGGGCTGCCTCGTAATAGTCGGTGGATATAGATTGTAAAGCTGCTAGATAAATCATCATCCACAGGCCAGTCCATTGCCACACATTGGCTATGGTAAGTCCTGCCACAACTGTGTCTGCACTGCCTAAAAGCTGCACATTCCAGTCCAGGTGAAGCTTTTCCATGATTCCAGGAAGCACTACTGCATAAATTTTATTCCAGACGAAACCTGTTACAATAGAGCTGAACAGACAAGGAATAAATACAATAGCCCTGTATATTTTGGCGAGTCTCACTGCTTTGTCGAAAAGAACGGCTAGAAGCAGGGTGAGGATATCTGCCAGAAATGCATTTATCATGGCGAAGACAATAGTAAATTTCCAAGCTTCTCCTACACTGGGATCTTGGAAGATTTTCAGATAATTCTGTATTCCAACAAAGTTAATATGAGAACTAAAACCGTCCCATTCAGTGAAAGAATAATAAAGACACATAAAAATAGGAAGGATAATGCCTATAGAAAATAAGACAAAGGCAGGGAGAAGCAGTGTGCCGTACTGGATTTCCATTTTTTTGTGTAAAGAACTTTTGTTTTTCATATATGTATACCCCATTTGAAAGAGCGGCGGCTTCTGAAATAATCTAGAAGCCGCCGAACTTGTTACTCTTCTATAGTTTTAAATCCACAGACATCTCTTCTGCCGTCAGCAGCATCTAAAGCTTCGTCCAATGTCATATTTCCGTGAAGCCACTCAGAAAGATCACTGGAACATTCATCCCAGAAACCAGATGCCGGAAGCTGATTCGTTATGATATTCTGGTCAATGATTTGGCCGTTATTTACATATTCATCAATATCTGGCTGACAGGGATTGTTGAAAGTAACTTGTGTTCCGTCTATAAGAGAACCTTCTGCAATAGCGTCGCATACCTGTCCGGCTATCTCAGGATCTGTAAGTAGCTCAAAAATATCATCGATTTCTTCAGAGTATTCGGAGTCCGCAGATTTAAAGAATGTCAGATCCGGCTCAAAGATCAGTTTGTTCTGCCCCTGGGAATCCGGAACTGCAAATACGCCAAATTCAAAATCTTCATCCAGAGAAATATAATTGTTGATGCACCAGGAACCGTCCATCTGCATTGCCGCTTCGCCCTGTACGAACCTGGCGTCACAGGTAGTCTGGTCTACAGAATAAGTATCCTCCCAGGAATGGTCCATCATGTATTTTACACGCTCATAACCTTCTCTGAATTCTGTATCGGTGGCGCTTCTTTCTCCGTCTTTAAACTCCTGTCCCCAGTTTTCGCTTACAGCCATCAGGTTATTTCCGGTCACAATGGCTGTAGTATAAAGTATATTTTCCATATAATGGGTGGCAAAAGGGGTGACCCCGTTGCTTTCCAGGATGTTCACGATCTCCTCAATATCGTCCCAGGACTGAGGAATCTCCAGATCATACTCGTCGAAGATTTCTTTGTTGTAGAAAATCCCTCCATAAAGAGCGGTATAGCTCATTCCAAGGACTTTGTCATCAACAGTAACACCTGGAAGGGCTGCTTCATTTACCTTTTCCATATATGGCTTGTCAGTCAGATCTTCCCAGACGCCATAACTTCCGTAATTATTAGCATCCTGAGATTTGCCGATCACGATGTCTGGCATTCCGGACTGCATATATTGCTGCATCTTTCCCTGAAGATCATTCCAGCTGATGGTCTCCCACTCCAGGGTGATCTCCGGGAAATTTTCACTGACTGCTTCATCAATAATATCTGAATAATCAGTACCTGTAGCCAGTACGCGGATGGTGATATTCTCTTTTCCGCTGCCTTCTCCCCCGCCCCCGGAAGAGGAGCCGCATCCTGCGGCGCAGGCTGCGATCATAGAACCAGTCAGACAAACTGCCAATAATTTTTTTGCTTTCATATTATTCGACCTCCTTTTGAGCTTATTATAAACATTGGGAAGACGAAGTATTAGAAATATTTTGCCCTCATCCCTAGTAATTTTTTGACTTTAATCTGTCTTCCTGCACTGTGCCTGGTAATCTTTTGGACTATATCCGGTATAGCGCTTAAACACCTTATTAAAATAAGTATAATCGTCATATCCTGCCAGGAAAGCTATTTCAGATAATTTCAATTCTCCCTTTTCTATATATTCTTTGGCTTTCTGTATTTTCTTTTCAGTAATATAGGAAATAAGGTTGACTCCTTCTGTCTTTTTGAAACTCCTGGAAAGATATGAAGGAGTTACAAAAAACTTTTCTGCAATACTGGACAGAGAGATATTATCTGTATAATTTTCTTCAACATAACGCTTTACCTTCTGGATCAGATCCTCCGGCTCCTGGTCTTCGGGTTCCTGTTCACTTTGGATATAGGTTTTCAGGACCTGTGTGGCCAATTCCAGGAATTCTCTGGTATTTTCCCTGTCCAGAGCCTGTTCCATAGAATCAAATAAGCTGTCCCCTTCAGTCATATCTTCATCAGAGATATCTCTTTGAAATACTTTGACCATAGTGGACTTGAGCCTCTGGATAATCTGCTTAACCTCAAACAGGTACCAGTTTTCCTCACATATTTTTCCAAGGCCTATGTAGTCCATCACTATTTTGTAGACCTGCTCCAGATTTCTGCTTTCCAGCTCCTTTTTCAACGGAGTCAGATATTGCTCCGTCTGTACCAGATGGATATACTGCTTCGGATCAGGCTGTGTATAGTCAAAGATTTCATTCTGGCTTTTATATCGTATATTTTTCACGATTTTTAAAAGCAGATTCCTATACTCAGAGGGGATATCCTGAAGATTTTTCTGCTTTTCACCGATACTGGCACATAGGAAGCCTTCCTGAGCTGCAAAAATAAGAGAAGTCTTTTCTCTGCAGTAAAGCAGATTATCTTCTGTAAATACCAGATACTCCTGGCCTCTATAAGTGTTCCAAAAAACAGCTTTCGTATTAAAAACATTCTTCAGACTGTCTTTCACTCTTTCCTTTTCTTCCAGAATAGAGTTCATGCCGTTCTTGCCTGTCTCAGACTTAGATTTATACCGGATGAGGATCATCCTGAAGGGTGTTTTGACCCCATAGCTTTCCATAGATACACTGTTATGCCGCTGACGGGCTGTTATATAGCGGCTAAACTCTATATCCTGGAGATAGCTTTGATACATGGTCTCGGATTTTTGCTGGCGTTCCATACGTGCGGCATTACTCTGTTTCTCCTTGACCGCTGCAGCCATCTTATCAACACACTCTTTCAGGCTTTCTCTTTTTACTGGTTTCAGTATGTAATCTAAAGCTCCGTTTAACAAGGCTTCTTTTACCAGAGGAAAGTCACTGTATCCGCTGATCACTCCTGCAACACTGTAGGGACAGTTTTCTTTAACCCATTGGATTAGCCGGATGCCATCCACAAAGGGCATTTCTATATCTGTGAGTATTATATCCGCCGGATTTGATTCCAAAAGGACGATGGCTTCTTCGCCGTTTTCCGCTTCCTGTATATCTATATCTGAGAGCTCTTCTTTCTTCAGCATAGAAACAATGCTTTTTCTCACCCAATATTCATCTTCAGCGATTAAAACTTTCATATGTTTTTCCTTTCTTCAACGGAAACAGGAAGCTTTAGCAGCACTCGGGTCATATCTGTTCTGCTTATTTCCAGCCCGTATTCTTGTCCGTAGAGATAGCGGATCCTGTCTTCGATATTTTTTAAACCAATAGACAAATGTTTCTCTTCTTTCTTATATTCAAGTACAGCTCCTTCTTCAAAGCCGGTGCCGTTATCAGCCGTTTCAAGATAAAAACAGTTTTCTTCCTGCCATGCTGAGATAGAGATAAACTTTTCCCCACGTTTGTTTTTCATCCCATGTTCCACAGAATTTTCTACGAGAGGCTGAAGAGAAAGCTTGGGAATCTGTTGGTCTAGATATTTCTCTTCTACATGAATATCTAGCTGTATATCCCCACCTCTGCGTATATTTACGATATACATATAATTTTTAATATGACTGATCTCTTCCTCAAGACGAACAAACTGTTTATCAATATTTCCCATAATATTATATCGGAAAATATCGGATAAAGCTTCGCACATATTTTTTACAAGACCACAGTCCTGTACCTCTGCGATTCCTGCCATTGTCCCCAAGGTGTTAAAAAGAAAATGAGGATTGATCTGAGCCTGAAGGGCATAGTATTTTGCTTCGTTGAGACTCATTTTTAACTGATATTCTTCATATATATGCTTCTGGATCTGATCCATCATGCGGTTGATATGTTTTCCTATTCTGCCGAATTCGTTATCCCAGATATTTTTAATCCGGACATTCATATTTCCTTTTTCAATTTCCTTTAAGGAGGATATCATGCCGCTGAGCTGATTGGTCATTTTCTTTGAGCTGATGATAATAATGCTGCCCCAAAGAACGATAATAAAGATACTCATAAAAATAAGATTGACAAGGAGTGTTTGAAACTGAGGCTCCATATAAAAAGCGGGATATACAAAAGCAATTTTGTATCCATATTCAGAACCGGAGGATTCCGTATAATAATCTTTTCCCGAAGTCTCTTTCTCCACAGACATATTTTCGCCATTTTGGATCAGGTAGGTGAATATTCCATCTGAAGATTCTATCCACATGCTCTGTTGGTCTTTAAACTCATATCTCTCTGCAATTTTGGTGAAATCAGATTTATTCATGTCACATACAATATATCCGATACGTTCTTTTCCACCGTCCTGATAAAGCTTTAAAACAATGCGGATATAGTTTTCCTTTTTGTCGTCATTATAGCTCAAAAGAAGGACACTGCCGGAGCTTTCCTGGATTATCTGCTTTGTAGTCTGACTTCCTGACTCATCATAGATATCCGAAGAAAAAGGATACTTATAGGAAGAGTTTTTTCGATATCCGCTAACCAGCTGATCCTTGTTATTATAAATATAAATGGCTGCATTGTCGGAAGTGAGAGAGGTACTCAGGATGATCTCGTGAGCTGCATTTCTGTCTTTATAGTCCAGCTCATCGTTTTTTATCCGCTCCAGAAGATCTGCTCTGTCGTATATATTTGTCAGTTCCCCTATGATCTGAGAGATATAGGTGTCGATTTCATATTGGATATTTTCAGCGATACTTTTATTTTCCTGATCGATCTCCTGTTCAAAATAGCGTACGGTAACGAAAAAGAAATAGAAGATCTGG
Organism: Blautia sp. An81; assembly: GCF_002161285.1. GTDB lineage: Bacteria > Bacillota > Clostridia > Lachnospirales > Lachnospiraceae > Blautia > Blautia ornithocaccae. Next base: position 11,280 of record NZ_NFHH01000020.1, on the reverse strand, counting down.
GAAATGATCATGCCCACTACAATGAGTGTTCCCAGGAGAAGGATCCTCCATCGCATACTCATAATATTCAGTTTATTTTTTATCTTGTTCAGCACGGCGCTCATTCCTTTCTGCTATAAAATTCCCAATAATGATCTAACTGAATTTATAAAATGTCAACATACCAATCTTATAATAACATGGCAGTAAAGAATTTCAAATGGGGCTTTTGAGGTAAAACAGGAATCTGGATGAACCTTGTGCCTCTCTTCCGAATGTAGTAAAATGAAACTACATTGGGAAGGGAGGTTTTTCTATGGCATGGACACCGCTGCCCATCGGCGTTGAAAATTTTGAAGATTTAGTGACACATGGTTATTACTACGTGGATAAAACACCTTTCATCAGAGAACTGTTGGATATGAAAGGAAAGGTGAATCTTTTTGCCCGTCCCAGGCGTTTCGGAAAGACTCTGAACATGAGTATGCTCCGGTATTTCCTGGACTGTGAATATCCAGAGACAGAAAAGATTTTTTCTGGTACAAAAATCCTGGAGGATGGGGAAGAATACCGGAAATATATGGGCAATTATCCGGTGATTTCTGTTACGCTGAAATCCATGAAACAGGCTACCTATGAGGAGGCTTTTTACTGCCTGAAAGAAGAGATCGCCAGAGAATACCGGAGGCATGACAAAATCCTGGACTCTCTGGATCAGGAAGAGGAGCGGGAAAAATTCCGGCGCTTTGCAGCGTGGAAAGCTCAGCCGGAGGAATATCTGGGGGCCTTGCGCTTTTTGTCAGAATGCCTTTTCCAGGTCTATGGTAAAAAGTCTGTTATCCTTATCGACGAGTACGACGTCCCCTTGGAAAATGCTTACTTTGGCGGCTTCTATGACCGGATGGTCAGCCTGGTCCGTTCCCTGTTCGAGTCTGCTCTGAAGACCAACGACTGCCTGGAGTTTGCCGTGATCACCGGCTGCCTGCGGATCAGCAAGGAATCCATCTTTACGGGACTGAATAACCTGAAGGCAGAGTCGATTACCAATGATACCTTTGCGGAACATTTCGGCTTCACCCAGGAAGAAGTGGAGAAGATGCTGAAGGACTACGGGCTGGAAGAAAATCTTGGGACCGTACAGAAGTGGTACGATGGTTACTGCTTCGGGGAAACAGAAGTCTATAATCCCTGGAGTGTGATCAACTATGTATATTCCTGCTATAAGAATAAACAGGCCTTTGCCAAACCCTACTGGTCCAACACCAGCTCCAACAGCATTGTGCGCAGTCTCATCGAGCATGCGGATATCTCTGTGAAGAAGGAGATCGAGGAACTTATAGAAGGGAAAACCATCGAGAAGCCTATCCACGAGGACATCACCTATGAAGATATGAACTCTACCCAGGATAACCTGTGGAATTTCCTGTTCTTTACCGGCTATCTGAAAAAGATCAGCCAGCGCCAGGAGGGAGAGACCATCTACATGGAAATGGCCATCCCCAACAGCGAGGTGCGGTATGTGTACAAGAACGCAGTTCTGCGTTGGTTCGAAGAGAAGATTGACAGGAAAACGGAAAAGAAAGAACTGATGCCCCTGTATGAAAGCCTGCTAAATGGGGACGCCGAGAAGATGGGGGAGATCCTGTCGGAAAATCTCATGGAGACCATCAGCTTTTATGATTATCAGGAGAGCTATTACCATGGATTTTTGGCCGGACTGCTGCGGCCTATGGGGAATTATATAGTAGAGTCCAATCGGGAATCGGGAAAAGGGAGACCAGACATCCTGGTGCGGTATCCCAGCGTCCGGGGAAAAGCGGTGATCCTGGAGCTCAAGGTGGCGAAGACCTATCAGGAACTGGAGAAAAAATGCGAAGAAGCCCTTCGCCAGATCGAAGAGAAGAAATACGAGGAAGGGCTTCGCCGGGAAGGATATACAGATATCCTGAAATACGGGGTAGCTTTTTATAAGAAGGAATGCATGGTGAAGGCAGGGAGGTGCTGGAACCAGACCTGAGAAAGTATGGGAATCTGCGGCCATGAACCTGCTCATATAGATGTACAAATATCAGAAAAAAGGCCTTTAAGAAAAATGGAGCATCTTAAAGGCCTTTTTGGAGGAATAAATTCCCTAAGTTCAGTCAGATGAAGAACAGATAACAGGCACCTTTTCCCCCGCCTTTGCCATTTCTTCTTTCAGTTCTTCTGCCAGCTGCTTCCGGACATCTTCATATTCTTTATCATAGATCAGATTATGGAGTTCATAAGGATCTTTCTCTAAATCATACAAAAAATCCTCTTCGTAGTAATCGCTGTCCTTATCTTTCCATCCATCTTTATCCGGCGCATAGACACTGTAAAGATATTTTGGCGTGTGGATACATCGGCCAACCCGGCTTTCACTGATCTGGGCAAAGACTCTGTTGACTCTTCCCTGGGTATTTCCATCGGCCACATCTTTCAAATCCTCACCGATCATTTGATCTCCCACATAAATTCCAGCCATAGCCAGCATAGTTTTTGGAAGGCTGGCAGTGCTTACAAGGTCTTTGACTCTCCGGCCTCCGGAGCATCCGGGACCTGCTATTACAAGGGGAACCTTCAGACATGCGGAATGGCAGGACCGTTTATAGTCATCTCCGCCTCTGTGCTCCAAAGGTATCGCTTTTGTTTCATAGTCAGCAAGGGGAGCCGTTTCAAAATCGATTCTTTCACTGGCAAGATGCCATTTCCCTACATATGCGGTTTCGTATCCGTTTTCCTCAAAATACTGGGCTATGGTTTTTACATCCTCCTATTGACTTTTGCAGATTATTTTAAACCTGATGTAACAATTCCCTGAACAAAATATTTCTGAGCGCACAGGAACAAGATGATCATAGGAATAATTACTACTACAGCAGCCGCCATCATTTGATGCCACTGAATCAGACCGTCTATTTTAAACATAGTCAGTGCAAGCTGTGTATCCCCCTCCTTTTTGACAAATTTTTTATGATACTCCAGTAATTCGTTCCAGGCTGTAGGAGGAGAATCGGGATCTAGTAGAAAAATTGTTTTGGGAAAGGATCGATAAAGGTCTGTTTTTGATAATCTTCAGCCTGGATAAAAGAAGCTTTAAGGAAATTGAAGAGGGAGCAGAACACCTTCAAATTACTATGGAGAGATTTTGTGGACTTCAAATGTCTTTCCTTCTGTGAGAATCTATGAGTAACTGGAAAGGAATAGAGGAGAAGAAAGAACAAATGTATCGGTATCTGATGGAGTTGTACAATCAGGGACAGCAAAAATTTATCCTTCATCAAGATATTACAGACAGGCTTCTTTTCAAAGACCATGTATGTTAAAATAATACATATGTAAAAAATGTATTTGCACCCCAGATAAAAGGAATCAAAAGAATGAAAGAAAAACAGACAGAACTTTTGCAGCAGGCCATATCATTGGATACAGCAGGCCATGCCGCGAAAAAAGAGGATTATCAAAAGATTGGGAACCTTACAGAGTTTGGAAAGATGCTGAACCCCTTCGGCTTTCTGAAGGGAAGGCAGAAAGTGTATGCCAGGATCATTAGCGAGGACCATCCTGAAATCAGAGAAAACATTCAGAATGAAGAGAGGAGAGAAGGATTCGTTGTTCATATTTCTCTTCTGACTGAAGAAATGCTCCAGGCAGATTATGAGTATTTTAATTATGAAGAGTTTGCCAACAGAACAGACAGATTTCTGACAGAAGAAGCTAGAAAGAATTATAAGCCATATTACTATGAATTTACCGGCTTTGTCAGGAAATCCCAGGAAAGAGAGTATGGGATGTTTTCAGAGAGAGTTATGGACCGTTGGTTTACGGCCTGGCTGAACAGTGATGCTGTCTCTGAAGAAGGATCTTATTATATAGAAGGAATCGTAGAATTCAGCGCCAGTCCTTTTAAAGAACGTAGCGGATATTTCGTGTGGGATAAGAACTGCAAAACGGTTACAAAAGAGGAACAGAAAAAGATCGATGCATGGAAGCTGCCGGATAAGGATGACCAGAGGCTGCTGAAGAAAGTTTTCCTACAGGTTTTCGATAATGCCCGGAACAAGTTTCGTGTGAAAGTCTATAATGTGGGACAGGCAAACTGCATATATATAAGGAACAGAAAGCACAGGATATTTTTTGACGTGGGAATCCCCAAGGACTCCCAAAATAAGTCTATGGATCGTAAAAGACCAGAGGTGCAGCGGTCTATGAGCGATATTCAGAAGAGCCGCCCTACGATGGTTATTTTGTCACACTGGGACATGGATCATATTAAGGGAGCCTTTCTGCTGAAGGATGAAGCTTTTCAGAAATACTGGATAACGCCTCAGATATCTTCATCATCAAAGCCTAAGAAGTCTGCAGATATGAAATTCGCCGGGTCTGCAGAAAGGCTGGCAAAATATCTGTCCTATAATAGCCGGCTTCTTCGTGTGCCAAATGATAAAAATGGGACAGAGATATGCAGAGGAAGAAAAGGTATATTGTGGAAGGGAGACGGCGTAGGAAGAAAGATTACTAAAAACAATAATTATGGACTTCTTCTGGAACTGGATGATACTGGATCAGGAAAAAGAGCCCTTTTTTCAGGGGACTGTGAGTATGAAAGCTGGCCCGTAGGCCTGCTGAATAAAAAAATCGAGAAACTTATTGTGCCTCACCATGGTTCAGAGATGAAAACGGATAAACTGAAGAATATCGCTCCAGGATATGGAGAAGCCATCATTTCTGTGGGCGAAGACGGGAAAGGATATAAGCATCCGAACGGCGACCATATCCAGGAACTGAAAAACGTAAATTACACAGTAAAGCAGACTTTGTACGATAAAGTGAAAAACTTCAGTATTTAAGAAAAAGATAATAATAACTCAGACTGCAACCGCAGATGCGCAACTTAAGTGAGGGCCTGGAACAAAGAGCGGCTCAGAGAGTACTGCAAGGACTGCAGCAGGGACTTCAACAAGGGATTGAACAGGGACTCTACGGTAGGCACTTCTTTAAACTATACCTAAACTATTCGTCTTTTTTTATTGTGCTGCCAATCGATCCAAGAGAATATCAGTAGGTAAGCGTCAAATAAAATTCAATACATGTCATAAAAAATGTGAATATATATATTGAAAATATGACATTGCTGCTATATAATATAAGTGAACATGAAAAGTGTTTTTTGAAAGGAGAATAAAAATGGAGGGCACAGCAAAAAATATTCGATTAAAACAACTTAGAAAAGAAAGCAAGATAACACAGGAACAATTGGCGAACTATTTAGATGTGGATCAAACAATGATTACAAAACTAGAAAATGGAACGAGAAATTTAAATGTTACACTAATTGAAAAAATTTGTAACTTGTTTGGATGCCTAGATACGTATTTGATGGGAGAAGATGATGATCATATTCCCTTAAATTTTGCATTTCGTTCTAATGGAATCCAGACAGAAGATTTAGAAAGTATAGCTGCAATCAATAAAATTGTAATGAACATTCGATATATGAATGAGATGATAGGAGACTAAAATTTATGAAGACAGCTCAGGAATTAAATTCATTAGCATTAAGAACACGAAGAATGTGGAATGAGGATGGGTATTCTCCAATTGATATTTTTTCTATCATTAATGGATGGAAAGAAAAAAAAATTACGATAGTTAGATACCCAATGTCATCACGAATAAGCGGCATGTGTACAAAAGAAAATGAAGATATTATTATCTGTATAAATTCTACAACCTCTTATGGCAGACAAAGGTTTACGCTGGCGCATGAACTGTACCATGTATTATATGAAGAAAATATGAAACGAGTAATTTGCGAAATGAGTATGAGTGGTGACAAATCAGAATCAGAAAAAGAAGCAGATCAATTTGCAAGTTATTTATTGATGCCATATGATGCGTTGCTAGAATATGAGCCGGATAAAGCAAAATGGAATCTTGAGAAGGTAATTGATGCAGAACAGTTTTTTCAAGTGAGTCATCAGGCAATGCTTCATCGATTAGTATCTGATAATCTGCTCAGCAATGATACTGCTGATGATTATAAAGCTATTACGGTTTCCTCAGAAGCTGCCAAGCTGGGATATGGCAAAGAATTATATTTTTCTACAGATAAAAATAAACAATATTTTACAACTGGTGAATATATTAGAAAAGTTGAAAAGATGGCAAAAGAAGAACTTATTTCCGAAGGAAAAAGAGAAGAACTTTTGTTGGATGCATATAGAGCGGATATAGTATACAATTTTGATGAGGAGGAAGTTAATCTGAATGACTGACGATTTATTTTTTGACACAGATTGTTTATCCGCATTTTTGTGGATCAACGACACCAGTATATTACACGAACTTTATGGAGGAAAAATTGTTTTACCGGAACCGGTTTATCATGAACTGTCCAATCCAAGCATTCCACACATTAAGCAGCGTGCAGACATAATGATTAGCAATAAGGATGTATATATAAAAACAATTGATACAGGGACCGAAGAATATAAATTGTATGCTGAACTTGTACGTGGAGAAAAAGGCAAAAAGAGTATTGGTCATGGCGAAGCAGGCGGAATTGCATTGGCTAAAACCTATAATGGGATTCTTGCAAGCAACAACTACAGAGATATTGCTCCGTATATTGAAAAGTATAATTTGAAGCATATAGATACAGGAGAAATTTTAGTAGAAGCATTGAAAAGAAATCTGATAACAGAAGCAGAAGGCAATAATATTTGGAATAAAATGTTAGCTAAAAGGCGTAAGTTGCCAGCAACTACTTTTTCAGGGTATATGTTAAACCAACAGAAAGATGTATAGCAGAAACTCTTTACATAGAAAAACTGCCAGGCACTCGACTTGGCAGTAAGTCAAAGAAAAGATTTCTTGACATATTTATGTAAACAAATTAAATATAACAAAAGAATTATTCCTTGACAAGAATATTTTGCAAAGGGGACTGATAATATGGCATGGATACCGTTTCGGGGAGACGGAGGTCTATAATCCCTGGAGCGTGATCACCTATGAGGATGTGCACTCTACCCGGAATAAGTTTTGGAAGTTCCTGTTCTTTACCGGGTATTTAAAGAAGATTTTCCAGAGACAGGAAGGAGAGACCATCTACATGGAGATGGCTATCTCCAACAGCGAGGTGCGGCCTATGGGAAACTATATCATACAGTCCAATCGGGAAGGGGCAGGCCGGATATCCTGGTGCGGTATCCCAGCGTCCGGGAGAAGGCGGTAATCCTGGAAATCAAGGTAGCGAAGACCTACCAGGATCTGGAGAAGAAATGTAACGAAGCCCTGCGCCAGATCGAAGAACAGAAGTACGAGGAAGGACTCCGCCGGGAGGGGTATCAAGATATCCTGAAATGCGGGGTGGCCTTTTATAAGAAGGAATGTATGGTGAAAGCAGGTTCTTGTAAGTGATTTACAAAGAAAAAATCCGGATATGAGAAAACACTGAGAGATAATGGAAAACGGAAAGGCCTTTATAGGAAAGAGAGCATTTCCTTAAAGGTCTTTCTGTATGCACGTATATAACTCGAGGTGTTAAGACGCTTCATAGAATTTTAGAATAGATTATTTATCGTTATTCATATTTCTTGCCGAAGTTACCGGGGTGGTTGTTCTATGGCATGGACGCCGCTGCCTATCGGCGTAGAAAATTTCGAAGACTTAATGACTCATGGCTATTATTATGTGGATAAAACCCTTTTTATTAAAGAACTGCTGGATATGAAGGGAAAAGTGAATCTTTTTACCCGTCCCAGGCGTTTCGGCAAGACCCTGAACATGAGTATGCTCCGGTATTTCCTGGACTGTGAATATCCGGAGACAGAAAAACTTTTTTCTGGTACAAAGATCCTGGAGGCAGGGGAAGAATACAAGGAGTATATGGGGAGATATCCGGTGATCTCGGTTACATTAAAATCCATGAAACAGGCTACTTATGAGGAAGCATTTTATTGTCTGAAAGAAGAGATCGCCAGAGAATACCGACGGCATGACAAGATACTGGACTCTCTGGATCAGGAAGAAGACCGGGAAAATTCCGGCGTTTTGCTGTATGGAAAGCCCAGCCGGAAGAGTACCTGGGAGCTTTGCGGTTTTTGTCAGAATGTCTTTTCCAGGTCTATGGCAAAAGGTCAGTGATCCTCATTGACGAATACGACGTTCCCCTGGAAAACGCTTATTTTGGAGGCTTTTATGACCGGATGGTCAGCCTGATCCGGTTCCTGTTTGAGTCCGCCCTGAAGACCAATGATTATCTGGAGTTTGCCGCAGTCACCGGCTGCCTGGGGATTAGCAGGGAATCCATCTTTACCGGACTGAATAACCTGAATGTAGTCTCTATTACCAACGATACCTTTGCGGAACACTTCGGTTTCACCCAGGAAGAAGTGGAGACGGTGCAGAAATGGTATGACGGTTACCGGTTCGGGGAGACGGAGGTCTACAATCCCTGGAGTGTGATCAATTATGTATATTCCTGCTATAAGAATAAACAGGCCTTTGCCAAGCCCTATTGGTCTAATACCAGTTCAAACAGCATTGTGAGAGATCTGGTGGAACATGCAGACATCTCTGTAAAGCAGGAGATTGAGGGTCTGATCGAAGGCGGGACCATCGAGAAGCCCATCCATGAAGATATTACTTATGATGATATGCACTCTACCCAGGACAACCTGTGGAATTTCCTGTTCTTTACCGGGTATTTAAAGAAGATCTCCCAGAGACAGGAGGGAGAGACCATCTACATGGAAATGGCGATCCCCAACAGCGAGGTGCGGTATATATAAGAACGCTGTACTCCGGTGGTTTGAAGAGAAGATTGACAAGAAGACAGAAAAGAAAGAACTGACGCCCCTGTATGAGAGTTTGTTAAAAGGGGATACAGAGAAGATGGCGGAGATCCTTTCGGAGAATCTCATGGAAACCATCAGCTTTTATGATTATCAGGAGAGCTATTACCATGGATTCCTGGCAGGGCTGCTGCGGCCTATGGGAAATTATATCGTACAGTCCAACCGTGAATCGGGAAAGGGCAGGCCGGACATCCTGGTGAGATACCCCAGCGTCCGGGGAAAAGCAGTGATCCTGGAGCTCAAAGTGGCGAAGACCTATCAGGAACTGGAGAAAAAATGTGACGAGGCCCTCCGGCAGATCGAAGAGCAGAAGTATGAGGAAGGACTCCGCCGGGAAGGGTATCAGGATATTTTGAAGTACGGAGTGGCATTTTATCGGAAGGAATGTATGGTGAAGGCAGGGAAATGATGAGAAGCAGTATTTAAAATTTTCAAATCCATATAAAATTTTACAGAACATTTCGAACGCCGTAGTCTGCAGAAGACAGATATTTTTGCAGACTGCGGTATCTTTATCATTTAGATAACCGATTGCAAATCAATACCCTCCGGGTAAGAAAGAAGATATTGCAAAGTTCTAACGGAAAAATCCGCCAAAAAACCCCATACATGGATAAATAAACCAATATTCAGAAGAAAAATTCATGTGTATAAGAAATTTCTTAAGAATTTATTGTAAGTAGGTAATCATCCGTATCTTGACAAAATATGAAAATCCCCCAGTATTTACCGGGGGAAAATTAGTCTCTCATTTTTTCAGTTTGCTGCGGCAGTCAGCCGGCAGGCTTTTGGACCATGGAAGCAGTTCCTGCATAGCTTCCTTTTCCGGGAATGGACTAAGATCTTTCATCTGCTCCATCACATAGGTGAGATAATTGTAGGGTTTCAGCCCGTTCAGCATGGCGGTTTCCGTGATGCTGTATACAGCCGCGCTGGCCTGCGCTCCACGGATGCTCTTTGCGAAAAGCCAGTTCCGTCTCCCTGTCGCAAAGTTTTTCAGTGCACGTTCCGCTGCCAGATTATCGATGCTTAAGTGTCCGTCCTCCAGATATCTTTTCAGATAAACTTCCTGGTTCAGGGTGTACAGGACAGCTTCACCGATCAACGAAGACCGGTCTACGGAATCCTCCAGTGTATGAAGCCACTCAAAGAAAGCCTCTAAAAGCGGTTTCGCCTGCTTTTGACGCTCTTTATACCGTTCTTCCGGTGACTTGTCACGGATCATCTCCTCGATCTTATAGAGCATCCCGATCCGTGCCATTGCCTGATATGCGGTTGTCTCCTTCAGCTGCTCTTTGGTGAAATCCTTTTTCAGTACCGTCAGGGCTTCCTCAAATCTGCGTCTCGCATGGGCCATGCATCCCGTTACAGTGATCCTTTCCGGGAGACTGTGGTATGCCTGGTAACCATCGCAGGTGAAATATCCCTCAAACTGATCTCCAAGGAATTCCACCGGATGATATCCGGCGCGGGTCCTTTCATATTGGAAGAGGACCATCCGGGGTGAGCCGCTGTATTCATCGGTGAGATAGACCCACATCCAGTTCTGGGTGGAGCCCTTCTGGCCCGGTTCATCAATCACCTGGATCCGGGTTTCGTCTCCGTGTAAATATTTACTCCGGAGCAGCTCTTCTTTCATCAGAGCGTAGAGCGGCTGCAGATACCGGTCCGCGCATTGGATGATCCAGTTCGCCATGGTCTTTGTGGAAAGGTTCAGGTCGTACCGGGCGAATTCCCGTTCCTGACGTGCAAGCGGCATCCCGTTTACATACTTGGCATTCATGATGCCCGCCACCAGGGATGGCGTTGCCACGCTGCCTTTCAGAAGGGACGGTGTTTTTTCCGGCCGCTTCATGGCTCCGCATTTCGGGCAGCTGTATACAAAGGTCACTTCTTCCACGACTTCAAACCGTGCGGGAACGAATTTCAGCCGTTTTACGGTTTCCTTTGTGACAACCTTGTATTTCGTATTGCAGTCCGGGCAGTAACGGTCTGCCCCTGCCAGCTTGTACTCGATCACTTCGGTTGTCTCAAAGGAGGAAAGGTCTTCCTCCTTTTTGCCGGAACGTTTCTTCCTCTTGTAAGAAGACGGATGGACCTCTTCCAGGTCCGGTTCCGGGGCATTGGGATCCGCTTCCTGCTCTGCCTCGTTGAAAAGATCCAGCTGGGTATACCCGTCCGCATATTTTTCGCTGGACGCCCCAAAGCGTTTCCTCTGGGCAAGGGTAAGGCGGTCCGAGAGCATGGCGTTCAGGAATTCCAGTTCCTTTGTTTTCTCTTCCAGGAGCTGGATCCTTGTTTCCTGTTTTTCCAGGGCCTCTTTCTGTTTCTGATAATGCCCCTGCATGATCTTTACCAGTGAAAGCATATCATCCCTGCTCATCCTGTTCAGTTGTTCCTCTGTAAAAATCGGATC
>NZ_NFHH01000002.1 GCF_002161285.1 Blautia sp. An81 | reverse complement strand
TATAAACAGATAAGTAATTCGACAGCCAAAAAGCAGAAGTTCCGACAAGGCAATTATACATATCCGTTTCTTATCAAAGAAGAATTTTTCCCATAGACACAGAAAATTTTACGCCCTCGATTTTTTTGTCATAAAATTACTCCTTCCAAATTACAGTTTTAGATTTATTGAATAAGTTATAGTTCACAATAACTTATTATCACAAAGCTTTGCTATTTAGTCCAAAGGAGACAATTCCATTTTCTGTATATCATCTATCTTAACTATTGCTACATTTGAACTGTTTATATGACTTATTAATATCGCCTCGTCTTCATAAAAATCATCATTGTATAGACCTTCGATAGTGGTTCCATCTATGAGCGTCACTACCACAATATGCTCATATAATTGTATGTATCTATTGTGGAATTGCTCAGCTTTAAAAAATTATCCATCGCAATTGCCTTTCAATATTTCAAAGAGCACCTCTCACACTTCCAATTATCTGCACTACAATTTAGGCTTTATAGATATTTTCTTTTGATTTTTTTAGCTGCATTGATTGCTACCTTCTTTATCCAATTATTCTCAGAATTACAGTACATTTCAATATATGATAATACTTCAGGATTTCCGCATTTTCCTAATGCCTGTAAAGCGTGACCTCTTACTTCTTCGTCATTTAAGAGACTGACCAAACAGTTTAATGATAAATCCGACTTATATTCTCCCAAAGAAAGCACTAACATTTGCCGTCCAGTACCATATTTTTTGCTTGATGACAACTCGATCAGCTCTTTTTCTATTGTCATACTGTGTATAATATTGATTGAATTTGCAATCGCCCAACGGTAATAATTATTCTTTGCACTTTTAAACTCTGTTAACAACTTCGGTATTGCTTCTGTAAATCCCTTTACCCCTAAACAACGTACAACAAATTCTTTATCTCTTTCATCAGATAAGTAGTCGAGCAATTCTAACAAATAAGGAATAAGTTTTCTATCTTTATGAGATATATTAAACAAATCATTGATATTGTTTATGGCATATCCATGCTGTTGCAGTTCATTCATTATTTTTAATTTAGTTTCTTCTGTCATTTCCTCATCACCACAAATTCCAATTTCCTTCTCATTCCTCCGCCGCCTGTTTCTTCGCTTCCTCCAGCGGAAACTTCGGGATCTCTTCCAGCAGCTTCATCCCGATCTGCTGTTTTAAATCCTCATCCACAACCTTTTTCACGCTTCCATCTGGCTGTTCGACTTCTACTGTCGCCAGTTCTTCAATATAATCCGCATAATATGCCAGCACCTTCTCCAGCGCCCATTTCTCCCCGGCGACTGCCGCCTCGATTGTATTCAGATCCAGCGTACATTCCTGCTCCTGCATCACATCCCGCTCCCTTCCCTTAGAATACTTTCATCATACCATATGCGGTCCGGATAGCATAGTGGCAGCCTGCCTGATTTTCCATGGAATTTCCCGTCAATCCCGCACTGGCGCATAGACCGCCTCCACCTCCATCCCGTCTTCCGTCTGATCCAGCCGTACATAATAATCCCTGATGTAGTAGCTGGCATACTGCTCCTGCAGGGAATACAGCTCCAGTGTCTGAAAATCCACCAGGCAGAGATCCCTGGGCTCTGGATCCTCCCCTTCTGGTCCGTAGGTTTCCATGACAGCGAGCAGCTTATCCAGGCATCCCTGGCAAAGAATGTTTTTTGCCTTCTCCACATTCAGGATGCTATCTTCCCCATAGCTGATTTCCACCGTGGAAATCCCACGGGAGGGTGTCTGTGTGCTGGAAAAGAAGTCTCCGCCTTCCCCTGTGCCTGTCATGGCAGTCCTGGTGCCACTGGTATCTGCTCCGTCCTCCTCATAAGGCAGGATGCCGAAATCCAGCACATACCACTGGTTTACGCTGATGATCCCCAGATCATCAAACTGCCGGAAATATCCCATCAGGCTTTCCTGTGCCGTACCGCAAAGATAACAGCCCTCCGGATCCGACAATTCCGACTGGACTGCTGGCAGTTCTTTAAACTCCATAGGAGTGAACTCCTCCTGTTGCGGCGCATCTGCTGTATCTTTCATTTTCCCAAAAACTGTGAAAATAAGAAGCAGGGCAGCCAGGATGCCCGCTCCCCATACCAGTTCTTTCCTCATCCGGTAATACTTTCCCTTCTGCATCGTCCTTCCTCCCGCTTTATTTATGTCTGTAACAAGCATTATTTGTGTCTGTTATGAGCATAAATAGTGTGTGGTTCAGACACTATTTATGTCTTACCATAAAGGCAAACATGGAAAGGGGGTGTAAAGAACATGGAACAATCTGAAATCAGGCGGATCGGCAGGATCCTGAAGGAACGACGGCTCCAGCTCGGATACACCCAGGAATATGCTGCAGAAAAAGCAGGCATTTCCTATTCATACTATACCAAGATTGAACGTGGACAACAACTTCCATCTCTGGAAGTTGCCATGGTCCTTTCCAAAACCTTCAGCCTGTCTATGGATCGCTGGCTTTTATGCCAGGCGCATGATTACAGGATGTCACCGGCTGCCTTAAACCTCATCCAATATGTCAGCTCCCTGGATAACAAAACCATCGAAACGATCCAGGAGCTGCTCTCCAAAGCCTCCCTGGTAGAGAAACAGAACTGACCGCAGGGCCTAAGCCCCTGCGGTTTTGCAATGAATACATTGCAAATTCACGAGATCGGTTTCGGCATACTCCCGGAAACACGAAAAAGGAGGCTTCTTTCATGGAACAAAAACTGAAACAGAATATTCAGATTGGCGAAACCATCCGCTCCCTCCGTATGGAGCGGAAACTGACGCAGGACCAGGTGGTTTCCAAACTGCAGCTTATGGATCTCGACATCACCCGGAGCATCTACTCTCAGATCGAAGGCGGTACCTACAGCATCCGCATCTCGGTCCTTGCTGGTCTGTCCCAGATCTTTCAGGTGGACTATAACACCTTCTTTCGGGATGTCCATCTCCCAGGTTCGGAATAATTTATCTCCCCAAACATTTTCACTTTCTCTTCGTTCTGAACGTGGCACACATTCTTCCCGGTTTCGCACGAAACTGGCACGGTTTTGCGATTGTGCCGTAAATTTCCCCGTGTTACAATAGGTACTGTCAAAATTATATGCAGTAAAAACGCAGCGCATCCAAAGGCGGCAGCCTCCCGCCCGGATTGGCTGCGTTTTTTCGTGCAGGGAAAGGAGGTTTCCCTTCAACAACTTCATATGGCTTTGCAGAAGTAGTCCGCATTGACCGGGCTGCTTTTGCTTTTTGAGGCAGGAAATTATAAGCACGGGCGGGAAAAGCAATCCCGTCCGTTTTTTCAAGATCAATGAAGGAGGTCATACATGAAACAGTTACCTGCAAACTCTTCACCGGAGAAAAAGCGGACGGTCTGCTACGGGAAATACCTCTACGCAGCCTTCCTGCTCTTTACGCTTATCGCAGCGAATGTCCAGCCGGTGCTTGCTTCCAATATGTGGGACAAGGCCAATGAGATCATGAAGGATGTTTATAACCAGATCGTCCTCATATCCACCATTGCCGCCGTAGTGACCGCATCCGTGGCGCTGCTTTTGATGAATTTCTCGAAATCCGGCAAGACCGTGGATGAGAGCCGTGCCTGGCTGAAGCGGATCATCATTACCTGGGCGATTCTGAACGGCCTTGGTTTTATTATGGCATACATTACCCCGTTCTTTGCCGGAGGCACATACAGCGGATAAGCCCGGAAAGGAGGAAACCACATGGGAATACTGGACGGAATCGTGGAATGGATCGCAGAACAGGTCATGAACATCCTGGATCTGATCACCACTTCAGTCCTGGGCGCCCTCGGCTGCTCCATGGACACGTTCCTGCGCTATTTTCCTGCAGCTGAAACCATGTACGATGTGTTTCTGGCACTGGCTCTTGGCCTCATCCTCTTAAACTGGGTGTGGCAGCTTTTCAAGAACTACTTCATGGGTGCCGGAATCGAAGCGGAGGATCCCCTGAAACTTTCCATCCGTTCTTTTATTTTTATCTTCCTGGCCTTTTATGCGGAAGACATCGTGAACCTGCTCCTTGGCATCGCCGGGACGCCTTATGACTGGATCTTAACGGAGGAGCTTCCCTCCCTGGATTTTGCCAGCTTCAATTCAGTCATCACCGTCATCCTGGGTGTATGCGCCAATGGAGCCGTGGCGATTATCGCCCTGATTTTAGTTTTGATTTTGGCGTGGAATTACATCAAGCTGCTCTTTGAGGCAGCGGAACGCTACATCCTTTTGGGAGTGCTGGTCTACACGGCGCCGGTTGCCTTTGCCACAGGTGCCTCCCAGTCCACCGGGAACATCTTCAAATCCTGGTGCCGGATGCTGGGCGGACAGTTCTTCCTGCTACTGATGAACGCCTGGTGCCTGCGGCTGTTTACCAGCATGGTCGGCACCTTCCTCGCAAACCCGTTATCACTCTGATGAAAGGAGGAGTCCATGAAATACAAAAAACCAATCCTCACTGCCCTGGTACTGGTTTCCTGCCTGGTTTTGTTCTGCTCCATGCCGGTCTTTGCGGCAGAGCTGACAGAAGCCCAGGTGGAGGAAGCCGTAGCAGAACAGGGAAAGGAAGCCGTGACCGGAAATGTGTTCATCTGGTTCCTCTGTGCCATTGCTTTCCTCAAGGTTTCCCAGAAGATCGACAGCTTTATGGCATCCCTGGGGATTAATGTAGGAAACACCGGCGGGAACATGATGGCGGAGCTGCTCATTGCAGGCCGGGGCCTTGCCGGAGCCTTCCATGGGCATGGTGGTGGCGGCGGATACCGCAGGGCATCCTCTCCCGGAAGCGCAGCCGTTGGCGGCAGCTTTCTCTCCGGAGGGCTTGCCGGTGCAGTGGGACGCCAGGTACAGCGGGAAGCCGTCAATGCTGCTACCCACTATTCGGAAGGGCCCAGCGTCGGGAATATGCTCTATCAGTCCTCGCTCAAGAAAGGCGGAGACTTTGCCAATCACGTGATCAGCAATATCGCCCAGGGCAATTACGGGCAGGTCGGCTCTATCAAAGGGGAGGATGCGGCAAAAGCCTATGCCTCCTACATGGGAATCGACACCTCTGCTCCGGATGCTGCCACCTACTCGAACATGGAAATCGGCGGCGGACGGATGACCGGCGTGGAAAAAACGGATGCCGGCAGCCGGGAATTTGCCCTCTACAGCGCTGACCAATATGCGGCGCCTACCCATGGCAGCTTTGAGACGGTCCAATCTGTGGACGGCGCTGCCTGGTATAAGCAGTATGCGCAGGATACGGTGGAGAAAACACCGTATGACGCTGGCAATGGAAAAGTCGCCTACAACGAATCCATTGTCCAGAAGCTGCCGCCGGCACCCCAGCGAAAGGACCGGATGTAAATGGCGGAGCAAAGCTCCGGCCTTGGGGAAGCTGTCGATGTAGGCACCAGTGCAGCCTCCCACTTACATGCTATGAAGACCGCCGCCCATCTGTCCAAGACCGTGGCGGGTGCGGCAGCCGGTCCCTTTACAGCAGCCATCAGTGCTGCCATCGCAAACCGGCATACCCTATTGAAAGCCGGAGCCGTTATCCTGGGGTTTTTACTGCTTCCCGTGCTATTCATCCTGATGCTGCCAGGGCTGATCTTCGGATCCCTGACAGAAAACACCGGGGCTTTAAACAGCAATGCCCTGATCAATGAAAATATCCAGAACGCCAGGCAGGCGATTGTTGAAGTCCTGGAAGAAAGCCATGCGGATCTTTTAGAAGAGATCAACGCTGCCATTGTCGCTCTTCCGGAGGGCTCCACTGTACAGATCGTAGATCCCTATGAGACGACCATAGCGGTCAATGCCCATCTTTTAATCTCCCAGTTCTGTGCGAGCCAGGATGATTATGAAAATATCAATATTGACAAACTCCAAAGCCTGATCCGGGAAAACAAGGACGGGCTTTTTTCTTATGATGTAGCGGAAGAAACCGTTTCTGTGGAAGTGGAGACGGAAACCGCAGAAGGGGAAGCGCCTCAGACGGAAACCGTTACCTTTACCCGCTATACCTATACCGTATTCTTTGCCGGGGACGCCTATTTTGCTGACCATGTATTTCACTTGACCGAGGAGCAGAAGGAACTGGCAGAAAACTATGCCAGTAACCTGACGCTCTTTTTTGGCGCTGCCTCCGGAACGGCTATGGCGATCAACTTAAGTGATGAGGTGCTTGCCTACCGGCCACTGGTATCCGAGATTGCCGCCCGGTACGGGATGAGCGATTACGTGGAGCTGATCCTTGCCGTCATGATGCAGGAATCCGGCGGACGGGGAAGCGATCCCATGCAGGCATCGGAAAGCGGATATAATACCCGGTTTCCCAGAGGCCCCGGCACGATCACCGATCCGGAATACTCCATTGAGTGCGGGATCCAGGCACTGCGGGATGTGCTGACAAAAGCCGGATGCACCGGGCCGACGGACCTGGATCGGATCAAGCTGGCCCTCCAGGGATACAATTACGGTTCCGCCTACATCGACTGGGCCATGGAACGGGACGGCGGCTACACAAAGGAAAACGCCATTGCCTACTCCGACATGATGTGCGCCCGGCCCGGCTGGAACTATTCCATCTACGGGGACAAGGAGTACGTGGATCATGTCCTGCGCTATTACCAGGTACTGAATACCGGCGGCACTTACCCGGCGAACGGGATGCAGATCCCCCTCTACATCCAGACGGAATACGGAAACATCCCTTACGGCACCGGCTCCATTGCGGACTGCGGCTGCGGGCCTACCGCCTTTGCCATGGTAGCAAGCTACCTGACTGGCAGCACCATTACTCCGGTGGATGCAGTCGCCTGGTGCGGCAATTCCTATTATAAGGCGGGGGAAGGCACCTACTGGTCCTATTTCCAGGCGGCGGCTTCTCATTTCGGATGCGGAAGCGTCACCCAGACCACGGATGCCAATGCGGTGCTGCAGGCGTTATCAGAAGGCCGTCCGGTCATCTCCTCCCAGAGTCCCGGATTATTCACGTCCGGGGGGCATTTTATTGTCCTGCGGGGGCTGACTGCGGACGGGAAGGTGCTGGTAAACGATCCCAATGATAACGACTCCAAGAACTATGTGAACCGTGCATTTGACATGATGACGGAAATCCATGCGACTTCCTCGCAGTATTGGATTTTCGAGAAGAAATAGAGGAGCACTTATGAGCAGATTAAAACTGATCTTGTCCATCCTCCTGATGCTCTTTCTCCTATTGGTCGCCATCTTTCTTCCCTCCAAGCTCCGGGAACAAAAGGAAACACCGGATCCAGAGGCACAGGAAGAGGCCGCCACCCAGGAAGAGACAACACAGCCAGAGGAGCTGACCGAGATGGACTTTTTATCCTTTGAAGAGCTGAGCCAGTTCTTCTCCTCCGCCCAGACTGCATCCCTAAAGGAGCAGTTTCCGCTATATCTTACTCTTATCGGGCGGACAGACATTACATCGGCAGAATATCTGCCGGATGAAACCGGGTATCCGGATACTACCACAGTTGAACTGCATTTTCTCCTGTCCGATGACAGCACCCTTCCAGTGTTCTATGACACCATGACGGGTGCTTTTTCTTTTGGAGAGGAGCGGACGGTGCTGGGGACATCTGGAAAAACCTATGAAAAACCGGTAGTGGATACCCTCCCTTCTGTCTCCAGCAGTGAAGTGGAGCAGCGCCAGGAAGGCGGCTATGCGGATGTGACCGCACCGGAATCACCTGCACCGGATACCGGGACAGAAGAAACGGGAACTACGCAAAGCGGAACTTCCGCAAATGCTGCGGATCCCGCACAGAACACCCAGGACGGAGAGGAGGTGCTGCCATGAGCAATCCGGATGAGCAGCGGACCTCCTTTATCCCGCCAAACTTCATCGAAAAGGGCAAGATCTTAAACGGCACCTTTGACATCCGCAATGCCATTGAAGCCATTATTTTCGCCCTGCTGATCGGGGTGCCGGTGGTCCACCTGCCGTTTTCCCTGACTACCCGCATCATCATCCTGTGCATGACTGCCCTTCCGGCGGCCATGGTATCCCTCATCGGGATCGGAGGAGAGAGCATCACTGCTTTCCTTATGAACGCCCTTCGCTTTTTGAAGAACCGGCGGGTGGTTTACCGCTCTGACGCAATGCCGGAGCCAAAGAGGAAACGGCAGAAGCAGCCTGGCACGAAAGAAGCAAAAAAGCCTGCCAAACGGGAACGGCGGAAGAAAACGAAAAAGGGCTCTTTGGAGGATTCTCCCCCTTTTGAGGGGGCCGGTCAGCAGGACGATGCACCTCCCACGAAAGAGGCGCCCCAGCAGGATCTGTCCGGCTCCCCTTCCCCCACTCCTTCTGGGAAAACGAAACGGAAAAAGAAACGGGAGCCAAAGGTTCGTGAGCATAAATCCTTCGATACCTCCACCCGGCGGGGCATCCGCAGGCAGGCCAGAGAAGATATCCGGCAGTTAGCCTATGAGCAGAAATGCGCAAAGATAGCAAAGCGCCGGGAAGAGCGGGCGGAGAAGGAAAAGCTCCGTGCCAAAAAGAAACAGGCTGCACAGGACGCCCGCCTTGCTGCACGGCAGGCGAAAGCTGCCCGCAAAGCAGAAGCCCGGAAGGCAAGGGAGACGCAGGAAGATAAGGCAGTACCAAAAAGTGCTTTAAAATCCAGTCAGACAGCTTCCCAATCTTCCGCCAGGAAAAAGAAACGGAAGTTACAGACCATAGAGGACTATCTTCCGATTGAAAAGATTGCCCACGGTGTCATTTACACAACGGATGGACGGTATGTAAAAATCCTGGAAGTCGAGCCCATCAACTTCCTCTTACGAAGTGCCAGGGAGCAGATGGGGATCATCTACAGCTTTATCAGCTACCTGAAGATCAGCCCGGTAAAGCTGCAGATCAAGATGATCTCCAAACGGGCGGACATCAACCAGCATCTGGAGAAATCCAGACAGGAGCTGGAAAATGAAACGGATCCCCGGTGCCGGGAGCTGCAGGAGGATTACCTGAAGTTTGTCCGGAACCTAAGTTCCAGGGAGGCCGTTTCCCGGCGGTTCTTCCTTGTTATGGAATATGAACCTTTTAACGTCAACCGGAAGGTGACGGAACGGGAGATCTTAGAGTCTCTTGAAACGACGGCGCAGACAGCCAAGACCTTCCTGTACCAGTGTGGCAATGAGGTGACAGGGCATGAAAATCCGGATGAGTTTACCACGGATGTTTTGTACACCCTCTTAAACCGCTCCCTTTGCGCCACCCATCCCTTACAGGAGCGCATTGCTTCCGTACTAGCACGGTACGCCAAAGAGAACCGGCCCGACGAGGACATCCGCATCAGTGAATTTCTCTCACCGGAAGCCCTGGATTTCAGGCACTCCAGCTATGTGCTGATCAACGGGGTCTACCACTCCTATCTGTACGTACCGTCATCCGGCTACAAAAGCCGGGTGGTGCCGGGGTGGCTGTCTCTTTTGGTAAACGCCGGGGAAGGCATTGACGTGGATTTTTACCTCCACCGGCAGCCAAAGGATAAGATCCAGCAGCGGTTGGGACAACAGATCCGGATCAACCGTTCCAAGATCAAGGACGCCTCGGATACCAATACCGACTATGACGACCTGGATTCCGCCATCCGCTCCGGTTATTTCTTAAAACAGGGGCTGGCGAATAATGAGGACTTCTATTACATGAGCCTTCTCATTACCGTCACAGCCTCTACTTTAGAGGAACTGCAGTGGCGGGTACAGGAGATGAAAAAGCTCCTGATCTCCCAGGACATGGACCTGAGAACCTGCTACTTTCTGCAGGAGCAGGGCTTTTTATCCACGCTGCCCCTGGCATCTCTGGATAAGAAGCTGTATCAGCTTTCCAGGCGGAACGTTTTAACCAGCGGGGCGGCAAGCTGCTATCCTTTTGTCAGCTACTCCATCTGTGATGACAACGGGATTCTATTTGGTGTCAACAAGCACAACAACAGCCTTGTCATTGCGGATATCTTTGATTCCAGGCAGTACAAAAATGCCAACGTGGCGATCCTGGGCTGCTCCGGTGCAGGGAAAACCTTTACCATGCAGCTTTTTGCCACCCGGATGCGGCGCAAGAACATCAAAGTCTTCATCATAGCGCCGCTGAAAGGGCATGAGTTCTACCGGGCCTGCAAGAATATCGGCGGGGAGTTCATCCAGATTTCCCCCGCCAGCCGGAACTGCATCAACATCATGGAGATCCGGAAAACGGATAACTCCGTCAATGAGCTGCTGGACGGTCCTTCCATGGACAACTCGGCACTGGCCGGGAAGATCCAGAAGCTGCATATCTTCTTCAGCCTGCTCATCCCGGACATGACTCATGAGGAGCGGCAGCTTCTCGATGAGGCGCTGATCAAGACCTATGCCAAAAAGGGGATCACCCACAAAAACGAATCCCTGATCGATCCGGCTCATCCGGACCGGTATAAACCCATGCCGATCCTGGAGGATGTCTACGATATCCTGATGGAAAGCGATGACACGAAACGCATGGCCCACATCTTAAACCGGCTGGTCCACGGCTCTGCTTCCTCTTTTAACCAGGAAACCAACGTGGATCTGACCAATAAGTATACGGTGCTCGATATTTCCGAGCTGACCGGGGATCTATTGACAGTGGGCATGTTTACCGTCTTGGATTATGTCTGGGATATCGCAAAGGAGAACCGAACGGAGGAAAAAGCCATCTTCGTGGATGAGGTCTGGCAGCTCATCGGTGCGTCCAGCAACCGCCTGGCTGCGGAATTTGTCCTGGAGATCGCCAAGATCATCCGGGGATACGGCGGTTCTGCCGTCTTTGCAACGCAGGACTTAAACGACTTTTTTGCCCTGGACGACGGCAAGTACGGAAAGGGAATCATAAACAACTGCAAGACTAAACTTGTCCTGAACCTGGAAGACGAAGAGGCGCAGCGGGTGAAACAGATCCTGCATCTCTCGGAAACGGAGGTGATGAACATTACACACTTCCAGCGGGGCAATGGTCTGATATCCACGAATAACAATAACATTACTGTGGAATTTAAGGCATCCGCCCTGGAAAAAGAGCTGATCACCACAGACCGGCAGGAACTTCTGGAGATCCTGGAACGGCACAGACAAAAAGCAGCCGGGTAACGATGCCAAAGCAACCCATGGGGAGTGTCTGATGCAGGGCAGGCACTTCCTTTTTTCATTCCCCTGTACCTTTTGAAAAGGAGGAGACTTATGAAACGAATCAAAACCCACATCCTCCGCCGCTGTTTCGCTTTCCTGATGGCAGCCATCGTCCTTGCGGGGACAGCCATCACAAGCCCCATGACAGCCCATGCGGCGGATGGAACCCTTAATTTCCAGACCGGTGAATTAATCTCTTATGGCGATTACTACACCACAAAGATGTCTGTGGATAACAACGGCACGGCCTACTGTGTCCAGCCCATGAAGAGAACGCCGGCGGCGGGCAGTTATCAGTACGACCTGCTGGGAAAAGACTCTGCGCTCCGCAAAGCGCTCTACTACCTGCCCGGCGGTTACGGCTATGAAGATCAGAACATCGCCGGCACCTATTTAAGCGGCTGGTCTGAAAATGACCGCTACGTAATCGGTCATCTGGTGGCTTCCTATGTGTACAGCAATTACGACGCCGGAAGCGGAGCCTTTTATGGCGCGCCCCAAAGCTACATTGATAAGGCGGTGGAGATCGCCAATGCGATCCAGGGACTGCCTGCGCCGCCGGACTCCTTCCGTGCCTTTATCATTCCGTCTGACAGCAACCAGACCGTAGCGGGATGCTGGTACGAAAAGCCCTACGGCTGGATCGAGATCCAGAAATCCACGGCAAACAGCTCCGTTTCTGACGGGAACGGCAATTACAGCTTAAAAGGCGCTCAGTATGGCATCTATCAGGGCAGCAACCTGGTAGAGACATTGACCACCGATGAGAATGGCTATGCCAAATCCGGAGATCTTGAGGTCGGCAGCTACACGATCAAAGAGCTTTCTCCGTCTCCTGGATACGCCCTGGATACCAATGCCTATGATGTGACCGTTTCTTCCAATGAAACAGCAAAAGCAGAGGTCAAGGAAATCCCCCAGAATAATCCCCTCTCCCTGGTGCTTCAGAAGCTGGATGCAGACTTAAAGGATGCCATTCCCCAGGGCGCTGCCAGCCTGAAGGATGCGGAGTTTACCGTGAAGTTCTACACCACCATCTCCGATACGGATCCGGCTGCAGGCGGCAGTGAGCCTGCCCGCACCTGGGTATTCCGTACAGGAGAAGACGGGGAGATTTCCTTTACGGAGGAATACAAGGTCAGCGGAGATGCGTTCTACTACGCAAGCGACGGCAAAACGCTGTGCGTGCCTCTTGGAACCGTGACCATCCAGGAAACCAAAGCGCCAGCAGGCTACCAGCTCAATGAAACGGTGTTCGTTCTGCCGATTTCCAGCAGCGGTACGGAAGAAACTGTCTCTGCTTACCAGGCGCCGGATGTACCGGATGCTGTCATCCGGGGCGGTGTCAAAGTACAGAAACGAGATCTGGAAACCGGCGGCACCACGCCCCAGGGCGGCGCTACACTGGAAGGCGCTGAGTTTGCCATCACCTCATTAAATGAGAACCCGGTAGTCGTCGATGGAACGACCTATCAGAAGGATGAAGTCGTCCTGACCATCAAGACCGATGCCTCTGGACTGGCATCCACTGCTGCGGACGCTCTGCCTTACGGTAGTTACCGTGTAGATGAAGTGACGCCTCCCACCGGTTATTTAGGGGAAGGCACCCTCTCCGCTGAGTTTACCATCTCTAAGAACGGGGAAATGGTGGACCTGACTGGAGAAGACAGTTCCATCTCAAACCAGATCATCCGGGGCGGTGTCAAAGTGCAGAAACGTGACATCGAAACCGGGAAAGCTGCCGCTCAGGGCGGTGCTACCTTGGAAGGCGCAGAATTTACCATCACCAGCTTAAATGCCAATCCGGTAATCGTGGACGGGGAAACCTACGAAAACGGGGAAATCGTCCTGACGCTTGTGACGGATGAGAAGGGGCTGGCTTCCACGGCGAAAGATGCCCTGCCTTACGGCCATTACCGGGTGGATGAGACAAAAGCACCGGAAGGGTATCTGAACGAGGGCCGTATCTCCCTGGAATTTGACATCACGGAAGACGGCAAGATCGTGGAACTGACCGAAACCGGCTCATCCATTGAAAACCAGGTCATCCGTGGGGATCTGGAGCTTGTTAAAGTCAGTGACGGGGATCTGTCCCGTCTCGCAGGCGTACCGTTTACTATTACTTCTAAAACAACCGGCGAGAGCCATACCATCGTGACCGACCAGAATGGATACGCCAGCACATCCGCAGAGTGGAACAAACATACCTCCAATACCAACCGGGGCGAGACTGCGGAAGACGGTATCTGGTTCGGCACCCCCGAGCCGGATGACTCCAAAGGCGCCCTGATCTATGATACCTATACCATTGAAGAGCAGCGCTGTGAAGCCAATGAAGGCCGAAACCTTCTTACCTTTGATGTAGAAGTGTACCGGGATTCCGTTACCATCGACCTGGGGACGCTGACTAATGACAAGGTGGAGATTGCCACCACTGCACTGGATAAAGAAGGCGGCTCCCATATGGCAAAACCGGATGATAAGGTAACGATTGTGGACACGGTTGAGTATGAAGGGCTGAAAAAAGGTGTGGAGTACCGGGTAGTCGGCACGCTCATGAACAAAGAAACCGGGGAACCTTTTGAGATTGATGGAAAACCGGTCACGGCAGAGACGACCTTTACGGCGAAAAAATCTACCGGCAGCGTGGAAGTAGAATTTACCTTTGACGCTACGGGCCTTGGCGGAACCACCGTGGTCTGCTTCGAGGAACTGTGGCAGGATGACCTGAAAATGGCTGTTCACGCCGATATCGAGGATCAGGACCAGTCCATCTTCTTCCCGGGGATTGGTACTCAGGTGAAAGATTCCGAAACCGGCCTTCAGATGGCTCACGCAGATGAAGAGGTAACACTCATTGATACGGTGTCCTATTCCAACGTACCCGCCGGAGAAGAGCTTACCCTGCAGGGAATCCTGATGGATAAAGAAACCGGGGAAGCATTGGAGATTGACGGGGAAACCGTGACTTCTGAGCTGACCTTTACACCGGAAAGCACGGAAGGGACCGTGGATGTGGAGTTCACTTTCAACGCCACGGAAGCGGCAGGTAAGACACTGGTTGTTTTTGAGTCCCTGTATTATGGGGAGGAAGAAATCGCTTCCCACCAGGATCTCGATTCACCGGAGCAGACGCTGGTTCTGCCTTCTGTCAGCACCACTGCAGCAAATCCGGAGCTTGGAAACCAGACCGGGCTTGCAAAAGCGGAAGCATCCATTACGGATGTGGCGGAATATACGAACCTTATTGCCGGGGAAACCTTCACGATCCGCGGCACGCTGATGGATCAGGAAACCGGCGAAGAGCTGCTGATCGATGAGAAGCCCGTGACGGCTGAAGCAGAATTTACCCCGGAGGAGACTTCCGGAACCACCGAGCTGACCTTTACGTTTAACGCAGAGGCACTGGCCGGAAAAACACTGGTCGTCTTCGAGGAAATCCTTTATAAAGATCAAATCATTGCATCCCACAGGGAAATTTCCTCAGATCCGCAAAGTATCTACTTCCCGCAGATCGGCACCTCTGCCACAGACGGAGAGGACGGGGATCAGGAGATCCTGGCCGACAGTGAAGTGACCATCAAGGATACCGTTTCCTATGAAAACCTGATTCCCGGGGCATCCTATCTCTTAAAGGGTGTGCTGATGGATCAGGAAACCGGTGCAGAACTGCTTCTTGACGGCAAGCCGGTTACGGCAGAAACCGCATTTACACCGGAAGAGCGAAGCGGCTCCGTAGAAGTTCTCTTTACTTTAGACGGCAGCTCCCTTGCAGGGAAATCCCTGGTTGTCTTTGAAACCCTCTACTATGTAGATGCAGACGGGACACAGCGGGAGATCTGCTCACACCGGGATATCGACGATGCGGGACAGACCGTGCATCTTTCTGAAAATCCTCCGGAAGTACCGGAAGAACCGACGGAAACACCTTCCGTTTCTAATCCGGTCAAGACCGGGGATGATGCACCCATCCTTCTTTACCTCGGCATCGGGGCAGGCGCTCTTGTCCTTGCCGGAGCACTGACCGTCCTGTATCTGCACAGACGGAAACAGAAGGATAACCAATAACCCACACATTGACTCTGACAGGCGGTTCCTATTACTGGGCCGCCTGTTTCTATGGAAGGTGACAGATATGGAACGAACCCACTGTACGGCGGATGCCAAACATATCCGCCATTTTCTGGACTGCTGTGAGGGAAACTGGCACCAGTGCGTATATGTGCGCTGCGTTTCCTGCAAAACTCCGGGATATTGCAGACAGCCGGACTTTTTATACCATCCGGATCCGGAGGGGAAACCCTGTATCCTCCCCATGAGGGATGCCAGGCTTCTTTTCGCCCGGCTTCCGGAGCCCACCGAGTGCGCCGGCGCATTGACCATGGAGCAGTTTACCTCCCTGTATCGGCCCTATCTGGAAAAAGAAGGGCTGCTTGAAGCCCCCTGTCTTCCGGAGGCACTGCTGCGTCTCCAGGAGGCAGCCTGCTATGACTGGTAAAGTTGCGTTTTGCGGGGCTTCTACGTATAGGATAAGTAAGAAAACGAAAGGAGGAGCATCACATGAGTTATCTGATTCTGATTATCTGCTGGATCGACAGGGCATTTACCACCCTGATCTTTCTCCCCATGCTGTATATCCTGTACCGGAAGTTCCGCCCCACAAAGCCCTGGACGCCCCGCGCCATGCGGCTCTACCTGGTCTGCAAGGTTCTGGTGATCCTGTTTCTGGTGCGTATCTTCTGCGCCGGATTCCTCTTCACACCAGTCAACTATGAGCGCTTCACGGACAGCGGCCTGTTTCCGCTGATCAAGGCCATCTTTTACTCGGACTGGCCGTAAAAATGGTGAAACGTGCCATTTGGTCCGAATCTGGGACCAGTTTCGGCGCTCATCCTATGGGCATCTGTCACCTTTATCCTTACACTATAAGTAAGCAATACGTAGAGAATGATAAACGTATGTCGTACTTATGTCATACGCATGAAATTGAGGTGAACAGACTATGAAACATAAGAAATCCATCC
This sequence comes from Blautia sp. An81, assembly GCF_002161285.1. Taxonomy (GTDB): domain Bacteria; phylum Bacillota; class Clostridia; order Lachnospirales; family Lachnospiraceae; genus Blautia; species Blautia ornithocaccae. The sequence goes on along the minus strand of NZ_NFHH01000002.1, from coordinate 275,397 downwards.
GCTGTCCATACTGCGGCGGCACTGCTATCCTTCGGGACGCTTCCTTCGTCTATGGGGAGAAGTCCTATGGCGGCAAGGTTTATGTATGCAGCAACTATCCCAAATGTGACGCCTATGTAGGTGTCCATCCCGGAACCCGGATCCCCAAAGGCACGCTGGCAGACCAGGAACTTCGGAAGAAACGGATGCTGGCACATCAGATTTTCGACCAGATCTGGCTGAGGGGAATCTTAAGCCGTCCTGACGCCTATCACTGGATGGCGGACAAGTTCTGCCTCTCCGATGAGCAGGCGCACATCGGGATGTTCGGGAACTATATGTGCGACCAGGTGATCCGGGAGTCCAAAAAACTTCTGGCACACCAGCGGCCCCGCCTCCAGGCGGCAGGCTGAAGGGAGGGAAATGCGATGGTAAAGCCCATGACACCCGCCCAGAAGCAGCTGGCGGAAGATCATATGGATCTGGTCCCAAAGATCATCCGCTCAATGACAAACGGAAGCCCTTTAACCAGCGAGCAGCGGCAGGAACTTTGCCAGATCGGATACCTGGCCCTGTGCCGGGCAGCCGTCTCCTGCGGGGAAGGGCTCCCCTTCACTCCATACGCTGCAGCTGCTATCCGCAATGCCATTTATGACTCCTGGCGTCACGAAATCCGGGGAAAAGATCTTTTCTGCCCGCTGCAGGAAGATCTGCTGGATGCTATGCCGGCCCTGCAGATTGGCCAGGAGCAGGAAGCAATGCCGGATGCAGCGCCCCTGGCACTGAAGGATACGGCGGCAGGTGCTTATCTGGAGACGCTCAAAGCCTCCCAGTGCAGCACCATCCAAAAAGGCATTGAGGCCCTCTGCTTCCAGCTTGAGGGTTACTCGGCCAAGGAACTGTCCGCTCACTACCAGGTGCCTTCCAACCATATCCGGGCCTGGCAGAGCAAAGCCCGCAGATTTTTACAGCAGGATGCAGCGCTGTGCGCTCTGTTATCCTGAACAATAAAGGAGGAACTTTTATGCTTACGCTCTATACCGCTGTCGGCAGTCTTCAGTTTGTAAATGTGAACGGGAAACCGGTCCCCCATGTGATCAACAACCAGAAGGAATACGGGATGTCCAAAGAGGAGCTTCTGGTGTGGAGCTGCCTGGCCTTCCAGATCCTGACTTATCCGGAACTGGAGCGTCTGTTTGAAAAGAACTGTGCAGACTCCGGCCAGTCCATTTCCCTGCCGCTGTCCCATTACCTGAACCGTCTGCTCCTGCGGGGGCTTCTGGTAAAAGGGATGGGGGTAAGCGCCGTGGATGCCCTGTACCGGCTTTTGGGGACGCTGACCATCACGCCCGTTGAGGACCGTTTTCTTCCCCGGCTTGCCAGCGTATTCCTGCTCTACACCAAAAGGCAGGTACGTCTGAAAGATATCCCCCGGCTCCTGCGTAAGACAAAATGTACGCCCACGGAGCGGGAAGTCCTGGCTCTTGCAGGGAAAGCGTCTCTGTCCACGGCAGAGCTGCTGCTCAGTATGGAGCGGGGCGTCCTGATCCGGAAGGAAGAGGATATCCTGGAAAAGCTCTACACCTCGCCGGAAGACACCTGCAGCACCCTTACGGATACCGTGCAGATCACCCACGCCCAGTATCCCATCCTGCAAGCGGTCAGCAACCTGTACCTGAACCAGAAGATCCTGTTCCAGAAGATTTGATCCGAAAGGAGAACCCTATGCCGAAACCATTATTCACCCGGCTGGCTGCCATCTGTGCAGTCGGCCTTTTCTGTGTCCTGTTTGGAGGCGTTTATGCCCTGTCTCAGAAGGATACCATCCTGCTGGTCATGAGCCTGCTTCTTGGAGTGTGCTGCATCATCCGCTTCCTTCTTTTATATCGTACCATCAAGACGGAAGACTACCTGATCCTGGAAGGCACCTGTGTTAAGCGGGAGAAATCGCCCCTCACTCGAAACCAACAGGTGCTTTTCCGTACTGCAGACGGGAAAGAATACCGCTTCAGCCTGGAAAAAAATACCCGGCTTCTGGCTGGCCACAGTTATCGGCTCTATTTTAAGAAAGAACGCACGCTGGAAGAAAATTCAGGAAAAGCGTTTCACGATCCGGCGCTGATTGGTTACGAAGAACTGATAGAAGTAGCTGCAGAAGAATAAAGAATGTCCTGTACAACTGGAATCAATCAGGTGTACAGGACCATTTCTCGTCAGAAACGAAACCGTCTCTTATCTTTTCACAAGATGTATAAATTAATTGCTCGTATAATTTGTCTCAGAGGATCGGGTTCATCCTCAATCTTATCATCTAACTTTTTTTCAAAATTCTTGCAAATTTTTATGTGTGCCTCATAATAATCATCTGACAATTTTCCACCTTCTGTAATAACCAATATTAAATATTCCACAAAATCTCGAAAATGATCTGTAATCCCTAAAATCAGATTAAATAATGAATCCAGTTTAATACACGTATTTGGCACCGCTTGTATATCAGTCGCTAACCCCTTTTGCCATTGTTTGTCATCCCCAACAGGAGCATTATAAAATTGATAATTTCCTTTTCTATCAAATGAATATCTTGCAAAATCAAAACGAGCATCTACACGTTTGAACTCTTCAACTAATTCTACCACTTCTGATAATGCCATTTTTTCTGTAGAATTCATATTTAATTCGCTTAATCTTTCTCGTAATGCATCTAAATAATCCTTAATATTATGATTTTGATTCATTTTAGTCTCCGTATTAGTTATCAAACTTATCGCATAGATACTACTTTTCAGCCATAATTCCACTCCATGCCACACACTAAATAAAACAGGGAACACCATTGTATCTGCCATATTTTGAGGGTTATGGCTATATATAATAGAATATAAGGCTATGACGGCATTTGCCATGTATGCTTTCCCCATTTCAAAATTATCACTAATTCCTTGAAATGGATTTTCTTTATTATTACCTCCCATAGAATCATCGAAACGCCAGTTAAGAAAAGCATATCCATTTGGGTTGTTATAATCTATATCTTTCTCTCCATAAAATATCTGCATACGCAATATCTCCTCAAATTGTAATCCTTTGCTATTCATAATATCAAAAATACACCCTAATTACTATACTATTAGAAAATCCCAGGGGCTCACTCCCCTGGGACATCTACAAACTTGTATCCAACTCCCCACACCGTCTGGATATATTCTTTCTTTGTAACCTTCCGCAACTTCTGGCGGATATTTGCAATGACACAGAATACCGCACTGCTTACATCCACCGGCTCCTCCTTCCAGACTGCCTGGTAAATCTGCTCTTTCGTGAAAACTCTTCCTGGCTGACTGGAGAGATAAACCAGTGTCTGAAATTCATACGTTTCCGTCAACGGAAGCACGCTCCCCTGGTAAGAAACCTGGTGCTTGTCTGGATCTATGCGAAGACCGGAATACTGAAGAACCTCATCACTCTCTGTCGCTGGCTTCTCTGTATCGAATTTTGCCAGGATCTGCTCTGTCACCTTTCCAGCTGGATCCGTGGTACGGAGGATGATTTCAATTTGCCTCATCTCTCACCAGCTTTCAAATGACTACAAATTAACGACATATTATTTCAGTTATCGGCTTATATTCATCATCTACAACTTATTTATTAACTTGGTGTTTTCTAAAAATCCAATAACTCATCGCAGAAAATATAACAGCTCCGGCGCCGTTTACTATCATTGCCATATCTGGCCACCTTATTACCACATTTCCTATACTGTAGGCAGTATAGGACTGGAAAGAGAAATCTGCAATTTTGGATGGGAATAAAGACAATATACGACTCCAAGTATATCCTCCGGTATCTGGTGATAAAAAGGTGGGGATGATTATTAAAAGAAAAGCAATAATAATAACTCCATATGTGTTTTTTAGTAATGCAGACATTAAAAGCGTTATTCCCACTATCCCCAGAGTAAAGAAATATGCTAAAACCAATGCATAAATAACTGCCTCTCCCATTGTTAAATGATATCCCACGGATACTGCAGGATATTTTAATTGGATTGGTAGGGCTGCTCCATCAGCTCCTAGAAGGCCAAGATATACTGCTGAATAAATTAACGTAATTCCCCAGTATACACAGGTCGTAAATAGCCACACTGTAATGATTTTGGCAAAAATCAATTTGCTTTTTCCATATTTCATACATAGTATTAGCGAGTCGCATTTTGATTGATATTCCCCGGAAAAAATCGGTGCGATTCCGATGCAAATAATCATCATAATCAGAACAGGCCATGTCAGTGCATCTAAAATCATGTCCCAGCCTTTGTGATAACCATATTGATATTCCGGTATTTTTTCCACTTCACGCTCCCAATAATCTGCTTCAACAGGCGTAAGCTGGCCTCGCTCTTCTCTTGATTGAATATATTTCTGGTCTCTCTCAAGACGTGCTTGTATAAAATCTTTACCGACATTTTCCTCAAAAACATCCTTTATGTCCGTACTACTGCCGGGTTCCTTATATACATTTGAAATCAAACTCAGTAACTCTCTGTTGGATTGATAAAAAGTTCTATATTTTTCTTCAGACAAGTAATGGTACGCTTCGTTATTGGAATTAGTATCAGGGTTATTAGCGTACTCTAAATACTGATTTACAATTTCATTCACTCTATCCTGTGTTAATTCTTGCCGCTGCTGAGTATCTTTCAAAACTTCAACAGCTTGCATTCCACTTACAGTCTGGCCATTTTGATCTATTGCAGTAATTTGAATAATGCTTGAATAAACACAAAAAATCAAAAATAAACAACATCCTATAACTGATATTTGTGTTAGTCTGCTTTTCCATATCTTTTTCCATTCATATTTAATCATTCCACCCATTAATTTCTGTCACCTACTTCCATCTCATCCGAAAAATACTTTAAATACAAATCCTCCAAAGTTGGTTCAACATTAATAGCCCCCTCAATTGGAGCTTCTAAAGACACAATTCTGGCATCAACATAATTCGCTAATGCATGTGAATTTGCTATACAAAACTGCGCTTCAAATCTTGTCCAGTCTTTATTTGGAATATGGCAGGACCACACCTCTCCTTTCACTTTATCAAGTAGCTCTTCTGGTGTTCCCTGCAAGATAAAGCTTCCTTTTTTCATCACCAGTACCTGATCAGAAATATATTCTATATCCGATACAATATGTGTCGATATAATGATAATTTTATCTTTTGACATTTCAGATATTATATTTCGGAAATACGCACGTTCTTTTGGATCTAACCCTGCAGTCGGTTCATCTAAAATTAAAATTTTAGGATCATTTAACAGAGCTTGAGCAATACCCAATCGTCGCTTCATCCCTCCTGAAAAAGTTCTGATTTTCCTATCTGCCTCTTTCTCTAAATTAACCAGCCTTAATAGTTCTCTTGTTCTTCTCTTTGCATATTTCGGCTGCAAACCTTTAATCGAAGCAATATAGAGCATAAAATCCTGCGCTGTAAAACCTGGCGTATATCCAAACTCCTGCGGTAAATATCCCAATAAATCCCGAAACTGCTCTCCCATCTGTAAATTACTTTCACCGTTTACTTTAACTTCTCCAGATGTAGGTTCAATAATTCCGCAGATCATTTGTAAAAGCGTTGTTTTTCCTGCGCCATTGGCACCTAAAAACCCATATACTCCTTCTGTTAATACCGTATCAATCTGTTTTACCGCAATTTTATTTTTAAATTGTTTAGACAGATGTTCCATAGCTAATTTCATCCAGATTTCCTCCTGTCTTTTTAAAAAGTCTGTGTAACTCTATTATCGTGCCCCCCAAAGCTATTAGCCCTATGCCTAGCCACATATTAAAGTAAGATGCCTGGTATATTCTTATATCCGATATTTTGGAAATTATAATTATACAATTTAAACATACTCCCCAGGTTAAAGAATACAGCGAAATATTCTCCTCCCTGCACCTATTTAAAATTATCATGCATCCAAAACACATAATGATATAAGGCACTAATCCATATAGTATTACCTGCCAAATTATAGTTTTTTTAAATATAGACATTCCTAACGCCATACATACAAAAAAAATTAAATCAAATAATCCGAATGTTATCAAACGAACCATAAGCACTTTGCCAAATGAGTTTTTGGCTGTCATTTGTATTTCTACCATTCCTGGCTGAAATATGTTACATATCTCATTCGCATTAATTAAACATAGCGCAGGACCAGATACTGCGATCAAGGTCCATGTCCAACCGCTAATATCAATTTGTTCAGTGCTAATTACATATAAGATCATGATAGAAATAATAAACTTTAGAAACCATGTTTTCTTTTTAATAAATCGTAACTGGTTTATAAAAAATTCTTTATTACACATCCGTTGTTTTTCTGGATGCAATTTTACTGCTTTAGCCTTCATAATAGTTTCTTCATATTTCCGGATGTCGTATAAAGGCACCTCTATTTTTCCCAGTTCTTTCATTAACCGTTTATCTATCATATTTCATAACTCCAATCTATTTTTCAACGCTTTTTCAGCATTTTTCAATTTATATCGAACAGTGGATGCAGGAATATCTATTATCTGAGAAATATCTTTAATTCTGAGTTCCTGATAATATCTCAAAATAATTATTTCCTTGTCTAAATCATCCAAAGAGTCCAATGCTTCCCATATGCTCATTTGCATTAACTTTTTATCTATGCCGCCATCATCATATTCTTCTTCCACTAATTTCAAATTCACATTTTGGGTTTTACGGATGTAATCCCTGATAGAATTTTTTGCAATAACATATAAATAGTTCTTCAGCCTACCATATTCTTTATATCTATCTATTTCCTTTATGAACTTTAAAAACACATCCTGAGTAATATCTTGAGCCACCTCCCTATTTCTCACATGATAAAAACAATATCTATATATACATTTATAGTTTTCTTGTATTAACGTCTCTATCTCACCCTCATCGAAGATAAGTTTTTTCACAAGCTTTTTTTCAAACACAAAAATTCTCCTAGTTTCATCTATCTTGTTCTCGTTTACTCCCTTTTATAAGGTATAACGTTTGAAAACAAGAAAAAAGCAACTTTTAATCAATTTTTTTATTTTTTGTAGAAAAATCCCAGGGGCTCACTCCCCTGGGACATCTACAAACTTGTATCCAACTCCCCACACCGTCTGGATATATTCTTTCTTTGTAACCTTTCTCACCTTCTGACGGATATTTGCAATAACACAGAACACGGCACTGCTTACATCCACCGGCTCTTCTTTCCAGACTGCCCGATAAATCTGCTCTTTCGTGAACACCCGATTTGGCTGACTGGCGAGATAAACAAGTGTCTGAAATTCATAGGTTTCCGTTAATGGAAGTACGCTCCCCTGGTAGGAAACCTGATGTTGAACAGGATCAATACAAAGACCGGAATACTGAAGTATCTTATCACTCTCTGTCGCCGGCTTCTCTGTATCGAATTTTGCCAGAAGCTGCTCTGTCACCTTTCCAGATGAAGCAGTGGTCCGTAGGATAATTTCGATCTGTTCCATTGCTCACCACCTGTTCAAAACTTGAAAGACATTATTGCGTTTTAATGCTAATCAATTCTTTTATCATTCCCTTTTTGTCCTATATCCCTTCCAATAGACAGCCAAATCCCACTTAACGTTTTGGTTCTTTTGGTATAAAGATTGCCAAGATAATATACACCAGCAAGCCACTTCCATACAACAGAATTAATGCAGCACATACCAAACGCACAAATTTAGGATCAATATTAAAATAGTTTGCAACACCACCGCATACACCTGCGAACCATTTGTTGCTTCTGGAACGATACATTTTACTTGCCATAAAATCTTTTCTCCTTTCCACCATTTCCATGCCACACTAATATAAACACAGTAAGGCAACCACACAACAAGAGAATAAAGATACTTCCGATTAGATTAGCAGTCGTCATTTCATAATAACCAGCGACACCTAACAGAGCTGTAATAGGATAAAAAGATCTTGTCAGGTTGGACATACTCATAAACAGTCCGGCGAAAGAATAAATTTCTGCCAGCAGCAAAGCCAGCCAGTAGCTCTTTTTGGTATAGGACACTAACGCAATAATTGGAGATACCGCTAAAAAGACACCAATGCCCTCTAACAGATAACTCTTAAAAAAGGATAGTACCATTCGCACAGATAGATCGGTATGATGCAAAACCAATTCTACGGAAAAGGTAATTGCAAAAAGCAATAAATAAATCAAAATGCTAATTGCAAAGGTCACAATCATTTTTGCTGCGGTCAATGTAGTTTCATTCACGGGGATCAGCAACAATGATTTCAAGGTGTCGTCTTGTTCCTCCCGGCAAATCATATAACTTCCGAGCATTGCAACGATGGCAGGCAGAACAAACATGGTAGCCCACGGTTGCACCATTGTCATGTACCAGCCTGCGTCACTCAAATAAAACCCATCAACGGTTGTTTCCCGTCCCGCTACCAGCACAATGACCGCAATCAATACAGTTGCAAAGACAGTAAGCAAGATGATACTGGAACGGCGAAGTTTTCTCCATTCCGCCCAAAGCATTTTTCGCATCAAATCACCTCACTTTCTCTTGCGAAGCGAAAAAGCAGCAAACAGCACAGACAGCGCATCCCAAATAAAGATACAGAACAACGCCAGCGGGACATTGATATTCTGTGCGAAAGCAAGTCCCTGAATATTTCCGCTTCTTGTAATGATAACGGAAATGCTGGACACAGGATGCAGGTACATACTGATTGACGTGATAAAAAAGCCGAGAAATACATAAAGCAGTGTCATGCAAACGGGAAAAATATAGCCCTTTTTTGAAGCGGCAAGGGCTAAAATCGGCATAACAGCAAAAGCGGTCAATACGCCAATCTCCAAACACCTTTCTGCCAAAAATCCAACACTCTGCCACTCAAAAGCGACAAATCCGGGCAAAACACTGAATAGAACCGTAGCCACCGCCGAAATCAGCATGAAAACAATGGAATAGATCAACACAACAATAAACTTGCTGAAAAAATATCCCATTTTACTGACAGGGACAATCCAAAGCTGTTTGAGCATATCATAGCGGTTTTCATCGTGCATCAGCACAACACAAAATACGCCCAGCACAAAGGGAAGGATGATAAAGGGTGTATATCCAAAGGCGGCCAGCTTGTAAAACGCTACCGGGTCAATACCGCTCGCCTCAAAATAGTTGTAATAGACAAAAGAGAAAAACGGCATGATAAACGCAGCCAGCAGCATAAACCAAATCATTTTCTTGCGACGCAGTTTCAAAAATTCTGTCTGAACCAAATTAAGCAATTCCCTCACCTCCCGTAATTCTTTTGAAATAGTCCTCCAAAGTATCATTACAAAGCTGGGAACTGATAACGGACACATCGTGCATGACAAGTGCCTTGTTGATTGCTGCCATATCTAAAGAAGTGTCATAAAGGCATAATGTGTGATCATCGTACATATCAAAATCCGACACACGAAATTTTTGTTCCAAAATCAACATAGCTTTCGATATATCGCTCACACGAAGCAGGATATACTTACGATTTTTCTTTTCTAAGGTCTTCATGGTACTTTCTTCTAAAAGCACTCCGTGATCGATAATGCCAATATCATCTGCCAGAAGAGCAATTTCGGAAAGGATATGGCTGGAAATTAAAATTGTTTTTCCGCATTCTGTGCTCAGATGTTTGATAAAGCCCCGCATTTCCGCAATGCCGATGGGATCAAGGCCATTGGTAGGCTCATCCAGAACCAAAAGTTCCGGATCATGCAGAATGGCATTGGCGATGCCGAGCCGTTGTTTCATTCCCAAAGAATACTTGCTGAACAGCTTTTTATCTTTGTATGGTAGCCCTACCACTTCCAAAGCGTTTTTTACAGCATTAGGACCCGCAGTACCACGCAGCCTTGCAAAAATTTCAAGGTTTTCTGTGCCGGTAAGATTCGGATAAAAACCTGGAGTTTCAATAATTGCCCCGATACGCGGATAAATGCTTTTCTCATGACCTTTAATGTTATGTCCGAATACGTCCACCTCACCGACAGTAATAGAGGTAAGTCCCAAAATCATTTTCATAATGGTGGTTTTTCCAGCCCCATTGCGTCCCAACAATCCATAGATACGGCCTTTTTTTACATGAAGATTTACGTCTCTAACGACGGTTTGATCTCCATATATTTTTGTCAGCTGTTTTGTTTCAATCAAATAATCACTCATACATATTTCCTCACTTTCCCTATGGAAATGATGAGATTTATAATCCCAACATCTCTAACCACAAGACCAGTATAAAGCCATAACCTTGCCGTAACCTTGCCGAAATCTTGTTTTAACCTTGCTTTGAACATGGGGAAAGCCCTGCGCGGTCACAGGGCTTTCGGAAGTATGATGGTAAAGGTTGTACCAGCTCCGGGAACACTTTCAGCCGTGATGGTTCCTTTATGGATGCTCACCAGTTCCTTTGCAATGGAGAGGCCCAGTCCGTTCCCTCTAGCAGACCGGGAATGGTCGCATTGATACATCCGTTCAAAGATATGAGGAAGATCAACGGCGGAAATCCCTTTTCCGTTATCGGACACCATGATTTTGGCCTGTTGCTCCGCTTCTGTCACGACTAGAGACACCTGGCTTGCATTGCTGTGCGTCAGGATATTTTGCAGTATGTTATTGAGAATACGGGTGTAAGCGGTGGGATCAACCCTTGTCATGTATTCTGTTTCAGGTATCTCTATCTCATAGGAAAGATTATGGCTTTCCAGCATCGGCACCCAGTCAGCCATAATATTGCGGGAAAGTTCGTTCAGATCGCAAAGCTCAAAATGAAAAATCTGTTCTCCGGCATCCAACTTCACCCATTCAAACAGGGCTGTTACGAAATCTTTCAGATGGTAGGCTTTCTCCGTTGCCACTCGAATATATTCTTCCTGCTCGGCTCCTGTTACCATTTTACTTTCCACTGCCTCCAAATAGCCCACCAGAGAAGCAAGAGGGGTTTTTACATCATGGGAAAGGCTCGTCATAAGCCGTTTATAAGCCTGCTCAGATTGCTTCTGTTGGATAAGCTGGGACTGGCTGTTCATGGCAATCTCATTGATGTCATAACAGATCTGCTTCGTCAGGTCGCTTTCCCGTGCCAGTACACGATGATTCAGGTTCCCCTTCTTTATATCTGTCAGAGCATCTTTAATCAAGGAAAGCTGATTCCGGATGCGGTGAAGTTTTGCCAAAAGATATCCAATCACCAGCAGGGCAACCACTAAAGCCAGCAACAGATAAAGATTCATCTCCATGCTCATGCCTCCTTATTGAACCGATACCCTACGCCCCGGACAGTTTGGATATAAAATGGCTGTTCTGGATTTGGCTCAATTTTCTTCCGTAGTTTGCTGATAAAAGACATGATGTTGCTATCGTCAAAGGCGTATTCCTCTTCCCATACCTGTGTGTAGATCTGCTTTTTGGTAAACACCCGGCCTTTATTGGATGCCAAAAATAGAAGCAGGTCAAATTCCTTGCCAGTCAGCTCTACTGGGAGGTTCTGGACAGTCACCATTCGATTGACTTTATCAATCACCATATCTTTCAGCAGCATAGTGGCGGCTTCGTTTCCGGCTACGGGATTTAAGGTAGTATAGCGCCGGATCAGAGAATTGATGCGGGCCATCAGTTCGTTAATGCCAAAAGGCTTTGTCAGGTAATCGTCTGCCCCTAGCCGCAGGCCGGAAACCTTATCTTCCTCATCGCTTTTGGCAGTCAGCATCAGCACCGGCACATTATTCTTCTCACGGATTTTTTGTAATACCTGAAAGCCATCCATATCCGGCATCATCACATCCAGAATAATCAGAGAACAGGTATCCTTGTTTTCTTCCAGCAGCCGCAGGCCCTCTAGCCCGCCATACGCCACCACCGCAGACAAATTTTCCTGTTCCACGCATTTTTTCATCAAGGTACAAAGTTCTTTATCATCATCTATAATCAAAACAGTATTCATTATAAATCTCCTCCAAATCATCCGGCGTCTATTCCCGATTGTCTTGTTTTGTTTGTCTATGATAGTTATTATATAAAGAAGTTATGGATACATCAACTAACATTTATGCACGAACAAACCGGAAAACAACAGCGTTTATTATTCTCCTGCAGCCACCTGACAATCATAGAACATACTTATAAAAACATCCCAGGAGATCACTCCCCTGGGACATCCACAAATTTGTATCCAACTCCCCACACGGTCTGGATATATTCTTTCTTTGTAACCTTCCGCAGCTTCTGGCGGATATTCCCGATGATACAGAACACTGCGCTGCTTACATCCACCGGATCTTCCTTCCAGACTGCCTGGTAGATCTGCTCTTTGGTAAAGACTCTTCCTGGCTGACTGGCAAGGTACGCCAGGGTGTGAAATTCGTAATTCTCTGTCAGAGAAATTCCTTGCCCCTGATACGATGCCTGGTGGCGGAGTGAGTCAATACAGAGTCCGGAATACTCAAGAACTGGATCTGCCTCCGGCAATGCCTGACCTCCATCCAGTCTTGCCAGGATCTGTTCCTTCACCAGACCGGAACTTTCTGTCGTGCGAAGTACCAGCTCAATCATACCTGTTTCGTACCGCCTTCCCCGCCGTCTGAAATGTTACGGATATCAGCTCCTTTTTCCCGCTTCTGGAAATCTTCACGTCATATCCCACAGATTGCAGATACTGAAGCGCCAGCCACCTGCTTGTTCCCAGCCTTTCATTGTCTGCCTTTCTTTCCGTTTCTCCTGTACCGCCTATTGCTGTGAAGGACAGTGTTTGGTCTTTTCCTGAGAAAAGGACCTGTACCGGATGTATCTCGCATACCAATACATGGAAAAGCGCACAGACGGCTGCCTGTACCTGGCAGGTACACAAAATCTCTTTATCCTCTGCGATTTCCCGAAAATCCATTTTTACGGGAATCTTTTCTTTGCGAAGCTCCGTTTCCATTTCCTCAAAGATCTCCAGGCACATCAACAGGAGATTCTTATGCTGCGTCTCTGTTTTCCACTGGGAAAAAGGTGTCTTATTTAATGTAAGCCAGTTTTCGATCAGATAACTTTTCTCTACTTTCCTGTCATCTTTCTCAGTCTTCATTGTTTATCCCCTCCTCCTGCCTGCATGGATCATTCCGGCTCCCTTTCTTTAAATCCCCATTCCTCAAAATCAGTATCTTCCGTTTCCTGCCTGGAGCCATCTGCTTCTTCAGACACAGCCTCTATTGGCCCGTTAAGCATGGGAGACGATGCTTCCGGCTGTAAATCCAGCTTTTGCGCAGCAACTCTCGGAAGCACATATCCGCAAAAGATCAGGATTGCTGAAAGCGCAAAATACTGCACACAACTGGATAAATAAAGATTCACGATTGCCAGTTCATTTCCGGCTACGGGAACGCCCTGCTCCAACTGCAGGGAAATATTCTTGTGGCAGGCAGCCAATGCCGTTACCGCTGTAACTAGCAGGATCAGTGCGAGGATGTAAAACACTGCAGAAAGCATTTTTCCCTTATGGATGGATCCAGGGGATGAAATCCGTCTCATTACCTTCCCCTCCTTCCATTCCGTGCCTTCGGTGTGTCCGATATCCGGTCCAGAACCTGGAGTTCTCCCCGTTTCAGCCTGCATATCACATCTGCCTGCTTCGCCAGCTCATTCGAGTGTGTAACTACGACCACACACTTATTCATCTTGTGGGCGCTTTCTTTGAGGATCTCCGTAATATCCCGTGCCGTATCCTCATCCAGATTTCCGGTAGGCTCATCGGCAAGAATGACCGGCGCCTCACTGGCCAGAGCCCGTGCAATAGCCACACGCTGCTGCTGTCCGCCGGAGAGTTTCAATACGTTGCGCTTTGCCTCTTCTTTTGTCAGCCCCAGCCGCTCCAGGATGGGAAGCGGCGGCAGCTTGGAGGTGAGGGCTACATTTTCCTTTGGATTCAGATAGTCGATCAGGTTGTATGCCTGGAAAATGAAAGACACATGATTCTTCCGGTGGTCGGAAAGCCCTGTCTTCGCAATATCCTGGTCCTCGAATAAGATCTGCCCGCTGGTCGGGCTGTCCAGGCCGCCGATCAGGGACAAAAGCGTAGTCTTCCCACAACCGGACGGGCCAAGGATCGCATAGAGCTTTCCCTGCTCCATCTGGACATTTATGCCACGCAATACTTTTCTTCGATTATCGTAGGTATACCCTACGTTTTTTACTTCCATGATGCTCATACTGTTTACCTCGTTTCTTTTCTATTTCTTTACTCCATCTGTGACAAGATGGCTTTCGGTTGCATCCGCATGACCGGGATACAAGACACCAGTACCGCTATGATAAGCAATCCCACTCCGGCAGCTGTGACCAGAACAAAATGCTGGGGCGTAACAATGACGTTCTCAGCCGCCTTTCCAAACAGTGTTCCTAGAGTCCCCGCCATTTCCCGGCTTGCCAGATATGCCAGTGGAAATGCTGCTATAGCAACCAGGCAAATCTCCAGCATTTGCTGCAATAGGACTGCGTACTTTTCAATCCCCACTGCCAGCAGGATCCCGATTTCCCGTTTGCGGCTTCGGATAGACATGAAAAGGATCAGGATGATCAGTACCATGCTTACCACGGTAATCATTACAATCAGTGTTGTAACCAAAGTGCTGGTATCCGAGAGAGAGCTGGAAATACGCTCATATACTTCGTTGTTTACCGTGATGTAGTAGGAGTTCCAGTCGATGGAGGTGTTGTTCTGGACTTCCTGAACAATACTCTCCAGCTTCGCCGCGTCAGAAACGAAGAAATCTACGGATGTAATCCCATTCCCTTCGCTTGCCGTATAAGGCGCAGAGATAGCGGACATGGTATCCATATCCACAAAGACATATTCCTCATAATCATAAAAGGTCGAGGGCCTTGCCATCGTTGCCTGTTCGTCATTATCATCCGCAATGACCTCAAACAAACCGGCAATTTCACATTCCACCAGCGGGTCGCCTGGATTCCCGTTTTTAATTTCGAGAGTATCGCCAAGGGACAATCCATATTTCTCAGCCAAGCCTTCATACAAAATGATTCCACTATTACCCTCCGTTACATGGCGGCCTTCTGTTAAACGCAAGGCTCCACTAAGAAACAGCGGAGAATACTCCGAATCAAAGCAGCCTGAACCATAAAAAAGGTCTGCTACATATTCTCGTTCATCTGTCCCTTTCATCAAAGTATCCTGATTATAGAGATTTACGATTGTCCAATGGGAAGTGTTATAGGATTCTACACCGTCAATCGCAGCGATTTCCTCAATCATCTCATCCGTGACAGGCTGCAAGGTATAGCCATTGTTGGCATTAACAGTAAAACTGGCACCTGTCACGCCCCGCAGTTCCTCCGACTGCTCCTCTTGTGCATCTGCAATCGCCATCCCTGACAACACCAGAGTCGTAATAAAGAGAAGCAGGCAGAAAAGCAGCAACGTCTTTTTCCATTTTCGGACGGTATGTAAAACCGCCCGTATTCCTAAATTCGTTTTGTGATTCATATCTCGTCTCCTTTATTCCATCTGGGATAAGATCTGTCTCGGCTTCAAACGCATCGCCGAGATGCTGGATATCAGAACTGCTGTAATCAGCAGAATACCGCCCCCGACAGCAACCAACACAAAATGCTCTGGCTGAACGATTACACTTTCTGATGCCTTGCCAAATAGCGTTCCCAGGACGCCTGCCACCTGCTTGCTGGAGAGGTAAGCCAGCGGAAAGGCCACCACCGCAATCAGCAGCGTTTCCAGCACATATTGGAGAATCACTGCAGGTTTGGCAATCCCCACTGCCAACAGGATGCCGGTTTCTCTCTTTCGGCTGCGGGTGGACATTGACAGGATGAGGATAATCAGCACCATACTCACTACAGTAATAACAACGATCAGTGTAGTGATCAAAGTTTCCGTGTCAGAAAGGGAACTGGAGATATTCTGATACACTTCATCATTGGCTGTAATAATAAAATTGTTCCAGTTAATTGAAGAAATGTTCTTTACTTCCTCAATCACGTTGTTTAGTTCAACGGCATCCGAAACATAAAAATCTGCTTCCCGTATTTTGCTACCATCTTCATAGTTTACTGCCATCTCTTTCATGGCGTTAATGCTGCAAAAAGCATAATCGGTGTAGTCCCACATGGTAGAATCGTCAAGCATATTGGCCTCATCATCTTTGTCAGCTACAATGTCAAAAAAGCCTATGATTTCCATTTCGATGACCGGATCCTCACCGTAAGGATCAATTCTTCCTTCTAATGTATCTCCGATTTCAAGGTCATTTACCTCAGCACGTTCCCGGTTGATGATAAGTCCATTAGCCACATCCTCCGTAATGTGGGAGCCCTCCACCAGTTTAAACCGTCCTGATACAAATAAATCATTATACTCTGTATTGACAGAACCATAGGTATAGAAATCGTGAACTTTACCATTGGTAATCAGCTTTTCTTTTCCCTGCTGTTCACTATTCCAATCACAAAATGAATGAACAGGGCAACTGGTACTCTGCACCTTCTGATCCTGATACAGTGTAGGCATGGAAACAATTGAGGCATCATATCCAGAAATCCCGTCTATTGAAGAAATCTCTTGAAGCATTTCATCCGTAATAAATTCCTGCGTACTATAAGAACCATAGGTTCCACTTGTCCATCCACCTGTAGACAGATTTCTCTCCACAGTAAAGCTGGCTCCGGTTGTTCCACGCATTTCCTCGGTCTGCTTCTCCTGAGCATCAGCAATCGCCAGTCCAGATAATACAAGCGTCGTAATGGACAACAGTAAGCAGAACAAAAGTAATGACTTTTTCCATTTCCGAGCCGTATATAAAAAGGCCCGTATTCCTAAATTCATCCTGTACCTCCTCGTATAATAAGTTTGTAAGCAAGAAAAACAGCTTACAGACTTATTCTTTTTTGGTATAGATGGTAAGGACTTCTAAGAGGTACTCCCCTCATCCTGATTCCCATCTATACAGTTGATAGTTACATTTCCATATAGGTAGATCCTGTGGTATGATATCAGGCAGAGTCTGATGTCCGAAGGCACTGCTCAACCTCCTTTCAGCCGGCTTTGTCCGCGACTGCTTCGAAAGCATTCAGCCTGGCTCATACGGCACATTCCGCTGACACAGAAGTTTCATCCCCAGCCGTTAGCCCCAGCAAGAATGGCTGACTGGGTGCATGCTCATTACGCGAGGGTTCGGTCACCGTATGCAGCGCAGGATAAACCTTTTGCTTCAGACTTCACAAATCCTTATCGGAATGGAGGTGATATCATGGTAAAGATCAACTATATGTCCACCTTGTTTGTTGGTATTGATGTAAGCTCAAAAACCAATTCTGTCTACGCCATGGACTTTGAGGAAAACAAATATCTCTCAACATCCTTTGGCAATAATCAGCCGGGGGCTGATGAGCTTGTAAATAGGATCGCCGCATGTATGCAGAAGCATAAAAATCTGGATACGCTTCTTATCGTCCTGGAATCTACTTCTGTGTACAGCGTCCATATTTCAAACTTCCTGGCTTCCAGCGAGGTCCTCATGCCCTACAAGCCTTACGTCTTCTGTGTAAACCCAAAGACCACTGCGAACTACCGCAAGTCCTATATCGGAATGGAAAAAACCGATCCCACAGATGCCTATCTCATTGCGGACTTTGGAAGGGTAGGCCGTACCAAAAAGCTGGAACCATGGCGCGGCGGGCAGTTTATTGCCCTGAAACGTTTGACAAGGCACCGTATGCACCTTTCTGAGTGCATCACCAGAGAGAAGACCTACATGGTCTCGAATCTTTATCTGAAGTTCAGCGAGCTTCAGCTCCTGGAAGGGGATGACAAGCCCTTTGGCAATCTCTATGGGGCCACTTCCTCAGCCGTCCTGACGGAATTCCTGTCTCCGCAGGAAATCATCGATATGCCGGAAGAGGATCTGCTTGCCTTCCTTGCACAAAAGAGCAGGAACCGCATCTCTGACCTATCCAAAACTTCCGAGCTTTTGCGGAAGGCGGCCAGAGATTCCTACCGCTTGGACAAGTGCATGTACGAACCACTGAACATCTCACTGGCAAGCTCGTTTAACTGCATCCAGGCCTATCAGAAAGAAATCAGGCTGATCGAGCAGGCGATTGACAAATGCATCAAGGGAATGAACACAAACGCCCTGATCATCCTTCAATCCATACCCGGAATCGGTCCGGTATGGGCATCCGGGATCCTGTCAGAAATCGGCGATATCACAGCGTTTCATTCGTCCGATGCTCTTGCCAAATATGCCGGCCTTTACTGGCCTAAAGGGGATTCCGGGGATTTCATTTCTGAGGATAACCAAATGTCGAAAGCCGGGAATCCCTATCTTCGCTACTATCTTGGCGAAGCGGCAAACAGCGTCAGGAAGCACATCCCTGAATATGCTGACTTCTATGCCAGAAAATATGCTGAGGTATCCAAACATCAGCACAAAAGAGCACTCGCGCTTACATCTCGTAAATTCGTACGACTCGTTTTTGGATTGCTGGCCAAAAACCAACTGTACACCGGCGAAAAGCTGGACGCCGAATATAATATTGAACCGAACTGACATTCGGTTTTTTGAAATACATACCGAAGGTCTATTAAAGTTACCCTTTTTCTGAAAAACACATCAAAATCATCTTCAAAAAGTTCTTGACATATCACCAGAATGCTTTACTCCATCTGGGATAAGATCTGTCTTGGCTTCAAACGCATCGTTGGAATCCCAGACAGCAGCACTGCCATGATCAGCAGGATACCCCCTGCAATAGTCACCGACATAAAATGCTCTGGCGTGACAATCACATTTTCTGCCGTTTTCCCAAACAGCGTTCCCAGAGTGCCAGCCACCTGCCGACTGCATACATAAGCCAAAGGGAAGGCTGGTACAGCAATCAGCAACGTTTCCAGCAGATACTGCAAGACAACTGCAGGCTTTGCAATTCCCACTGCCAATAAAATTCCAGTCTCTCTTTTACGGCTTCTGACAGACATGAAAAGGATAAGCGTGATCAGTACCATACTCACAACCGTAATCACGACAATCAGCGTGGTAATCAAGGTGCCGGTGTCAGAGAGTGCGCTGGAAATGTTCTGGTATACCTCATCATTGGACGTGATAGTATAGTTATTCCAGTTAATGGAGGATATGTTCTGCACGTCTTTGATCACATTATCTAACTGGGCGGCATCCGTAACATAGAAATAGGCTTCGGAAATCCCATCACCGTCCTCTCCCCAGCCCTTTATCAATCCTTCCGCAGCCTCCATGCTACAGAATACATAGCTGGAATAATCGTAATAAGAGGAGTCATCATACATATTCACTTGGTCCTCTTTATCAGCCACCACATCAAAGATGCCTACGATTTCCATATCCACTGCAGGCGTGTTGTTCTCCGGGTAATAGATTCCAGTCAGTGTATCTCCAACCTTCAATCCATTCCACTCCGCCAGCTCTTTGCTGATCATGATGCCATTTGACATGTCATCTGTGATATGGGTTCCTTCCACCAGTTCAAACCGCCCGGACAAGAACAACTCATGATACTGTGAGTTGTAGGAACCATAGTTATAAAAACCGTAATTTTCGTGTTCCAGAGATTCCCCGTCGGCATTAAAGATCTGTGGCAATGTAATCAGGGAAGCGTCATATCCCTGGATGCCGTCCACCGAGGCAATCTCCCGGATCATGTCCTCGGTCATAAATTCCTGTGTGCTGTAAGAACCGCCGCTTCCGCTTGACCAGCCCCCTGTAGATATATCCCTCTGGACGGTAAAGCTGGCTCCGGTGGTTCCCCGGACTTCCTCTGTCTGCTCTTCCTGTGCGTCTGCAATAGCAAGCCCTGACAATACCAGGGTACTGATTGATAAAATCAGGCAGAATACCAACAGCGTCTTTTTCCATTTCCGGGCCGTGTATAAAAGCGCCCGTAATCCTAAGTTCATATCGCCTGCACCTCCTTAACTCATCTGCGACAAGATACTCTTGGGTTTCATCTTCATAATGGGATAGGCCGCCAGTGCAGTAGAGGCCACACACAGTACCATGCCAAATCCCCAGACCATTGCGTAATCTCTCCCGGAGACTGCCACCTCAATCTCGGAAAGGTTCAAATCCTCGGCGGGTTCTTCCGCAGCTTCGTTTTCCCCTGTCAAATCCACCGTTTCATAGGTTTCGCTTGTTACCTGAGAGAGCAGGCTGCTCCCGATCTGATGGGAAATGACGGTGCTGGTGCCAAAGGAGATTACAAGGGCGATGGCCGCCACAAGAACCACCTCCAGCAGATACTGCAACAAAACCGAGCCTTTTGAGATTCCCATCGCCAGATAGATACCGGTTTCATGGATGCGTCCCCGGAGGCGCAGCGTCAGGAATAGTGCCAGCACCAGGAAGCAGATCACAGATACCACCGCAATGGCAATAAACACGATATTCTGCAGGCCTTCCAAGGACTCCTTTGCGTTCTGGTAGTCGTTGTCATAGCGTGTGAGCGTACAGTCCTCCCATGCTACACCCGGAATATCCTTTACCTCATCCATGATGCGCTCAAGCTCATCCGGATTATCCACATAAAAATCCCCATACTGTACACTTGCTCCGTCTTCTGTTCCATAGAGCAGGCTGGCGGCTGTGGACAGGTCTGTAAATACAATATTGTCGTAGAGATCATAGGACGGTGCAATGCCGATAGAGTCCTGTTCTTTGGTATTGGTAAAGATCCCGGCCACCGTTACCGGAATGGTACGATTCTTCCCCTCCACATCCTTCAGCAGCATCGTATCCCCTACACTCAGCCCGTTTCTCTGTGCAAATTTCTCATGGATCAACACCTGGTTTCCGCCCTCCGTGGTAATCGGTTCGCCCTGTGTCAGTTCAAACCCGCCTTCCGTAAAGTAGCTGTCATCCTGGGAGTTTGAATTGGCCACGATCTTTCCAGCGTGTTCATAGCCTTCCGGTATCTGAGCAGCTTCTTCCGTATTGATTGCAAGAGGATTCCCCTGTGCATCACAATATTCAGCGTAGGAGTAAGAGCGGAGCGTGTACCTGCCGCTCAGTCCGTCAATCCCCAGGATCTGCTCCCGTACCTCCTCTGTGATCCCGCCCTCCAGCTGTTTTCCATTGATTGTGAAGTATCCCAGAAGAGCCTTTTTGATGTTGGCATTAGCCGTTTCTGTGGCAGACTGGATGGAAAAGCAGGTCAGCATCAGCGTTGCCATGACCAGAAGGAACGCAAGCAGCGTAAAAGTCTTTCCTTTCTTCCGTATGGAATAGAGAAAAGCCCGTTTACACAAATTCATTTTTCTTTCACCTCATTTCTTATGTTGTTCTGTTGTCCATGTGTAAGTGAACATTCTAAGGATACATAAGGAAGGTGGAGTTCAGGTGGAGTTGAGATGTTCTTTTGGTGGAGTTGTTTCTAAAAGAAAAAACTGGAGGTTTTCGCAAAGGAAGACCTCCAGACTATTATGTATAGGATAATACTGACTGGATAAGAGTTGTACCTTCTCCAATCTCAGATTTTCTCGCTTGCCAACTTATAAATTACCTGTTCCAGAATCATACCTACATTCTTTGCCAAAGCCATTCTATATCAGGAAATAGCAAATGCAGAATGAAGCCTGCAACAACAAAGACTCCTATAAGGAGAATGATATAACATAATATTTTTACTAATTTCTTAACTTTTGCTTTGCCGTTCTCTACATCTAAATAAATAGAGTTCACTTTCTCATCGGTAAAACTTTTCTCTCTGACATCCTGAACATCTATATCTTTCACTAATTCATCTAATGTCATATCGAAATAGTCACTTAGCATGACGAGCCGTTGGAAATCCGGATAAGATTGACCGGTTTCCCTTAGTTAAAAATATCAATCCGATTTTTAATCAATTTTTCCGATAAAGCGATAATATATCTCGATTTCTTGTGTCTTTTCGCCATTATCATCTATTTCCGGCGCATGGATTAGGATTTTCTCAATCATGGTATTGAGCAGTGTAGCGGTCAGTTCCTTAGGTACTGCATTTTCTTTGATGAGTTCCACCCATTTCTCTGCGCCTATCATTTCTTGTTCCATTTTTCGTATTTCTTCACTTAGGCTTGCTGTCTGTTCTTCCAGCTCTATCTGTTCCTGCTGATATTTACTGGATAACATGACGAAATTACGCTCTGTTATCTTTCCGCTGGCTCTGTCCTCGTACATTTTAAGGAATAAGCGGTCAACTTCTTTTTGTCGGCTCTCTGCCTTTTTCAGTGCCGTTTCTGCTTTTTTCTTTGTCTGCAATCTCTGTGCGTTTCCAGCTTTCTGTATCTTCTTCAAGACCATTTCCTCGTCCTGCTGTACGGCTCTCGCCCAGAATTGAAGTCTTTCCAGTACCGCTTGATACAGCACGTCATAGCGGATATAGTGCATAGAACAGTAACCTTTGCCAAACTGCCCGTAAAAACTGCAAGCGTAATAGCTGTAAGGCGTTTTGTTGGCGGTATTCGTCCCAAACCTCATAGACCAGCCACAGTCAGCGCATTTGACAAGTCCGGCGAATATCTGTGTTTCCTTGTTCTTTCTCTGTCGGCGTCTGGACTTGATAAGCTCCTGCACACGGTAGAACACGTCCTTGTCAATGATCGCTTCATGGGTATTCTCCACTCTGAACCATTCACTTTCCGGCTTGCGGACTTTCTTCTTGTTCTTGAAAGAGATAGTAGACTGTTTGTTATGCACGCTGTTTCCTATGTAGACTTCGTTTTTCAGTATCGTCTTGACCTGTGCTATTGTCCATGTGTAACGCTTGCTCTCCGGCGCATTTGCGAAGATATGTGCGAATGTTCCGTATCTCTGGTAGTTTATCCAAGAGGGAGTGGGTACTTTTTCTTCAATCAGCGTCTTTGTGATTTTCGCCCCGCCGTTGCCCTGATAGGCAAGTGAAAATATCTTCTCCACAATCCACCTTGTTTCATCATCTGGGATAATCTTCCCTTTGATTTCCGGGTGCTTCTTGTAGCCAATCGGAGCATATGCCCCATAGTGTGCGCCCTCTGCAAATTTTGTCTTAAAGGCAGATTTTACTTTACGGCTGGTATCTCGTGCCACCCACTCATTGATGATGTTCTTAAACGGTGCAATTTCGCTCTCGCCTTTTTCACTGTCCACGCCGTCGTCAACCGCTATGTAGCGGACATTATGGCTGGGGAAGTACAGTTCCGTGTACTGCCCCGTCATAATGTAATTTCTGCCAAGACGGGAGAGGTCTTTTGTAACTACACAGTTGATTTTTCCGGCTTCAATATCTGCAATCATGCGCTGAAAATCCGGTCTGTCAAAGTTTGTTCCCGACCACCCGTCATCTATGTACTCGTCAATAACGTTCAAATGGTGTTCTCTGGCATAGGAGCGGAGCATACTTCTCTGTGTCGTGATACTGGAGCTTTCCCCCTGTAATTCATCATCACGGCTCAGCCTAAGATAAAGTGCAGTATTGTAAATCTGTTGTTTCATTGTCAGTTATCCTCCTCTATAACCAACCCATGTTTACAATACCTGCTTGCAGATAAAGTATAACACGGGCATTTTTCCTCATTCAATATATTTTTCATCTCTGCCCCTTTTTCTCACGCTGTTGTCTGCTTTGCTTTTTCCAGAAGAACATCTGTCCACAGTTCGTCAATCGTTTTCCCTTGCTCTGAAAAATGTTCTTTTATGATAATTCGTGTCTTT
Source organism: Blautia sp. An81 (assembly GCF_002161285.1). GTDB lineage: Bacteria > Bacillota > Clostridia > Lachnospirales > Lachnospiraceae > Blautia > Blautia ornithocaccae. Next base: position 251,606 of record NZ_NFHH01000002.1, on the reverse strand, counting down.
CCATAAGCCAGACGCTTCTTGACTGTCGCATTTCCCGTATCTTCTTTTTCTGTCATTTTATCAATAACACATCACCTCTTTTCGTTTTGGACTGTTGAAGCAGTCAGACGGCGATTGTCAACGCCCACAGGACTTGCACCTCTGCATGGTTCTCATGTAGCCGTACCCATTGCGTGCGACGTTTCTAGCGTTCAGGCTGTGGCTGTACGGGAGTATCATTATCAGACAACACAGGTCATGGCTAAGAGAAGTGACAAACTCTCTTTTATGGACGCTGGCATGGTATCGCTCGCTTTGCCGGAAAAAGGTCATGGCGTACCAGCCCGTTACGGCTCGCTGGCTGTCTAACGTATCTGACTGCTGTATTCACTTGTCAAAGAACAGTTGAAAGAAGAAAACCTCTTTACGCTTAACACTCGCTATGCAGAGGGAAGATTGATACCCAAAATTGAAAACAATCTTTTCTTTTTCCGCTATTAGTACGAATGACAGATAAGATACAGGCAATCCTCGACCGGATTTCCTCTTTCCGCTCCATATAGGGAATGGAAAGTGTCTTTTGCTTCCAGATTTCAGAAGTTTTTTCTTTTCGTACCATACAGGGGCAGAAGTGGTGTTCTGCCAAGTAAAAGCGAAAAAATCTTTCTTCACTTAACAGCTACCCAGCGACTGCGGTTACTGCCAACTTTCAAACATTTTCCTCTCTCTATCATCAATACAAATGAGAGATATATTTCTGGCAATTTCTAATGAATTTTCTTCTTTTCACTTCCTATCGGTACAGCAACTATCCGTCTGCTAACCTCATAATCGTTAATTTTCTTCTTTCACCTCATATCTGTACGGAAGAAGCGGTTTTGTTGCGTGAAATCAAAAAATACCGTCATTTTCTGATGAAACGGCGGTATCTATCCTGTCCTCTGGCTTTGATTTTTCCAGTAGTAACAAATGTTTATGTTTTTCCTTTAGTACCGTATTATCCAGCATATCACGGAGTATGGTGGTATTATTCTGTTTGTCCAGTTCTTCCACCATTTTCAGTGTCGGAGCGACTTGTCTGTGTAGCCAATTCAACGCCTTTTGCAGAGTGAACGGCTCTGGCTGTGTAGTCAGCCTTATTTTTTCCCTATGCTCCCCAATGAACCACGCCCAGTCAGCATTTAATTTCCACTTGCTCTTAGGCTTGCCGTTCTCACGGTCAACAAAGCGGACATAATGATTGATGATAGAAAAGGCGGTGCGCTCCACATCATAATAGGTCAGCATATCCGCAACGGCATGATAGGCTCGTTCATTCTTCAGACGTATCTCGAAACGGTTCTTGATTTCTGTCGTTTCCATGTCTGTACCGTTCTTGTGGTACTGTTCATGGTCTTTTTCATATAGACAGAAATACAGTTCGCTTTTTGTAGACCCGATATAGAGGGTATTTCCTGTGCTCTCTGGAATATCATCACCATTTTTCTGTGTGCCTTTGTAGCCTTTCTCCCCACGGAAACGGGAAACAGCTTCGCCACGTTCCCATTTTTCAATCAGTTTTGGTATATTTAAGATACCCACACGGTCATTGACCGCAAGGTCAAGACGCTTCACCACACCGCCGGCAGTCAGACAGTCCAGCATAAAATCATACCAGCTTCGCTCCTGCGCCAGCAGATAGCTTTCCATTTGACGACAGCCTTTTCCTTTCATTTCCATAAGAACACCCAACACTTCATTGTGGGAAACCATGACCTGAATATCACCCAAGAGATAACTTTCCTCATAGCCGTATTTCCCATAGTCCTCATGGAGAAAATATTTCTCTTTAAGGTGCATAACACTCTGTATTACTGTCAATGCGTCCGTAGTAGGGAAACGCACTCTGAAATAATCAATGAGCAGGAACAGCGGTTCTTCTGGATTGAAGCGTTCTATCTGTTTCTTTAGTTCCTCTTTTAAGGCTTCTGTGAGCTGTGTCTTGCCGTTTTCAATGCGGTTATAGTATTCACGGCTGATACTGCAGGCAACCGCCAGCCTTGACTGTGATACGCCATAGCGTTCACGCTTTTCTTTCAGTTCCTGTATAAAATCATTATTCATAAATCACTCGTCCTTTCGTTTCGTTGCATGAAAAAAGGACAGTCAATATGAAATCAACTGTCCTCAGATATGCAGTATTCCATTTATATGGTAAAGCAGGCGCATTTTAAATCACACTTTGGAAATGCTGTTACAGCGCATAAACAAAGGATTTTTACGCCTTGCGGAATATAGTTTCCAGTTACTTGTGCCCCCCTTGTTAGATAACGGGGGCTTTATGGCTCGCTAACGCTCGCCTCACCGTCAGAGTGAACCAGCCGTTTGCCAGCAAAGCTGGCATGGCTTGATGTCTTACGACCGCCACCACGTCTGGATCACTCCGGCGGTGTAGCCTTTTATAAAACTATTTTATCTTGATTTCAAACTTCAAGATTGCCTTTAGCATGGCGGTGTGAATATCTCCTTTCCATTCTTCGTCTACCCTCATGCTGACCTTTCCACTATCGTGATAAAACGGACGCAGACAGAGCTTTGATATATAACCGTCATAAAAATCTAGAATTTCTTGAATTGCCGTTTTATCACCATTGGACGCTCTGCAAATCAGTTCAAAAGACGGATAACCATAATCTTTTGACGTTGCTCAGCTCCTTTCTTTCATAAGTTTTTCCAGTTTTCTCAAACCACAATTTCGTGTATATCCTACCGCAGAACGGGATATATGATACAACTCGGATATTTCTCTATCGCTCATATCTCTGAAATAGTAGAGAAGAATAAACGCTCTCTGCCTTTCTGATAATCCACTTAAGGCTGTACTGATTTTTTCATCAGTAACACGGAAAATAAAATGCTGTACACGAAATACCGTCATATTGCAAGAATAGGTATCAAGTGTACCTTGCTCATACAATGGTGATGTGCTTATTTCAGAAAACAAAATTTCATGTTTTGAATATCTGGCTAGCTGTTTCCGTTTCTGTTTCAATGTACCTTTTATTGTTCTCATCATCAAAGCATTGAATTGTAATCTAACCACCTTTTTGAAAGAGGATGACGTCATAGTATTACCAACTCTCTGAAAATAATTTACTATTTTTATCGAATGGATTTGTTAAAGAAATTCATCAAATAAGCTCAACTGAATATTTTTATTTTTTTCTTCAAATTTACTTAAATATTCAAAGATAATTTTGTTATCATGTACTATCCCGTTATCTTCACATAATTGATGAAAAAGTTTCATCAATGGTTCATTATTTGGACTGTTTATCTGATACTGCATACCATAAGTTTGTACATATTTATCTTTCAAATACGGAAATAATCTGTCTAACTGACTATAAAAATATTCTCTATTTCCCTCACGAAGCGTTAGTCCCATTCCAAAGCAGATAACACCATAAACTTTTGCTTCAATACAATAATTTAAAATCCCTTTAATATTTTCTTCCGTATCATTGATAAAAGGAAGAATAGGGCAAAGCCAGACAACTGTGGGAATACCAGCATCATGTAGTTTTTTTAGAGCTTCAACTCTTTCTTTTGTTGTGCTGACATTTGGTTCAATTTTTTTGCATAAATCCTCATCATAAGTCGTTAATGTCATTTGTACTATACATTTTGTTTTGCCATTGATAGCCTTTAATAAATCTAAATCCTTTAATACACGATTAGATTTTGTTATCAGAGTAAAACCAAAACCGTACTTATATGCTAACGCTAATGCTTTTCTGACACTACTAAATTCATCTTCAAGAAGGATATAAGGGTCTGTCATAGAACCCGTACTCAGCATACATTTTAATCGTTTCCTTTTTAAAGCATTTTCTAAAAGGACAATAGCATTTTCTTTGACTTCAACATCTTCAAAAGCATGTTCCATGTGGTAACATTTGCTTCTTGAGTCACAATATATACAGCCGTGAGTACAACCTCGATATAGGTTCATTCCATTTGATGAAGATAAAATCCCTTTCACCTTTTTTAAGTGCATAAACTATACCTTTATAATTGAAATTTCTTTTTCAAAAAAGTTTCATTCAAAAGATGATTAGTCACAAAATCACCATTATAAAATACCGCCCAATTATTGAAAATGCAAGGAACATTTTTAGCTTTTTCTAAAGTATCTACAGCAATTAGATTTAATGGTATATTATTTTTATTACAGTATTCCTGTACTTGTTCAATGCACTTAGGAATATATGGACACTGTAATCCATAATAGATTGTCAGCTCCTTTTGGTCTATTGTCATTTTTTTTGCGTTTTCAGAAAAACAAGGCTTATTCCCATCAAAAGACAATGATAATAACTCATAATCATTCCCAGCCGTATCTGCCACTTCAAAACCATATTTCAGAAAAAACTTCTTATCAGATAAAAAAGGCTTTTTCTTTTTTGAGCTGAGAACGCATACACCTGATTTCCCAGTTTCCTTTGCGTCATGAATACAATATTCAAGTAAAGATTTTGCATATCCTTTTCCCTTAAAAGAGCCAGATACCCAAAGGCAGTAAATATACAGATAGTTTTCTCCAGAAACAGGAACCCATGCTGTTTCTATCGGAGCATATTCAATAAATACTTTTCCTTTTTTATCAAGTTTACGGAAAACATGACCTTCTTCAATTCGTTCCTTAAGCCATTGTTTTTTTACTGATACTCCAACTTGATGTTTTTTATCCGAAATTGCACAACATATATGTTCTGTGTCCAGATTATCCAGCGTTAAGTTCATAAATGTTTCATTCATAAATAGTTCACCCCTTAATACTTTTTCATCTGTATTATATCACAATAACCTTGACAACATATGTCATGGTTTATTTTGTTCGCATATTTTTTTTGCTTCATTGTAGACAATTTTTTTTAAATACTTTGGTTCTATGATACAAACCTTTGAACCAAAAGAAAGCAGATAACCAATCAGCCATTCATCTATAGGCATTGTAGCGGAAATTATAAAATCACCATTATCGTCTTGATTGATTTCATCAACTTCAAATTCATCATAAATCCGATAAGCCATTTCTTGAGGAAAACGCAGTATAACATTTTCACAATTTGCTTTCATTTCCTTTTTTTCTTCCTGTGGAAAATCCATAGGATTAAAAATTTTTTCCATATTCCTTGCTTGTATAATACGTGTCAATTTAAAGATACGGAAATCGGACTTATTCATACAAAAGGCTTTTATATACCAGCTTTTCGCTTTATACACCATTTTGAGTGGACAGATAACTCTTTCAATCACTTCTCCACGAGTATTCACATAAACAATACAAAGCATTTTGCGTGATATGATTGCTTCCTTTACCTTTTGAAACATAGCATTATCTTGCGATTTATTCCCCCAGCGTGAAAAATCAACCTCAAGCCAGTTTTCACTTTTTGTATTAAAAATCGCTGATAGTTTTGACAATGTATCACTGTTATGATTATCCACAATAGATACACTTTTTAATGCCGTTATTATATCTTCTTTTTCTTTATCAGATAAAAGCAACCTATCTAAAACAAAACTATCTGCTATCTGTATGCCACCGTTTCTTCCCGTTGTCACATATATAGGCACACCCGCACTACTAATAATATCAATATCCCTATAAATTGTTCTTACTGATACTTCTAATTTTTCTGCCAACTCTGGAGCGGTAGATTTTCCGTTTTCCATTAAATGATAAATAATTCTAAATAATCTACTCTCTTTCATATAGGCACTCACTCCCTTGTTTCTCATGTTATCATATAAACATGACATTTATATGTCAAGATTTACGGTAATTTTAGAGGCTTATTGTATTTCTAAATCCAATAAGCCTCTATTCATAGGTTTGTTTTTTCCTAATTTGAATATCAATAGTTTAGCAAGCAGGTATTTCATGGATTGTTTCTAATATCCTTTTGTTTGGGAAACTCCTGCTTCCCATTTGGAAATGGTCTGCCTCGAAACTTGGAGTTCCATACCTAACTGTTCTTGAGACAGCCCCTTCTTCTTTCTGATAGATAAAAGTTTTTCATTGAATTTCATTTCTTCAAAAATCCTCCTTGTGTTCGGTGTCCAAATTATATATTGAGAAGCTGTATAAGGGCAAGCAATAACTGTTGGCAATTTGTCAACTGCGCTTACCATAAGGTTTTATCTGATTGTAAACCCATTAAAGCACCCAACACATCCAGATGTAAACCGTCGGTTTGTTGTAACCAAACTATCATAACAACTGAAAAACTGACATTCTATTTATTTTGATTTTCCACAATATCTCCTCTGCTAATATGAGGACTATTATGAGATATGCTGTGATTTCTAATTTTCTCAAACCATATCGGTAGACTGGCTGATAAAAGAAAACTTTTCCCTTGCTGTACTTGGAAATGTATATGTGGTTCACTTGTATTTCCGCTATTACCGCAACGAGCTATCTGCTGTCCTCGATAAACTTTATCTCCTACTTTCACACAAAAGCTGTCCTTTTTTATATGAGCTATGGTGCTGTATTCATGCTCTGAATGTTGAATGATTATATAATTCCCCCGCACATCAGAAGCATGGCAGTCAACCTCCTCTTTCTCAGGAATTGGTGTATCTTCAAAAAGATTTTTTATTTCTATGACAATGCCATCCGCAGCTGCTAAGACAGTTTTCCCGTAACAAAAATAATCTGTCACATTTTTCCCATTGCCTGAAAAGGTTGAACCATTCTTTTGGATATAGAAGTCATAAGCATACCTCTGATTGCAAATACTCCATGAATGTGAGGTTTCTTTATTATTCCCGCCATTAGCGACAGTCCAACATTCTAAAAAGGGAAGACTATAATGAACCTCCGGCATATAAGTATCTACATTAGGTAATCGAAACATATTTCGTATATAAATGAACGGTATTCCAATCAGCATACCTAAGTTCTGTAATAAAAATTTTAATTCATTTATCGTTTCATCTGTACTTTCTGTTCGTAAAACAATAATCAATGACAAAATAAAATCTATTATTGCAAGCAGAAAAAATAAATAGAATAATTTCAGAATTGGAATATCAAAAACACTTCCGGCAATACCAATCAAGCCTAACCAATATAGTTTTTTTATGATTTTAACGACAGTTTCTATGCCAATCTTATTTTTTTGCATATAAAATCCCTTAACAATTTTCAGAATAATCAAGAGTTTCTTTTATTTGCTGCACACTTCAGCTACTGATTTTCTTGATTATATCATGACCGGTCATACTATAACAATCTGAAAAGCGCTGTAAACCGCACGCCATTTTCCGTGTTCTCCATACTATAGGAAATCCCGTGGTGGTCCAGGATCGTTTTTGTGATATACAGCCCCAGACCGCTTCCCCCGCTGTTCCGGTTCCGGGATTTGTCCACCCGGTAGAATGGTGTAAAGAGCTGCTCTAAATCCTCCTGTTCAATGTGTATCCCGCTGTTCTCCACAGACAGAACGCCATCCTGCAAGGTCACAGTGACTACGGCTCCACGGGGCGAATAGGCAACCGCATTATCCAGCACATTGGCGAACACCTTTTCCATAAGCCGTGCGTCTCCCTCATAATGAAAATCCGGCTGGATATCCTGGCGCAGCTCCATTTCCTTATCCTCTATCCGTCCCATGACTTTGCGACAGGCTTTCTGCAGCATCCGGCTGATATCCAGGTCCGTGCGTTCCAACTTGAAATCGCTGCCGCCCATCCTGGCTGCGGATAGGATGTCTTTAACGATCCGCTCCATGTCATTGACGGTTTTCATACAGTGCCGCAGGTAAGTGTCCCGGTCTTTGTATTCCCCAACCTGGTAGATCATTCCCTCCAGTTCCCCCTTGATAATGGCTATGGGCGTCTTCAGTTCATGGGAAACAGCGGTAAAGAAGTCAATCCTCTGTTTTTCCTGTTCACGCTCCCGTTCAATATCTTTCTGCAGCTGCTCGTTTGCGTCCTGAAGGCTGACAAGTGCATTGTTCAGGCGCTCCGACATCTCATTTAAGCTATCCGCAAGCACGCCGATCTCATCCCTTTGCTTTACCTCACACTTCCAGGTCATATCCAGGCTAGTCATGCGCTTTGCCACACTGCAGATATGGATCAGCGGCCTGGAGAAATACCTGGAGCAGACCAGCGCCGCAAGAACAGAAATCAGCAGGATCACCACCGCAATCAGCGGGATGAGTTTTAAAAGGATTTCATAGGACTGAGATACCGCAACCAGGGAAATTTCCGCAGAAACCTGATATGTCTGCCATCCTTCCTGAAAAGTGGCAGAACAGCTCATGGTTCTGTCTGCTTCTTCCAAATTTTCCGGATCTGCATAATTTACAGAGAACACATCGTTTCCATCTGTGTCGGTGATCCGCACCGTGGCATTATTTTTCATAGAAAATGCCAGAATCTCCTCTGAGCCTGCCTCCCAGCCGCTCCGTTCCAGTGTCTCTATCAGTCTGTAAAAGTCGGAAGTCGCCTGGCTTTCCAGTTCCGTCTGATAATTTTTCGGCAGGAAGACCATAACCATAGCATAAATGATGATACAGCAGGCCAGCAGCAATGCCAGCATACTCAGAAAGGTCTTCGCCTGGATACTTTCACTGATTTTCTTTTTCAATTCTATATCCCACTCCTCTGATAGTTTCAATATAATCCACGCCCAGTTTCTTACGGATATTTTTGATATGCGTATTCACGATCTTCTGATCGCCATAATACTCATATCCCCATACGCTGTCCAGAAGGCTCTCCCTGGAAAACACTTTTCCCGGATTTTCCAAAAGCAGCTTCAGGATCTCAAACTCCCGGCTGGTGAGGGATACCTCATCCGTTCCTACCAGCACCTCATAATTTTCCCCATCCAGTGTGATCTCTTTATACCGGATCACAGAAGGTTCCTCCTCGGTTCCCTGTTCCGTCCGACGCAGCACCGCCTCAATCCTGCGCAGTACAAGAGGCATGGAAAAGGGCTTGATAATATAGTCATCCGCCAGGACATCAAAGCCCTTCATCTGGCTGGCGTCATCATCCCGTGCCGTCAACATGATGATCGGCGTCCGGCTTTCTTTCCGCAGGATCTCGCAGACTGCAAACCCGTCAATCTTCGGCAGCATCAGGTCCAGCAGCACCAGGTCCGGATTGCATCTCCGGAATGTCTCAATCCCTTCCAGACCGTCACCGGCGCCATATACCGTATATCCTGCATCCTCCAGGAACGCCCGGACAATGTTCTGGATGGAAATTTCATCTTCTATAATCAAAATCGTCTTTGCCATAACAGCACCTCCGCTATTTGGACAACAGTGTATCATACAAAGATGGAGTTTTGGTGGAGTTCCCCGATTTTTCATACGGATTTTAAACTTTTCATAGTTTTCTATTTTCTACGGAAAAATCCCAGGAGATTACTCCCCTGGGACATCTACAAACTTGTATCCGACTCCCCACACAGTCTGGATATATTCTTTTGTTGTTACCTCCCGCAGCTTCTGGCGGATATTCTTGATGATACAGAACACCGCACTGCTTACATCCACCGGCTCCTCTTTCCAGACTGCCTGATATATCTGTTCTTTTGTGTAGACTCTTCCTGGCTGACTGGCGAGATAAACAAACGTCTGAAATTCATACGTTTCCGTCAGAGGAAGCACCTTTCCTTGGTAGGAAACCTGATGTTGGATCGGATCAATGCAGAGACCGGAATATTGAAATACATTCTCTTTTTCTGGCATTCCAGCAGCGAATTTTGCCAGAATCTTCTCTGTCACTTTTCCAGATGAGGCAGTAGTGCGGAGGATGATTTCGATTTGATCCATTTCTTATTACCTTTTTCTTGCCATACCATTATGCTACTGTTGAAGCTTAATTGTGTCCACGATTGCCATTCTGCTGATTTGACGGATGGGGCGTCTAATCGCAATCGCCGCAGACGCAAGGCAGAGAAACACGATCAAAAGAAGGGAACCCACAGGGATTTGCCATGCAGTTCCCCATTTATCTGCAATCAAAAACTGGAACATCAGCCTGTTCAGCGGCAGCCCCAGGACGCATCCGACAATACAGCCAAGTATCGCATAGGTAAAGGCTTCCGCCGCAATCATCTTGTAAAGCTGATTTGCCCCCATTCCGATAGAACGCATAATGCCGTACTGCCTTGTTCTGGACGCTACACTGGCGTTCATGCTGTTAAAAATGTTAAACACCGTGATAAGTGCAATAATGATGAGGAAACCATAAATAAACACCGCGCCTGTATAGTAGGAGCTTTGGGACTCGGAATTGGTAATTCTCTTGTCTGAAACAGTGCTGTCGGATGGGATCATGCTCCGTATTGTGGAAACAGTATCATCCCCGCCAGCAGAAGAAAATTGAACATCAATCGTCGTATAGCCCAAATCACCAACCAAAGCGGTAAATGTCTGTTCCGAGCAGATCATATATCCGCTGCTGCCTGCACCGTTCACCGCACTGGCCGTGGATGTTGCCAGTATTCCGGCAATCGTTACCTGCTTATCGCCAGAAGTTGTATGAAGGACTATGCTATCTCCAACATTCCAGTTTGCACCATCTTGATAAGTGACCAGAACACGATCTGTATTTTCAATAGCAGGCGTGATACTGCCCTCATTCAATTCTTCTTTCGCCCACCCGAATTGGTTATCATCGTAGGAAATGAGCGTGATGGTTCCTTCTCCCACATCAGAGGAAACAGAAAGGCCAGCCATTTCCATACGGCCAAAAACTTTGTCAACACCTTCCGTTTCGCTGATTTGTTCCACCAGCGACTTGTCCAGAGGCGTATTTCCCATTGTAACAGATACATCCGCTGCCGATGGAGAGAGTGCAGGCATTCCCTGATTGAGAAAGACTACCATTACCTGAAACGACAGGAACATCATAATACTGATAGCAAACGAGCAGGTCATAAGGAATACATTCTTTTTGCCGGACAGTGCATGGAAAATTCCCATGCTGGTTTCAATGTGGAACAGCTTTGTATTTGCAGCCCTCTTATTCTGCGTAAGCTGTGAACTGCCGCTGATTGCAGTTACTGGAGATACTTTAGAAGCCTTTTTTGCCGGGGACAGGGATGCCAGCAGTACAATCAGAAAACCGATCACCGCGCCAGCAATCAGACCGCTTACACTGAACTGAAAAAGCGGTATTTCTGAAAAGCGTTCCCCGCTGATGGATTTCAGCAAGAGGCAGGCACACCATGTAATGATCTGTCCGGCAACCAGCCCAATCGGTACGCCTTTTATACTTTGGCGCAGCCCTTGAAGAATGACGAAGTGCTTTACCTGTGCTTTGGATGCCCCCAAGCACCGCAAAAGTCCATAGAACTGAACCCGTTCCAGAACATTTGTGTTAAAGCTGGCAGCAATCATTACTGCACCGGCAATCAGCACCAAAAGGACAAGAAAGCCTGCGACGATGTATAGGGACTGCATTGTGCTGTTCTTGCTTTGTCCCATCAATCCGAGGAGCGCCGTATTCTCGCTTACCTGACTGTCTGAAAGGCCATATTGTGCTTTTATTTCATTCATGGCCTTTTGAATGTTTACGCCATCTTTGAACTGGACGCGGAAAGTGGTTCCGCTTTGGGCATTTTCATCCGCAATCTGGCGAAAACCGTCCTCGGTCAATACCATGCCATATACATCCGCTTTAAGCAGACTTCCCATATCGGCAAGGACGCCGGTAATGCGGTATTCCCGGGTGGAACCATCCGGCACTGTAACGGTCACGGTGTCGCTAACTGCAAGGCCCAACTGTTCCAAAGCCGATTGATTCAATAATGCTTCATCGGGCTGGGTGGGATATGAGCCACTTTCCATATCCATTTCTGTCAAAGTGGAAAAGGTGTCCTCATTCGCGCCTGCAAAACTGACCGCTTTGGAGCCAATACTGCCGGCACTTCCCTGATAGACCCATCCGCAGAGGGAAACATCTACCCGCGCCTTTACGAGTTCTGCCGTCTGTTCATCAATGTCGGTCAAGCTGATATGGTATTCACCATTCGTCTTGATAAAATAATTTTTCTGTGCGCGCAGCGCCATATCTGCCATGCTGAAAATAGCAGTTACCAGCAGCACAGAAAGGACAATGCAGAGAACCGAAATTCGATTGTTCCTGCGGTGTACCTTTTCATATTGCGGCACCAATCCAAGATAGCTTTTCAACGCGACGACACCCCCAAATCCTTCAGCACGCCATCGCTCATACGGAACACACGGTCTGCCGCACTGGCGTGGTTTTTGTTGTGGGTAATCATCAAAATGGTCTGTTGATACCTGTCCGACATGGTTTGCAGCAAAGCCAGAACTTCCTGACTGTTTTTACTGTCCAGATTTCCGGTCGGTTCATCTGCCATAATCAGGGCGGGGCGAGTAACCAATGCCCGGCCAATCGCCACGCGCTGCTGCTGGCCGCCGGAAAGCTGGCTGGGAAGGTGTTTCCGGCGTTCACTCAACCCAAGCACCTGCAACAATTCATTGACGAACTTTTGATTTGGCTTTTTATAGTCAAGCAGCAGCGGAAATGTGATGTTCTGTTCCACATTCAGCTCCGGGATCAGATTGAATGACTGGAAAATAAATCCGATATGCTGCCGCCGGAACACAGTTAATTTCTTCTCCGGCATAGAAAAAATGTCCTGTCCATCAATCCACACCTTGCCGGAAGTGGCGCTGTCCAAAGCGCCAACCACATTCAGCAAGGTACTTTTGCCGGAACCCGACTCACCAATGATGGCGATAAACTCGCCTTTACGGACAGAAAATGATACATGGTTCAAAGCGTGAACTTCTGTTTCGCCTGTGCCATAGGTTTTGCACAGGTCTTGTACTTCAAGAATATTCATATTCAAGACCTCCTTACAGACACATCATACCCCCTATGACTTACTTCCAAGTGACATCTATCTTACTCATCTGTAAGGTTGAAAAAATTCAATGTAAACGTGGTTCCTGCGCCTAAACTGCTGGTTACAGAAATGGTTCCGCCGTGAGCTTCTACAATAGATTTAGCCAGCGGCAGCCCCAAACCAATGCCATGAACATCCGATGAAAAACGACTGCGGTAAAACCGTTTGAAAATGTTATACAGATCTTCCGGGTGTATTCCTTTTCCATCATCGGAAATTTCAATCTGTGTCATTAAAGGGGACTGGCTCCATTTTACTCCGATATGGCCGCCGTTCTCTGTATGCTCCAAGGCGTTTTTTACAATATTGCCAATGGCTTCCGATACCCATAGGGCGTCGCATGATAAAACAACATCTTCTTTACCGGAAAGCGTAATTGTTTTATGCTCCCGTTCCGCCCAGGTTTCAAAGCGTTCCAAAACATCCTGCATGAGAACGGAAAGATTTTCCGGGGTCTTTTCCATCTGGATAATTCCTGCGTCCAGCCGCGCCAGTTTCAGCAAGGTGTAAATCACATCTTCCATCCGTTTGATCTCTCTTTGAGATTTTTCGGTGAAGCTGCTCACGGTTGTGGCATCATCTTTATGGCTCTCTATAATCTCATGGTACATTTTCAGGGCAGACAGCGGTGTTTTAATCTGATGTGATACATCCGAAATAATGTCCTGCAAAAATTCTTTGGTCTGCCGCTGGTTCTCGGCATGAGCAGAGAGGATCGTCGCCATTTCATTGATGGCATGAAAAAGGCTGTACCAGTCACCAGCCTGTGAACATTCGATGCGGGATGTGGTATTGCCATCCAGAAATTGGCGGATGGTATTTTCGGCGTTACTGAACGCCTTGTGCTGGCGGCGAAGATAGAGAAACAGCGATAAGTAGATTGCCCCAAACAGGAAAACCAACAGCAGAAATACAGAAAACATTGTCTGATTTCGGTATATCTGGACAGCAGGCAGAAAACGCATGGAAGTCGTTTCATCATACCCAATAGAAGCTAAAGCCGCCCTGCCGCGTTCTATGTCATTCTCGTTTGGCTGCGAAGTAAAAGCGGAGATTGACAGCTCTTTTTCATTGTTTAACAAATGGCCTGCAACACCATAATCATGGAGCAATAATTCCTGCTGAAAATTTTTTGCCAGAAGTGTGGCAATCCCCCCAGCCAGAAGAAAGGAGATGAGGCAGACAGCGGTAATGGCGATTAACAGTGTCTTTGTTTCTTTCCCTAATTTGCCCATAAATCCTTCCTCACTCAACAACCCACTTATATCCAATTCCACGTTCGGTCAGCAGATATTTGGGCGCATTTGGCGTATCTTCAATTTTGTTTCGTAACCGCCGGATATAAACGGATAAAGTATTATCGTCTACAAAATTCCCATTGCCATCCCACATACGGTCTAAAATCATTTCCCGTGGCATGAGATGATTTGGATTTTGCATGAACAGGCACAGAAGTTTGTATTCTACCAGAGGCAGGTCAACCGGCTCGCCGTTTTTCCAGACAAGCCTTTCAGTGGTATCTACACGAATACCATTTGCCTCCAAGATTGCCTCTGCTTTTGAAAATTGCAGAGAGCGCCGAAGAAGTGCTTTAATTCTGGAAAGCAGCTCATTGAGCTTAAAGGGCTTTGTGATATAATCGTCGCCGCCCATGTCAAGGCCCTTCACAATGCTGATCTCCTGATCGGACGCAGTTAAAAATATAATCGGGATCGTTGAACTGCTCCGTACCTCTTTACAGACATCAAATCCTGTGCCATCCGGCAAAGTGACATCCAATAGCAGCAAATCGTAATGATTGCTCCGAAACAGTGACAGAGCTTCTTTGACGGTTCTCGCATTGTCTACGGCATATCCGCTACTCTCCAAAGTATATTGCAAGCCATCAATCAGGCTTAAGTCATCTTCTACATATAGAATTTTTTCCATTGAACAGCCTCCCTCGTTTTTATTATATTTTACATATTATATCACAAATCATTATTTGCTTTCCTTACTGATTTGTAAGATTAAATTCGCCAATGTTCTATATATTGTTTTTATACGTTTATCGAATACTATATATTGTTCTGCTATAATTTTGTATTTGAATTTCGCGTCATCCCGAAATGGGTGTCTGAGCCATTCACCCAAGGTACATGCTGATAACTTAGAATATGAGCATACCTTCATACTGAATAATCCCAGGGGCTCACTCCCCTGGGACATCCACAAATTTGTATCCGACTCCCCACACGGTCTGGATATATTCTTTCTTTGTAACCTTTCTCAGCTTCTGGCGGATATTTCCAATGACACAGAATACTGCGCTGTTTACATCCACCGGCTCCTCTTTCCAGACTGCCTGATAGATCTGTTCTTTCGTATAGACTCTGCCCGGCTGACTGGCAAGGTACGCCAGGGTGTGAAATTCGTAATTCTCTGTCAGAGAAATTTCCTGCCCCTGATAAGATGCCTGGTGGCGAAGTGAGTCAATACAGAGTCCGGAATATTCAAGGATCGGATCAGCATCCGGCAATGCCTGACCTCCATCCAGCCTTGCCAGGATCTGTTCCTTCACCAGACCGGAACTTTCTGTCGTGCGAAGTACCAGTTCAATCATGCCTGTTTCGTACCGCCTTTCCCGCTACCTGAAATGTTACGGATATCAGTTCCTTTTTCCCGCTTCTGGAGATCTTCACGTCATACCCGATGGAGTCCAGATAAGCCACCGCCAGTTTCCGACACTCTAAGGCAGCCTGTGCCAGTTCTTTCGCCTGCAGGCCATCTTCCTGATCTGCAGTCTCCGCAATACAGGTAAGGCAGTTTTCTCTGCCGGATAAAGTGACCTTCATCCGGCCCCGGTTCCAGATCAGGGTATAGAAAAGGGAACACACTGCTGCGGGCATCTGTGCCGTGCATAAAATATCCCTGTCATCCCACACTTCCTTCAGATCCATTTTTACTGCAATGTGTTCTGTTCGCAGCTTCTGTTCCAGTTCCTCATAGATTTCCAGGCAAACCAGCAGCGTATTCTTCCGGAAAAAGTGTGTTTCCCACTGATAAAAGGGCGTCTTATTCAGTACCAGCCAGTTCTGAAAATAGTATGGAAGAGCCGACATTCTTTCTTTATCCATGCTTCATCCCCCGCAATCCGCTTCACTTATTTCCCATACGCAGTTCTCCACGTTTCAGACGGAATACCACATCCGCCTCTTTTGCAAGTGCCTCTGAATGGGTAACGACTACCACGCATTTGTTCATCTTGTGGGCGCTTTCCTTCAGAATTTCCGTAATGCCCCGTGCCGTATCCTCATCCAAATTTCCGGTAGGCTCATCGGCAAGAATGACCGGCGCCTCACTGGCCAGAGCCCGTGCGATAGCCACACGTTGTTGCTGACCGCCGGAGAGCTTCAGTACGTTGCGCTTTGCCTCTTCTTTTGTCAGGCCCAGGCGCTCCAGGATGGGAAGCGGCGGCAGCTTGGAGGTGAGCGCTACATTTTCCTTTGGATTCAAATAGTCAATCAGGTTGTATGCCTGGAAAATGAAAGACACATGATTCTTCCGGTGGTCGGAAAGCCCTGTCTTCGCAATATCCTGATCCTCGAATAAGATCTGCCCGCTGGTCGGGCTGTCCAGACCGCCGATCAGGGACAAAAGCGTAGTCTTCCCACAGCCGGACGGGCCAAGGATTGCATAGAGCTTTCCCTGCTCCATCTGGACATTTATACCACGCAATACTTTTCTTCGGTTGTCATAGGTATACCCTACGTTTTTTACTTCCATGATGCTCATACTGTTTACCTCGTTTCTTTTCTATTTCTTTACTCCATCTGTGACAAAATGGCCTTCGGTTTCATCCGCATGACCGGGATACACGACACCAGTACCGCTATGATAAGCAAGCCCGCTCCGGCAACTCCAACCAGAACAAAATGGTGGGGCGTAACAATGACGTTCTCAGCCGCCTTTCCAAACAGTGTGCCTAAAGTTCCCGCCATTTCCCGGCTTATTCTGCGCGTATTCACTTTTCTTATTGAACATACTTGTCCTCCATTTCAATTCAGGGGTTGACGGGTGAATTGAAATGGGGACGGTGGAGAACGACACCCCACGGAAAACCGCAGGATGCGACAAAAAACGCCTTTCTGGTCATACGCCAGCCAGACGCTATCTGGTGTGTTTTGCTGCTTACCTACATGGTATAGTTCATCTTCTTGGGTATAAGTCCCCGTTGCCGGGGATGAGCTTTTTTTGGCAGGTAAATTCCTGCCGGATTATGTCGAAGCTGTTCTCGCTTCACGGCGACTCCCTCCTAAAGCCGCCGTAATCTTTAGCGTATGGTCGTCATTCCTTCGAAGGGTACAAAAGAGCGGCGGCCCTGAATTTCTTCAAAGCCGCCGCAGTACTCTGAAAATCCATTATGAGCGCACAAAGTTACCTGCCCTGCAACGGTTTTTTTCTTTTCCCGTCTGGCGGGGCAGATTAAATACATATTTATTTTGCTTGCGCCTCAATCAACCCTTTTGCATTTCCAGTAAATAACACACCATAAAGATAGACCTGCCAAAGTAACAATTCCTTTGTTCCATAGCCAAATATTATTTTGATCTCCGGCAAATCGGATAAACAAGTAGACATATTCTACCCCCGGAAACCTTAACAGGCTTCGCGTCAATAAGATTATCAGCCATATAACCCCACAAACTAATGTTGCAGTATGTTCTTGCCTACATATAATCCCTAACAAGGCACACAACGACGATAAAAAGAATGTTGGTGGAAAATACAGCACGATCAATTCCCATATTGGCATTTCGTATCGCATAATTGACGCGCCTGCCATGCTAAAAGCCGCGAATAAACTGGATATTGCAAAAGCGATTATGTAACGTAACAATACCCATTTGAAAAGAGATTTGCTTTGTGCGGCAATTATATCAAAATTACTGTCTGCTCTTGTCTTTCCCCATTCACCAACAACGATTGTTACAAAAAACGGAAATATCACTTCAAAGCTGACCGGGTAAAAATCAAGCAGATCTCCGGCTATGATGGAAAGAACAATCATAGCAACCGTAAAGGCCGCTGATACGATAAAGAAATTTATCCCGAAAATTTTTACTTCGCTTTCAATTCGCGCTTTCATTCTGACCTCCAAAACTTGTGTTTCAAAAACAGCAGGCTGCCAAACACAAGACTGCTTCCTACAAGGAAAAATCCATTTGCAATAACGTTTCCCATATCAACAAACGGCCACCTCGGATGCACCCATATCAAACGAACCAAATCACCGGAAGTAATCAAGTAAAATGGCATTGCCTCTGCCGAGCCTACATAGGTGGCATTAAACCCAAACAATATTGCGGCCAGAATATAGAATAAGCGAATGTCAATCATCCCCGGTAAGGCAATCGAGCAAAAGCTGACAAATAAACTCGTTGGAACTAAAGAAACAAAGATTGCTTTTACCAACGGGACAATACATTCAATCAAGGAAATTCTAAACGGAGCAGCAATAAAATAGATCGTCGTGTTAAGCAAAAGAAAAATACACTGTATTGTGAAAACATATAGAAAGCCACTCAACAGCTTTCCCAACACATATTGCCATTTTCGTAAGGCCGATGACATCAGCAAAGATTTCATTCCTGTCTTAGTATCTATCGGAATACGTCCTGCTAATAAAAACATCAGACCGAACAATAAAACAAGGCTGTCGAGGCTCACGATCCGATAAACAAAATATGCTGGCTCATTCAAAAACTCCAACCGGGCTAAATTCCCGGCAGAGGGGAAATTGTCAAGTAAAGAAAGTGCCGTCGCTACAAGAAGTACACCCCATGTAACCAGACGCTTGAACTGCATTTTATATTCATAATGGAGAACAGAAAACATTTTACGCATGGGCTTTCCCTCCCATACAATACACATAAGCATCTTCTAAAGTCGCCGTGACAGGTGTGGCCTGTAAGAAAAGTCCGCTTTCGTCCATAATTCGCGCAGTCAATCCGTGGCTCTCGTATGTTGTCGATAATACTACAGATTTCTTTTGAAGCTCGATAAGCTGGTTTTCATTTTCTAAATGTAGGATTTTCACCTTATCCTTTACCCGTTCCAATAGGGCGGCAGATGTACCAGCATAAAATAGATGCCCTTTCCGCAGAACAGCAAGTTCTTCGCATAGCTGGTGAATATCTTCGACAATATGTGTAGAAAGCAAAACGGTGCGGCCCTCTCTTGCATATCTTGATAATAGGCCGCGGAACCTCACCCGTTCTTCTGGATCAAGACCGGCTGTCGGTTCGTCAACAACAAGAATTTGAGGATTGCCAATTAGCGCCTGTGCGATGCCAACCCTCCGTTTCATACCGCCGGAAAGCTGCCCTATTTTGCGCTCGGAAAATTCCAACATTTCCACTTGCTCCAACACGTTGCTGACAGCCTTTTTGTTATGAATGCCTTTGAGTTCTGCCATATAATTTACAAAGTCAAATACGGAGAGCGCAGGGTACATGGCAAGTTCCTGTGGTAAATACCCTACCCTTGCTCTGACCTCATTTCCCTGTTTCACGGTATCAAAACCGCAAATGCGGATTGTGCCTGCTGATGGGGTTAATACCGTAACCAATGCCTTCATCAGCGTAGTTTTTCCGGCACCATTGTGTCCCAACAGGCCAAAAACACCGCTGCCAACATGAAAGCTGACATCATCAAGAGCGGTCACGCCGTTCTTGTATTTTTTAGTAATGTGACTAATCTCAATGTTTGTATTCATACGTTCCTCCATTTAACTACATTCGTAGATTTATAGGTTTTAATGATGCGGGTTACTCATTGTAACCCGCACCATATTCTGTACCAGTATGATAGGCCGGATAAGGATAGAAATGTTCTCTGCTGAATTGTATGGAAAAAGCAACCGTAAGTATCAGAGAAACGGCCAGCATAACCGTTATCATCCTGTCCCTGATCTTTGATGTTCTTGTGGTGATCCGTTTAATTCTGCGTTTTGTCAACACAAAACTGAGTGCGCCAATCCCTTTACCGGGTTTTGTAGCTTGAACCGTAGACAGTTCCAGCAGCCGGATAATGGCCGCAGCATATTCTGTTTCTGTGACTTTTCCTTGCGAAAATTTTAAGGCATTGCAATCGCAATCCGTTTCACAATGTAGTGAAAAATCTCCTTTAGCAATCCACGCAAAAGGGTTGAGCCAGTTTAATATGCAAACATAATCATAGATACGCTCCAAAAGAATATGTTTCCGCTTAATATGGGTCAACTCATGGATAAAAACAGCGGATAGTTCGCCATCGGTCAGCTTCTCTATAACTGTTTTGCTCATAATAATTGCTGGGCGGATTGCGCCGGTAACGCAAATGGGGTTATCCAAAGTCCCCCAATATAGTGCAGGCACTTTTTTTAAGCCGACAATTTCCGCACATTGTAAGCAAAGAGCATTTAGACGCTCGGTGCTACATATCTGGTATTCTTTCAATGCACGCTTTGCCATTATAGAGCGTATCGTATCATAGACGAAAAGAATACCACACCCACACACCCATACCCAACAGGCAATATAAAATCCATTTAACCATTCCTGTGTTTCTGGTGATATGAGAAATACATCCGGTGAAAGAAATGGAACGCAAAAAAGGATCATACCGCAAAGCGGAAACCATAGAGGCAGCGTACAACGCAGGATGTGATTGATAAAAAGAGATAAAACACAAAATATACCGCCAATAGCAGATACAAAAATAATCGCATTGAAAATGTTACCGAGCATCTGCATTTGTTTTCTCCTGTTGGTCGATCAAACTCTTTAGCTCATTCAATTCCTCAGGTGAAAGATTGCCGCTTTTGACAAATCCCATTACCATCTTAGACAGGGAACCATCATATACGCGGCTTAGAAAGCTGCGGCTTTCCGCAAGCTGGCAATCACTTTCTGATACTGCTGGATAATATAAATATCCCTTTCCTTGACGTTTTGTAGTTAATGCTCCTTTTTTTACCAAACGGGCAAGATATGTTTGAATAGTCGTCTTGCTCCAACCTGTTTCTTTTAGCCTATCTAATATTTCGGGAAGTGTTTGTGGAGAATTACTCCAAACAATCTTCATTACTCGCCACTCTGACTCTGAAATAGAAAGTTGCTGCTCCATAAGGTGCCTCCTTTGATTGATGCTGTGTAGTTTATTCTATTATAACATTGGAACTACATGGTGTCAATCATTGCAATGGGGGCTTTCTTAAAATTTACAATAAGCAGGGGCTGTAAAACAGCCCCCACTTAAAACCTATTGATAAATCAGTTCTATCACTTTAATTAGCCTCAACATAAAACGGCCTGCATCTACAGGCCGTCCTTGTTGATGGTATTCTGTTCAGTCTTTACGCCGGATCACGGGAACCTGTTTTTCCTTTTTGCCTTCTGTCCGCTGTTCCAGAGCAAATACCTTATTGCTGGCAAGCTCAGAAACCTACTATAAATAGTTTTATTCCATTTGACACATACTATATCTTGTGCTACTATAATCTTGTATTTGAGTTTTTGTGTCATCCCGAAATGGGAGTCTGGGCCATTCACCCAGGACACATGCTGTTTAAGTTGGAAAATCGTGTCATTATAATGCCGTTTTTTACGGCACTGTAGTGGCACTTTTTTTATTTTCACTATTATTTATTTTAACGCCCAAAGTGGCAGAAAGGAGAATTTCTATGTCAGCAATCATCTTTTTACCAGGGAGGCCGACCTCGGATCCCCAGATCATGCAGGCAAAGAACAGCAACACGACCTATACGACTCTGGACATCCCCTGCCCCCAGCGGGGAGCGGACGGAAACAAGGAGAACGTATTTTATTCCTGCTATTTCAATTCTTATCTGGCTGACCGCCTGATGAAAGCAGGTGTAAAAAAAGGCACCGGACTGATTATCATTGGAGATCTGGAGCTGCATCCCTTCGTTCATCAGAAGGGGAAAAACCAGGGAAAACCGAACTCCGGCCCCAGCGTGGTTGTCAAAGACTGGCAGTTTGCGCCCTTGACTTATGACGATGAAAACGGGACCAATCCCGGTGTACTCGGAGGCGTTCCTCAGAACGGCTACGGACAGCCCGGAGGAGCTCCTGTTCCCAATCAGCAGGGCGGATACCCGACACCTGCACAGGGAGGCTACCCACAGGCATCCGGTACTCCTGTCGGCAATTATGCACCTGCAGGCGCCGCACCACAGAACCAAAATGGATATGCACGGGGAGGACAGGGAAGAACAAATGCCCCACAGGGGAACGTACCACAAAACGGTTACAGACAGCCCCAGAACGGCTATGCTCCGAATCCTGGTAGCGCACCGAATTACGCACAGGGCAATCCGAACCAGCAGCCTTCCGGCGGCTATGCTCCTGGAAACGGGGCAGCTCCGGGAACACAGGGCGGCTATCCGGGAGATGGATTTACCCAGGTTACAGAACAGCAGGCAGAGACACTTCCCTTTGTCGCTTGATGCTGACGCACCAAAAATTTCATAAGGAACAATCCATGTAGAGAATTGCACCCGGAGACTACTCCGTACAGGCAGTTCTTTTTTTGTGTCCGCACAGGATCCAGGAGAGCGCCGATCATCGGCTCTCCTGGGTGTGGCACAGCAAGTTTAGAAAGAAAGGAAGAATGTACATGAAAGCAAAGAAAACCAGAACGATCAAAAAGATCTTACAGATCACTGTACTGTGCCTGTTTGCGGCGGCATTTCTGCTTCCAAAGGGAAGCCAGTCCTATCTGATGACTGGTATCGCTGCTGCGGGAGTCCTTGTTTCCCTGGCGCTCCTTATCATCCCTCCGATTGCTTCCGGGCTCCGGAAATTGCGGATTCCGGCTGGGAGGGCAATGGATACAGGAAACGGGAACTCGGATCTGGAAACCATCCTGATCCGGCAGATCAGCTACCAGATCACAGACACACTTCAGTCTGCTTTTCCGGAAGCTACCTGGGAGTTTGCAGAACCCCTGCGTCTTTCCCACCTGCTGGATGGCGATGCGATCCGCTTATCTACCAGGAACACCGGTAATCATAACTTTGCGGAAGTGTCTATGGATGAGTACGGAAACCTGCATCTTCAGATGCTGACTGTCTCTGCGTTGAAACGGAAAGGCGACAAATCCGCATCCCCGGATACGCCAAAGGTTGATCCTGCGTCCTGGTACTCCCTGATTGGGAAACCATTCCTTGTGGAAATGATCGGGAATTTACAGGCAAAAGGACACCAGAAGCTGTTCATCGGAGAACAGGGGGACGTTTATATCCTCAATGGGAAGGAGCCGGAAGTAAAAGGCAAGCTGGAGCATTTCCCGCCGAAAGCCTACTGGCCTGCACTCCTGCAGGTGTTTGCTGATGATGAACTGGAAGCGGCAGAGACGGAAAACGCAGTAGAGATCACCTGGGCATAAGGAGGAAAAGCAACGATGGCAAGTGGAAAATTAGTGGAAAGCTGGACCTTCCAGCGCACGCTCCCGGAACCTTTCAAAGACTATACGGATGACGCCGTGTTTAAGAATATCGCATCCAAATACTGTACCCAGCCGCAGAAGAGAAGCACCCTCCATGCGGCTACACTGCAGGCCGTCCTGACCTACATGGAACTGGAGGAGTCCGCAGGCGGGAAGTCGGCAGAGGAACTGGGCGCAATCGGAAGCCAGACCAATACCTATACGGTGGCAGAATATCCCAGCCGTACCGGAGAACTTCATGTGGTGGTCTATAACCCTGCAAACGGGAAATTTATTGCCGGGAAGTACACGGTGCCGCCGGATACAGAAAATACACCGGAGAAATATGTATTCAAAGATTCCGAGAATACAGGAACTGCTTTGTTATTCGCTCTGATGCCTACGTTTCTTTCCGATGAGGAGTTCAATGAGAAATACCAGCAGTTAAAAGAATACCGTGCAGCCGGTTATCCGGACATGGACGAGGCGGCAGAAACGGCGGCTGTCCTTTGTGACAATGCTTACCGCCGGATCCGATACAGTGATACGCTCGCAACGGGAGGAATCCGCACGGATATTGCTGCCAATGGTGTCATCCCGCTTTTGAAGCCGCTGGCTCTTCAAACGGGAACCTATGCGCCTACGGAAATCATCCACGGGGCTTTCCAGGTACTGAAACCCGGCAACACCTTTAAGAAGAAAGCGGAAGTCATAGCGAAAGCGGATTTTGTGGGACAGTATATCCTGTCACCTGCCCGTGTACTGACTCCGGAGGAGGAACTGACCGTCCCGGTACTGCCGGACTGGTATATCATCCCGAAGGAAGTCAAACGGATCTGTGAACACGCAAAAGTCACTACGGACACGGTACAGCCCATGCGGAACTTTCTTCTGCGTGGCCCTGCCGGTACGGGAAAAACGGAAGGAGCCAAAGCAGTTGCTTCCGGGCTTCATCTTCCCTACCGGTGCCTGACCTGCTCCGCAAATACAGAAGTATTCGATCTGCTCGGGCAGATCCTGCCGGATGTGGACGGGAAGCGCACTGCCCTGGAGCGGCAGTATCCGTCTTTCCAGGATATCATGCTGGATCCTGCCGGCGCTTATGAAAAACTGACAGGAACCTATGATGAAACGGTTTCCGAGGATGATGTCTACAAGCAGCTCATTGATACTATTTTTGATGAGATGCACGAATACTACGCCTCCAAAACCAGCCAGCAGCATTTCCGCTATGTAGATACGCCGCTGGTGGAAGCAATACGGAACGGATACTTGATAGAGATCCAGGAGCCGACGGTCATTGCAAATCCCGGTGTGCTGGTGGGATTAAACTCCCTGATGGACCGGTGCAACAGTGTATTTCTCCCCAACGGAGAGACGGTACAGCGGCATCCGGACATGGTGATCGTCGTAACAACCAACAATGACTATGCTGGCTGCAAGCCCTTAAACCAGTCCGTAATCTCCCGTATGAGTATGCTCATCGACCTGATGGAGCCGGATGAGGAGACACTGGTGGAACGGGTGGTTGGCGTTACCGGCTGCAAAGAGAAAAAGACCGTTCAGACAATGGCACGGATCGTCCACTCCATCTCGGAATATTGTCGGGAAAACCTGATCACAGATGGATGCTGCGGTGTCCGGGAACTGATTTCCTGGGTGCAGTCCTATATGGTCTGCGGCGATATCCGGGAGGCGGCCCATTACACCATCCTGCCTTCCGCTACGGCAGATGCCATCAGCCGCGCGGAGGTTGAGGAAAGCTGTCTGGATACTGTCCTGCCGTCCTGAAAAGAAAGAAGGCGATCCAGTGGGTAAAACGCCTCTTACAGAACCAGAAATGTATGCACTTCTTGCAAAAAACCTGTCCTACTTACGCAAATCTCAGGGCGGGCTTTCCCAAAGAGCGGTGGCACGGATCTTACACCTGCCGCCAAAAACCATTATGAATTACGAAAACTGCAGGGCCACTCCGCTTGCCTATGCTGTCCTGAAACTGGCAGATTATTACGGCTGCTCCGTGGAAGACCTGCTGACAAAAAATCTCATAGAAAGGAAATAGAATTTTGAACAGCAACCAGAAAAAATTAAAGCAGATGATCCGGGAAGAGGAATCTTCCATTACCGATCAGGAATTTTTTACGTCCTCTGCCTTCCATCAGTATCTGACCTCTCAGGCTCGTGCTGCTACCGGGCGTTACTGCTACGGCCTGCAGGCACTGATTTCCTGGGACGAATCCGATGGCGCAGCACTGGCTTACACAGACTCTTATAAGATCTACCTGAACGCAGCAAACCGTGTTACCCAGAGCTTTCCGTCCCGCTTCCTGCGGGCGCTGAGCCTGGTAGGGATGACCGGACATGAGACGGCACATCTTCTGTTTACGGATTTCACCACCCGGAACCTTTACCTGACAAACCTGGGGAACGGCTCTTTTTACCCGGAAGATCCTTCCGTGGAGCTACCGGCCTATCAGAAAAACCAGACGGAAATCCTGGACGCCCTGCAGGAAAAAGACAAGGCCGTATCTCTGACCTTGCAGACCTGTGCGGCTTCTCTTCAGAACATCCTGGAAGACATCTATATTGAAGCAAGGATGTGTGCTGCCTTTCCCGGCAGCTTCCGAAAGGGTATCCAGCTCAATAACCTGCGGATGCTGGAGCAGATCCCGGATCTTCACGAACAGCTCAGCCGGAACTACCAGCCGTTTACGATTGCCACCAACCTGCTTCTGGCCTATTGCCGGTCCGGCACCATCAGTAACCGCTTCCACAGCGACAGCGAATACCTGGATGTGCTGGCCGATGGTATGGAGTATATCGACACGGCGCTGGAAGCACCATCGATCAAAGAACGGCTGACTGCGACAAACTGCCTGCTTGTCCTGTTCTGGGACTTTATCAAACCGCTGGTAGAAGAAATGCGGGAAAGACTGGAACACCAGGATGAACTGGAAGCAACAAAAGAACTTCAGGATCTTCTGGATCAGCAGATTGCAGGCGGCACGCCCATTCCTCTGGGAAAAGGCGGTGGGGAGGCAAAAAATATCCCTGCAGCCAAAGGAGGCGCAGGCGCCGATCCGCAAGACGCAGATTTCTTTTCTTCCAAAGGCCGTCAGGAAAGCCTGAAGGAAGCGGAAAAAGTGATGGCGGAGGAAGGCGGGCGGATTGCCCTTGCCAAGACCAGCGCTATTTTAGACGGCAATGATCCGGGCGTAACCTACGCATCCCAGTATGCCGGCACCGGCTATGAGGATGCGGCATCAGATATTGCCCGTGTCTTAAATGAAGCCGCAACAGAAAAAGCGCAGGCAGCCTATGAGCAGCAGCTGACAGAAGAATTACAGAAAGCAGCAAATGATATCCATTACGGAAATGCCCATGCCGGTATCCATGTGACCATTCATCGGGTACAGGACATCCCAGACCGGCTGATCCGGCAGTATGAGGAAGTTGCACCTCCTCTTCTCAGGGCGTCAAAACGCCTGCAGAGTTCCATCCTTCCTCTCTTAAAAGAGGAGGCGGAAGGCGGAACGCAGAAGAACCTTCTGTATGGACGGCGGCTCGATATGCGCTCCTTCCATCACCAGGACGGTTCTTTCTTCATCCGGACCAGGCTCCCGGCCGATGAACAGCGGCTGGCAGTAGGGCTCCTGATTGACGAAAGCGGATCTATGGGCTGGGGTGACCGTATCACTCATGCCAGAAAGACAGCCATTGTCCTTTATGACTTCTGTGTCAGCCTGGGGATCCCGGTGACCATCTATGGCCATTCCACGGATTACCGGGGCGTGGCCCTTTATTCCTATGCGGAGTTTGACTCTGTGGACGAGAATGACCGCTACCGGCTGATGGATATGATAGACCGCAGCGGCAACCGGGACGGCGCAGCGCTCCGCTTTGTTGCAGAGCATCTGGCCAAAAGACCGGAGAACCGGAAACTTCTGATCCTGATCTCCGACGGTCAGCCAGCCGATACCGGTTATCGCGGCACGGAGGCAGAGGCGGACCTGCGGGGAATCAAGAAGGAATACGCCAGACAGAATATTGTTCTGTTTGCGGCAGCCATTGGCGAGGACAAGGATGCCATCCAGCGCATCTATCAGGAAGGGTTTCTGGACATTACCCGTCTGGATGACCTGCCGAAAAACCTGACGCTCCTCGTTAAACAGTACCTCAAATAAATCATAGAAAGAAGGGATAACTTATGAGCCAGTCTTATCAGAATCTGGCATCGGACCAGATCTGTAAGGTCCAGAATGACAAAAAACTGATTTCTTTTCATGACCGGCTGCGGGCCGCTTTGCCTGGCAGCTATGCACAGATACACGCCAAGGGAGAGTTCTCAGAGAACAACCATAAGGTTCACTCTCTCATCGGCGTATCTATCCAGGATTATTCCAACGGTACCGGGGAACGCAATATCATCACCCGGTTCCATTTAAGCCCGGAGCAGGTGCAGTTTTTCCTCACCCGCCTCACCGCAGGCTTTCAGGAATTTGAATGGAGTACCAGCAAGATCTTTGGGGAACCCGATCAGTATGGGTACTCCACCGCACAGCAGTTTTCCATTTCCAGGCACGCTCGGGCATCCGACGGCAGGGAAATGAAGAACCCGTGGCGGATCCAGATCATAAACGGAAGGGGGATCAAAGTACAGAATCGAAACGGCGGCTCCTATATGCAGTCCGGCAGCTTTCAGATGGACAAATCTGCCTTTATCCAGCTCACGGACATGGATCTCTACCTGCTCTTAAAGCGGGTGGATGTGTATGTGAGCGAGTGGGAGCGCTGCATTGCCCCGCCGCTGATCTCAAACGGGAAAGAGATGCTCGCAAATCAGCAGGCCCAGCGCCAGCAGATGCAGCGGCAGCCTTACCCATACGCAGCATAGAAAACACGATACAGCCATGCAGGAAAGGAAGCGGAAGCCCCGCTTCTTTTTCTGTTCCGACGTAAGAGAAAGGACGGTTTTTATGAGTATTGCCGTGATACGAAACATGGATACCCAGGGGCGCATCATCATCCCTGCGGATATCCGCAAAGAAACAGGCATCCGCAGCGGCAGCACCCTGGAGATTGCCACGGATGGGACAACCATCCGCATCCGGAAGTGTACGCCCCGGAATACCGGTTCCAAAGAACTCCGGGATTTCCTGGAGCCTCTCTATAAGAACATCCGCTGCGGGCTTGCCATCAGCAGCACTGACTGCATACTGGCATCCAAAGGCTGCTATCTGCCAGAAGGTGCACAGATCACAGAGGAACTGCGTTCTTGTATCGAAGAGAGCAAAGAAATCTTTTCTCAATCGGGCCTCTGCCCGCCAGTTCCCGACTACTCCCGGAAGGTTGCCGCACTGTTTCCGGTCACTTTAGCTCTGGCTTCTAAAAAAGCAGCGCTATTGCTGATCCCGGAGCCAGGACGGTGCTTATCGGGCGCCGAGTGTAACTGCACACGCCTGATAGCAAACATGATTACCCGGAAATTCAAACCGAATGAATAGAAAGGACGAATGATTATGAAAGCATTGCACCCATTAACAGAAGAACAGAGAATTTTCGCAGAGAAGCACCATGATTTTATCTATCAGTATCTGAACGGACGCCACCTGAATATCGAGGATTACTACGATACCGCTGTCTTTGGCTATCTGAAAGCCGTACAGGATTATCTGGAGAAACCGGAACTTCAGCAGTACCGCTTCTCCACCATCGCCCGCATCGCCATGCGGGATGCACTGGCAACGGAATGGAAAAAACAGAACCGGCCCATGAGCCGGGCTTATCTGGAGGAGTATCAGGAAGATACCGTTGAACTGGACGTTTTCCTTCCTGTCCGGCAGGAACGTCTGGCAGAGGCAATGGATGACCGGAACCGCCTGCTGGCGCTTCTGGCTTATCTGACGCCGAAGGAGCGCCAGGTGGTCCATCTGCAGGCGGACGGCTACACCTACCACGAAATTGCCGAGATCTGTAATATTACATCCCACGGGGTACACAGCCGGTTCTACCGCCTCCGCAGAAAAGTACGGAGTCTGGATGGAATGGAGGTGTGACTCTTTTATGACGAATGAAAAAATCACGGCTATGCCAGTAAAAAAGACACAGATCCATCTGACCGCCACTCTCAGCCTGACCCTGCGTCTGCACGAGCGGGCCTGGATCCTAACAGGCTCCCGGTCCCTGTCTACTTCCCTGGTCCAGCAGATCCTGGAGGTATCGCAGGACGGCGTCGTATTTGAAACTGAAAACACCGTTTACTATTTGACCTATGCTCGCCGTCCGGCAGAGATTGAGGTGATGTGCGCTTGACTGATATTTATGAACGGGGGAGCAGCCTGCAAAAGCTGCTCTCCACCCTAAAGCTCAACCGGGAACGGGTTCCTCTGGAAACTTTAAAGAGCGTATACCGTATTCCTTATGAGGAGCTGAAGGCGCAGATCCGGGAAAGCGTCCAGGAATTTGTCCTTCTGGTCGCCTGCCACCACCTTCTGATCAATCCGAATTTTTCTCTGGATGAACAGACAGCTGTGGTACAGGCTGCCATTGACCGCTCCCGGATTCCAAAGGAGATTGGAAAAAGCCTGACCAGAGACTATGACGTGTCGAAGATCCACCGGATGGCACTGAAGCTGCGGGAAGAGATCGAAGCGGCACTCTGGCCCTATATTGACCGGGAAACCTGTCTGGTGGCTGACCTTGCGGATATCGAAAAAACGCCGGTCATCTATAATACCCTGACCAGACAGATCTACCAGGACGGGGGATGGATAGACCAGCCGCTGGATCTGCGGGGAACATTACTGATTTACAGGAAACAGGAGGATGCTGTGCTGCCAGGCGCAGCCCTCCTTCAGAAAGGAGAACAATAGTTATGATATTAGAAAGAAATGAAACACCAGAAGAACTCGCTTTTGCACTAACTTTTCCGCAAATACGGGAAGCGCATGAAATCTACAAAAAGCATTGCTTTTTCCAGGATTTTATCGGGCAATGCGAAGACCGGCGACAAGACAGGATCGGACTTTGTAACCTTCCTTATCAGACACTGGAACATGAGACAGATATCCTGTGTACAGCCTATGAACTGTATGAGAAACTGGAGGACAGCAATGTTTCCTATCATGTTACGATGGAGAACGTGATCGATGCAATCGAGAAACAGATTTTAAACGGCGAACTGCGCCCGCATCCAGAACCGGCGCCCCGTGTGGTGCTGATCATGGAGGACGGCATTGTTACCGCCTCGTATACAAACACTCCCTTTATTCAGGCAGAAGTCATTAAACTGGACAAGGAATATGATTCCGCCGAAGAGCGGGAGGCAGTTTATGGAGCTTTAGAGCACGATCCTGAGCTGACCGAATGTGAGTGCCATATTACCTGGCCCGGACGTGAAAAGGAGGCCGCCTGAAAGGAGGATGACTGATGGCAAATATCTGCTGTGACGATGTGTACTTTTTTTCAGATGACAATACAGAGGGAATTGAGGCTCTCTGGAAAGATCTGCAGGCCTCCATTACTCCTGGTTATAAAGATGATCTGGGACAGATAGAACGGTTGTTTCTCCATGCGGGACTTTCTACGGAGGGGATCAACCTGAGAGGAACTGTTGTCGCCATGGAACGGACGGATCATGCGGTCCAGCTTTCCTTGGATACCGCATGGAGACCGCTTCATGACGCCTATACAGCACTTACAGCAGCCTACGGGATCCAATTTGTCATGGAAAGTATAGAACCAGGCTGCGGGATCTTTTTTAATACCGATGATGACGGGATTGCATTTTCTGACCGATACTGCGTGACCGGCGATACATCTGTTGTTACGCCCAGCGGTTTGGTTCTCTGGGAAAAATTAGAATATGGAGATACCTTTTCTTCTGAAAATGTACTCCTTCAGCATTTCCGGGATCTCGGCTACAAGGCCGACACACTGGAAACACTGACCAAGACATTGGACGAACAGGAGGTATATATCCACTCGTTCATCAATCCCTACCAATAATCTCTCAGAAAGGATACATACCAATGAAGATTTATGTTTTACACGGGTATACGGACGGTCTGACAGATCCAATCGTCAGTACCGACTATGAGGAAGTGTACGCAGCAATGAAAGCCGCCTATGAAAACGCCCTGGACGGGGTAGAGCAAGAAGATTCTGACCGGGAATACAGCTTTCTGGAAGGCTGGTCTGCTACTGCTGTTGTACATGGAGACTGGATGGAATGGCAGATTGCGGAACTGGAGCTGAAGGTTCCCGAAGAACAGCCGACTCCCTCTGTTTGAGATTTCTATCAGTTCCAACTGATAAGCCTAACTGGACTAAATGACATCGAGCCGTCTTATGGACGGCTCTTTTTACGTTTGATTAAATTTATGTAATAAATATGGCGGTCAAAAACGGATTAGGAGTTGTTATTCTATACGAACATTAACTGGTCTCACTGTAAGTTCTCCAACACCTTCAACCCTGTACCATTTTCCTCGTTCAAGTTTAATTGTGCCACCTGTCCCAGAAGTAATGTAACCTATTGCATAAGTTTCTCCGCTTTCAATATCCGTAAATACAACATCGGTATCAGCAGTACCAGTAACTTTTACACTTCCGGTAACAGGTTGTATCTGTGTTGCTGATTTCATGAGCTGTCATCAAACTGCTCTCATGAATTGTCTTTAAGCTGCTATGTTTGTTGTCGCCAGGATGCCCGGTGTATGGGCCGTCCGGAATCCGGACGGCACCTTCTCTATCCGGTTACGGTCCCAAGCATTTCGTGTTGGAGCACTTTTCATATAGCCCATAGTTAGGCGGAACCAGGATCAACTCCGGACATTTCTGTTTCGCCTCCAGAATAGTTTCTCCCGTTTTTATATGGAACTTTTTGGCCGGAATAGATTTGGCCAGAATAATCCCGTGCCGCATTGCCATATCACCGCCAACAGCAGACACCTTTTCCCGCAGATCCTCCTTCCCGCCTAAATGGTGGAGGCGGTAAACAGCTTCCCAGCTCAGAAATGCGGAATTTACATCAATATGAAAAATAACGTTTCTTCTTCCCAAAGTCATGTTCGCCTCCTTTTTTCTTATATTATGGCGAACATATGTTCTTTCGTCAAGAGGATTTTTCTGTCAAAACCTGACGTACAAAGGGGTTCTGCTTATTTGTTATGCTATATATAGGTGTGTAAAGCTATTTTTTATTTGACCACTACTATATCTAGTGTTATACTAAATCTGTACCATATATTTTGTGTCTGTCCGGAAAGGATTTATCACACGCTGTTTAGGTTTGTAATCAGTCAGAGGGATATTCTGCCACCAGGGCAGTACCTTCTGGCTTTTTTTATTTTGCAGAGAACTGCACGCTGTCAGAGAATGAACATTTTGCGTCATTCTCTTTTTTTATGCCTGAACATTGGAAAGGAGGGTTGTTTTTCAATGCTCCGGATGGACATGGTAACAGAAAGGAGAAACAGAACAATGAATACAGCAGACAAGATCAAGGAACTGGTTCAGACGCTCAACCGGCACCGGCACGCCTACTATAACCTGAATGCACCGGAAATCTCCGATGCGGAGTATGACCGGATGTACGAGCAGCTGGAAAGTCTGGAAAAGGAAACAGGGATCATCTACTCCAATTCCCCAACCCAGACCGTAGGCTACCCGCCGGTCAGCGAACTGGAGAAAGTACCACATCCCCATCCGCTTCTGTCCTTGGATAAGACAAAGCAGGTGGAAGATTTGTGCCGTTTTTGCGGCAATCACGCAGCTTTGCTTATGCTGAAGCTGGATGGCCTTACGGTAAAACTCACCTATGAAAACGGCTGGCTGGCAGAGGCATCCACACGGGGAGACGGAGAGATTGGCGAAGATATCACCCATAACATTCCCGCCTTTGAGAATGTGCCACTCGCTATCTCTTATAAAGAGCGGCTGGTTGTCACCGGGGAAGCCTTCATACACAGAAAGGATTTTGAACGGCTGAACACCACACTCCGGGACAAGAACGGGGAACCTTATAAAAACGCCCGGAACCTGGCTGCCGGATCTGTGCGAAGCCTGGATCCTGAGAATTGCAAGGACCGCTGTGTCACCTTCCTTCCCTTCAACGTACTGGACGGGCTGGATGAGGGAGAACACAGCAACAGCCGGGAGGAACGTCTGTACCAGTTATCAAAGCTGGGCTTTGGTTCCTGCCCGTATATTCCTCTGAACCCCAATCAGATTTCACCGGAATACATGGAACTTCGTATCCAGGACCTGAAGGAGAAGGCAGAAACACTGGATCTTCCCATTGACGGAATGGTACTGATCTTCGATGACCTGGCGTATTCCGCAAGCTGCGGAAGAACCGGACATCACTACAAGGACGGACTTGCTTTCAAATTTGAGGACGAAACCTATGAAACCGTTCTCCAGAGTATTGAATGGACGCCTTCCCGTTTCGGGGAACTGGCACCTGTGGCAGTCTTTGACACCGTGGAGATTGATGGGTGCTCCGTATCCAGGGCCACGCTTCATAACCTCACCTTTATCCGGGAACTGGAGCTGGTGCCGGGATGCCGTATCCTGGTATCCAAACGGAACATGATCATTCCCCATGTAGAGGAGAACCTGGACCGTGGACATTACCGGGATGCAGCCCCTGCTATCTGCCCGTGCTGCGGCGCTCCAACAGAACTCCATCGAAAAAAAGGAGAAAAAGGACGGATCATTGAAACCGTACACTGCAGCAATCCATCCTGTGAAAGCCAGCAGTTGAAAAAATTCGTCCATTTCGTATGCCGGAAAGCCATGAATATTGAAGGATTAAGTGAGGCTACTCTGGAGAAATTCCTGAATCTGGGATACCTTCAGACCTTCCATGACATCTACCATCTGGATCAGCACCGGGAAGAAATCATCCGGCTGGAAGGGTTCGGGGAGAAATCCTTTGACCGGCTCTGGAACGCAATTCAGGCCAGCCGCAGCACCATCTTTGTCCGCTATGTGGTCAGCATGGATATTCCCATGGTAGGCCGTACAAAAAGCCGGGTATTGGATACCGTATTCTCCGGCAGTCTGAATGCCTTCCGGGCGGCTGCCACCGATGACTATGACTTCACACAGTTAGAGGACTTTGGCGCTACACTGAACCGGAACATCCATGACTGGTTTGCGGATGAAGAAAACCTGATGCTCTGGGACACGTTACAGAAAGAATTTACATTTGAAGAAAGAAAGGAAGAAACCACTATGGCAAAAAATACTGAATTTGCAGGAAAGACTATCGTAGCAACCGGAAAGCTGGAAAACTTTACCCGCTCAGAGATCAACGACCAGATCCTGGCGCTTGGCGCAAAGCCGGGCAGCTCGGTATCCAAAAAGACCGACTACCTGATCTGCGGGGAAAAAGCTGGCAGTAAGCTGGCCAAAGCCCAGGCTCTTGGCGTCACGATCCTGTCAGAAGCAGAGTTTTTAGCAATGATTGCATAAGATTGTACATGATCCACTTGGGGAAGCTGCCTGACAAGCAGCTTCTCCAAAAATTACCTGTCTGGCAGTATGGAAAGGGCAGATACGCTTGTTTTTTGCGTTGAACATCCCGTTTCCTTTGGGTATAATAGAGGCAAATGGAGGCAATGATGAGTATGAGTATTCAATCCGATGTGGAAATCTTATCTGTACAAGCAGTCGAGTATTACGCACAAAAGCATCATCTGTCTGAGGGGGACGTCTTTGATCTTTTCTGTAAGCATCAGGTTTTTGAAAAAATCCTGATACAGCACGAAATGCTTCATCAATTAGATATAGAAGAGACTTTTCAATATGTGGAGGAAATCATCAAAGAAAATGCTCCGGAACTGGTGCTTTACCACGGTTCCAACATCGCATTTGATGAGATTGACCTGGGAAAATCCCATAATCGCCGTGACTTTGGCCGGGGATTTTACTGTACCGTCTTGGAAAGCCAGGCGGAGGAATGGGCCAAACGTCTTTATCTGCGCTCCCACAAAGGCGGCAGATATGTTTACCGTTACCTGTTCCACCAGACAGAGGACCTGAAGATCAAGCACTTTGCTGCTCTGGATCGGGAGTGGCTGGAGTTTATCAAAGAAAACCGCACGAAAGGCGGCATCCAGCACGCTTATGATGTGGTCGTAGGGCCTGTTGCAGACGACAATACAATGGAGACTGTGCAGTTATACCTGTCAGGTATTTTAAAAGCCGAGGAAGCAGTGGAAAGGCTTCGCTATAATAAAGTCAACAACCAGGTGTCTTTCCATACGCCCCTTGCCCTGGAGCACCTGACGCTGGAATCCCGAAGGGAGGTTTCGTAAACTATGGAAGGAAAATATTTTTTCAATAACAAAGATATCACGATGAACCTGTGTATCCAGATCCGGGATGTGATCGACATCATCAAGGAACGGAGCCATCTTTCTTTCCAAGATGCCGCCGGAGCCTTTTACCATTCTAAGACGTATCAGGCTCTGCAGAATACCGAGAATACGCTTTGGGCGGAGTCAGCGGGCTATATCGCAGACCGGTTCTACGAAGAACAGGAACAAAAAGAATTACAGACAAACTGAAGATTTAAGCACTTTGTTTAAGAAGGGAACTACCTATAGGATAGGCGGTTCCTTTTTTTGTGCGGAAAGGAATGTGCATGAAATCCAATGATCAACCAAAAGAAACTATCCATAAACAAACTCACAGGAATGTCATCTCCTCTTTTACAGGAAAATACGCATTTCTCAGTAATTTTTATCCGGCTCCTGTTACCTACATGGGGCAGACCTACGCCAATAATGAAGCAGCTTTCCAGGCGCAGAAGACCTGCTGTGCAAAAGAGCAGCAGCAATTCTCTATTTTCCGCCTGCACAATCCGGCAGAAGCCAAAAAGCGTGGAAAGAACCTCACGCTGCGCCCGGACTGGGATAAGGTAAAGATTTCCCTGATGTATGAAATCTGTATGTGTAAATTCATGCAGAACCCAAAGCTGCGGGATGCCCTGCTTGCCACAGGAAACAGTCTTCTCATAGAAGGCAATACCTGGGGCGATTACTTCTGGGGCAAGGTCAACGGCCACGGAGAAAACCAGTTAGGGCTTATCCTTATGGATGTACGAGAAAAGCTGAAATGGAGCCTGGAAATGGAGGACGAAACAGCATGAGTGGTCTTTGGAAATGGAACAAAAAAGAACGATATAAGATTATTTGTGACATAACAGAAAAAGAATTTCCTCTTAATAATGTGCATACCGAAGGAATGAACCGGTATCAGCATCCAGAGTTCCAGGTGATTCTGAAGCTGCCTCCTGCTTTAATCCATTACCTTTTAAAAGAACTGATGAAAAAAGTGGCAGATGGGAAACAGTTTCAATCCGGAGATCTGGTGGAGGATTTACTTCCCCATGTCCCGATTCGTCTGGACACTTATCAGATGTACGGCCAAGAGGTTCTACGAGTCATAATTCCGGATAAAAGAGGTCGCTTCCCGGAAGATGAAAAATGTGATTTCTGGTTTAAGTTGCAGGCAGCCCATATTTTTGAGAAGGAGTGACAAAAATTATGAAAGAGAAAAAATCGACGGTCTTGACGCTGAAATTCATCGGCATAGATGATTTTTCTTGTCCAACTTATGAGGATCAGTACGGACAGTTCTGGAAAGACCTTAACCTGGGGAAATCCGAAACCCCGGACTTATATTCTACTACGAGGAACGACCTGGATGGGGAACCAGTATCCCACATCCAGCAGGAATATACCTTTGAGCCAGAACCGTTCCGAAGATCCCCGTATGAGTTCCAGTATATGATGTTAAGCCGGATGCAGCGTGACTGCGAATATTTTCTCGGCTACGGGAACCGGAGCGTTACCATCTTATCCGAAAGTGATCCCCAGCATCATATTGACCGTATGAAAGAATTGTGGAAGGAGCTTCCTGCTGACGGGAAACCGGAATGGCTGACCTGGGAGCAGCTCCTGAACTATGAAAAAGAATTGTGTAACGAATAACCATAATGATTACGAAGGATCTTCCAACCAGGGAGGTCCTTCTTTTGCAAAGGAGGACGATACCTTATGAAAATAACGATCTATCAGATCATCCCGGAATTGGATCAGGACCGGCTGATGTTTATGCCCCTTTCCTATTTTCAAAAAGCCGGGTATCCATCACCGCCTGCAGAAATTTATGAATCCGTATTCTGCGGAGAAACGGAAGTCGCCACGCTGGAAGAAATCTACCGGATATTCAACCGCAAAGATGAAGCGGATGCCCGCTATTTGGAAAAGATCGGTTTCACCGGACATTCCATGTCAGTCTCTGACATTCTGGAAATACAGCACTCACCGGGAGAAAGCCGTTTCTATTTCTGTGATACATTTGGTTTTTCTCAAATAGCATTTCAGAAGGAAAACGCCATGCTGCCAGTTCAGAACCATGACAATATCCCTTTTGAGCAGGTCAATCGGTCCAAGCCAGGTTATCTGGCCTATATGGATAACGGGGGAATTTCTATTCATCCCTGTATCCAGGTCCAGCTCCAACGCTGCAAATACAGTCAATGCCAGCTCGGATACCGGCTCCGTTACCGGGAGAAGGAAGGGTTATCTGCACGGCAGAAAGAATTTCTGGAACGTCCTGTCGTCCTTCTGTTCGAGGATACGCAAGGGCCGGCTCCGGAAGATTTATGGTATCACAGCCCTAAACCTTCGGTTTGGATTTCCCGGCACCCGGCGCACAGCCCGCTAAACCTGAAGCTGGTGGAAGAATGGTGCCAGAGCCAAAATGTAACCTATGAATATCTTTAAAAACAAATGGAGGAAATCTATGATCAAAGAAAGGAAAGGGGATCTGCTTCGTTCTGATGCTGCCATTATCGCCCACCAGGTCAACTGCCAGGGTGTTATGGGGGCAGGCGTAGCCAGGCAGATCCGGCATCGTATTTTGACGGCAGAACAGTATCGAGCATATCAGCAGATTTGCAGGAAGAATAAAGAGGAACTTTTAGGATTCTGCTCTTTGATGCTGCGGATGGATACCGGCGCCACTCAGTATGTGGCACATCTGTTTGCCGAGAATATTCCCACAGGCAGAGGATTAGATACCGATTATGCAGCACTGAGACAGAGCCTGACTGCCATGATGTTCCTGGCAGCACAGCGGGAATTGTCGCAGATTGCCATTCCCGGTTATCTGGGATGCGGGCTTGCAGGCGGCGACTGGGAGACGGTCTACAGCCGTATCCTCATCCCCCTGTTTTCCGAGTCTTGCTTTACCCTTACCATCCTGTACCTGCCGGACAGCATCCGGCGTCTCTGGACAGAATTTGGAGACATCCCTATGAACCCGGAAACAGAATGTATTGAGCAAGCCTGGCACGGATTTTCAGCTGGAACACACCGGGAAGAAATCTGGCACTGGTTTGAAGAGACATTTCAGATCAGCGTGGCGGAAGCTCTTATGTACTCAGGCAATCCGAATAGAATAATGAGGTGATCGAATATGAAAGAAAAGATAAAATGCAGTGATTGTGAATTTTGCAATTCCTTTCGTCCCTACGGTAACATCCGGGCTTCTTTTCGCTGTCAGCATCCGGATCAGCATTATATTTTAGATTATTTTCAGGAACATAGAATGTCGAAAGCTCCCGGATTCCTGGATTATGGAAAGGCCTGGTCCGATGAGGTTCCGCTAAAGACCTCTCCGGCATGGTGTCCGAAGAAGAAAAGCAAATAACAAATGACTTGGAGCCGCCCTCAAGGACGGCTCCTTTCTATGTTTCCGGATCGAATTTGTAGCCTACACCCCAGACAGTCCGAATGTATTGCCTGTCAGTATACTCCCGAAACTTCTTCCGGATGCTGTAAATCATACACTCAACCTTGGCATCCACACTTACAGGGATGTCATCCCAGACTGCATCGTGGATTTATTCTCTTGTAAGTAGCTAATCATCCGTACCTACTTACCTTGTAATATACAATCAGCTTTATCCTTCTTTTTAAATGTCTTACCTATATTTTTCTACATCTATTACTCTAGAAAAATAGTCGCACAAGTTCAGATTGTGAGTTACCATGATTATGGTAATTCCTCTTTCATTCAATTTTTTTAAAAGCGACATCACTATTGCTTCGTTATCTTTATCAAGTCCAGAGGTTGGTTCATCAGCTAATATGATTTTACTTCCTTGTAAAATCAACTTAATAATAGCAACACGTTGTTGTTCACCTCCACTTAACTGATATATTTTTTTGTTGAGCATTTCGCTCAAACCAAACTGTTTTAAATACTTATTGACTCTCTTTAGTTTTTCTCCCTTGCTCATTTTTTTGTATTCAAGAGCCAATTTTAAATTCCATAATACACTTTCATCTTCTACCAACCCGTAATTTTGAAAAAGATAACCTATGGTATGTCGCCTTAGGAGCATAGCGTTTTTACTTTTCATGGACAAATTTTTGTAATTGCCAATCGCTATCGTTCCCGCCGATATATCAGTAATCAGCCCGATGATATTTAGAAGTGTTGTTTTGCCTGCACCGCTTTTTCCAATGAGACCAACAAATTCTCCTTGGTCTATCTCTAAAGACAAATCATTAAATAAAACTTGGTTTTTCCCATATTCCTTTTTAATATTTTTCAATACAATCAATGACATACTTATGCCCCCTTTTCGATTTCATATAAAGCCTTTCTGATATAAGCCTTATATAGCAATTCACAAAACAGGAAGTCCAGCAGCATGATTGCAAAAAAACATACAAAGTAATAATTTATTGCAGTCAGGGCTACTGATACGATTATTTCTATTGCCAAAACAATATAACGGCTCTTTAGTATTTTTAAATGAGAAAAGCCCATAATCTCTTTTAAAGCATATCGTTTCCGGTTAACAAAAACATCTACATAATTTGAAATATATAAGATAAACACCAGTGAAACCACAAATACAATAGCGAACATCGTAAGGGTTTTAAGTACAAACGTTACGCTTTCTAATCGTGTTAAATACGGAGTCAACAATGTTCCTGCCACGACTAACTGTGCCAGATCATATTTAATTAACAGGGCAGAGAACTCTTCTCTTGATTGTACTGAAAAGAACAAACTTCTATTATTTAAAGAATCTAAATAATAAAGGCCTCCAAAATCTCCTGTATCGACAATGATAATACCGCCAGTTATATCCGAAAAGCCTTCCTCTGTATTGACCTTTATAGTAGAATTATCATCAATATAAACAATATTAAAATCGTTTGTACGTGTTTCTTCTTGTATCCCGTAATTTTGATTATAGTTCAGCAACAAATCATATTCTCCGACAAGATGTTCTTTTATAAGGCTTTCGTCATTTTTATACATATCAGGAATCAATACAGTTGGTGTGGCAAAAGCACTTTCGTCTAATGAAGTTCCGTCTACGTGTATATTTGCAAATTCTTTTAAATAGTTTTCGTTTGCAATTATAGTTTGCTGCACATAATATGGACGAGACTCACCAAATGGCCCTTGCGCTTCACTGCTACCGGCATAATCACATAACAATGCGTGATGGTTATTATACAGTTCTAACATCGAATTAGAATATTCTTCAAATCGTTCTGGATTTTCTAACGCATAATCATGTTCTGCTGAATTAAACCCGTTGGCCGTATAATATCCATCAAGATATTTATAATCTAAAACCGCCTGTTGACTTTTCGTAAATTCCCCGCTTTGTTCAAGCAAAGAGATGATAGTAATAGCAATTACAACAGAAAACGCAACTTTTATAAACTGGACAATCACATTGGTACTTTTGTTTAATGTTCTATTTTTTATCATTGCTTCCAAACGAACAAATTTTATTAAAACGCTCGTAAGAAGCAAACAAAACACATTTACAACTAAGATAATTCCAAAGAAGAATATGCTCATAATCAAGTAGGAAAAATCAAAGCGGTTTGTAAAAGCGTAATACAAATTCAATACAGCCAACAAGGCAAAACACACAAGAGAGTAATACCTTACTATGCTGA
This sequence comes from Blautia sp. An81, assembly GCF_002161285.1. Taxonomy (GTDB): domain Bacteria; phylum Bacillota; class Clostridia; order Lachnospirales; family Lachnospiraceae; genus Blautia; species Blautia ornithocaccae. Next base: position 210,182 of record NZ_NFHH01000002.1, on the reverse strand, counting down.
TGATCTGTTCTTTCAATATACGCAAGGTGGAAAAACCCATACTCTTTTTGATGCCGATTCTTTTTAAACTATAAGATGTATAAATACCGTATATTATCAGAATGACAATGAATAAAATGAGAAAATTAAAAAGATTTAATTCTAATATCATACTATACGGAATAGATTCATCTTCATATTTGATTATTTGTGTAGATAATTGCGTTGCGAGCTGACTTATTTCTTCATCAGATAAATCTGTGTAAAAGACACCGACACTATCCAAAAAATCCTCTTTTGTGAGTTTGTAAAACTGCAATTCGATTGTGCTGGATACGGGTTGCTTTTGTGAAAATTCATCAATGGGATAACAATATAAATCATAAACAGATTTATCTGTCGTAGTAAGTGTATTGTTTATGATTTCTAACTTGTTGTTTGGATAATTCTCAATGAATGTATTGTAAAATTGATTGAGTATTTCCGGAGATGGTTCTTCAAGCATATAACCACTTAAATTATCAGCGGCAATATTGTTTTTTTCATATATATTATAGATTGAGCTATTGAAAATGTATGCGAATAGCAATATCTCAAGGAAAACGAAAATCTTCAAAAAGTTTTTCATACGCTGTATCCCCCTCAAAAAAACGATGTCCTTCTTAATATTATAGCAGTACGCCTTAAATTTCTACTATCATAAGTCTTAAAAGTTTTTTAATATTGATCGCTTTCGTTGATTTCATCCTGCTCCAACTCAATCACATCCAAAATGCCACAATTCAGGGCTTCGCAGATACGAACCAGCGTTTCCATGCTGATATTCGTGCTTTGCCCATATTGGCAATCATATTCGTGGTAAGACCGGAGAAAATCCGCAAGTCCTCGTTCTTCATATTGCGCTCAATCAACGTCTGCCAGAGAGGTTTATAGCTTATGTGCATTTATCCTCCTGCCTTTTCCCCGAATGGTATTCGTATAAATACTCACTAACAGGTCAGCCTAATTCCCCCATAAATGACGACTCGGAGCCGCCCTCACGGACGGCTCCTTTTTTGCTGATTTATATATCTTTCCCATCCAGCAGAAAGTCAATGATATTATAATGGACAATTCCCTTCCTGCTCAGATCAACGATGTCGCTGCTGATCACATATTTGGGATAGTTGTCATCGATCTTCTCCAGATTTCCAAATTCTCTATCTATGCAGTCCTCTGACAATACATAGGCCACCTGGATATAGAGTTTCTTCTGTCCTTTGTAACATACAAAGTCAATTTCCTGGGTATCCAGTTTCCCTACCTTCACCTCATATCCCCGGTTTAACATTTCCAGATATACCACATTCTCCAGCAGCTTACTTGTGTCGATCTGCTCGCTGGTTTTGCTCACATTGCGAAGCCCGATGTCACCGGCATAATACTTTTCTGTGGATGCCAGGATGTTTTTCCCCTTAATATCATATCGTTCCGCTTTTGAGAGGATCATTCCAGCCTGCAGCTTATCAATATAATTCAGCACCGTGTCCACGGTGGTCGATTGCCCGGCGGATAGCAGGGATCGGCTGATCGAGCGTGCGGAAAACGGATTTCCGATGTTGTCCAGAAGAAATTCCAGAAGTTTCCTCAGCAGGCTCTCATTCCGGATTGCATACCTGGAGAGAATATCTTTCATCACAACAGAGTCATAGACATCCTCCAGATAGGTGCGGACAGAATGTTCATCCGGCAACACCAGGCGCATCGGCAGACCGCCATATTTCAGGTAATCCGTAAAAAGCTGTTCCCTGGTGTATGGGAGGCCATTGACCTCATAAAATTCCTGTATCTCCGACAACACAAAGGGATACACATGGAAAGAAACATACCTTCCGGCCATATTGGTCGCCAGTTCCCCGGACAGCAGCTTGCTGTTAGAGCCTGTCACATAGATATCACAGTCAAAATCAATCCGGAAGGATGGGATGACTGAGTGCCACTCCTTCACATGCTGGATCTCGTCAAAAAAGAGATATACTTTTCCCTCCGCCTGCTCTGCCCGTTCCATGACGTACTGATAGAAGTTATCCGCATCCTCCAGCCTTTTAAAACGCCGGGACTCGAAGTTGATCTCTATGATATTTTCCTCTGAAACGCCCCGCTGCAAAAGGACATCCCGGATCTGGGAGAGCAGGATCGTCTTTCCACTTCTTCTAAGGCCAATCAATACCTTGATCAGATCCTGGTCAATGAATGGACGTATCTTATTCAAATACAAATTTCGTCTTATCATCTCCATACATTCCACGTCCTTCGTTAGTTTTGTCATTATTATACCTCACACTTTTATTATAATCAACTTATTGTCTGTTTATACAAAGGCAATTTTATTCTTATAGTTACTTACAGCAGGTTCGATTTCTCCTTCATCTGTTCCCGGCTCGTATTGGTATAGATCAGCGTTGTCCGCTCGCTGGCATGGCCGGCCTGATTTGCGACTTCCGCAATCGTATATCCCATCTCCAGGGCATGAGAGCAGAAATAATGCCGGAGCTTGTGCGGGGTAATCCGGTCCGAACACTGATTGAAAAATCGGTTCACACTGCTGCGGTGGAGTTTTCCACCATTCCGGCTGACAAACAGATACTCAGACTGGGAGTTTCTTACTTTCAAATACTCCCGGACTGCATGGATGATCTTGTCATTGATGAATACGATCCGCTGCTTATTGCCTTTTCCAGTCACCAGCAGTTCCCTTGCCTGAAAGTCAATATCTGTCAGGCCGATGCTGATACACTCACTGACACGCAGGCCGGCATATGCAAGGATCACCGCAATCGCATAGTTTCTCTTTCCGGTATCCACAAGTACCTTCTGGAGAAACGCCTCCACATCTTTCTTTTCTATTTCCGCCGGGCTTGCAATTTCCTGCTGGAATTTCAGCCGGTCCTCTACCGTGATGACCAGATCTTTCTGAACTCCAATCTGCACCAGGAACTCATTAAAGCTGGTCAAAGAAGAAAGTTTCGTATCAATGCTTTTGAATTTCAACTTCTTGATGTTCTGCAGGTATGAGCGAAAATCCAAAATGTTGGTATGGTAAAGCAGCGTCGGTGCCTCCCCGAAGGTATCCATATACCACCGGTAATATTCATTTACATGACCGCTATAGGTCTTAATGGTATTCTCTGACTTGCCCCGTTCTCTCAGGAACTTTTTATAATCATCCAGTAATGGCACAATTCTCATTCCTCTCTGCGATTATGTTGCGCTCACTTCTCCGTAAGATGTGTGTAATTATGTTGCGTCCAGATAGGATTTCTTTTGTCTTTCATGCCTCCAACACAACATAATTGCTATTATGTTGCGTTCAGAAAATGGCACGGTTCTGACACGCTTCCTATATATATTCCATACGTTTCACAGCATAAAAACGCAAAAAGGACAGCAGATTTTTTCCGCTGTCCGATCTGGATGATTTCAGGGGGCAGCTTAGGTGCCGCTCACCCTTTTGAAAATCAGCTTCCCGTCCTTTACCTCAACGGTGAAGCGCTGGGCTGGTTTGGACTGTTTCTTCCGTCTCTGACATCCAAGCAGTTCTTCGTTCCTCAAATATTCACACCGGAAGTCATTTAGATGATAATACCCCCAATATATGTGGAATAAATGTATATAATACTCCTTCTTCCGTGTGAAGATGAAATCAGAGTCCCTGTTGATAGAATTTAGAAGACTCCTCAGCTGTCTGGTGATCCGATAAGGATTGCCATGCCGGTTCGTATAAGGTTTTCCATATTTGGCAGAGATCTTTAAAACATTCCTCCCGGAAAGGTCACTTTTCCGCAGCTTTATCGCATCCCCTATCCGAATCGGCATCTGGTACATCAACCCGATTAACGCTGCTTTTTCCAGTTCCCCTTCCGCAATGAATTGTTTCATCAGCTGCTTCCCCATTTTTGCTTTTTCATAGGAAATCATCCACCATCTTCTCCTTTCCTGACAGCTTCCAGGATTTTCTCTCCCTGCTGTACAAACACCTGCTTTTCCGGTTCTTTTTCATATATCTTCCAGAGCCGCTGATGCAGAGCTTCCAAATTCCTGACATCTCCCTGTGTGTTATTTGCCAGCATCCGGAGAAAAGGGAAGATCATCGTATGCCGGATATTCTTCCCAGCCAATACAGACTTCTGTTCCTGTCCATACACTTCATAGAGGCATCCCAGGATAATATCCGGATCCGTGATAAACTTGATCTCAGGTTTCACCCATTCCTTTTTCATGTTCGCCCTCCTGACAAGATTATTCGTACCAATCCGCCCGGACTGTCAGGCCGTCCAGCCGGATCTTCGGAACTCCCACAAGATACCAATCATCATCCATTTCAATCCGAACCGGCACCCAGTCTCCATCCATCTCCACATCAAAGCAGTCCCCACAATGCAGACCGCCGTAATAGCTTCCGTTTCCAAAGTAGATGTCATACCTCCCAGATTCCCGGTCATAGCATAAAACGCCTTTTTTCTTTACCATAGTAATTTCCTCCTGTATTTTTACTTTTCATAAGAATAATAGGGCTGCATTTTCGCAGAGTGGATGATTTTCTGTTTGTTCTACTAAAACTTCCCTTAACGCTTCATATGGCTCTGTTACTTATTTCATACGTATGGGATGCGTAAATAGCAACTTTTATTGAAAAAATCCGAACCAAACTATATTTTGTTGTATTTTTGTTTGACACATACCATATATGGTAATATACTTATTTTGTAATCATTATTTGTGTTTATCCGGAAAAGGATATGCTGTTTAGGTTTGTAATCAGTCAGAGGGATATTCTGCCACCAGGGCAGTACCTTCTGGCTTTTTTTATTTTGCAGAGATTTCTGTATGAAGTTTGAGAATGAGCACCCGGCATCATTCTCTTTTTTTATGCCTGAAAGCAGGAGAGGAGGATTGAATTAAATTTCCGGAGGAACACCCACAAGAAAGGAGAAAAGAATGGATTTAGAATTTAGTATTGTATTATTTGAAAATGAAGGTTATGCGACAGCAAGAGGGGATAAAGGGGTACAGGATATTCTGGCAACCAAAACCGATTCCGGATATATCAAGGAGGGCACCTTTCCCATAATTATCACATTATATCAATCTTGCTGGAAATGGTGGATCAGTCCAAAGCACCAGAAAATCGATTTTTCTATGTTCTCTGCTGATTCCTGGCTTGACAGACCTTTACGGAAGAACAAACCTATCCAACAAAGAATAATTGCCGCACTGGAGGATTGGCAGAAAAAATACTTACGGGCAAATGAGACAATCAAGATGATCAGCAGCGGTAAGCATATTTTGTATCACTGTAACGTAACGAACGTTTGTGGAGATGCAGAAATCTATTGTTTTGATTCTGTCATAAATTCTATGTCTGATCACGCTCAGGCAGAGTTGATCACAGGGAACTCTTTGATTCGATATGCTTGTGGAAACGTTCAGATTCAAAATCTGGCTGACCATTCCATAATCTGTGAATTGTGTGGAAATGCAGTCGTCCATAAGATGAAAGGCATTTCGCTTATTCGTAGTGTATATGAAAACAGCCATATACATAATATGTTGGACAACGCCCATATTCTGCGCCTGAATGGGAATGCACGGATTGGAACAATGGGCGGACAAACAATCGTTGACCGGGCATCTGGTCGATCAGGCATTGAAAACGTTTCATGTGGCTGCGTTGTCCTGGGCTATTCCCATGACGTTCAGATTAAAAAAATCGAAGCCGGATCGGTAGTCCTTCCTCTTCATGTGGATGGCTACTATCGCCCGACTTTGCCGTTCCCAGAATAAAAATGTTGTAAATATCTTATGAATGAACTCAAGGGACGCTGTGTAAAAAGCAGCGCCCCTTGATGGTTATAACGATTATTATTTATGCAATCTCAAACCGATACCCGACACCATATACGGTATCAAGATACCGGGGGTGCCGTGGTTCCTTCTCCAGCTTCTTCCGCAGGCCGCTGATCAGACAGTAGGCACTGCTGTACATTTCTTCCCCTACATCCGTTTCTCCATAGATCATACGACAGATCTGAGCATAGGTATACACACGTCCCGGATGTCTGGCCATGACTGCGAGGACATCAAATTCCCTGGCAGTCAGCAATACCTCCTTTTCCTCCACCATGACCTTACGCTGGAGCGTATCCAGGAAAAATCCCGGATATCGGATCTGCTGCGGCTCCATAAAGATTTTCACACCTTCCAGAGTCTGGAGTTTTCTCTTGATACAGCAGATCTCCGGCAACCGTTCCTCTGGAAATTCAATCACCATTTGTCTCTTCAGGGTGCCCCAGCTCCTTCCATCTCTTCAGTTTCTGGAAGCTCTGCTCACTGATGTCATGCTCGATCCTGCAGGCTTCCTGTTCTGCAGTGGCATCCTCCACACCTGCCTCAATCAGCCAGTTTTTAAAATAGCAGTGCCGTTCATAGATTGCCTCAGCCGTCTCCCGGCCTGTTTCAGTTAAGTGAAGGAAATGGTCCTCATCTTTAACCAGGAAGCCGCCTTGCTCCAAAATAGAAACCGCGTGGCATACACTGGGCTTTTTCACACCCAGATGCTGAGACACATCAACAGATCGAACCATGCCTTTTTTCTGCTGCAGGACAAAGATAGCCTCCAGATAATCTTCTCCGGATTCATGAAGTTTCATTGGCACCTCCAATCATGCTGAAATTTTTTGTTCTGCGTTCCACATAGCCGCATACTTTCCGCCTTTAGCCAGCAATTCATCGTGAGTACCGGCTTCAGCAATCTTTCCGTCAGATACCACAAGGATCTGATCTGCATTTTTGACAATGGAAAGGGTATGAGCAATCATTACCACAGTCTTTTTCTCTTTCAGCAGATTGGCGATGGCCTGCTTTACGGCAAGCTCGTTCTCGATATCAAGGGACGCTGTTGCTTCATCCAAAAGCAGGATCGGGCTGTTTTTCAGGATAGCGCGGGCGATGGAAATCCGCTGACGCTCACCGCCAGAGAGAAGGTTTCCGTTCTCGCCGGTCGGCGTATCGTATCCCTTTTCCATCTTGCGAATGAAACCGTCACAATTAGCCTCCCGGCAAGCAGCCTCGATTTCCTCGTCCGTGGCATTGGGGCGGGCGTGCCGGATATTGTCCCGGATGGTATCGTCAAAGAGAAATACATCCTGGTCTACCATAGAGATTTGTTCCAGTACACGCTCTGCGGCCACATGGTTAATCGGTTTGCCGCCGATTGAAATGGTTCCTCCATTCGCCTCGTAGTATTTTGCAATCAGGTTCAGAATGGTGGATTTGCCGGAACCGGAGTCCCCGACAATGGCAGTGAGCTTCTGGTCTGGCACCGTAAAGGTGGCGTGTTTCAGCACCGGCTCTCCGGGTACATACGAGAAGTCCACACTGTCGAAGGTGATTTCATGGGTGGCCGTTTGAAGCGGCTCCATACTGCCAGTTTCCTCTGGTTCGTTCATCACACCCAGGATTTTGTTTTTGGAAATCATCAGGTTCTTATAACTTGTCAGGTCTACAAAAATAGAGTTTGCCAGCTTTGCACAGAACAAAGGCAGCATACAGATCAGAAGATAAGATACGGTATCCAGTGTTCCGGCAGCCCAGGGCGCATAAGCTGTCCAGATAACAAGCGGGCAGGACAGCCAGCTTAAAATGCCAAATCCAGCGCCGATAGGAAGGACTTTCGCTTCATACACAAAGCTGATCCGGCAGAACTCCCGCATGGCGCCTATAACGGTTTTATTCTTCAAACCACCTACGCCATAGGCCCGGAAAGTTTGAATACCAGACACATACTCCACAATGCTGCTGACATTCTCCGCACAAATATCATTCTTTTCTTTACCATACTTCCGAACCATACGGAAGGAAAGCCACAGTCCGGGGATCAAAAGCAGGTCGGCAATCAGCAGGATAATTCCGGCAGGCACATAAATGGTCATCACAAAAATAATCAGCATGAGCGAAAGTGCAAAACTCTTTGCCAGATCACCGATCTTATGGGTCAGGATTTTTTCATAGTTGTTTACATCGCTTGTGATGGTATTGATATAATCGCCGGTCTGTCCCTGGGTAAACCGGGACAGCGGGATACGCTTCAAATGGTCGCCCATAAAAAGCCGAATGTTTTTGCTGACCTCTGCGCCGCCAATCTGCGCTTTGGTATAACCATAGCTGTAAATCAGAATACGAAGCAGGAAAATGACCGCAATTACACCAGTCAATATCAATGCCCGGTTCATGTCGAACTGTTCTGACCACAGAAACTGCATGACAGAGTAAAGAAGCATGAACAAACTGCCGGAGAGCAGCCCTTCCAGAACAGTACCGCCAACGCCAATATAAAAATTGCGGTTCTTTTTCAATACATCATGCTCACTCATGCTGCTCGCCTCCTTCCAACTGATAAGTAATATTCCGGGCTGTTTCGTAATCCTCCCACGCCTTCCGATAATAAGCATTGTTCTTTCGGACTTCCTCATGGGCTCCGACACAGGTAATTGTGTGATTTTCAACCACTGCTACACGCTCACACATCTTCAATGCGCTCAAACGATGGGCTACCACAATGACCGTCTTTCCCTTGCAGAGATTTTGAATGGCTTTGTCAATCTCCATCTGATTTTCCGGGTCAGAGGCGCTTGTGGCTTCGTCTAAAATCAAAATGGGGGCGTTCTTCAGGATAGCGCGGGCAATAGCAATCCGCTGTTTTTCACCGCCGGAGAAGCGAGAGCCGAAGCTGCCCACCTTCGTGTCATATCCATCTGGCAAAGACATGATGAAGTCATCAATCTGTGCCTCTTTTGCGGCAGCCCGCACTTCTTCCAACGTGGCGCCCGATCCCATGCGGATATTTTCCAAAACACTGTCACGGGTCAGGAAGGTCTTTTGAAACACAATGGCGACATTTTTTAGAATAGTATCATAATTGAGTTCCTTTACATTTTTCCCGCCAATCAGCACTTCGCCCTCCTGCACATCATAGAACCGAGAGATCAGCTCAATGACGGTACTTTTACCGGCACCAGACTGTCCCACAAGGGCCATGCGTTCACCATCTTTAATTTTCAGATTGACGCCTTGCAGTACATCGGTCTTGCCATCATAGGAAAAGCGAACATTCCGAAGTTCAATATCGTGATTTTGAGGAAAGTCCGTTCCACCCTCATAAATCGGAATATCCAGTATCCCTTTTGTCTTAGTAACAGCGTTCAGCACATTGGCAAAATTAGTACCCAGTTCCTGCAGAGGGCGGATTTCCGTCAGATACATAGAACCTACATAGACGAACAGCAAAAATGCGCTGGCTGCCAGCGAGCCTTTCAGGAAAAACATTCCGCCGATTGGAACCATCAAAAGCATCCCACATTCGATGATAACTACGAAAGCTGCATAAGGTGGCCCCATACGCCGGGAAGTTTCATTCCACATGGCATTTTCTTCCTGGATAGCGTCTGAAAACTTTTGAAACGATTTGCTTCCCATGTTATAGGCTTTAATCAATTTCATACCGCTGATGTACTCAATCATAACCGAGTTCAGTGTGGTAATGGAGCGATTGGCCCGTTCCATCAGGTCATCCGTATTGCGGAACATCATCCCCATTACAACAACAGCAAGGATCAGCGGAACCAGGGAAATCAATGCCAGAGGAATATTGACGGTCATCAGATAAATAAAGATGACTACCGGCCCAACCAGATAGCACACAAGGTCAGGAAGGTTATGAGCCAGGAACAGCTCCAGCTTTTCAATATCTTCATTCAGAACCGTTTTAATATCCCCGGTGCGCCGTTCATTCAAGGCCCCCAAAGGCGCTCTGGCCATGTGTTCTGCAACCATGCAGCGCACTTTGAAAAGAGCGCCATAGGCCCCTTTGTGGGCTGCTACGCCGGAACAGCCAAACAGGGCAAACCGCAAAGTTACCGCCACTGCAATCATTGCCACGGTCTGCACAACCAATTCCTGTGTGCAGGTATGATTGAATGTGGCGTCCATCAGCCGGTAAATCCCAATGTAAGGGACGATAATGCAAAGGCCGCTGACCGCCGATAGAAAAATCGCCAGGAACAGCCAGACTTTCTGCTCACCGGCCCAATGGAGCAGCAAAGCTACTCTGTTTTCTCTTTTCTGTTTCATAGATCACCTCTCCTTTCCATCTGAAACAGAGAACAGCTCTCTCAATTTCGGGAGGGCATCCATCACAACAGGTACATCATCTGGCATTTCGCCCTCGTCAAAATGCAGAACGCGGGAGCAGGTTCGGCAGACAAACTCAAAATCATGGGTAACGATGAAAATAACCTTTCCCATATCAGACAATCGCCGGATCAGCCCTGCCACCTGTGCCATACTGTCAAAATCCAGGCCGCTGGTCGGTTCATCAAATACCAGAAGATTTTTTCCGCAGATCATACTGACCGCCACAGCCACCCGCTGTTTTTGACCGCCTGACAGGGTGTTCGGGTGTCGTTCCCGGTAAGCGACAAGTCCCAATTCCTCCAATGTTTCCGTCACTAATTTCTGATTAGGATTGCGGATACCAAAGGAACATTCTGCCTCAACACTGTCAGCAAACAGTTCATAGTTTACATCCTGCATGACCATGTAAGACTGCTTCAGCCTTGCCTTTCGATCCATCGGCCTGCCATCCCACAGGAATTGTCCATCACAGTCCTTATGCAGTCCGCACAAAGCACGGGAGAAGGTCGTTTTGCCTGCTCCGTTATGACCAACTACGCCGATAACTTCTCCCTTTGCGGCAGAAAGGGCAATATGATGTAAAATCGTTCTCTTTTTGTAGTGGAGTGTTATATCTTGAAGTTCAAGTATGGGAGCTGAAACAGGCAGGCACTTCTGTGGGGGAAGTACCTCTGTCAAATCTACCGCCCGCAGCCCCATGTGTTCACGCTCGACTTCTGGCAGCTTGCGAAATTCCTCCGGCGTATAAATTTTTTTGATTTGCCCTTTTTCCAGATAAACAATGCGGTCTGCAAGTTCCATCAGGTAGTACAGCCGGTGTTCTGCAATTAAAATCGTTTTACCCTGGCTTTTTATCAGCCGCAGATGTTCCTTTAATTCCTGAATGGAAGTCATGTCCAGGTTAGAAGATGGCTCATCCAACAGATAAATTTCCGGGTTCATAGCGTAGACTGAAGCAAAAGCGATTTTCTGCTTTTCACCGCCGGACAATTCAAAAATATTTCTGCTCCGCAGCTTCTGGATATGCAGATCCTCTGTTGTCTGTTCTACCCTCTCGGCCAATTCCTGGGGAGGACGGGCCTCATTCTCAATACCGAAGGCAATCTCGCTGTCTGTGTCCACATTGAAAAATTGAGTCCGTGGATTTTGAAAGACCGAACCGACCTTAGCGGCAATTTGGTACATAGGCAGATTACTGATTTCCTGACCGTCTACCAATACACGACCATGAAGTTCCCCCTGATAAAACTGCGGGATCAATCCATTGACCAGGCGTGTAATCGTTGTTTTGCCACACCCACTGCGCCCACAGAACAGGACACATTCTCCATCTACAATTTTCAGATTGATGTCATGCAGGCCATCATGCTCCTGCCCATCATAAGAAAAGGATACATTTTCAAGTTCAATCAACCGATGACACCTCCCCGCACACACAATTCAAAAATCAGAAAAGCAACGGCAACCGTCATAATCATCCAATCAGCAATTCCGCACTTTATCTGAACAAGGCAGGTGCGTGGATTAGGATTTTCTATTCCACGGGTAACAGAAGCGATGGAAAGTTCATCTGCGGCTTTCGAGGCCGTCATCATTAACGGCACATAGATACACTCTACCGTCATTCCCGGATGGGATAGAAAGCCCCCCAAAGAAGGGGAAACATCTCTCATCCGCATAGCATCCTTGATATATCGCCAATCCTCCTGGATGGTCGGAATATAGCGCAGCATGACCGCCAACGGGATCACTAATTTCTTCGGCGCATGGACACGGTTCATCGCAGACAGAAACTCATTCACCTTTGTTGTGGAAAGCACAATTCCTGCCAACATCCCACAGGCATAGACCTTATGAAACAGACCTAAAAAGGCGATGAACATCGTCCGCAGCGTCCCTGTCATTTCAGCCATGATCCAGACCGTCAGAACGCAGATTACAGCATAGAAGCACACTGCCTTGATGACATATTTCCATTTTCCGAAGAATGTTCCCAATATCGCAATCAACACAACAAGTGCAAATTGGTATGCAAGGGAAGGGGCAAACATGGATGCCAAAACACAGATCAGGATAAGAAAGAGCTTGGTCCGTGGATCAAGCCAAAGCCCTTTCTTCCGGCGCTCACCGCTCATGCTGTGATCCCCGCCTTTTCGAACTGCTTTTTCAACATTTTGCAGCCTACAAAGGCACTGATTGCAGAAGTGATAATAGCTGCGGCAAACATGGCAATCAGGATGCCAGTGTTGGCGGTTGCCTGCATGGTGTCAATATAGCCCTGCTCGGTTCCGTTCCCCAGCATGGTCTGCGCCCAGCCGTTTGGATCAGCAAAGAAAACGATATACGATCCAGTACCGCCCAGGGAGAACAGTATGTAAGCCAAGCTGTTGAGCTTCTTGCTCTTATACTGTCCTGCGCCGGCAACAAAATCGGCAACCACTGCCATAATCAGATAGCCCAGCGCAAAAGCCCAGTGCATACCCGTAACGAACCAGATGATACAAATGACAACGCCCATGATGGAAAGGCTCCACCTCTTTTGAACCTTTGCGATCATCAGCAGAAAAACCGGCCCCGCAAGCAGACCGCTCCCGGCCGGCATAAAGAATGTAAGCACCGGGTTCGGGGCAAAAAAGATACCGCCTACCAGTACAAATACAAATACCAACGCAGTAAAAATACCAGTTGTTACAAGATCTTTTACGGTAAGACCTTTACCCATAGAATTTACTTGATTACTCATTTTTTCCTCCTACCTTTCGTTGTCTTGACTCGACAAAGGGTTTGTGATATTCTTTAGTTAGATGTTGCTAACCGTCATCTATTACACTACGCTTGCATCGAACAATATTCAATAGGTTCCGGCGATGTTCGTCCATTCCTTTCAAAAGTTCGTCCAATCGTTGCAAAAAGGAGGCGAGTTATTTTCATGTCCGAAATTATTGACAAATTTTACACACCTCTACTGACTGGACATGGCTTTATCCGTGACACGGACAATCAGCAGTATGGCAATTTAGGTGTATGTTGGAAACTTTCTCCCGAAGTTGGAGAAGGCACTTACTGGACTTATGGGCAGAAAGACCTTTATGACATTAAGATACACAACTTTTCGTTTCATGAGGATTTTATGCTGGAATTTTCTTTGCCGGAATGTTTGAGCATTACACGTTATGACTCAATTTCAGGTGAAGAACTATCTCCATACCGTAGACTGTCTGCAGGTTGTATCAAAACCTTTATTGGAGGTTATGCGCCCTATAAAGCATTGATCCACAAGAACATTCCGATCCGTTCGATTGGGATTGAGATTGCACCGGCATATTATGAAGATTACTTGAAAAAGCAGTACCCGGAAGAACAGATCAATCCAGTCGAAGCTTTTCGTAAAATTGACCAGACTTCAGATTTCCCAGAGATGTCACATCTACTCACAGAGATTAAGAACTATCGAGGGGAAGGAATTGCCGCAAAACTTTTTTATGAGGGAAAAGTTGCAGAAGCTGTTTCAATGGTTGTTGAATACCAAAAGAAACATCCTGAAAAAGCAACTCACAAACTCTCACTACAGGATATAGAAAGCATACAAACAGTTGCCTCCTATTTAAGCGATCATTATGCTTCTGATATTCCACTGGAACGACTGACACAGATTGCTTGTATGGGAACAACAAAGCTGAAGATCTGTTTCAAAAAATACTATGGCTGCACAATCACGGAATATATTCAACAACGGCGAATGAGCCAGGCGGAATATTTACTTGCACATACTGAACTGTCGATAGGGCAGATTGCTCAGACAGTAGGGTATTCCACATCAAGCCGGTTTGCGGAACTATTCCGCAAAAGTACAGGATTACTCCCCTTAGAATACAGACGAATGGCTCAAAAGAATAAGAATTAAGTGTGGGCTGTAGAATATAGACCGGGCAGCTAACGCCGCCCGGTCCCTTCTTAATTACTCCACATCCCGGAAATACCGGATACACTTCATCAGCTCTACTGCCAGTTCCTGGTACAGATCTTCATCAAATCTTCCGTTCACCAGTGCGTTCTTGATCAGCAATGGACGGTACATCGCAAAGATCTCTGCCTTCGCATCCATGTCCCCAGCTTTTGCCCGGAATAATAATTCATCAAAACTCATCTTAGTTATCCCCCAATCTTTTGCGTATTTTACGGATTGCATAGAAATAGATATCCTTGCATCTTTGTGTTGTCCTTCCGGTCATCTGACCGATCTTTTTAAACGAGCGCTCCTCAAATACGTGAAGATAGATCAGCTCCCGTTCTTTCTCATTGAGCATCAGCAGCGATTTCACAAGTTTTTCATCCGAGAGTTCGTTCCACTCCGGGAACTCACCTGCAGCCTCTTTGAGCAGAATCTCTTCCCGCTCCTGGTTCTCCATCATTTCTTCAAATGTGATCCGTTCTTCAATCTCCGCAATTTCCTCCATCAAGAAGGAGTCCTTCTCCGTCCGGATCTTTTTGTCCAGGTAACTGCTCCTGCGCCCTTTGATAAATTCCAGTAAGTATGCCGTAAAATGGTTCTTTGTCCGATCTCCCGTATAGGTATGTTTTTCATTCATATGTTGATTCCTCCTGAATTTCATCTGTAGTTTCAAAGAAATTCAGAAGGCAGGCGGCGAGCGGCACCCTGGCAGTCTTTCGTTCCGTTCCCATAGCAAAAAAATAAGATCGAAAGCTGCCAACGGCAGCCCGATCCTATCCGGCGGATTTAACTTTACATGAGAACACGCAGTATATGTGGTCGGAACCAACACATATACTGCGTGTAAAAGAGTTTCTTCACCTGCAAAAAGAAGCAGGATTTTTTTGATATTGTTTCAGATAGCGTCTGATCCATCCGGCTGTTCACACCTTATCTTCCGTAGATTCCCCCTCTATGTATGCGTTATATCGCCTGTCAACACGCATGATAGCACATTTCATATACTGCTTGTCTGCGGTAAAATATATGCAGGAAATGAGGTGATTGGATGTATAGACAACGATTGGGGGATGCTGTAAGAGAAGCCAGAATGAATTTGGATTTATCGCAGAATACGCTTGCGGAACGGTCCCACGTATCCCTTCGTACAATTTCAGATATCGAAACTTATAAGGCGAACCCTCGTTTTGACAGTCTCTGCTCCCTGGCGTCCTATCTGAACATTTCTATTGACGCGGTAATCAAAGACCGTAAGAACAATAGCGGCAGTACGACGATGCAGCAGATCCTGATAGAATTGGAGTCTTGCTCAGAAGAAGAGCAGGTAATTGTGCTGCAAACGCTGCGAGGCCTCTTGAAAGGACTACATACCCGGACAGAGAACCCCACATAACCACCTCTTCTGCCATTGTAAGATACACTTCTCGGAAATCTTTATAGAAGTTCTATGGATTTTCTATGGAAATTCTGAAAAAACGGTGAAAAGAGGGAGAACCGATGCGAGTTCTCCCCAAAGATCTGTATCACATATTTCTAAATGCCGCCATGGCATCCGCAATATCCTGCATTGTTCGTTCATCAATCGGCGGACCTTCCTCGTTCAGATCCTCGATCACGGCCTCTGTAGGCTTCTTATCTGCCTCCGGCTGCAGCTGCTGGCTGTTTAAAATTCCAATGTCTGAAACGGGAGCCTCACCAGCAATCCGCTCCATTTCCTGCCGTACCAGAAGACGCACCATCGCCTGGATGTTTTCCTGGGAGACTCCAGTATCTCCTCCGGACTTCTTCCCTGTATACTGCAGGATCGCTTCTGCAATCAGAGCTGCCTTTTTCTCCGTCCCGTTCAGGATTTCTACAACTTCCAAATGCTCCGGATTTTTCTTATCAAATCCTATTGTAAATACGTATGGATTTTTCTTTCCCACATCATCACTTCCCTGCTAAAGAACTGCGGTACAGGATGCCGTACCCTTTCGCATTTGCAAAAATATCATTCATAAACTGATACTTGTTCAGCCGGTTGGAGCTTTCCAGAAACCGCCGGAGTAAGATAGATCCGCCTCCGATGAATATAGTATAGGTAGATTTCGTGTCAATGCCCCGTTCCCGGACACTGCTGAGCAGGTCGGTCACAAAATTCCGGGCCATTTCTTCCACGGTATGTACCACCATTTCCGGATAATATTCCGTCTTGCCTTCCAGGATACTGTCAATGTCAGTTTCCTCCAGCAGCATATCGTGATCCCCGTTGACACTGGAAATGATATCGTTATACATGGTGATGACACCCTTTTCCATGGAATCGCAGTAGTCCAGACATGGGCTTCCGCTCCGCATCAGCAGAAAGTCTGAAGTAAATCCGCCAATATCAATCCCTACAGCCTTGGGGATCTGCCGGATTTTTTCTCCCTCTGTCATCATTGCGGCATACGCCTGGGGATATACAGCTACGTCCTGGATGCAGATATGGTAGGTTTTTCCGTTATACACCAGATCCTGCATCTTTCCGTCTCCCAGAAAATACTCCCGATACCGCTCCGCCAATTCAGCGTAATGCTTGGGCGGTACACCAATCGGCAGCGATACCTGCACCACGTCTTCTTCCGTTACCTGGCCGGTACGCTCCAGTTCCTTTGCAATAGCAAACCTCGTCAGGATGGAAAAACGCTCATCCTGCGTCTTGTCCCTCTGATACGGGATCCGCTTGTCACTCAAAACATAATACTTCCCATCAGTCTGAAGGAAATCCTCCCGTCCCGCAGGCTTACGGTCAGTGGATGAGAGTCCTGTGGTAAAAAGAAAATGGGTGGTCTTCATGTTCCGGTTCCCGTGATCCACGGGGATGGTCAGTTTTTTTATCATAATGCGTCACTCCTTATATTGTTTTCTACTTATTCCATACGTAGGAGGTATGTAGATAGCAACTCTGGAGAGAAATTTTTTCTATGAATTTCAAAAATTCTTCCGTGGCAACAATAAAGCAGTGGCATAACTATTCTTGGTTCTCTGCTTTCATCTGCGCATTTATTCAGTTAAAATGATTCTGCAAATCTGTATTCGAGCTTGATTATTCTTTGTATTTGCTGTTTATCAATTTCATCAATTCCTGCTGTGTTAATCCAATATGCTCTATTTCAGAAAGCAATTTGTTTATTAATTTCTTTGCCAGTGCAATTTTAATCTCCTCAATTTCCCCGGATATACAATAGCCCTTTGTGCGGTAAGTATATATAATATCTTCAGATTTCAATAAGTGAAGGGCATTAGCCACTGTATTTGGTGCAACATCATACTTTTCAGCATATGCTCTAATGCTAGGCAATGGTGTATTGGCTTTTAAATGGTTTGAAAATATATCTCGCTTAATATCTTCAGCAATTAGCTGATATTTATACTGTTTATCAAAAAATGTTCTATTCATACTTCTCGTTTCCAGTCAATAATTTTTGAATGGTTATCTTATAGAAATCAGCTATTTTAGGGAGCTGATATATACTGGGGCGAGATGTACCATTTTCCCATTTTGATACAGAGGATTTTGAAACACCGCAATACTCTGCCAGCTCTTCTTGTAACTTTCCAGCTTGTTTCCTTTGCTCTACAAGCATTTCTGCAATATATAATGAGTTATTATCTTTCATTTTCGCCACTTCTTTCAGAGATTTTATAAAGCCATTCAATTACTTCATCCATTTCGTCTAAATTAAAGTCATAATAAATAAATCCTTTTGAATGGACAGCAGAAATCAACTGACTTTCTTTCAAAATTGCCAGATGATAAGAAACAGAGGGAGCAGAAATAGGAAATTGTTTTGCAATATCCCCTGCACATTTTCTTCCACTCTTTAAATATTGAAGTATTTTCCGCCTATTTTTATCAGCTAGAGCTTTAAATTTCTTATCTAATAAGGATCTGCACATACTATTCACATATATAAACGAACTTTTGTTAAAATACGATATGCTATAAAGGTGATAATAGCCACAAATGCGGTAACGGCAATCACTATAAGCTGTGCATAATCACGGAAGAAAATACACAGATATACGGGAACAGCACTTAGCACTAGCCCGACACCAACCGTAGCCAAAACAGATACTGCACCACCTTTTACAGCATAATACTCACTTGTCCAATCGTATCGGGGGTATTTCACATTTAGCAACATTCCGATAATTGAAATGAACAGGGCATATATTGTAGGCGTACCGAATAGGAATATAGTCTGTATTGCTGTCTGTGGAAATGCAACTCTTAGTAATACAAGGCTTATCCACAAAATCGGTAAAACAACTGTCAAATTCACTAATATCTTTGCATTAAAAACAGTTATTGTTTTTACCGGAACAGAACACATAATCCATCTGCTTTTTCCCTCAAGAGAAAGGGATGCCGAAGTAGTGCAGCAAATGCAGACCAGTACAGAAACAACCAAAGGAATAACCGTTTCAAATATATTCATAATTCCCAGTGCTTCTAACTGCTCCACAATTACGTCTGGCAGATAGAATACAGATATGATTGAAATAACCAAAAGCAAAATGATAACGATACATGAATTTAGGGCATATATCGTACATGAAAAAAACCGGGCCAATTCTCGCTTATATAATGCCATGAACGGAGATGATACTGTTAAATCACCTAATCGGAAGTCTTTCCCTGCATGATGCGAAAAAGCTCTTGTATTTAGCTGTTTGTAAAAATGTGAAACAACGGCAATAAAAGCAAGTAATGTTACAAAGGAACTAAGCACAAATATCCCAAGACTAACCCAGTCGTTATACAATAATGCTCTTGAAAACAAGAAGGCTGGCGGATAAAACTGGTTAAAATAGTTTGTAAGCATAGTGCTGATATCTGCTATTTGCGAGGTATCCATTGTCTGTAATTTAGAACTAACATAAACAAAAAGCAGTATGCCCATAATACTAAACAGTAAAGCCAGTATATTATTATGTTTTGATTTTGATGAAACGGCTACAATGACAATACCGATTGCCAGAGCTATGATCATCGGAATGATTGGTGTTAATAATAGAGCAACAAACAACACAAAGAAATCGCTGATTACAACAGATGTATTCATACTGTAAACTACGATAGCTGGTATCAATGCAATCATTCCAATTACCAGGTTCATAATATAGAGCATGGTAAGTCTGCTTGAAACAACAGCTGTATTATTGACCGGCAACGACATTACCATATCGTAGTCTTTCAAGCCAACTAATGCTCCAGAACTTTTTAAAAAGGTCAGTAATAAAACTATTAAAGAATAAATCACGATCATCAATGTAGGAATTGCTTTCACTAATCCTGCATCTGCAAATACAGAGCATATATATCCACTTAAATAGACCAAAATTCCGATAATTGCCAAACCTGCTATTCCAATAACTAAAGTGCGATTTTTCTCCTTTTTATCATGCGAATGTAATAATCGGTTTATGCCGAATAGGCTGTATAACTGCATTTTTAATAAGAGCTTATATTTCTTTGCCATTTTCAACAACCTCCATAAAGACATCTTCCAGGCTGTGCTGACCTTTAATTTCCTCCATATTTCCACTTGCAATCAATTTCCCGCTGTTGATAATTGAGACAGTATCACATAATTTTTCAGCAACTTCCAATACATGAGTGGAAAAGAAAATGGCACTTCCATTTTGGCAGGCTTCTTTCATAATGCTTTTTAAATTAAATGACGCTTCTGGATCAAGACCAACAAAGGGCTCGTCAAAAACAAATAATTTGGGGGCATGAATAAAAGCTCCAATCAAAGCCAACTTTTGTTTCATTCCATGAGAATAAGAACTGATCAAATCCCCTAAGCTGTCTGTAATTTTAAAAAGGTCCGCATATTTTCGTATTTCAGAAGTTCGTTCACCTTCTGAAACGCAGAACATATCGCAAATATAGTTCAAATATTGAATACCTGTAATATATTCATACAAATCTGGGTTGTCTGGTATATAAGCAGTAAGTGACTTACACAAGACAGGCTCTTTCTTAACGGAATGACCATCGATTAAGATTTCTCCTTGTTCAAAATCCATGACACCGACAACAGCACGTATAGTCGTTGTTTTTCCTGCGCCATTATGTCCGATAAAAGCATGGATTTCTCCCCTTTTGACTGTAATGCTCAAATCATCAACAGCCTTTTTGTTCTCGGAATAGATTTTAGAATAGTGCTTGATTTCAAGAATGTTATTACCCATAATTTATTTCCTCCCCGAATTTTTCCTTTCATGCGACCAATAGCAAAGTGCAGGTATAGGTGATAGTAAAAGAATGAAATATACACTGATTTCCATGTCTTTACCGATGCCTCCATTTACGGATATTTGTTCTGGCAAAATGAATGTCATCAGTAGCAGGACAACAAAACTGATAATTGTAATGATGATACATTTTTTCTTCATGGAAAAAGCCCTCCTTATTATTATCGTTTTGATAATAATATCACTATGATAATATAAAGTCAAGAAAATACCGCCTAGCCGCTATTGGTAGACGGTAACAAATCATCCCATAGTTGGTGGCGCAATAATTAGGCCAATAGAATGTAACTTTCTGTTTTCTGTCGGTGTATTATTCCTATACTTTTCTGTAATTTGAGAATAACTCTTCATAAAAGAGTCCAATTCTTCATCAGATAGATAAAGAGGCACAAGAGAAAATCCCGACTTATCCTTTGATATATCAATTTTTTCTTTTTTGCAATATGTTTGAAACTGTTCTGCAAATCCCAGCATATATTGAATAAATGCCTGCATATACGCCTCACCAGAATTATTGTCCAGCATGTCATTCATTTCTTTTTTCAGATCGATAGCTAGAGCATATGTTTTTTCCATAGCTCCACGTACCTGTGTCTGATGAACTATTTTAAGCACTCCGTCTGTAGTCATTTTTTTTAAGTATCGGTAAAGTGTGGCGGGTGGTATATCAGAAAAGGTTTCAGATAAATGTTTCGCAGTGGTCTGTTCACAATTTAAAAATTCTAACAGCAATTTACACTTTACTGGGTTTTTCACTATCTCTAAAATGATCTTATTCATAATGATTCCTCCTAAACTGCACCGATATGATAATATTATCATCTTGATAATAGAAATTCAAGGCTAGTCTCATCTTCTCAACCAAGTAGTCTTCACATTCCGGTTCCCCTGATTTACAAGGGCAGCTCACATTTTATCCGGATGTGTCAATCATATACTTACTGCTTTCTACTTTTTCCATACATTGTTGCAACTCTGGCGAGAAAGTTTTTGAGATTATTTATTTAGGATAGTATTCGAGATGTGTCTATGGTAGAATGAACGAATCAAAAAAAATTTTTAGGAGATATTGAAATGGAATATGGATTTTTACTCATAATAATTATTATCTGTGCAGTAGAGTATATCGAAATTGCAAAATTAAAATCGCAGGTAAAAAACCAGCAACGGCAAATCGATCAGATATGTAACGCAACCACAAATGAACATATATCCGCAAATTATATTTCAGATGACTTGAAACAAGATGTAACTGAATTAAAAAGGGCGGGAAAAGATACCGAAGCAGTTAAGCTATTAAGAAATGCAACATCAATGAGTTTATTAGAGGCTAAAGAATACTTTGACAAATTGTAAATAACCATTCGTACACCGCAGGCGCCGGTTTCCCGGTGCCTGCGCTTCATTTACCGCTCCACATAAGTCACAGTATTCTGTCTGAATCCATTCTCTCTTTACAAAAATCCCTGTATAATTCCTCCAATTCCATCAGGTTGAAACCATCCAGTTCCGTCTCATCTTCCTGGCCATCTGTATTGATAAAGCCGATCCGGTAAGTACCTCCTCCGGTTGTCACAATCCCTTTCCCAGCTTCTCTGATCGTCATATTCACCCTCCATTCTTCAGGCCGCTTTTGCCTAATTATTTTCATTCATTTCCGGGAACAATATCTTTGCCTTTTCCGGTAACAGGCGGCAGAATAGCTCCCCGTACCGTTTACATCCCTCAGTATTTGGTACTTCTTTTAAAGAAGTAAGGCTCCAGACCAGCAATTCTTCTTCCTCCGTATCATACTTTCCGGCTGTAAAGCCATTGCCGTTAGAAACCGGATTTGGCGGTTTGCTGATTTCCTGCAGTTCGCCTTTTGTTTTAGCTTTCTCAATCATCCTTGTCTTTTTCCGGACAAAGCCCAAGACGAGCTCCTCCAGCATCCCCTGCTCCTGATAACGCCAGGCTCGCTGAAAGATTATCTGGAGTGTTTGTATCCGCTCATTCTTAAGCCTGTCATCTTCTTTCCCTTCAATTTTCTCCCGTTCTTTCTCATATTCAGCTTCCAACATGATCTTTTCCTCCATAAAAATGACCGGCATGGTGTGTTCCTTTCCCATACCGGCGCAGCCTTCGGTTACGTTTCTTTGCTTCAATTTTCTATTTCCTCTACCAGTTTCCCATGGACAATATACCGATAATCCCGTCTGGAGCTGACGCAGGTGGATAGTGTCACCACCCGGTCTGTTTCCCCGACTTCCACACCGGTATCATATCCCGCATAGGAACGGATCTTCCTCAGAAAATCCAGAAAGTCTGTCTCTTCCGGAAACGCATAGGTGTAAGCCTCGCTCCCCACATACCCGGCATAACAGGAGAAGATCTGATATTTCAGCACCTTTCCCGGCACATACAGGTAAAAGTAAGGAGATGTTTCCCACAGAGCCTGATCCTGATAATGGGAGAGGGTTCCAAACATACTGCCGTTTTTCATATTGTGGCCGTATACAATGGTGTTCGGATCCGCAAAATCCGGCTGGTTATGCCAGTCCGCAAAGATACTGCCGCTGCTGTTGTACTCCCCGGTAAACAGATGATGCAGATAATAAGCATTATCGGTTCCCTGTACCACCGGATAACTGATGGATAGGCCGGGAATATCAATCCAGGCGATCACGTCCGGGTTCACAGCCTGCAGTCCTTCAAAGTCAATCTTCAAATATCCGTCCGGTTCTGCATCTGGTTCGCCCCCGTCTGGTTCCGGCTTATCCTCCGGCTCCTCCACAAATGAAGCAAGCTCTTCGTAGGTATCCTCGCCTTCCTGGTATTCTCCATAGATTCCTCTTAGTTTCCATGCTGAAAAAGCAAGCGCGCCGATGGCAAGCAGGATCCCTGCCAGAAACAGCAGCTTTTCTCCCTTTTTCATATGTCCACTCCCTTCTGTTTCTGCAAAGGGGCTGTCTGTGCAGCCCGCTTTGCGTAATAATAATCATCTATACCTTTGAGTTTTCCATTCCAGTTACCATCTGCATCCTGGTCCCAGACCATACGGCTGACCGGCAGGGACAGCTCCTGGCAGATCCCATAGACTTTTCCACAGGCGTTCTGGATGATCCGGCGCTTTTCCACCTTGTACGGGCAGTTTTCCGGCGTTCCCTTTTCACTGCAGACCGAGCATTTATGATAATGCTTATCACAGTCTGTTTTCAGTTTCTTGTCCATATCAAACGCCTCAAAGAGAATTTTCATCTTTCTCTGCTGAAATTCCTCCAACACCGGGCGCAGGCTCCGGTACATATTCACACCTGCCAGGCAGATAAATGTATGCCCGGACAGATAATGAGCAATCGAGCCTTTCAGTCCGCCCTCTGTCAGATAGACGTTTTCCGCATCCATATCTCCGATCACATGAACCGGGCTTCCAGAGGAAACTCCGTTTGGATAGCCCGCACTGGAAAACCAGAGATATTTGTTGTTATCCCTTGGATGGTCCAGACGAATCTGACACGCCTGGATTTTTCCATCCATGGACTCCACAGGAACCAGGAAACCAGAGTTTTTTGCTTTGACATTCATTGTCCACTGTCCGTTTTCATCCCGATAGAAGCCTGGTACACCTTCCAGCTGGCACCCTTTCTTCAGCAGTTCTTCTATAATCAAATGGATGCCATAGAGGGGCATACTCCGGTACTTCCGCTCCTTAATCTGTTCCATTGTAAGACCACGGGAAAACAGGTTATCCCTATGTACTCCATATATCGGAAATATATTGAGCATTTCCGAATAGGTGTGATGCCGGACATCCAGCGGAGCCAGCTTTGACTGCACAGGTTCTTCCTTCTCTTCCTGTGCCTTTGCCTGACGCACCTGGCGGTATTCCCCCTTATTCAGAGCCTCCCGGATTTCCTCATTTGCTTCCCGGTAGGTCAGGTTATGCAAGTCCGCATAAAGCTGCAGCATCCCGCCGGATTTGTCACAGCGGTTACAGCGAAAGACGTTTTTTGCCGGATTGATATTCAGCCGCCCTTTGGTATCGCCACAGAACGGGCAGTCATAATAATTCCCACGGCGCTTATGCAGCCGCAAAAGGTTGGCGACATCGGTGATGTCATAATCAAACCCGGTCATATCATACATCCAGGTCCGACCTCCTTTCTCCCGCAGCCCTTTGACAGACTACGGGTATTGTGTATTACTTTATCCTGCAAGCGGCAACGCTTGGTTTAACAGCACCCTGGCTGCCGCCGGGATCAGGTTGTTATGCCCCCGGTAGCTGTTAGCGAAATAATCCAGGCTGGAAGGGCTCTCCACAGCCACTTGCCCCATAGATTTTCCGCCAAATTTTCCTTTGCCACCGATAACCACGGCTTTCGCCTGCTCATAGGTCATTCGGTTCACCAGCTCCTCCACGGGAAGATTTTTGTCCAGCGGAATATCCGGCGCAGCCACTGTTGGTTTCATCTGTTGTACAGACGCTCCCATCATATTTCCCTGCACCTGGGCCTGACGATAGAATTGGTTCATCATGCTCTGACTGGGATTGGTTTCTTCCGGTCTGCCTGGATACGGCATATTTCCAGCGGGAGTGTTCCCGGCATAGCCGTTCTGACTACTGTAGTCCAGCTGTCCGGCATAAACCGGCTGTCCTCCATAAGAGGGAGTACCTACGGTAGCTTCCGGATATTGCGGCGGTGCGGGGATTCCCGCATCCACCTGCGCCGGATCGTTGCTTTCTCCTACGTCCGCAAACTGGACACCAAAGCCCGAATCGGAGAGTGCCCTTCCCACGGCGGCAGTCTCTGCCATCTCTAAGAACTTGTCTCCAAACTTCGGATCCTCTGAGCGGAATTTCATGGAAAAAGCATTGGCAATATAGTTCTCCGGTGCATCTTCATGGTTCAGATAGATCCTTGCCTCTGCCAGCGCCATATTTTCGTTAAACCGAACAATGGTACTGGCGATCCGCCCCAGAGGATAGGCCAGACGGAACCAGAGTTTCCGGTACTTTACGTCCAGATAAAGCTGGTCTTCCTGATCCTCCTGTTTGATTGTCCGGGCAAATTCCAGAGGTTCAAATCCCTCCACCCGGTTCAAAGCTGCCACTGCCTGATTCTTCTGATACAGTAATTCGTTCATACATCTGCTCCTTTCACAAACAGGGCAGGATATCCCTCTATATAAGGAATAGCCTGCCTTTCTTCATAAGTGGAAATATTTTTATACTGCGAGCCGAAGCTGCTCCGGCTCACGCTCATCAAGGTACTGATAATAGTAGCGGGTAATCCGTTCTCCAAGAGCTGTATTGCGCCTGCCGGCATCGTCCGTATGGATTGCCTGGCAGACTGCGTTCCATTGACCAACCAGATACACCTTTTTCTTTGCACGGGTGATACCTGTGTACAGGATATTCCGCTTCAGCATCATATAAAAGGCTCTCACCCAGGGGATGATGACAATATCACACTCGGATCCCTGAGCCTTGTGTATGGTAATCGCATTGGCATGTTCAATCATCTCCAGATCTTCTGTCTCGTAGGTCACGATACGTCCATCCTGATATTCGATTACCGTTTTCGCGGCTCCCTCCTCATCCGTATAAAAATCCGTAATTCTTCCCAGGTCGCCATTGCTGGCCATCAATGTATTCTTGTTCTGAAGCACCTTATCCCCCTCCCGGTAGGTCTGCCCGCCTGCGGACAGCTCCTTTTTTCCAGGACTTGGGGGATTGATCAGGTCCTCCAGGCTCCGGTTCAATTCGTTTGCGCCATTTACCGTCTTTACCCGATAGGGTGTCAGAATCTGTACATGGTCCAGCCCATTCCTTGCGACCTCTTCCTGGTAAAGCTGGCGTACCATAGCCGCAGTCTCATCCGCTGAATTGCAGGAGACAAACTGAAAATCATCTCCAAATCCAAAATCCGTCCGGTTTGCCAACATTTTACGAGCATTTAGGTGGATGTTGCTGGTCTTACCCTGGCGGAATACCAGATCCAGCACCGTCACAGGGATCAGCCCGCAGCCGATCAATTGCCGGAACACATCACCGGCTCCCACAGAAGGGAGCTGATCTACGTCGCCTACCAGCAGGATACGGGAGGCAGGCTTTACCCTGCGGAAAAATTCATATCCCAAATGCATATCTACCATGGATACTTCATCCAGATTCAAAAAACCGGCTTCCAGATATTCTACTGCGTCTTCATAATCGGCAAAGTCACCCAGAAGCCCCAGAGCCATGTGCATCGTTGAGGCGTCTTCATGCCCGGTGCTTTCCGCCATCCGGCGTGCCGCACGCCCCGTAGGAGCCATGAGCTGCACCTGTGATCGGCAGACAATGGCATGGATATAAAGGATGACTTTTAACACGGTGGTCTTCCCGGTTCCAGGCCCTCCGGTAATAATACTGATCTGGTTCTGGAACACCATACGCACTGCCTGCTTCTGCTTTTCTGACAGGGTAATCCCCAGGGCAGTCTGGGCCTGCGCCAATTCCTTTTCGATGTCATACGCCTCGCCCTGATCCAACAAACGCCGGGCGATCATGGAAGCGGTCTGGTTTTCTTCCTCATACTGCTTCTTCACATACACCCGCTCGCCGTCTACCACAATGCTTTCCTGCATGACCAGCCGGTAGAGTACCCTCTGGATATCTGTTTCTGTTACTGCCTGATTCGGAAGATCCTGGTTCAGCATGGTATAGGCCCGCTGGATCAGCTCCGGGCGCTCCAGGTACAGATGCCCCTCCTCCTTCATAGCTGATTCCATGAGATGGGAGAGGCAGCCTGAAATCCGCATGGGATCATTGAGCGCCTGGCAGTTCTGCCGTCCAATAGCATCCACCGTTAAAAAGCCAAACCCTTTTACTGCACAGAGCTGATAAGGTCTGTTGCGGACAATCTCCACGGACTCATTGCGAAACCGCTGGAGGATCAGGTTCACCTTTTTAGGTGTTACCTTATAGGGTGCCAGGAACGTCATGAGTTCCCGGAACACCTTGTTCTTTCCGTAGGATTCCACGATCCCCTTCAGCTTTTTCTTGGAAATTCCTTTTACCTTCAGAAGCTCCTGGGGATGTTCCTCCATGATTTCCAGTGTATTAAGGCCAAATTCTTTGTAAATGGCCTCTGCAACTTTTGCCCCTACACCCTTTACAGAGCCGCAGGAGAGGTAGCCTAAGATCCCCTCCTTCGTGCGCGGCACGATCTCCATGAAATTTTCCACCTGATACTGCAGGCCGTGGCTGGACTTTTCCCACTGTCCTTCCATCTCAATCTCGATCTGGTCAGACTGGGGCAGGTCAAAGCCTATGGCGATAAACCCGATCACTTTCTGGCCCTGTAAGTATTTGTCTCTGGCAGCAAGCGGTACAGAAGCATCCTTCGTCGTAAACACCGCAATGGTGTATCCATTCTCCTCATTCAGAAATATGGTTTTCCGGTATCTGCACCGCATATTCGATCTCCTTCCAATTTTTTATCTTCCGTAACTGAAACGGATCCCGGCCTCCTTTGAGCCAGTACACCTCCTTCCCGGTATCATGGGCATAACGGATTTCTCCTTCCATGCCGGAAGAAATCCTCTCTCCACAGATAATCAGCACATCACAAAAGTCTAAAAGCTGTTTCCCAATGGAAAGCGCCAGCTTCCGTTCCTCTGGTATGGTGTCATCCAGCATCAGTGGCAGATAGGCATGGGAGGCATATGTACGGCAGTGGAATACCTGGCTGACCGTATCCAGATACGCCTTCGCAAGCCCCATGTTAAACATTCGTTCTTCCCGGGTTTTCGCAGACAACGGAGAGCAGATATACGCTCTTTTTCCTTTTAACATCACGCCGCCTCCTTCTTTAACCGGAAGATCCGGTTTTCTGTTTCTGTAGCATATTCTTTGAAAATATCCGGATGCTGCACTTTCAGCTTTTCAAGATTTTCTTTCCCGATCATCGTCCTGCGGGTCGGGTTAAAGGTAATCTTGTAACGGTTGGTTCCGTCTTCCAGAAATGCCTTGCATCCCTGTTCCATCAGCTCCACAAAAGGAACACTGATCGCACGCTGTTCTGCGTCAATTTCCTTCTTACGCTTCTCTAAGCGTGATTTTTCATCTGATAAAGCAAGATACTTTTCCAGGCTTTTGGAATCCAGCGTCGTGATTGGGATTTCCGGGATCGACTTATCAGCATAGCCGCTGTAACGGCGGATGCTGGCAAGCACCAGATCCGGTTTCCCCACCAGCGGCGGTTCCACCTTCTTCTCCACAAATTCACGCCAGAAATATCCTTCCTGCTCGATGATATCCTGCTCTTCCATAAGATCACGCTCCAGAGGACGGTATACAAAGTCGTTCTCGTTATTCCCCCACAGACACGCAATAAATGCATGACTGATGTTCACCACCGACATATAGTGCCGCACCTGATAGACATAGTGCTCCGGGATTTTCCCGTCATCCCACTTCTCTTTGGCGTTATAATTACAGGTTTTGCACTCCAGTATGGCAAAGCTGCCATCCGGCATACGCACAAAGAAATCAATATCGGCAAGCATAAACGGGTAAAGCGGATGCCGGAACATGATCCGCACGGGAAACACCTCCAGGCCGGTTTTCTTAGAGAAAATCTCCGCTACCAGATCCTCCAGTCTGTGTCCAAATTCCTTGGCAACCCAGTTGGCTTCAGGTTCCTCAATCACCGGGGTAACGCCAATCTTGTCATAGTAAAGATCACGGCTGGTAACAAAAGGCGAGATTCCCATGATAGCGGCTACATCACTGCCTCCGATCCCCAGACGGCGGAATGCGAGCCATTGCTCTCTGGAGAGGGTACTGATATCCACGACCTGTTCCGGTTCATAATCCATTCGTAACATCTGTTTCATAAGCTCCTCCTTAACACTTAACGGCGCCATATACATCAAATTCCTTCCAGTCCATGGCAAGGGCCCTGGTCAGGTTTTCCTCCATCCGCAAAAGCTGGCTGCCGGTAAATCCCTGGCAGGCGGCATAGAAGGGTGCCTCGTTCATGGCATAGTAAAGGTCATGGGCCGTACAGCTCTGTTCCCCGTTCTGTGCCACATACATCTCCACCACTTCATTACGGATCGCCGCCTTGATCTTCAGCTTTTTCATCAGTAACCTTAAGCAGTTCACCGGGTTATGGATCTCGATTTCCAGAAGCGCTGCCAAACGCTCTGTGGCATCCTGATATCTTGCATACACTTCTTTCAAATTGTTGCGGTAATCCAGGATTGTGCTGTGGTTCCTGTGCGCCAGAGTGATCGGGCTTCCCAGGCTGAGCGTATGGTTGTTCCCGTCTGTCAGCAGCATAGGATACAGATTGACACCGCTGGCTGCGACATCAGAAGTGGTCAGGCGCAGCGCCGGTGTAATATTCTTTCTGCTTACTCCGTACCGGTCCAGCGCATCCCTGTAGGTGTCCAGAAGCTCCTGGTTCCCGGAAAGCGTCCACATGGCACTCATAACAGAATGGTCATAGGTTCCAGAGCCTTCCAGATAAGTGCTTCCACTGAAATTCGTGTGGAGATATTCGCTGGTTATCTCAAAGATTGCCTTCATGTCCAGTACGCTGTAGTCATGGGCGTCTCCCCCGTGGACTGCAGAGACTTTTCCATCCGCAATCTTGATGAGGCATTCTCCTTTCGCTACTTTCAGGCAGCAATTCACAACCTTTGCATAGGTTGCCAGATCCAGCTTTCGCAGGCCGTCCCCGCCGATACCGGCACGTCCTAAGATCGTCTGGATTGCACAGTTCCGGACCGGATATGCCTCGCCTCGTACCTTCAGTACAAGCCGGGTGTGCTTTTCCGTATCCTTCAGGATCTCCTCCATCTCTTCGTCTCCGTTCTCCAGGTTGCCCGCCTCTTTTTCAAGCGGCACCAGCCGGAGGGCACGGATGGGCTTGCGGATCCACTCTGAGGCTTTCCCTCTTCTTGAAAGAAAATCAAGCATCTCCTCCGCCGTGGCAAATGTCTTTTCAAAACCATCTGCGTAAACCATTGTTTCATTCATTGTTTCTTCCACCTTTCTTTAAAATAATTATCCATAAACAGCCGAAGCTGATTGTGGCAGGCCACACACATACACAAAAATCCGGCAGAAACATTTTCTTCCGGATAAACGGCAACAAAAAAGGATGAGCAGAGAAACCTCTTGTTTTCTCCATTCATCCTTTTCCAATCTGGTTCTTCACCGATAAAACAAAAAAAGTGCCACACAGCCATTTCAGGCATACGGTGACACTTCACTACAAACATAAACAACTTATGCCGGGAAAAGCTCCTGCTTTTCCTCTTCATGTACGGGATTTCTCAAAATCCCAAAACATGATCCCCCGCCGGGGAACGCATAAAAAAGAACTATATCAGTATAGTAGCACAGGATATAGGTGCTGTCAATTTGTTTTATACTATATATGGTATGTGATAATGACATAACTATCCTATTTTGTGGCTTTTGTTTCCTCCTCGCAGACAAACGTGATCTGTCTTGACATAAATTCCTCACAGCTTGTCAGAGTTTTTCCATGCTTCTTCAGTTCCTCACTGGCATTTTGATTACATCGTTCTTCAAAGATACATCCCTCACAGTTATTTGCCAGCGCCCTGCGGACCCATTTCAATTCTTCCTGCGTACCTATGATTTTCATTAAAAACACCTCATTAACATCATACCCTAAAACAGCGCTTCTATCACATTTTTTTGCAATCAGGTATATAGCAGTAAATTCCGGTTATATTCCGTAATATGAGCATTTATATAGTGAATAACTCTATTTTATTCCGTAATTTGCCAGAAGTAAATAGTTTAAAATCGAAGGAAGATGTAGGAAGAGAGGTGGGTGACATGGAGAAAAAATTTATCGGTGACAGGATTACCGAACTGCGGATAAAAAAGAATGTATCCGAATATCAGATGAGCCTGGATCTCGGCAAAAACAAAAGTTACATCCAGTCCATTTCTTCCGGGCGCTCCCTGCCTACCATGGAGAACTTCCTGGAAATCTGCGAATATCTGGAAGTAACTCCCTGCCAGTTCTTCGATACAGCTCTTCACAATCTTCCTCTATACGAAAAAGCGGCTGACTTATTAAAGCAGCTCGACGATGAGGATATGATCGCTGTAATCAGTATACTACATCGGCTCGCTGCCAGACATAAATAATTTTCAGAGGCTGTCCACACGGGCAGCTTTTTTTCTATTTTTTTACACATTCTGCATTTTCTCCGCTATTTCCCTTACAAATGGCAAAATAGAGTACCTTGAAAATTTCATACCCTCCCGGAAGAGGGATACGGGTGCCTGCAGATAGTGCAGCATGATGCGTGCCTGCAGGCTTTAAGATTGCATAGCAACGCCGAAGACGCGGCTTGGGAAGGCGCAGGAACTGGCTTCCAGGGAGATAGAGAAAAACGGTATCTTAAACATAACTATAATTTATTTTTGCAAGAGGTATCTGAACCTAAAGACCTTTTACTCAAATTCTGGTATAATAATGAACAGGTATTGAGAATGGTACTCTGTTCATGGAAAGGAGGGTTATGATTACTGTAACGAAATCAGATTTAATTGCACTTGGATATGGTCCTTCTTTTGCTGCTGACATTATACGTGAGGCTAAAAAGTTAATGGTGGAAAAAGGACATACCTACTATCAGTCAAGAAAGCTGGACAGAGTTCCAAAAGAGGCCGTAGAAGAACTGCTCGGTATCAAACTTCCAGATGAGCAGTAATGACACACTTCTTGCAGAAATGTAAGGAGTAAACTTTATGGCAAAAGATCCAATTAAAAAAGCGGAAAACGGAACCTATTATTTCAGGGCAAACCTGGGCTATGATTCTGTAACCGGAAAGCAGATCCAGAAATACCGCAGCGGCTTTTCTACAAAAAAGGAGGCTCGTACAGAGTATTCCCGATTGGTGCTGGCGGCAGAAGAAGGACTGGCTATGGAAAAGAAACAGCCCTCGTTTAAGCAGTACATTGAGGAAATTTATCTTCCATGGTATAAAACGCAGGTCAAAGAAAGTACCTATAAAAACCGATTAAATACTATTGAAAAGCACTTTAAATTTTTTTACAGGAAAAAGGTTGCTGAAATAGAGCCGATTCATGTACAGGCATGGCAGCTGAAGCTGGCAAAAGAGTACAGTCCAAATTATGTACGGATTATCCAGGGCATGTTGTCGCTCGCTTTTGACCGTGCAATTATCCTTGGTCTTGCTTCAAAAAATCCGTCACGTATGGTCGGCAATATTAAGTCAAAAAAAGTGAAGATAGATTTCTGGACGCTGGATGAATTTCAGAAAGTCATTTCCCTTTTATACAAGGGTGACTACTATGAACATTATTTGTTCATCTGCTTCTGGCTCCTGTTCACAACAGGACTGCGGATCGGAGAGGCTGCTGCATTACAGTGGGATGACATTGATTTTGAAAGCGGAATAATCAGTGTAACCAAAACGCTGTATTACAAATCAATGACGGAATACAAATTTGTGGAACCCAAAACATCTGCCAGTGTCCGAACAGTTGTGCTTGATGATGATACTATCAGGGAATTAAAAGAGTGGAAAGAAGTACAGAAAAAAGTTTTGAAAGACTGTAACTTTGTACTAAGCTACAATGGGATTCCCACCAGCAAGCATACCCTGCCAAGAGCCCTGGAAAAGCTGGCAGGGCTTGCCGGCGTTCACCGAATTAAAATCCATGCTTTACGTCATTCTCATGTTGCACTCTTAATCAGCATGGGGGTGAATCCATTGATCATTAAAGACCGTCTCGGCCACGAAAAAATCCAGACGACTTTAGGGACCTATGGACATCTATATCCTAACAGCAACTTTGAGGTTGCTAAAATGTTAGGCGGAGTTATTAACTTCACACCTGCTACGGAAAGCGTGGCTGATTACACACACAATCAGTTCACCGCTTCTTATCACAGGCAAATGTAAAAATGCAATGATAATGCAATCCAGAGGCACCGGTGCCGGAAAAGCCCGTAAATAAAGGCTTTCTGGCCCACCGCCGACTATTCAAACTCGCAAAATCAAATTTAGTTCTATACAGTTTTGTATAGGAGATTTGGTTTTATTTGATTTTATTTATTTCCAACTGTCATATCTCTATGGCCTGTTTCTGCTAGTGTTATCAATCTGTTATCACGATTTTGTTATCAAAATTACAGCTATATTTCAAATTTTAAATCTAGCATTTGGCAAATTAATCAATACAACCACTTCCCAATACCACACTCGCAAAATCATCTCCAATAAGTAACGCTTTATTACTATTGTCTTTAAGTTCTAATATCATTTGATGTTTAAACTCATTATAGCTTAATAAAGTATATATCACCTCTAGCGAATCATACCCTTTTCCCACATAAAAATTAATTGTATCAATTAAGGAAAATCTATATGCAGGTGCGGTGTTGCCTCATCCAGATGGAGATGAGCGGAAAACACACGCAAGGCAGGATTCCGTTCCTGAAAACCTTTTATATATTCATCCCATATTCTTGCTGCAATCTGTCCATCAGGCGTTTCCGCTCCCATATCATTTTTATTTCCAATCTGAAGGATTATCTCATGAAATGGTTTTTCCTGCTTTCCAGAACGGATTTTTTCATAATGATTTTCGATCTTTCCTTGTCTGCTTTACATTATACCTTTCAAGTGCCTCATCAAATAATTCATGGTATATTTCTTGAATATCCTGATTGCAGTATTCCACATTCCAGTGACTCCGTTTCGGATCTGTATTCTTTGCATGGAATTTTCTGCTGTTGTGGTTGACAAAGCCTTGCCCTGTTATAAAGCTGATTGTCCTCTTCAATAACTCTCCTTTCTCCCTTTTCCACGAATCAGCACTGTATTCTCTTCCGGCCAGTAATCTGCCATATCCAGAGCGGAAAGTTCTCCCACCCGAAGCCCCAGACAGAAAAGCAGCTCGATTATACACATATTCCGGACAGCCAGTCTTTCTTTATATTCTGACCAGGCCTGCTGATACTGGAAAGTAGCCGCCAGAATCAGCTCTTTAATCTCTTCCCTGGATAATGTCCTGGGCAATGTCCTTGGCAACTGAAATTTTCTGGCCGTGAACCGGAAGAAAATCTCATTTAAGTTCAAAACCATTCTGAGATAATCACAATACTGCTGAATGGAAACATATTTTCTGCGGATAGAACGGGGTGCTAATTCTATCTCATTCTGCATATAAAAAAATATTCATAGATGCTCCGGTCATTGATATCCCCGTAATGCCGTCTTTCCAGCCACCTGGAAAAATTCTGCAGGTCATTTTTATAGGCATACAGGGTATTGGATGACAAGTTTCTCTGCACAAAAAGCATATCAATAAAGTCCTGGATCAGGACTTCCTGTTGTTCCTTATTATATTCCATAGGCCCCTCCATTTTTCTCCTATCTGTTCATACAATTCCAGTGATACCTTCTTATCCTTTTACTGTCCGGGGAGGGTGTCTGAAGAAAAATCCCGGAGGCTTCCGTTCCCGCTGTCTGTCCATATCATACCTTATATAAATTATAGTGTATGGATGGCCGAAAAAAAGGACCCTGCACTGTCTTTTCAAAGGCAGTACAAAGTCCTTTCCCTTCTTTTTTCTCTTATGCCAGTCCCTTTTCCTCTAACCAGTTATCCAGAGTCCTTTTTCCTCTTTTCATCTTAAGGGTTCGGATCTGGAACTCCAGAATGGTCAGCAGGGTAAAGACGATCCACAAAACGGTCAGGAATATTACGGCTTCCTGAATACTTTCTCCTCCTGATATGGTACTTCGGAAGGCTTCCACCGTATAAGTGAACGGTACCCAGTCATGAAGATAAGGGACAAAGCTTCCGGACAGTTCCAGGGGGTAGGTTCCCACAGAACCTGCCAGCTGGATCACCATAAATACCAGCATCAGGAAACTTCCCACTTTGCCAAAAGTATTGGTAAAGAAATACATCACAGACATAAAAGCCACCGAAGCCAGACAGGCCACCGCCAGGGTTTTCCCCATTTCCACCGGCTCAAAACCGTCACACAGATGAAGCATAAAGATCATCACCGCTGCCTGGAGCAGGGCAATCAGATACAGTACCGATGCCTTGCTTCCCCACCAGGCCAGACCGGATTTCAGCTTTCCGCTGTACTTTGTCAGCGGATACATAAGACTAAAGGCAATACAGCCTACCCAAAGTGCCACAGACATCATATAGGGGGCCATGGCATGGCCGTTATTTTCTACCCTGGTGATCTGTGTTTCTTTTGTTTCCACAGGAGCTGCAAACATATCCGCCGTATCTTCTCCTTTATTCGTATCCCGGATCTGTTTTGCCCCCTCTGCCAGACTGTCTTTTAAAGTCCTAGTTCCTTCCGCCAGCTGTTCAATCCCGGATCCAAGAGTTTTACTTCCATCATGAAGCTGGGAAGCTCCGCTGCTGATCTGGGAGGCTCCGTCCTCCAGCTGTACCGCTCCTCCAAGAAGAGCCTGATTGTTTGCAGTAAGCTGGCCGGTTCCCTGGGACAACTTGCTGGTTCCGGCTACCAAGGTATCCATACCCGCCGAAAGAGTTCCTGCTCCCTGAGAAAGGGTCTGGGCTCCTGTCTTCAGACTTCCAGTTCCCTGTTTCAGATCCTTTGCTCCCTGGGACAGCTGTTCCACTCCCTGGGAAAGAGCCGGAAGCTGTCCCTGCATTTCCTGTACTCCTTTATCCAGATCAGAACTCCCCTGTACCAGACGGCCAAATCCCTCATCCAGCTGCCCGGCTCCCTGTACCAGTGCTTCCGTTCCCTGTGTCTTCAGTGCTCCGGCTCCATCCTTTGCACTCTGGATTCCGCCGGCAAGTGCAGGTGCCGCCTCAGTCAGCTGTTCTACTCCCCGGTTCACTTCTCCACTTCCCTGGGTAAGACGGTCAGCACCTTCCCTCAGCTGAGACAGACTGTCTCCAACCTGTGTGCCGATTCCGCTCTTCAGCTGCTCCATGCCGTTGTCCACTCCTGCCAGATACTGTTCTCCGGCTGTTTCTGTCTGAGCAGACAACTGTCCCAGACCTTCTGATAATGCCTGAAGACCCTTTACCACACTGCTCAGGTCTGTAGAATTTTCCCCTGCCAAACCGGCCCCGGTCATATCCCGGGCCTGCCGGACTGCCTCTGCCATGGTCTGCTGATCCTGAGACAGGGCGGCACTGCTGTTCCCAAGAGCCTGAGAAGCTTCCTGGAGACGGCTTCCCGCCTCATTGGCTGCATCGGCGTTTTGCTGTGCAGCTGCCACTGCCTCCCAGGCAACGGATGCCACTGCATCTATATCTCCTGAATCAATTGCCTGCTGCAAGGAATCACTTAAATAAGAGGCGTCTGTACTTTCCACACCTCCCAGATTTTCTGCCGCAGCCTGGGCTGCCTCTGCCTGGTTTCCGGCTTCCTGGGCATTCCTCTCTAAAGTATCGCCCAGCTGGTCCCCACTTCCTGTTTCCTGGGACATGCTCTCCGTTCCCTGAATCCCCGCAAGGAGCTGATCGGCACTGGATTTTAACTGGTCCGCGCCCTCTTTCACAGAGTCAAAAACCTGTTTTCCTCCATCCTGCAGCTGTCCGTTTACCTGATCAATACTGGCAGAAATGCCGGGGACTGCCTGTTCTTCCAGAAGCTTCATTCCCTGGGAAAGCTGAGCTGCCCCTTCATAAACCTCATTTGTACCTTCCTGAAGTTTCTGTGTCTGCCCGGGAAGCTGGGATGCTGCACTGTTCAGCTGATCCAGTCCTTCCTGTAAAGATGCAAGACCCCTGTCTGTCTGTTCAGCTCCTGCCTTCAGACTTTTGCTTCCCTCTCCCGCTGTCTTGACACCTGCGGCAAGCTGGGAAGACCCCTGGGATAATGCCCGGACTCCCTGAGAAAGTCCCGGGATCTTTCCTTCTAACTGTCCCATGCCCTCTTCCAGGGACTGGGCTCCTGCATCCAGGCTTTCACTTCCGCCGGCAAGTTCTTTTGCCCCGCTGTCCAGGGTTTTCGTCCCCTTGTTCAGTTCACTGGCCCCATCCTGAAGTTCACGTGCTCCCTTGTCTGCGGCTGTTACTCCATCTGTATAAGTCTTTAGTCCCTCTTCCATGGTCTGACTGCCATCTCTGAATACCAGAGTACTCTCTGCCAGAACCTGTAAATTCTCTTCGATCTGTTCATTTCCTGAGGCAAGTTCCCGGATTCCCTCCTGGAGCTTCCCGGAACCATCTGCCGCTTCCTCCATTCCGTCCCCGGCCTTACCGATCTGTTCAAAAACCGCTTCTGCATAAGTGCGGGTAACTTCTTCCCGGACAGAACTCTGGATTTTCTCCATAGCTGTCTCACTCATCTTAGAAGCAATGTAATTGATACCCGGGTTTGTTTCATAAGAAAGTTCCATTTTTTCAGGTTTTTCCCGGGTAAGGGTGGCCGCATTGGCTGAAAAATCCTCCGGTATGGTAATGACCATATAATAACTTCCGTCTTTCAGCCCCTGCCGGGCCCTTTCCTTATCTGTAAAAGAAAAATTCAGAGAACCGTCCTCTTTCAGATTCTCCACCATTTCTTTTCCTATGTTTAATGTTTCTCCCTCATATTCTACCGATTTATCCTCATTCACCACAGCCACGGGCAATTTGTCCATATTGCCGTAAGGGTCCCACATGGATCCCAGAAAAAGGGTGGTATAAATGGTAGGAATTGCAATAATCGCAACAATAACTACCAACATGAGTTTATTACTCAGCAGCTTTTTCCACTCTAGTTTCAGCATTCTCCTGTCTCCTTTCTGTCTGCGCAACTAGTTATTGTTTAATAGATATTATGTTGATTATTTACACATACCGCATTATACTAGGGTTATAAATACCTTACAACCGACAATAATCCTTCGTCATGTCTATTAATAGACAAAATGTCTATCTAGTGTCTATGGTTTATAATTTTTTTATATTTTCGAAAGGAGAAATCTATGAAAGAAAAAACTGACCGGAGAATCCGCAAAACAAAAGCCCAGCTTCGAGCCGGGCTTGCAAAACTTATGCAGGAAAAAAGTATTAAAGAAATTACTGTAAAAGAACTGGTAGAGGAAGTGGATATCAACCGTTCTACTTTCTATCTCCATTATACGGATATTTTCAATATGCTTTCCACCATTGAAGAAGAACTGCTGGAAGAGATCCGCCAGACCATTCAGAATCATCCGGTCAGTCCCTTTAACGAATCCAGCTTTCCTTTTATTGAGGATATTTTTCATATCCTGGCAGAAAACAAAGATATCTGCAGCGCCTTGCTGGGGCCAAACGGGGATATCGCGTTTATCCATCGCATTGAAAATCTGATTTCCACCCACAGTCTTAACGTACTGCGCCGGACTTTTCCGGACACTATTGAAGACCTGAAATATTCCTATTCTTTCTGTCTTTCCGGCTGCATCGGTCTGGTGAAAACCTGGCTGACCTCCGATACCGATGAAACGCCTCAATATATGGCCCAGCTCACCTTCCGGCTGATCATGAACGCCCTCCGTCATATGTATCCTGATAACACGCCCTCACAGACACCTCTGTCAGGTTCCAAAAGCCCTCTGCCGGAATAGATCCGGCAGACACTTCTTCAGGATCTGTGTCTGACCGGGATTTTTATTGCTTTTCCAGAGCTTTCTGGTACTCTTCCTTCAGTTCTTTGATTTTTTCCTCCTTTTCCCTGTCATAAAGCTGATTGTCCTCTTCAATAACTCTCCTTTCTCCCTTGTCGGGTAGTAATCAGCGCCGGATACGGCGCATAAGCTTTGTTACTTTCGTCGAAAGTAACGCAAAAGCACTTTCGACAGCCGTTCCGTCCGTCAAAAGCTGCCTTTGCGCCCTGCCGGGAGCTTATCCGTCCTACGGACGGAGCGGCTGCCCCAGCCGCCTTGCTTCCGCCGCTATCGCTTTTCGTATTGCGGGCACCACATTTGCCACTGTGCTTTCCCCCCCATCCCGCAAGCCATACCAGCGTCCGCATTTCTCCTTTTGTCAGTTCTACCTCTCCAAAAATTTCATTGAGCATAGCAATCTGTCTCGTCTCCATCTCATAAAATTTTTCATTAACATTCCGTGTTCCACGTTCCGGCTGGATAATCATAAAATCCCTCCTTCCGCCTTGTCCGCTATCACAGGAGCGTGACACGCTCCTGTCTTATATCATCAAAGAAAACTTTACCAGCGGAAACTGTTCGGTATCCCCCGCCTGTCCAAATATTCCTGCCGGGCTTTCTCCCGTTCTTCCTCTGTCAGAGCAGTCTTAGACTTCCCATATAACTCACGTAACACCAGTGCATCCAGTTTCTTCTCCAATCCTATCCTTATCTCACCCTCATGGTTGTCGTCCTCCATCAGATGATAATGAATCAGTTGCACAAACAATTTCTGCGGTATCTGTACCTGTTTCATCCAAATCTCCTTTCAAGGTGGCAACATTACCTGTTCCTAAAGAAATGGTAATCTTGCCATGTTGATTTATTGTTCCGGCAATACCCACGACCAGTGTCCGCCGGGTTTTATCGACTGGACGCCAAGAGCCTTCTTCGCATTCCAGAGTGTCTTCCCTTTAATCCCACGGTTTTCCGCCTCTTTAAGGATTACATTCTGTTCAACTGCCCCGTCTGCCAATATCTCAAGCAGGAACTCTTTCGCCTCTTTTATCTTCTGTCCACGGTTATTGCCACTCAGCAGATCATCCGCACTGATGTCATATTCCCCGATCCATTCAAATCCGTTCTCTTTATCCAAGCGAAAAGCGATTGATTTTCCCTCTGGTGCAAGGGAGCTTTTTACATGGCAAACTACTCTTGTTTCCGGCTCGTTCTTCACACGCCCTACGATCAGAACGCTCCTTGCAGCTGCCTGAAAGTCAATAGAGCCAAGCCCCCTATATGAAGATTTTCCGGTGCTGTTCTTGTTCATATGACCGATCAGGACAACCGCACAGTGATATTTTTCCGCCAGCACAGACACCCGTTTCATCAGTGGACGGATTTCATTTGCCCGGTGCATATCTACTTCCGCCCCAAGGAAACTCTGGATCGGATCTAAAACTACAAGACGGGCGTTTGTCTGCCGGATTGCCTGTTCCAGACGTTCATCTAACATAGTCAACGGCTGTTCACTGTCATCAATGACAAGCACTTTAGAACAGTCTGCCCCTGCCGCCAGAAGACGGGGCTTTATAGTATCTCCCAGCCCGTCTTCTGCGGTCTGGTAAATCACATTGACTGGCTCGTCTGCCTTTTCTGTGGGTTCTTCTTCTCCGTCCTTTACCGGCAGCACAGGCTCGCCTTTTGTCAGCTTTGCTATGATCTGCAGCACCATTGTTGTTTTCCCCTCTCCGGGATCGCCCTGTATGATTGTGACTTTCCCATATGGGATAAACGGATAGAGCAGCCATTCTACCTGCTCCACCGCAACATTCTCCATATTGATCAGCCGGAGTCCCGGCTCTGCTTTTCTGTTTTTCAAATTTACCTCCATTTCTGGTTGAAAGCATTATGGGACTCTGGTAGAATACAGATAGATTGATTTTGGTATTTTACCAAGTCCTTGCCTTTAGGTGTTTGCCGACACTTAAAGGCTTTTTTCATCTTTCATACCCTGCATTGTCTTTGTAATCAGTTCAATTGTATCTAATAAATCTCTGGAAACGCCGGCGCCTGCCTCTATGCGTTCCAACTGCTCCAATACCTTTTCCAGTTCATTTTTCAAAGCCTTGTACACTCTTGGATTTCCCACCACTACAATCTCTTTTTCCTGCAGGCGGCGGACAATATAATCCTGCTTTGTTAATCCCGATAACCTTACAGCTATCTCAAGCTGCTCGTCTTCTTCCGGCGATACCCGGAACGCTACAATCTTATTTCTCCAGCGCCCTTGCCTGTCCAAAACCTTTACTGACATAATTTGTTTTCTCCTTTCTCTGTCTCACTTCTAATCCTTTCAATATTGAGCTTGTCTGCCATTTCTGTCTGCTTTGAAGGAAACAGGTGTGCATATCGGTAAGTAATCTTTTCGCTTTCATGCCCCACCCGATCTCCAATCGCCAGTGCAGTAAAACCCATATCT
This sequence comes from Blautia sp. An81, assembly GCF_002161285.1. Classification (GTDB taxonomy): domain Bacteria; phylum Bacillota; class Clostridia; order Lachnospirales; family Lachnospiraceae; genus Blautia; species Blautia ornithocaccae. Next base: position 168,632 of record NZ_NFHH01000002.1, on the reverse strand, counting down.
ATCAACAAGGAAACATGGCTGTGACGAAGGTCATGGATTCTGATCCGTTTTACCCCGGCAGCTTTGCATCCCCTGTCCATCTCATGAGATAAATAGTGTTTTGTAACCGGAAACAATCGATCTGTGGGTTTCAAACTGTAATACAATTTCATACAGTCCTCCATTTCCTCCGAGAGAAACTGGGGCATTTTTATTATTCGATTACTTTTCTTTGTTTTTGGACTGGTAATTACATCCCTGCCCTTTAATCGCTGATAGGATTTATTGATCGTGACTGTCTGGTTATCAAAATCGAAGTCCGCTGGTGTCAATGCCAACAGTTCCCCCTCCCTGATGCCACACCAATACAACATTTCAAATGCATAGTAGGAAAGAGGTTTATCCATCATCTCTTCAGCAAATTTCAGATATTCTTCTTTCGTCCAGAACAACATTTCTTTGTTTTCTTCCGCTCCCATGGTTCCTGCCTTTCTCGCCGGATTGATATTCAGATCATAGTAGCGGATCGCATGGTTGAAAATAGAACTCAACTGTCCGTGGATTGTTTTCAGATAGGTGGGAGATACGGGCTTACCTGTTTTCCCTTTCTGGCTCCGCATTTCATTCTGCCAGTCGATCACATCTTTTGCCGTGATCTCAGACATTTTTCTCTGCCCCAGATAAGGAAGAATTTTGCTTTGAATAATGCTTTCCTTAGTAAGCCATGTGTTTTCTTTCAATCGTGGACGCACATCTGCCTCATACAACTTGCAGAAACTCTCTAACGTCATATCCATATTTGCCTGTTTCTGCAACTGAAACTGCCGTTCCCACTCCTGCGCCTCCCGCTTAGTAGCAAACCCACGCTGGCATTTCTGCTTACGCTCCCCTTTCCAGTCTTTATAGCGCACCATTGCATACCAAGTTCCATTTTTCTCAGTTTTGTATACCGGCACTTCTAATTCCTCCCTTCGTATGACTGTGTACCGTAAAACTGTTCATAAAAAAACTTGCGGTCAATCCTGCCGGGAATTGTAACACACCCTGTCTTTTCCAGTTCTTTGTTGAGTTTTCGGATCAATTTGTAAGCATAAGACTCGGAAACATCCAGCGCCTCCATGACTTCGCTCACTCGCATAAACATTTTCTCCATAAGCTACCTCTCTTTCTTATTTATTCTATACATTTTTGTATAGTCACATATTACTATACTTTTCTGTATTGGTCAAGTGGTTTTACAGAAATTTCTATACTTTTTTGTATTGGTTTTTCTTGATTGTTCCTATACTTTTATGTTATACTCAACCTATCAAAAGACTTCAGATAGGAGAATGGTTATGGCTATTGGCGAAAGAATCCATTATTTCCGGCTGCTCCGTGGCTTTACACAGAAATATCTGGGCAAACTTCTGGGTTTTAGCGACTCTCAGGCAGACGTCCGTATCGCCCAGTATGAAAAAGGCGCACGCAGCCCGAAAGAGAAATATTTAAACGCACTGGCACAGATTTTTGAGGTATCGCCTCACGCTTTGAATGTTCCCGATATTGACACGGATATTGGACTTATGCACACTCTCTTTACACTGGAAGATACCCGTGGTCTGAAAATCGGAAAACTGGACGGCGAACTCTGCCTCCGACTGGACAAAGACACCGGAATGACCTACCACAGTATGTGGGATATGTTTAACGCATGGTATCAGCAGGCAGAAAAACTGGAGTCCGGCGAGATCACCAAAGAAGAATACGATCAGTGGCGTTATACCTATCCTAAAATGGAGGCTGAACAAACCCGCCAGGAATTGGACGCTCTGCGTGAAAAGCGAAAAGCTGAAAACAATACAGATTAAAAAAAGCCAACAAAAAAGGTCTTGCCAAATTGATTTCACTCAATTCAGTAAGACCTTTTCTATCGGTTTCAGTTGGATTTACCTGATAACCTCTGACGAAAAGTGAATAAATGCTTTTCATCCAGTGTTATCATTTTGTTATCAAATAGACCCCTAATGCGTCGCAAACGCCCTGTTTATGCGGGTTCTCAGATTTCTTTACTTACTCAAACTCAATCGTCGCCGGTGGTTTCCCCGTACAATCATACAGTACTCTGTTAATGTGCTTCACTTCATTAACGATCCTGCTGGTTGTCCGTCCGATTACTTCCCATGGGATCTCTGCGCTCTCTGCTGTCATAAAGTCTGTTGTGGTCACTGCTCTCAGTGCAATGGCATAGTCATAGGTTCTTTCATCTCCCATAACGCCCACAGACTGCATATTGGTCAGGGCTGCGAAATACTGGCCGATTTCCCGGTCAATGCCGGCTTTAGCGATCTCTTCTCTCCAGATAGCATCGGCGTCCTGTACCATCTGTACTTTCTCAGCAGTTACTTCGCCGATGATACGGATACCAAGTCCCGGGCCTGGGAATGGCTGTCTGAAAACAAGGTATTCTGGTATTCCCAGCTCCAGGCCTGCCTGGCGGACCTCGTCTTTGAACAGGTCACGGAGAGGCTCGATGATTTCTTTGAAATCAACGTAATCCGGCAGTCCTCCTACATTGTGGTGGGACTTAATTACGGTGGATTCTCCGCCTACGCCGCTTTCTACTACGTCGGGATAAATAGTTCCCTGTACCAGGAAGTCCACGGTGCCGATCTTCTTTGCTTCTTCTTCAAATACACGGATAAATTCTTCACCGATGATCTTACGTTTCTTCTCCGGTTCTGTTACCCCTTTTAATTTTCCATAGAATCTTTCCTGAGCATTTACACGGATAAAGTTCAGGTCATAGGGGCCTTCCGGACCGAATACAGCCTCAACCTCATCGCCCTCATTTTTACGAAGAAGGCCATGGTCTACAAACACACAGGTAAGCTGGTTCCCTACTGCCTTAGAAAGAAGGACTGCTGCCACAGAGGAATCTACGCCGCCGGAAAGAGCACACAGGACTTTTCCATTGCCCACTTTCTCACGGATAGCTTTGATGGTCTCCTCCACAAAGGAATCCATTTTCCAGTCGCCGGCACACTGACATACATTATAGACAAAGTTGGAAAGCATCTTTTTGCCTTCTTTTGTATGCAGAACTTCTGGGTGGAACTGAGTTGCGTAAAGGTTCTTTTCTGTATTCTCCACAGCCGCTACAGGACAGTCATCTGTATGAGCGATGATCTCAAATCCCGGAGCTGGTTTGGAGATGTAGTCGTTATGGCTCATCCAGCAGATGGTTTTCTCAGACACATTCTCAAAGAGTTTTGATTTCTGGTCTACAGTAACCTCAATCTTTCCGTATTCTCTTACAGGAGCCTTTTCTACTTTTCCTCCCAGAAGATGCATCATAAGCTGAGAGCCGTAGCAGATTCCCAGGATGGGAACACCCAGCTCAAAGATTTCCTTTGAATAAGTAGGAGAATCCGGCAGATACGCACTGTTGGGGCCGCCGGTAAAGATAATACCTTTGGGCTGGATCTCCTTTATCTTTTCAATATCTGTTTTATAAGAATAGATTTCGCAGTAAACATTACATTCACGTACACGTCTTGCGATCAGCTGATTATACTGGCCGCCAAAGTCAAGTACAATAACGGTTTCTCTCTTCAAGAAAGTGTCCTCCTGTTCTTCTTTATCTTCATTTAAAAACATTTTATCCAGCTTCCTTAGATATCAGCCTGGATTGTATACTTCATTATAGATTATCCCTATCCATTTTACAAGGAAAAAATCCCTGGGGCTTGGAATGCAGAAATCCTCCAAACCAAATGCCGTACTCTTCCTGCCTTATAGTCTGCTGTGCCTGCTGCTGAACTGCATCAGTCTGCCCTCTATATTCTCATCTATCCAGCTCATCCACATATATGATTATTTCTCCAGCTCTTTTATCACAATTCCCAGTCTTTTTGCCAGGACAATGGCCTGTTCCAGATTTACGATCACTTCCCTCAGTTCGTCCTTTGCATCAGAGATCACAATGCCTGTAATATCACACTCTGTAAAGTCAATATCCTTCAGCCAGGTCTTAAAGAAGCTGGCATTTTTAAAGCAGTCGTCCTTCCAGTCTACATTGGTGATATTACATTTGCTGAAGCTGGCGTCGGTAAAATCTGAATGGTAGATTTTCACATAGCTCATACGTACCGCATCCATGCCTGCATCTCTGAAATTGCAGTTTTCAATGGAGATATGGCGGATATTGCTTCCGTAAAAATCTGTTCCCAAAGCTTTACAGTTTTCAAAAGCACAGCTTTTAAAGCAGACATCATTCATACTGGAATTGGAAAAATCACAGCCTATAAATTTCACATCTGTGAAGCTGGCTCTGTCAAAAGAGCAGCCTAAGAATTTACAGTTCCGGAACACTACCTGCTGAAAAGAAATATGATTTCCGTCAATTCTGGACAGAAAAGTCCCTGTAAACTGTCTTCTGAAGATTTCCCCTTCTTCTTCCCTGGCTGTCCGGATAAGCTCTGCTCCATCCTTTACCTCTGTCAGTTCTTCGGGAATCTTTGGTTCTTTAAATACTTTTTTGTTCATACTTTTTTCTCGTCCTATACCAGTGCCGCATGTTTCCATTTTCCTCTTATGTATCTTGTAACGAAACATATAGACCGGAACAGCCAGTCAATAGTCATGGCCACCCAAACTCCGAATACTCCCATATCCAAATATACTCCCAGCACCACGCTGAATCCTATCCGGAATATCCACATAGAAAGGATGGACATTCCCATCGTAAACTTTACGTCTGCCGCCGCTCTCAGGGTATTTGGCAGGGAAAAAGACAGAGGCCAGATAGTCACTACACAGGCAGAATGGTAAAACAAAATCTGTCGCGCATAGCTGCTGGCTTCTTCTGAAAGTCCGTAAATACTCACCACAAAAGGCACAGCCAGTACCACAAGAATATTAATTGCCAGGGCGGAAATATAAATGATCCTGATCAGCTTTTTGGTGTAATATTTTACCTGTTCAAAGTCCCCGGCTCCCACACATTGAGACACCACGGTAAGCATGGCAAAGCCAATAGCCATTCCCGGAAGAGTCGCAAAAGTAGCCACATTGTTGGAAACCGCATTCGCTGCAATAGAAGCAGTTCCGAATCCAGTCACAATGCTCAGCACCATGATCTTACCCAGCTGGAACATACTGTTCTCCAGGCCATTGGGGATTCCGATATACAGGATCTTTTTCAGCAGAGACCAGTCTGTTTTAAAGGAAAAGGGATGATAAATGTGAACCATATGCTTCTGATTGTTCAGCATAAACAGCATCACAATACAGGCTACGGTTCTGGAAACTAAAGTGGGGATGGCAACTCCCTCCACTCCTCTGTGGAACCCATAGATCAAAACGGCATTCCCGCAGATATTAATGGCATTCATCAGCAGAGAAGTCTTCATAGCAATCGAGGAATTTCCCATTGCCCGGAAAGCCGCTGCCCCTGCATTATACAGGGCGATCATAGGAATGGAGGCAAAGACGATCATCATATAGACATTACAGTTATAAAGAACGTCTGCCTCAATATTGCCGAAGATCACATGTGTGATCAGATTCCGTCCCAGATATCCCAGGATCATCACTGCCAGAGAAGCTTTAAGGGTAAAAGCCAAAAGCTGGTTTGTGGCTTTGCAGGCCATTTCTGTCTTTTTCTTGCCCAGGAACTGGCCGGCGATGACTGCTCCGCCTGTGGCAAGGGCCGTAAAGATATTGATGATCAGAACCATCACCGTATCAATGAGAGAAACCCCCGATACTGCAGCTTCCCCTACGCTGGACACCATGACAGAATCTGCCAGTCCCACAAAGGCCTGAAGGAACTGATCCACCACCAGAGGAAGGATCAGTTTCCGTAGGTCTGTATTGGAAAAAAAGAGCTTTTTCCTGTCCATTTTTCTTTTTTCTCCTCCGTATCTTTTTGATATCCCACATTATACGCTCCCGGTTTCTGGTGTACAAGAGAGATTCTCAACTTTTTCTCTTCCACATAAAAAGACGGAAGCCTTCTCTGTCAAAAGACTTCCATTAGTACATCGTCCCCTAAACAATCGGACCGATCACCCAGGATATTTTTTCGAGATGATATACTTGGCAGCTATGTGAGGATAAGGGCCTCACAGATAAGGATCCCCAGGAAAACAAGGTTCCACACCGTAAAGACTGCCATAAATCTTCCCTTTCTCTGTGGATATTCCACTGTATAAAATTTAAAGGAGATCAGACTTGCCAGTGAAGCCACCAGGGTTCCCAGGCCGCCCAGATTAACCGCTGTAAGGAGAAGTGAAAAATTTCCTGCAAATCCCGACAGCAGGATGGCCGCAGGCACATTGCTGATGATCTGGCTGGTGAGGATCCCTGCCCACAATTCTTTTCCCTGGACAAGAGAAGCCAGCGTATTGCTGATCTCCGGGATCCGCTTCATATTTCCAATGAAAATGAAGAAACACAAAAAAGTCAGCAGCAAAAAATAGTCTACTTTTCCAAATAATCTCCGGTTCACTGCCAGCACAGCTGCCGCCACACAGATCAGCACCGGAATATATGGAAAGACCCGAAATACTACCAGCAGGCATAATAAAAGCAAGGCCGCAAATGCCAAAAGCTGGAACAGGTTTTTTCCTATCTGGACCTCTTTCTGCCCCTTTACTGCAATACTCTTTAAAGCTTCATTTTTTTCTGTAAAAAGGATACATACCAGAAGGATCAGGGAAAGGCCGGCATAGGGCCAAACTGCCTGTGCAAACTCTCCCAGAGTAACTCCCGACATAGAATATAAATAAAGATTCTGGGGATTTCCTATAGGAGTAGCCATACTTCCCAGGTTGGCGGCAATGGTCTCCAGCACCACGATCCTCAGGATCCTGTCTTCCCGCCCTACCATCTGATATACCAATATGGTAAATGGTACAAAAGTGATCAGGGTCACGTCGTTTGTGATGATCATACTTGAGAAAAAGCACAAAAGCACCATAAGCACAGACAAGTTCCGCAGGCTGCTGGCCTTCTTCAGCAGGGTCTCTCCCAAAAGGGAAAATATCCCCAGCCATTGAAATCCGGCTACAATGATCATAAAACAAAACAACAGGGCAAGCGTCCGGTAATCCGGATAAGTCAGATAGGCCGGATCCGGTCTCACCACCGCTGCCGAAATAAGAGCAAGAAGAAAAGAGACGCAGAAAACCGTCTCTTTTCTAAAAAATTCTTTCAGAGTTTTCATGTAATGGTCTCCCTGCACATCATGCGAAATTTTTGCGCTGTCCTTGCCGAAAATCCCGGGGTCACGGGCCTGGACTTGGACAAACAGCCCTATTATACATCTTGTTTTTCTGATATGCAATCATAACCCTGGCAAAAATTTCCCCTTCTTTTCATCCACAGGGCAGCTATGTCTCAGACTGTTTCAGGCCAGCTCTTTTACATAAACTCCATTTACTTTTTCAAATCCCATTGTCTGCAGATAAGATTCATGAGGACCCGGCGTTCCTGTAAAGATCATTTTGCGGATTCCATGATCTTTTAATTTTGAATAGAGATAATTTCCCACGGAACAGTCTCTGTATGCCGGCACAGAGTAGTCCAGAAGGACCTCCAGATCACCCTTTTCCCCTTTCTTTCCAAGAAACAGCCCGGCAGGTGAAGCATCCTTGCAGACTACGTATGCAGTATCACATTCCGGCTGTTTTTCTTTAAATATTGGAAAGTATTTCTGGATATCTGTGTGATAAAAATCCATCATATACTGAACCATAGACTCTCCCGGCTTTCCTTCAATAAAATCATAATTTCTATCTGATTTCCGGAGGCGGACCAGATAATAAATATTAATCCCTACCAGGCAGAAATTCATAAGGGCTGTAGGATAGGATTGAATGATCATGGCGTAAACTGCAAAAATCGTTCCTCCCACTGCATTGATAATCCGAAGTTTTACTACGGAAGTCATAAGAAATGAGATCAGCACCAGTATGGAGCCAATATATCCCACCAGCTCCACCATCATATGTGTACTCACACCGTCTCCCCCTTAGTATCCATTCCCGGCATCCGGGCTGTTTTTCATGATCTTCACCAGCCTGCTTGTACCAAGTCTTTCAGCTCCCAGGCGGATAAATTCTTCTGCGTCGTCAAAGGAAGAAATGCCTCCGGCAGCCTTTACCTTCACTTCTTTTCCCACATGTTTTTTCATCAGTTCCACATCTGCAAAGGTGGCTCCTCCGGTAGAAAATCCTGTAGATGTTTTAATATATTCTGCTCCTGCCTTTGTGACGATCTCGCACATTTTTATCTTTTCATCCTCAGTAAGAAGGCATGTCTCGATAATAACCTTCAGGATCCTGCCGCCGCAGGCCTGGTGGATCTGGCGAATCTCCTCTTCGATTTCTTCGTACTTCTTATCTTTCAGCTTTCCGATATTGATGACCATGTCGATCTCGGAAGCTCCATTTGCAACAGCGTCCTTTGTCTCAAATACCTTAGTGGCTGTGGTGCTGTAGCCGTTTGGAAAACCGATAACCGTGCAGATTGGAAGCTTTTCCTCTACATATTCGGCAGCCTGCTTTACATAGGAAGCCGGAATACATGCAGAGGCTGTTCCATATTTTATGGCGTCATCCAGAATCTGACGGATCTCCTCCCAGGCTGCAGTCTGTGTCAGTAAAGTATGGTCTACATATTTCAAAATTTCTTTTTTATCCATCTTAAATTCCTTTCCATTTCTTCTCAAAGATTTCTCTGATTTTCGGGTTAAAGGCTGTATCAGCAGCATTTTGCAGCAGGGTAAAGATCAGTTCTTCATCCCGGCCATACTGTTCGTAAACCCGTATCAGCTCTTTTGTCATAGTAGTACCGCTGACAGTCCGGTTATCCGTATTTACGGAAACCTTAATTCCTTCCTCCAAAAACTGACGGAGAGGATAATCCTGCCAGCTTTGCGCTGCCTTAGTCTGGAAGTTGCTTGTAGGACACATTTCCACGCCGATCCCTGCTCTGGCATATGTTTTCATCAACTCCGGGTCTTTTTTCAGTGCAATTCCATGACCGATCCTGGCCGCTCCCAGTTCCCAGGCCTCCCGGACATTTTCCAGGCTTCCGGTTTCCCCGGAGTGAATAGTATAGGGCATGCCAAGTCTTTTTGCCTCCTGAAAAATGTTCCGGTACTGGGCCGTAGGAAAGGCGGACTCATCTCCGGCCAGGTCCAGGGCGCATACCCCTTCTCCCAGATATTCTCTGGCACATTTCAGCATGGCCAGGTTCTGTTCCTCACTGTGGTTTCTCATAGCGCACACTATGATTCCATAATGCACATGGAAATCTTCTTTTCCCCGTTCCATACCTCGCCTCACCGCTTCGATCACCTGTCTGCAGCTTAAACCTTCATGTACGGAAAGCATAGGGGCGAATCGTACTTCAATATACTCTACCTTGTCTTTTGCGATTTCTTCCACAAAGGTATAGGCGCCTTCTTCCAGTCCTTTCTCGTCCTGAAGACACTGAAGAGGCAGGTCAAATTTCTCCAGATATTCCGTAAGGCTTTTGCAGTCCTGAGATACGGTCAGAGCCTCCCTGGTCACTTCTTTCCCCAGATGTTTCTCTATCATAGACTTTGTAAGAGAACCGTCCAGATGACAGTGGAGGTCAAGTTTTGGAAGCTGTTCTATATCCATATAATCACACCTTTTCTATAATTTTAGTAACCAGTTCTTTGAACTGCACGGAAACTCTGTCCGCAGTTTCCTGCACTTCTTTGTGATCCAGTTTTTTGTCTGACAGTCCTGCGGCCAGGTTAGTGATACAGGAGATTCCTCCAATCTCCATTCCCATATGGCGGGCAGCCATAGCCTCGCAGGCAGTACTCATTCCCACAGCGTCTCCTCCCCAGATCCGGCACATCCGGACTTCTGCAGGAGTCTCATAATTTGGTCCGGTAAGCTGTACATAGACCCCTTCCTGGAGATGGATTCCGCATTCTTCGGCAGATTTCCGGATTACCTCCCGGATTCTTTTGCTGTAGACTTCGCTCATATCCGGGAACCGGTCTCCAAGCTCCTCCAGGTTTGGTCCTATCAGGGGGCTGGGGACGCCTGTTGCGATCTGGTCAGTGATCATCATAAAATCTCCCGGCTGGAAGTTCTCATTGATTCCTCCTGCTGCATTGGTAAGGATCAGTTTTTTTGCTCCTAAAAGGCCCATTAACCTTGTGGGCAGCACCACATCAGACATATAGTATCCTTCATAATAATGAACTCTTCCCTGCATGATCACCACCGGGACATTTCCTACATATCCGAAAACAAAACGTCCTTTGTGTCCTTTTACTGTAGACACGGGAAATCCTTCAATATTTGAGTAATCCACAGTAGTTTCTATCTTAATACCTTCCGCATAGTCTCCCAGTCCGCTTCCCAGGATCAGGGCAACTTCTGGTTTGAAATCTGTTTTTTCTCTGATACTTGCCAGGCAAGTCTTTAATTTATTTTCCATATTTCCACTCCTCTCATAAATCTTCCGCCAGGATTTCCGATATCATTTTTTCCATCCGGCAGTACTGTTCATAGTTAATGAGAATATAGCTTCCCTGGGTGGTGATCAACCCGCTTTCTTTAAATTTCTTAATGGAACGAGTGATGGTCTTTACACACAATCCCGTAAAATCCGACAGTTCCTGCCGGTCTCCTTTCATCTTCATGACCCCATTCTCGGCATATTTCCGATACCGTTTCATTAGAAGAAAGGCCACCCGGTCTGCCCCCTGGAGGAATAAAAGCATCCGGCTGTCCCGGGCCTGCTCCAGAAGGTATTCTCCCATCAGTCTGCTTTCCTGCTGAAGGGCTACAATGTCGGAATCCAGCCATTTTTTAAAGCCTTCTTTGGGAATTTTCAACACTGTACATTTTGTCACTGTCTGAAGAGTTGTCTGGTATTTGTCCAGATTAATGATCACTTCCATCCCGCCGAAAGCATAGACTTTGTCGAAAACTGTAAAGTCATAGTTAATACCGTAAATTCTGTAATCTGTGGCTTTGATAAGACCCTTTCCTATCAGGTAGATCATGTCCGCAGGCTCACCCTCCTGGACAAATATGGTTCCTTTTTCCAGTTCTTCCACCACAAAGGTGTCCATCAGCCACATGGGAGCTGTCCGAAAATACCCTTCAAACTGCTCTCTTCTCTCCTTTTCTATTTCGTTTAAAAAAGGCAGGATCTTTGCCAGATATTTGTTTTCCATCTTTCGTCACCTATAGTCCTTTTATATAGGAAGCACCTGTTTTCCTTTGATATATTTTGCTTGGATCTGTCTGTCCTCTGCCAGGTAGATCAGCCGCTCCAGCCGCTCTTTTGGAGAAAGTTTCCGGGCGTGGCGGAGCATTCCGTCATCAATGACTACTGCGTCAAATTCATAGCCAGGCTCCAGACTTCCCACCTTTCCGAAGAATTCTCCTCCCCCTTTTGTAGCAAGGTAGAATACTTCCTCTACAGTCAGAGGAGCAAGGCTTTCATCCTGTATCCTCCACCGGAGCTTTGAGCACTGAATGGCTGCAGCCATGGCCCGGAACATGGAAAGGGAAGTGCCTGCAGCTACATCTGTGCCCAGTCCCATCTTCAGTCCCTGATCTAAATATTTCCTGGCCGGTGCGATTCCCGACGCCAGATTTGCATTAGACTCCGGACAGTGAGCAATAAACACTCCCTGCTCTTTCATCATCTGGATTTCCTCTGCATTGCTGTAAACACAGTGAGCCATGACAGTTGGACAGTCTCCCCCGAAGAGACCGTGAAGCCGGTAAGCATCGCCATAGCATGTAGCTTCAGGACAGAGCTCCCTCACCCATTCTATCTCACTGAGATTTTCTGAAAGGTGAGACTGGGCTGGCAGCCGGTATTTTTTCTGGAGTTCAGAAAGTCTCTCCATCAACTCCTCTGAGCATGTGGGGATAAATCTTGGAGTCAGAATCGGCCTGACATTGGAAAGACCTGCCGATGCCAGGAGCCACTCTTCCGTGTCCTTTGCTGACCTTTCAGCGTTTTTCTCACAGAGTCCTTCCGGGCTGTTCCTATCCATATTTACCTTACCCACATATCCTGCCAGTCCTGCTTCCTCCATCTTTTCCATCAGCCATAAGGTAGCCTCCTTATGGCAGGTGGCAAAGACACAGGCCCTTGTAGTGGAGCTGTGAAGGAGGTCGTCTATGAATATCGAATACGCCTTTTGGGCATATTCTGTATTCTGATATTTCTCCTCTTCCGGAAAAGTATGGGTATTCAGCCAGTCAATCAGCTCCATGTCCATCCCCAGTCCCCGAAAGGTGTATTGGGGAGCATGGACATGAAGGTCAACAAGCCCCGGAATGATCAGTTTCTCCCCGTAGTCCACACAGGGAATCCCTTTCCATTCCTCCGGGAGGGCCTCAAAGACTCCCAAGCATTTTCCATTTTCGCATACTGCATACCCATGCTCTGTGGTCCGTATTTTGTTCTTATCTTCACTGTAACAGATATGGCCTCTGATGGCAAATCTTTCCATGGGATCTTCTCCTTACTGATTTTTAATTTTCTGTCCCCAGACAACGGGGATATTCCTTATCGCTGTCCTTTGTCGTAGGGGATGCCTTCCGCTTTCGGCGCTCTGGAGTTCCTTGAGAACAGTGCCAGCACCACAAGAGAAATAATATAAGGAAGCATGTTGTAAACTGCACTTGGTATGTTCAGTGCTTCCAGAATGTCGAATCCTGAATATACATTGGACAGAGCCCGGAATAGTCCAAAAAGGAGGGCCGCCAGTCCGATGAGTTTTGGTTCCCACTGACCAAAGATCATAACTGCCAGAGCAAGGAATCCGAAGCCGGCAACGCCGTTCTCAAACTTCCATTCACTGACTCCTGCTGTAATGTAAACGATTCCTCCAAGGCCTCCGAAAGCCCCGGAAATCAGAACGCCTGCATAGCGCATTTTATATACGTTGATTCCCACAGAATCTGCTGCCTGAGGGTGCTCGCCGCAGGCCCGCAGGCGAAGGCCAAATCTGGTTTTATAGAGAACAATATGGGCAATGATCAGAAGGATAACTGCCAGGATCATAAACCAGCTCACCTCAAAATTTCCAATCTTAAAGGCGGAAAACGCTTTTCTCTGTTCGATGTACTGGATCGAGGAAGAAACGTTGTTTACATTTTCTGACATATTGATTGCTTTTACAAATACTGTAGCAGCCGCTGTTCCAAGAAGGTTCATGGCCGTTCCGATAAGGGTCTGGTCTGCCTTAAAATTAATTGCCGATACTGCCAGCAGAAGGGAATAAACCATACCGAAAAGGACACTTCCGATCACAACTGCCAGGATCATGAGAGCCGCCGGAAGATTCCCCATGTATTTCATTACCAGAGCTCCGCCCAGGGCGCCGATGACCATGGTTCCCTCTAAGCCCAGGTTAATTACGCCGCTTCGTTCTGAAAAGCATCCGCCCAGGGCTACCAGCATCAGTACTGAGGCATAAATTAATGTATATTGTAATAATAGTGCCATCCTTTTCTTCCTCCTTTCCTACTTTTTCCCTTTTCTGTTCATGCAGTGTTTAAAGAATAATACAAAGCCGCAGAAGTAAATGATGATTGCTGAGATCAGGTCAGAAATCTGGGCACAGTATACCATCTTATCCACATAAGAGCCGCCGCTTGTAATGTGCTGGATGAAAAATGCGGAGAAAACACTTCCGATAGGATTCAGTCCCCCAAGGAAAGCTGCTGCGATTCCGTTAAAGCCCATAGCCGGAACTGCTGTCTGGGCGCAGGACCACTGCTCGATGCCGCTCAGATAAAGGAATGAAGCTCCCAATCCGGAGAGGCAGCCTGCGATCACCATGGTAAGGATCATATTTCTCTTCTCTTTCATACCTGCATACTTTGCCGCATTTTTATTCAATCCGGTAGCTTTCAGCTCGTAACCCAGTTTTGTTTTGCTCATCAGGAACCACACCAGAATGGCAATGATAATCGCCAGAGGAATGGCAATGGTCACATACCGGTTGTTGGAAAACAGCCCGTCCAGGCCCAGACTTGGGATCAAGGCTCCGGGAGCATTAGTCTTCAGAGCCATTGTATAGGTAGTGCTGGACTCCTTTACATTGGTCAGAAGCATGTTCACACTGTAAAGGCTGATCCAGTTCAGCATGATTCCCGCAATAACTTCGTTTACATTTAAGTAAGCCTTCAAAATTCCTGCAATCCCGCCAAGGATGCCTCCGCCGATCATGGCTGCGATCATGCAGACATACCAGGGCATCTGGAAGGCCAGTGCCAGGTAAAGGGCCAGCCCTGCTCCCACCGCATACTGTCCGGAAGCTCCGATATTGAAAAGTCCTACTTTATAGGCAAATAAGATAGACAGCGTACACATAAGAAGAGGGGCAGTCTTGGCAAGGGTACTTCCGAAATATTCCAGAGCCACTTCTGGTCTGGGGAAGTATAAAAAGTTTTTCAGGATTGCGGTCATTGCACTCCAGGCTTCTGCCGGGTTAATGCATAACAGCACAACATATCCTACCAGCAGCCCCAGGATAATACAGATCAGAGAGGCGATCACAGTCTGCACACCGGCGATTTCCAGGAATCCTTTCTTTTCTTTTTTCGTATTCATATCCTACACCTCCTGTTTTTTAGCACCGGTCATATAAAGTCCCAATTCCTCAACCGTCACCTCATCGGGTTTGAATTCTCCGACCAGTTTCCCTTCGTACATTACCAGAATCCGATCCGGCACGTCCATAACTTCATCAAGTTCCAGGCTGACTAAAAGCACGGCTTTTCCCGCATCTCTCTGTTCAATAAGCTGTTTGTGAATGAACTCAATAGCCCCGATATCTACTCCTCGTGTAGGCTGCACAGCGATGAGAAGATCCGGATTCTTATCAATCTCCCTGGCAATAATGGCCTTCTGCTGATTTCCTCCGGACATGGAACGAACAGTAGTTGCCGAGCCCTGGCCGGAACGAATATCATACTCTTCGATCAAACGATCTGAATATTCCCGGATTTCTTTTCTCTTCAGCACTCCGAATTTATTCGTAAACTGAGGTTCAAAGTATCTCTGCAGCACCAGGTTATCCTCCAGAGAATAGTCCAGGACCAGTCCATGTTTATGCCGGTCCTCTGGAATATGGCTCATGCCCATAACAGAACGCTGGCGGATAGGAGTATGGGTAATGTCTTTTCCATTCATAAGGATATTTCCGCTTTTCAGAGGCTCCAGGCCAGACAGTCCGTAGACCAGCTCCGTCTGACCATTTCCGTCAATTCCTGTTATGCAGACAATTTCTCCTTTTCGTACCTGGAAATTCACATCCTGAACTGCGTCTTTTTTGTTCTGTCCGCCAACGGTCATATGCTTTACGTCCAGCACTACATCCCCTGGTTTGGCAGGTTTCTTCTCTACTTTAAAGCTTACATTTCTTCCTACCATCATAGCGGACAGCTTCTCAGGAGTGGTATCTTTTGTCTCTACTGTACCTACATATTTTCCCTTCCGAAGTACCGTACATCTGTCAGAAACTTCCATGATCTCGTTGAGCTTGTGAGAAATAAAAAGGATACTCTTTCCCTCTTTTGCAAGGCCTTTCATGATCTGCATCAGCTCTTCGATCTCCTGTACAGTCAGCACTGCCGTAGGCTCGTCAAAAATCAGGATTTCATTATCCCGGTACAGCATTTTCAAAATTTCCGTTCTCTGCTGCATTCCCACTGTGATATTTTCCACAATAGCATCGGGATCGATCTGGAGATGATATCTGGAAGACAGGTCCATCACCTTTTTTCTCGCTTCGTCTTTCTTTAAAAATCCTCCCTGTACCGGCTCTGCGCCAAGGATAATATTATCCAGTACAGAGAAACATTCTACCAGCTTAAAATGCTGATGCACCATACCGATCCCCAAGGCGTTGGCATCATTGGGATTCTTGATCTGTACGGTTTTTCCGTCTTTCCGGATCTCTCCTTCCTCCGGCTGATACAGGCCAAACAGCACGCTCATCAAAGTAGATTTCCCTGCTCCGTTTTCTCCCAGGAGTGCATGGATTTCCCCTTTTTTCAGCTGCAGGGTGATGTTGTCATTTGCCACAATGCCAGGAAATCTCTTGGTTATATTCAGCATTTCAACTGCATATTCTCCCATTTTTGTTTCCTCCTTTCTGTATTTTCCTACATGATCGATCCTTGTCTTTCGTTTACCTTGACAGATACCTCCGGCATCTTGTCAATAGAGTTGTCAATCTGGATCTCTCCGTCATAAATCTTCTGTACCAGCTGGTGATAATCTTCTACAGTAAAGTTTTCATTCCACTGAGTTGTATCCTCCGGAAGTCCCACATAATTTACAGATGTATCTGTTCCTGATACCAGACCCAGGTTCTCAATTTTTCCTACATGTTCTTCCCAGGTACCGTCTACAATAATCGAATTCAGCATAGCTTTTACAGTAGCTCCCAGGCCTTTCATAGCTGAAGTCACAGTCATTCCTTCTCCATATGCGTCAATAATAGGAGACTGGTCACTGTCTACGCCGATCATTTTGCCCCCTACTTTCGCCGCAGCCTCTGCTGCTGAAGTAAAGATTCCGCCGCCGCAGGCAAATACGATCTCTGTGCCCTGGCTGAACCAGGTATCCATAGCTGCCGTAATCTCTGTAGAACCATAGAATTGTCCTCCATAGGCATATTCCACTTGAATCTCATCTACAATTCCCAGTTCTTTGGCCGCGTCATTAATTCCCTGTACATAACCGAATCCAAACCTCATAACCGCCGGCACTGCCTGTCCGCCCAGGAATCCCAGGTTCCGGTATCCCAGTTTTACCGCTGCATATCCTGCCATATATCCCGGTATTTCCTCCTGGTAGACTGCACAGTATGTGTTTTCCGTATTATAATAATCGGAAGCCTCATAGGAATCCGGATCATCATAATATTTGCTTCCTACAGCTGCCGCAATGATATCTCCCGCCGTCATATCCAGGGCGATAAATTTCACATCCGGGTATTTATAAGTCACTTCTACCAGTGCCGGTGCAAAGATATATCCCGGCATAACAATGATGTTATATCCTTCTGCCACGGCCACATCGATCATGGCAATCCTGGCATAGTCTGTATCTCCATCTGGTTTTTTATAGGTAAAATCAATGTTGTTTTCTGTACAATACTCCAGACAGGCTTCATAGGTCGTCTGGTTAAAAGACTGGTCCGTGATATCCCCGCTGTCTGTAATCATGGCCACACGATATTCTGAGTCGCTGGTACTTTCCTGTGTTCCCGAAGGTCCGCATCCCAGGGCAGTAACCGCTGTGCATACTGCCAGAAGCAATGCGGCAAGCCTTTTCAGTTTTTTCATCTCTTCATTCCTCCTTTGTCAAAGTTTTATTTTATATATGAAAGCAATGAGGTTCCGATGGTCTGTTCCGGCATATCCAGTCCGAAGTTCTCAACAATAGTAGCTCCGATCACCGCAAAAGTATCCTGTTCCGGCAGCCTTCCGTTGCCTTCCATGGATTTGGAGTATGCCAGGAAGGGCACTTTTTCTCTCGTATGGTCTGTTCCTGTATAGGTAGGATCATTTCCATGATCTGCCGTAATGATCAAGAGGTCATCGTCTTTCAGATTTTCCAGTAAAATCTCCAGTTTTTCATCAAACATTTCCAGCTCTTTTGCATAGCCTTCCGGGTTTCTTCTATGTCCCCATTTTGCATCAAAATCCACCAGATTTACAAAACAAAGTCCATGAAAATCCTTCTTGGCAATGTCTATGGTCTGTTCCATACCGTGAACAGAAGATTTGGATTTATAGGCTTCTGTAATCCCTTCTCCATCAAAAATATCTTTGATCTTTCCTACAGAAATCACATCCAGTCCATGATCTTTCAGCACGTCCAGAGCGGTTTTCATCGGTGGTTTCAGGGCATAGTCATGTCGGTTGCTGGTCCGCTCAAACTCTCCTTTTTTCCTGCCCACATAGGGTCTTGCAATGACTCTTCCCACTCTCCACTCTTCTTTCATGGTC
Organism: Blautia sp. An81; assembly: GCF_002161285.1. Lineage (GTDB taxonomy): Bacteria > Bacillota > Clostridia > Lachnospirales > Lachnospiraceae > Blautia > Blautia ornithocaccae. The sequence continues at coordinate 150,621 of NZ_NFHH01000002.1, read as the reverse complement.
AGCTCTCTTGCAATCTCGCAGCACCGGTATAATTCTTCCAGGCCAAAGGTCTCTTCATTCCCGCAGATCTGGAGCACAGAATCCGCAGAAGTATAGACGATCATATGTCCGGTGGCAATCTCTTCTTCTCCCAGCTCATCAATGATTTCCGTTCCGCTGGCGCTTTTATTTCCGATTACTTTATGGCCGGTTCTCTTTTCCAGCTCCTCGATCAGTTCCTTAGGAAAGCCATGCTCTGTAAATGTTTTAAATGGCTTCTTAGTCTCAATTCCCATGATCTCCCAATGGCCGGTCATGGTATCTTTCCCGTTGCTCCGCTCTCTCAGAGCAGCCTGATATCCAAGAGGTTCATCCACAGCAGGCACCTGACGAAGGGGCGTCAGGTTGGCCATTCCCAGCTTCTGAAGGGTGGGAATCCGGAAGTTTTCTACGGATTCCGATATATGTCCCAGGGTATTCACTCCAACATCTCCAAACTTTTCTCCATCAGGCATAGCCCCGATTCCCAGAGAATCTATTACGATGACAAATACACGTTTATATTCTTTCATTTCTGTCCTCCTTGCCTCTCAGTCTGCCAGATTACCAGGGCCGAATCCCTGGGGCATCAGCTCTTCCAGCCTGTATATTTTATAATCTTCTTTCCCTTTTGCCAGTATGATCTGGAATTCCTTTGGACTGCAGAATTCCATCATAACCTGCCTGCAGACTCCGCAGGGAGGGGTATAATCATTAAGCTGTCCCTCCGGGCCTCCCACGATACAGATGGCCTCAAAATCTCTGACTCCTTCACTGACTGCTTTGAAAAAAGCCGTTCTCTCTGCACAGTTTGTAGGAGTATAGGCTGCATTTTCAATGTTGCATCCCGTGTAAATCTGTCCATTTTTCCCAAGGAGGGCCGCTCCAACTTTAAAGTGGGAATATGGTGTATAAGAGTAGGAAAGCTGAGCAACTGCTGTATCGATCAGCTCCTGTATCTTTGCTTTTTCCATAATTTCCTCCCTTATTTCTCTGCCTTTTGGTCTGCCTTGATCAGATTTCGGATTGCCTGTACCGCCACCCGTATAGCCATATCTGTATCATGGACTACAGGGTTCTCCATGCCTTCTTTTTCTCTCTCCTGATTTGCCATAACCAGGAAACAGGAACCTGCCCGAACTCTCAGATGGCTTGCCACAACAAAAAGAGCCGCTGATTCCATCTCCGAAGCAAGGCAGCCCAGCCGTTTCCAGGCCTCCCATTTATTGAGAAGTTCATAACTCACCGGCATTCTTTCCGGAGAATGCTGTCCATAGAAAGAGTCCTTACACTGTACCACACCCACATGATAAGGGCTTTCCAGCTCCTCTGCTGCCTGGATCAAAGCATTTGTCACCCGGATATCTGCCACCGCCGGAAACTCAATAGGCGCATATTCTTTACTGGTACCTTCCATGCGGATAGCGCCGTTTGCGATGACAACGTCTCCGCTCTTCACATCCAGCTGCATGCCTCCGCAGGTTCCGATCCGGATAAAAGTATCTGCTCCTGACATGGTCAGCTCTTCCATGGCGATGGAAGCAGACGGTCCGCCGATTCCTGTGGAAGTAACGCTTACCTTCACACCGTCCAGATATCCGGTGTAGGTAACATACTCCCTGCTGTCTGCCACCATCACCGGGTTGTCAAAATACTTGGCAATCTTAGCACAGCGTTTGGGGTCCCCCGGAAGGATCACATAACGTCCCACATCTCCTTTTCCTACCTGAATGTGATATTGTTTATTAGCATCTTCTGAGTAATTCATAATCATACCTTCTTTCTTTTTTGTTTTCGTTCTTTGTTCTACCTGCATCTTACCTTTAATTTAACATCTGAAAAAGGACTCGAGTCCCTTTTTATATATTTACGTGACTTTTCACAATTTTCTTTTTTATTTTTTATCTATTTTTACCAAATATAAAAAAGCTATCCTCTATGTGTTTTGTCGTTTTGAATTATATAAGCGATCTTCATTTATAAATCCAGGCATAGAAAAAAGTCTGTGTTCCGGGCTTGGGCCCTTTCACAGACTTTTCTCAATATTTCTTGAAAAATGACCGGCTATGCATGCTGATGCAGGTATTTCTCCCTGGTAGCCAGTCCGCCCCGGATATGCCGTTCTGATTTGTTTACGTCCAGCACCACTCTGGCCCGGGCCGCAAGAGAGGGGTTGATCTGGAGAAGACGTTCGGTGACATCTTTATGTTTGGTCATTACTATTTAGAACTGTTTTATTTTCACATTCGTCTTCCACTAAAATGCTTTCATTTAATCCCAAATCTCCCAATAATCGAAGGTAAATATCCACATTTCCATCTTTGTCTACTTCTATTTTCTTAATCAGTCTCTTTAACTGTACATTGGTCATCTCATGAACATCTGTAATATCCTCAATCTGCTTAAAGGTATCATTTAAGATTTTTTCCATCTGATCTCCTTTTGTCAAATTACTGGATACCATTTTCAATTCATTTTCCAGACGAGCCAGTTCTTGACGAGTACCACCCAACTTATCATTCAATTCTTCTCTTGAAATCAAATCATCAGTATACATGTCCATATATTTCTGTCGCATTCTCTGTAATCTGGCAATCTGCAAATTCAATTCCTTCTCGTACTCTGCATTTTCATCTTTTGCTTTGTACACTCTTTGAAATTCTTTCACTACATAATCAATCACTTTATTTTTTTGCTGTAGAATCCGATTGAAATATTCCTGTAAAACCTGGATTAATTCTTCTTCATCCACGGCAGTTTTATTTGGACAACTGTCTGCTCCCTTTCCATTTCTTCCGGAACAAACCCAACGCACATACGTATTTTTGTAAGTACGGACTGTTCTTCTAAACGACCATCCACATTCTTTACATTTAATCAACGTAGAAAATAAATATTTGTTGCTTTGACGTTCATGATTCAAGTTAAATGCATCGTTTCTTCCACGAAGAATTTCCTGTGCTTTTTCAAACACCTCATCTTCAATCATACGAAGCTCCGGACGTTCCACAACAAGCCATTCCGTTTCATCCTTCTCTCTTCTCTGACCAGTCAGAAAATCACTGATTTCCTGCTTTCCATTGATAATCTTTCCCGTATAAATCTCATTGGTCAAAATCCGACAGATGGCATTTTGACTCCATTTGCAGTTTCTCTTTGTCCGATACCCCTTTTCATTCAGCATATTGGAAATCTTGGCAGCACCGTAACCCTCCTCTGTGTACCACTTATAAATTTGCTTTACAACCTTCGATTCTTCTTTGTTAATCTCAAGATTGAAATAATCTCCGATTGTTTTATCGTATCCGTACACAATGTTGGGAACTCGTCCTTTTTCTGCATTTAGTTTCTTTCCAAATTTCACTCGCTTAGATGTATTGGCACTTTCTTCCTGAGCCAATGCTCCAAAGATGGTGAGAACAAACTCACTATTTCCCATACTTGTCATATTCGCTGTAAGGAACTGTGTTTCAATACCTAACGCTTTCAACTTGCGAACATTCTGTAAAAGATCTACGGTATTTCTGGCAAAACGAGAAATATCCTTTACAACGACCATATCAAACATTCCCTTTTCTGCATCAGACATCATACGAAGAAATTCTTTACGATTTTTTATTTTCGTTCCGGAAATACCTTCATCTGCATATAATTTTACTAACACATCTCCGGTACGCTGCGTATATTCGGAGAAAAATTCCTTTTGAGCTTCTAAACTGTTAAGCTGGTCGGCTTTATCTGTGGAAACACGGCAATAGGCTGCTATCTTCATAGTGTTACCTCTCTGTATCAAATTAATTTTCTGTTACATCTATATTATATATCAAAATAAAGATTCTTAAACAGAAAAAGAGAAAATTATTGAAATTAATCCCATCTCAAACTACTCTACTTTTATTTATCTTTTAATCTCTTGAGCGGACCGCAATCGGAAGGAATATAAATAAATACTGCCGTTTTCTCAATGAAAAATTAAAGAAGTTTGAGGGAAAAACACCGAAAAAAACAGCTTGATCAAAAGTGTGGCTGTAAAAATCCAGACAAGGGATTTTTGCGGCCAAAAATAAATTTCATCTTTCATAGAAAAAAGGATCCTACGCAAGGTGGAAGGCTAACAAGCCTTGTCCTTGCAGGGATCCTTTCAATTGCTACTGAGGATGCCGAAATGTGATATTAACCGACAGCCCCTTCTGCTTTACTTTATTCTATATCTTTTTGTAATCCGTTCATTCGACAACCTCTATCTGGCACGCTTTCATAACCTTCAGTGCAGTCTCATGACTTTCCGGTGTTACCCCTGCGTATCTCGTTTAAATACGAGCTACACCGGTTCTCTTTGCTGCCTCAGCAACCGCTTTGGCTACCGCTGGTCCTACTCGCTTATCAAATGCCTTCGGAATAATATACTCCGGAGAAAGTTCCTCATCTGTGATCAGATTTGCAAGTGCTTCAGACGCTGCCAATTTCATTTCGTCATTGATTTCTTTTGCTCTCACATCAAATGCACCACGGAAGATTCCCGGGAAAGCAAGTACGTTGTTGATCTGATTCGGAAAATCACTTCTTCCTGTGGAAACAACTTTTGCTCCGCCTGCCTTTGCATCATCCGGGAAAATCTCCGGAGTCGGGTTCGCACATGCAAAAACAACTGCATCTTTGTTCATGGTCTTAACCATCTCTGTTGTAACAGCACCCGGTGCTGAAACACCGATAAATACATCAGCGCCAACCAGCATCTCTGCAAGAGAACCGGATTTTTTAGCCAGGTTAGTAACTTTAGCCATTTCTTCTTTGATCGGATTCATGCCTTCCGGGCGTCCCTCGTAGATTGCACCCTTTCTGTCGCAGAGAGTGATATCTTTGAATCCTGCTGTCAGAAGGAGACGTGCAATAGAAATTGCAGCAGCTCCTGCTCCGTTCATAACGATACGAACATCTTCTTTTTTCTTTCCTACAACCTTCAGTGCGTTGGTCAGACCGGCAAGAGTGATAATCGCTGTACCATGCTGATCGTCGTGGAAAATCGGGATATCACATTTTTCTTTTAATTTCTTCTCAATTTCAAAACATCTCGGTGCTGAAATATCTTCCAGATTTACTCCGCCAAAAGAACCGGAGATCAGATAAATTGTATTAACGATCTCATCTACATCATTGCTCTTGATACAAAGAGGGAATGCATCTACATCGCCAAATGCCTTGAAAAGTACACATTTTCCTTCCATTACCGGCATTCCGGCCTCTGGTCCGATATTTCCAAGTCCAAGAACAGCTGAACCGTCAGTTACTACCAGACACATGTTCCATCTTCTGGTAAGATCATAAGATTTATCCACATCCTTCTGGATTTCGAGACAAGGCTGTGCAACACCTGGTGTATAGGCAAGTGACAGATCATCCTTATTTTCTACAGGTACTCTTGTTACAACTTCAATCTTACCTTTCCATTCTCCATGCAGTCTTAAAGATTCTTTTGCATAATCCATTTCTATTGTCCTCCCTGGTATCTTAAATTTTGCGAAACCGTATCATTCGACTCTTCTATTGTTGCTGTTCACTCCGTTCACAGCAATCTTCTAATCTATTAATAATTACCGGTAAAGAATTTGCTTTCTTTTGGAAGCTCATATCCATCAAAATATTTATTAAAGTCAAGTCCGAGATATCCACACAGATTAGCAAGTTCGACCATCGTATTATCGTTTACAGGTAATCCATGCTCTCTTCTATCTTTTTCTGCCAAAACTTCTTTTTCACCATGTGTATAAATACGATCTTTGCCTTCTGCCTTCGGACTTTCTCTCAAAGCTTCCAGGTATTCTGAAAAGTGTCTGCGGATTGCTTGAGGATCACCAAATGCAGCCGGATCGATTGCCATAAATCCATGACAGATTCCTGTTTTATCCGGGAATGTGCAGCAATGATCCGAAGTAACACCCATAGAAAGAATGGAACTGAATAGTTCACACAGCATACCATATCCATATCCCTTGTGGCTTCCTGTAACCTCTTCATTTCCACCAAGGGGCATGATTCCACCGCCCTTCTTTGCAACAATATTGGAAAGGACATCCGGTGCATCTGTACTTGCATGACCATCTTTGTCCAGGGCCCATCCATCCGGAAGTGGTTTCTCCATTTTATTGTACATTTCGAGTTTTCCTCTTGTAACTACCGTGGTAGAACAGTCAAAGAAAAACGGATACGGGTCTGCCGGCATAGCTACTGCGATTGGGTTTGATCCAAGCATGGCTTTTTTGCCAAACGTAGGAACCATAATAGCCTCTGAATTTGTACAGGCCATTCCCAGAAGTCCCTCATCGCATGCCATCTTTGCATAATATCCAGCGATACCGAAATGATTAGACTCACGGACAGTTACAATTCCAACTCCGGTCTTTTTGGCTTTTTCGATTGCTTTTTTCATTGCATAAACGGAAATAAGCTGTCCCATTCCATTATGACCATCAATCACTGCAGATATCGGTGTTTCAAATACAATTTCAGGCTTTGCCTGCGGATGGATCGTTCCCTTTTCGATTCCCTTATGATAACGCACCATTCTCTGCATGCCATGACTTTCTATTCCATAAAGGTCAGCCGTAAGAAGCACATCCTTGATCTGATTGCTTTCTTCCTCTGTAAAACCAAACGCCTTGAATACGTCTCCGCAAAAATGATTCAGTGTCTCATGTGACCATTTCACATATCCCATTGTTTCGTCCCTCCTTCTGGTGTTGCCAGTTTTATTTATCGGCATTACCAATTTACATTTTAATTATACCGCCGGTATTACCAAAACGCAATAGAGGTCATATCAATTTACCCTGTAAAAATGCCCAAAATTTCTCAGGATTTTTTTTGCATTTCTTCCATATAACGTTCAATCGTATCCATATGTTCGGACATACATCGTTCCGCCTGTTCTACATCTCCGTTGATGATTGCCTTAACAAGCCGATGATGCTGGTCATCAACCTCTCTGACAGAATTATTCTTTTTCATAATGTAGTCTCTCGTCCCGGAAACAATATTCTCAGTAAGCTGATCTGCTGCCGCAAGGACACTGTAAACCATCGGGTTATCTGCGATCTTTGCAATCTTCTTGTGAAGTTCGCGATCCAGTTCACCCCGTATCTTTTCATCTTCTGCGGCGTCCAGCCGTGCAAGAATCACCCATAATTCTGCTGCATCCAGCGGTGTGCACTTTCGTGCCGCAAGAATTGCCGCTTCTCGCTCCAGTGCCGCACGGAACTGCTGATTCTGGCGCAGATATCCATTATTTAATTTAAAAAGTATGGATAAAGGTTCGATCAGCCAGGTATCCAGGTCCTCCGTAATATAATTTCCGCCTCCCGGCACCGGCTTGACTATTCCCAGCAGTTCCAGTGCTCTCAAAGCTTCTCTGACTGCCGGTCTGGATACTCCCATGATCTCCGCCATTGTCCGCTCCGCCGGAAGGGCATCGCCCGCTTTGAGACTGCCATTCTGAATGTTCTCTATAATCTGATTTAAAATCCCGTTGAAAGCCCGTTCATCTCTAATTTCTTTAAACATGCTCCATTCCTCCACATCCCATTTCCGTCCGTGTATTCTTACAGGCGGTATCATTTTTTCACCGTCTTTCCCATACATTTTATTTTTGGTACAACTGTACAGTACGACAGATATTTCTTATAATATAGCATTCCTGACAGTTTACAGCAAGTGGAATGGATTTTGACCAAGTCATATTTTTTATGACTCACGCCTGTCTTTATATCTACTCCATTAACCAATAAAGTTTCTATTTTTTGTCTGGTTGTGCAGCTTCCATTGCCTGATATTCCCTTTTTAACTCTTTCAGTAATTCTTCTTCTGAAGGAAGATATAATTTACATTTTGAAGCCAAAACCTGTGTTTCACTTTCTGGCAATGTATATCGTACAACTGCATCACTCTTATCTGCACATAACACAATTCCAATCGGCGGATTATCTCCTTCGTTCATCAATTCTCGTTCATAATAATGCACATACATTTGCATCTGTCCTAAATCCTGATGTGTCAAATCACCAATCTTCAAGTCAATAAGCACAAAACATTTTAAAATATAATTGTAAAAAACAAGATCTATTCTAAAATGGCATCCATCAAACGTAATTCTTTTTTTCCTGGCAACAAAAGAAAATCCTCATCCTAATTCCAATAAAAACTTTTGTAAATGTGTAATAAGAGCCTGTTCCAAGTCACTTTCATAAAAATCATCATTCGGAGACAATCCAAGGAATTCCAGCACATATGGATCACGAATAATATCCTCCGGTGTTTTTCCCTGTTCTAATGTTTGAATCTCCTGTGCAACATTTTCTACACGCATTAAAAGTCGATAATGCGTCCAACTCAATTCGCTACGCAGTGCGTAGCTATTTGGGAACGTCAGATAAAACTGCCGCATATTTTTCAGATTTGCTACCGTAAAACCTTTTCCAAAATCTCGTGTCATCTGATTCGACAGTTCCTTGAGCAATCCTGTTCCGTATTCTGCACGTTCTTCTCCGTTTTGTTCTTCAACAATAGACTTTCCAATCTGCCAGTAAGCTTCCACCATGGCAAAGTTGGCAGTCTGATAAACTTTATTTCTTGCATCTGAAAGTATTTTCTTAATTTCTCCATAAAACGCTTTATTCATCAGAAAGCCCTCCTTCCTGTTAACAGTGATAATATTGCAATTTTTCAATCCAAAATTACAAACTGATATTTCTATTTTACCCTTTTTAGACCGTTCTGCCTACTGCAATTTTATATTCTCATACAACAATGAGGTCGCATTCCACGACCTCATCACATTCATTTAGATATAAATCAATTCCTTCAGGATGATCTCTTCCGCAATCGCTCTGTGTTGATTGGCAGCTCTTACCCATGCCATCTGATCTTTCTCTTTATCCGGCAAAGGCTCTTTTTTCTCTAGCTGTTTCAGAATAATTTCTTCCCGTTCTCTGGCTGCCTGTCTACTTCCAGCAGATGCTCACTAATGCTGTCTTGCAGGAGCATTACCTGATACAGCGAATTTCTGTGATTCTTCAAATAGTCTCTGCGTAAAAATCCATATTTCCCAAGTTGTTCCATCTGCTCACCGGATTTATAGGTGAGATTAGGAATCAGATATCCATTCACATTTGTATAAGTCAGCTTCATTTTATTAGCACTCTCCTTTTTTCTCTGATTTTTTACACCAAATTTACACCATTTGCAATTCATTTGACGCTATTCTACGATACTAGACAAAATGTCTGATCACTCCGAAAGCCTGTAAAATAGGCATTTCTGAGATACACAAGACAGGACAAAAATCAACTTCCATTATCAAGAGGTGAGTGCTAATTTTTTTAATTTTCCCTCATATTCTACATAAACTAACATAACAAATATATAAAACATAGCCAATCGTATATACTAATTTAAAGCAGTATTTTTATCAGTATATTTATTGACTTTATATCTGCCCTTTTTGAAGTCGGTTCTTTTTCACATATTCTTCTGCCATTCCGATCACACGCATGGTCTCCGCCTGACAAGACTCTATTTCAATCAAAAGCCCCCATTCGCTTTCTTTACTTCTCTTCTGTTATCTTCTCTATATTTATCGAACTGTGAAATATCAAATTCTTTTCTCATAAATAATCAAGGTCTCCCTTCAAAATCGCAACTTCTTATTCATCAGTTTACCCTTTTTCCATCAAGAACACAAGTAAACTTGCAGCTCAAAATCTTTTATTTTCTCTCCTGCTTGTCCTCTTCCAAACCTTTTTCAGCCACCTCCTGCATAGCCCGTTCTACTTTCTTCATATTCGCCTCAATAAATACTTTCAATATGTAATCGGCGGTCACTTCCGCAGTATTCGGATTATGAAAACGATAATTCAGTTTTTGTTTCTTCATAGCGGTGCTCCCACCTCCCTTTTCTCTTTGTCCATTACTATGAAAATGTCTATTGAAATAGACCTTAACCTCACTTCATTTTTAAGCGTTTTGAATATCCCTCTATATAACGAAAGGAAAATGAACTCTTTTACAGGGTTACTCCATATTTCTTTTATTTTTTACAGAGCAAAATCCACCTATGTTTAACATTATCGTTTTTCTCTCCATGTCATCCCATGATTTTCTTCTTACTGAGGACACCTCAAACCCATTAAAACATCTTGGTTTTTACCAAAATGTAAAAGCATCACTTCATGAAAACTTGTATTAAATGTAAAAAACAAAAACAGCCATCTGATTTCATCTCTGAAACCATATAGCTGTATTTATTCAAAAATATATATTTTTTGTTGCGAAGCCAATTAGCGGGTATGGGGATGCTCCCCATCAATTCAATACTCCGAATAAGAACATGCAAGAAATTGCAATATGGTAATACCGGGGTGGATCTTGCTCTATTCTTTAGCCTCTAAATATGTAATTGGATTCTGTGCACTCTGATTCACTTTCAAACTAGCAATGGACTTATACAAATAAAACTTTTCTGCTTTGTCCATTAACTCATGATTCTCAAATCCTTTATCTACAAAAAATACTCTGTTCTCCGTTTTCGAAGTCAACTGTGTAACATGCTTTGGCAATTTTTCTAATGCTTCTTTACAGACATACCACGTTGTCGGTTTATATACCGCAACTATTAACGAATTATAAACCCCAAAAACATATTCCACTGTCTTCACACGTTCTAGTGATGCTCGCCAAATACCACGTACCGAATCATACAGAGCTTCTTCCGTCATTCCTTTTTGATAAAGTTTATTTATCTTGATAATCATTATCTTGTGTCGGATATCTGATTCTTGTAACTCTTCTGCTCCATATATCTTTTCAAAATCATCTACTGTCAAAGCCTCTGCCGAATGATGTCCTGCAACAATGTTTGTTAACCGGGTGTCTTCAACATAATTAAACGCATTAATCAGTGACGCTTCTGCTGCAAATGCTTCCGCTTCTGTCAGATTGCAGTTAATAATAACTTTTTCAACTTCCAAACCAGCTGCTTTAATCTCGACTATCATCTTTAATTTCAACTTTTCGCTCTCAGGATTTTCTTGACTTTCCAATTCATGTTCAAAAACTCGATTCCCGGTTCCCTTGCCAATATAAAATATTTTCCTATTCCTAGGATCAATCAGACCATAGACATAATAATCTCCAAGCGATAATAAACTTTTCTCTGAAAATTTCTCCACATTCTTCTCCTTCTCATTCGCATTCATCCATTATCTTACCCTGCAATAAGATATATTTTCTTATCATCAAAACAAATTCTGTCCGTATGATTATAAATCTGAATCATATCCTCCATTTTTTCCATAAAAACACCAGTTCCCGGATTATGAAGGGTTGCAAATGATTCTAATATATTCTTCTGCATATCCTGGGCATTTTCTTTCAAATGTGCTCCTCCATCTTGTAAGAACTCGTCCACTTGCCCTTCTTTTACAACTGGAATACTTCCTATAAACTTTCCTACTGCCTTACTTGCAACACCAATACCTTTCATAACATTTGCTTCTACAGATCCTGAAGCCATTTTCTCAAGATACATGGAACATTCTGTAAATAAATCTCTGTATTCCAATGAAATTTTCTTAATTTCTGTCTTTATATCAGAAATATATGCCTCTTTGAAATTACCACTAAGCATAATTTCAATCAATGAAGCCATAGAAAAAGTATATAGCGACAATCTGTAATATTTGAATTTCTTCTGTAAATCGCTCAAAATTGATTTTACTTTTGCCTGAGCAACAATCATTTTTTTGGAATCTAGTAGTTCTGCAACCTTCTTTTTATATGAAAGCATATTCTTTCTGGCTGTTCTTTGAATATCCAACACCATCTTATGATTGCTTGCAATAAAATGCTCATTATTCCAATTATGCTTATATGTAGTAATCATCTTTGACAGAATCTCTACATCTGCTTCAGTCTCTGATTCTTTCTCAATTTCAAGGAATGACAGAATCTGCTTCTGTTTTTCCTCTATACCTTTTAACTGTTGCTCTATTGCAAACAACGCTACTGCCATCATTATTGCCGGATCAATAGGCATTACCGCAGTACTGGTAGTTGAAAGAGGCTCTGCCGCTTGAAGCTGTGCAAATTTCGATGACCCATCTGCAGTTTTGAATGCTCCCCAAAAATTGCCATTCTTTGATATCTTTAAAGTGTCTCCTACTCCTGCATTTGCAAGCTGATATAATCCCTGAGTATTAAATGTTGTTGTTTGTGTTACTTTCCTTAAAGCCGGGATTAAAGACGCTACTCCAGTTCCTAATAAAGCCAGTTCAGCAATCGGCGCACTAAGTGTTTTAGTATTTGCAATTTCTTTTCGTGCATCCAGCAACATTTCTTCTGTCATCTCGGCTAAATCATTGCATTCTCTTACGATTTCACCATTCTGTTCTGTAACTATCTCTCTGTCAGAATTAAATTTAATTATATCGCTCATAGGCCCTCCCCCAATATTATTCTTAATATCCTTTGTAGAATTTGCGAAAAATCTTATTTATCTACCTAAACCTGATAATAATCAATTAGATTATTGGTGTTAGAATATAAATAGTACAAGTCAAAATGAGAATTCCTTATAAGAAAAATGGCTAAAACGTGTTCCTTCCAATACAGAAAAAAGACGTGAAGCCGTAAAAGCTAAAATTCAGGATATTTACGATGAATCAAAACAGAATTATGGTGCCCCTAAAATCACCAAAAAATTACGTAAATCAGGAGAAATCATCTCTGGAACGTGGGATTGTCAAGTTTTTTGTGTAAGTTTTTGAAAAATATTTTGTGGAGGGAAACCTCCCCAGTCTTATACTCAAGTACTCTTTTGAGTTAATTTGTTAAAGCATCTTTCACAAGGCCTTCCATTTCATCGTTTAATTCACGGGCTTCCTGATAAGCAGAAATCAATCTCTCATGCATCGCTGCACCGTCACATGCGGAAAAATCGCTTTGGCTCCTTCTTCCAGTCCGCTTACACCATCCATAGAAAGGAAAAGAACATCTTCCACGCCGCGATTTTTGATCTCATCAAAGATCTGCATCCACTGATGTTTACTTTCGGACTCACTCAGCCATAATCCCAAGATATCTTTTTGCCCATCAACATCGTATTCCAGAATCACATAGACGGCATAGTTCTTTGTTTCGTATTCCTTTCGGATTGCAACGTACAGGCAGTCTACAAACAAAAAGGTATAGAAGCGCTTTAATAGGCGGTTTTGCCATTCTTCCAGCTGCTCCAGAACGCTGTCTGTAATCTCTGAAATTGTCTCATGAGAGATTTCGAATCCGTAGATATCTTCAATGGTATCTGCATTATCGCGCCGGCTCATTCCCTTCGCATACATGGAAAGTACTTTGTCCTGAATATCTGAGACATCCCGCTTTCTTTTCGGTACAACCGCCGGTTCAAAAGTACCTTCCCGATCACGTGGGACTTCAATAGGGACATCGCCAACTGTTGTTTTCAATGTTTTTTTTGTATAACCATTTCTTCGGTTAGTAGTTTCTTTTTCGCTCCGCTCGTTATTCGAGTATCCCAGATGGCTGTTCATTTCGTCTTGCAACATTGCTTCAAACATGGAGCCAAAAATATCTTTCAGCGCATCCTGCATGTCCTCCACACTTTTAGGCTGGTACTGATTAAGAATGGCCTGTGCCAATTGTCTGTTCGGAGCAACATCTTTTTTCTTCTTGTCATAGTGAGTGTGTTCATCCTTTTTTAGTAAGCGCAAAATATTGCTACGCTGCCCATGAATCACGCTTGCACCAAAATGATAGATGCAAGCGTTTTGCTCTATGTTTAGTTTTGACAGTTCGCTTTCGCAGTCTCGCTCCATGGGGCAAGCTGTTCCAGCTGTTCATCTGACATTTTAGCGTCTGGCCGCTGTGATAAGAGGTATGTCAGATATTTGTAGGTATTCAGGTCATTCGCTTTTGCCATCTCAACCATTGTATACACAATAGCGCTAGAGGCAGCTCCCTTCGGACTGGCACTGAACAGCCAGTTTTTCCGGCCAACAGTGAATGGTCTGATTGCATTCTCGCTAAGATTATTGGATAAACTGCAATGACCGTCTTCCAGATAGGTCATCAGAGTGTCTTTCCGATTTTGGGCATAGTTCACCGCTTTCGCCAAACGGGTTCCCTTGTTTGGACGCTGTTGATCCAGCCAATTCCAGAATGCCTCCAGTATCGGCTTCTCCTTTTCAAGACGGAACTGTTTTCTCTGCTCCGCAGTATGATTTTTTGCTTTTGAGTACCGCTCACAATCAAACAGCTTGGAGCAGAATTGTACTCCCTGCACCGACGGAATCTTTCCATAAAACAAAAAATTTTAATTCCTACGGATTTTTCTACAAAGCATATAACCACATATTATTACACTTCATCAGAAAAACTTTCTCACTAAAAAAGACTAGAAGAGACATTTTCTCTTCTAATCCTTTATACTTTATCACAGAATACTTTTTGCTTTTATTTTCCTCATGGTCACGAGGCTTTTTTCGCTTAAATCGTACCTTTTGAACACGTGTTGTTACATATAAAAGTCTTAACCCCACTAAACACTCTTACCTCACCTCATAAACAACCTTCACAAAAACACCTCTTTTGTTACATCTATATGTACCGTAGATTTCGACACCCCAAATTTCTTTGCTGTCTGCCTTACCGTGGCTTTCTCTTCAATAATATAATTTGCAATTTCAATAGCACGCTCTTCAATATAATCTTTCAAGGAAAATCCCCCGAAATCTCTGCTTTTTACAATCTATGCAGAATAGTTCCGGGTCATGCCCCCATACTTCGAAGGCATTACTTCATCTTCTATACGTCCATCCATATTCTTTTTTCAGCCTCTCATATATCTCAAATGCCACCGGACAGACCTCGATCACATCCAGTACACTGTAAAGGCTCGCCCATCTGTCCGGCTGATCCGTATATGGATATTTCTTACAGCTTTCCGGCCGGCAGTCGCCCAGCTGGCAGTTTCCGTCTGCTCCCAGAAAATCACAGGGAGCGTTTTTTGTCTGGTATCTGTTTTCCTCATCGCTTTCCAACAGATACTTTTCAATAAATTGATCTTTTGTAAGCCCCATATACTCTGCATCCCGGGCGAGATCTTCTTCCGGGATACTGCCCCGGTACATCTTGCAGCAGTTTCTACATCGACTGCAGTCATATCCTGCAAACAGCTCTTTGTGCAGCCTGTGGAACTGCTCATCCAATTCTTTTTCATCTGCATTTCCTTTCAGGAAAATGCGAAATTCATAATTTTCGTTTCTCTTTTTCTTCGCTTCAAATTTTATCTTTCTCGGTGCGATCATTTTCGGTCTCCTTTCCCTTTTTCCGTCCGATTATCTCTATTCTTAAAACCCTGCTTTCTGCATTTCATCCATCATGGCCGTCCTTCGGTAATACACCGCCCGCCAGTTCTTCGCAATCTCGGACGCTTTTTCTTTCCCTCTCGGATATCTTCGGATCTTTTTCAGATATTTCATTAATTCTCTGTACCTGTTTCGATTACTTGCTCTTTCCGCTTCATGGCGCAGATATGAAATATAAATATCCCGTACCTGCTCCGGGAATTTCTCTTTCAGCACTTTTTCATATCTATCCAGGTTATAGATGAACGTTTCTTTCTTAAGGCATTCAAGCATTGGTTCATACATGCCCTCTTTCTCCATAAATGGATACAGGATGTTGTAATTTTTAGGGCTTTTCAGAATCTTTTCCCTATAACCATCCCACTCCTTATCTGTGCAGACCTTTTTGAGTTTATAAATATGTACCAGATTATTTTGCGGACATTCAAAGACATAATACAGCAGTTCTTTTTTGTACACCTCTTTATCCGGCTGTGTTTCATATATGGAAATCAATTGCTCGCTGTACCTGGCAATCAGCCCTGGGTACTCTTTATCCAGAATTTTACTTTCCTGCAATATCCGGATTGCCTCATCCAGATTCCCATTGTTAAGGTTCTCCTGTATTTCCAGCTCTCTTACCACCGAAAATCTCCAATGCTGCCTTCTATATTCCCTGATTTCTTCCGCCGAGAAGCCCAGTCGCTCCATGAGTTCCAACCGCTTTATAATATTATTCTCGTAGCCGTATCGAGCGCTCCATGTACTTCCACAATCCGTGGACGATGTCTGCATCTCAATCCTTTCATCCAAATCCTTTAGCATCTTTTCTAACATTTCCCGATTCTGAAACTCATGAGTCAGGAAATCTTCCATATAGTCTTCCATGTAATCTACCACATAATCGCATGACAGATGGCTCATAAACCAGGAAAACATTTCGTTTTTTTCTTCTTCACTGCAGTTCTCCAGTATTTTTTTCCATTTATCATAACACACATTTGCGACCTGGGATATGCCGCCGTCAGAATCATCTATATCTATATTTCCGATGGTTTGGAAAACATAGTTTGTCAGAGCAAACGCCTGCCCATAGCATTTTCGTTCAATCAATGTATCCACTTTATCTTCCAGATAATTTTCTAGCGCCCAGCAAAAATCCAGGGCATTCCGGTAATCAATATAACCGCTCCTGTCTCCGTACTCCCATACAAGCTGATCTACTCCCTGTTTCAACCGCTCCATCTGTTTCTCATCTATCTTTACCGCATATCTAGTCATAAGTATGTTACGGATTTCACTATCCTGTGCAGCTATCCCCTTTACAAAGGAGCGTAATTCCTCTTCCGAGATCCTTTCAATAATTTCTTCCACTTCTTTTTCCTGATCGTCCGGGCAAGTCCCTTCTGCCAGAATGTCCTCTTCATTCTGTTCCTCAATCTCAAAAAGAACCGCTGCCATATGCTTACAGTTATTTCCATTTTCTGCGTAGGGACAGGAGCAGTACATCTCACAGACCCGTCCCCCTTCCATCTCAATATCTACTTCGTAATCCTCCGTCCCCTCTACAACAGCATGATACCCGTGTTCTGTTTTATGGAGTTCCAAAACTGCGCCTTCAAAGTAATACGCCTCTCCACGAGCAAGAATATGCTCCTGAAATAAGTCTTTCCAGTTACTCATAAAATTCCCCTCCGGTGTAAGCAAATACATACTACAATTCCCACATTCACAACATAGCCGCGGCCGTAAAGTTCATTATAAATAAATATTTTCCATAAGATGTGACTCAATAATATCCTTCAGATAAGTTTTTTCAAACAATCTTGTCAGATAGGATTTTCCCGATCTTCTAACGCCCGTCACAACTTTAATCATATGATTGTTCATCCGATTAATCAAATCCTGAAGATATTTACCTCTTTCAATTTCCATCCTCCGCTCTCCTTATATTGAATCTTTTTGGCATTTCTTCCATTTTCATTCAGCAATTATCTCACAGCCATCGGGACTCCAACAGGAACCGTACGGTATCGAACTGTTCTTGCCGCCTTCCCATAAAAGTACACTGAGGGTATTCAAAACAGATCACGAAAAGCTGGAAAGATAGTCCTGGAGCAGTTCTGCCAGTTTTCCGATATGTACTCCGTCTACAGAGGAGTTGAATTGTCTTTATTGTCGGAATCTGTATGGGAGATATGGCGGTATGATACCTATGGAAAAGACGAAAACTGATAGATATCGTTTCCCATTGGACCAGTAAAATATGCTTTCTGGTTCTCTTCTGTCTTCTTTGTCAATGCCACATATTCTTCCATAGTGTCCTGCATTGGTACGTTGACAACTTTGAAAAGTTCTGTCCCTGTTCTGCCGAATCCCCTCTTCCACACGCTTCCCGTAGAGTTGTCGACTCACATTTAACTCCTCTGCCAGTTCTAACTCATTGAGAAGCTTATCGCCAACAGAAAAACGTTTTTCAACGGTTATCATAGTCATTATATTATCTGTAACGCTTTGGGAAAGCATTTTATTCTTCATAGAGTTATCACCTCAATATTGAATTATTACGAAAAAATTTTATCTTTCGACAACTTTATTTTACAATTTTTCTTATAAAAGGCGATTCCATAACACAGAACCTCCTGCTATCCGTCACGAGCCAAGTCCGTTTCATACTGTTTTCCCAAAATCTGTTTTAATGCTTCATCGCTCCGCTCCTCAAGTTCTACATAACTTGGTGCCACTTCAGTTCTATGATCACAGCCGGCTTTGCCACATCCATGCATTTCAGACAAATATCATATCTTCCTGTACCAGATTCTCTGTTAGAATACGCATAGTAATCCTCCAATCCATTCAACAGCCCCATAAGGAATCCATGGTAAAATGCTTCCTTAGTATCATAAAAGCTGATTCCTTCTCTGAACATTTGAGATATGGCAGTCTCAAGCTCTTCTACATGCCCTGCAGAATACCTTATACTATTATTTTTTCATAACTACATCCAACGTTCTGCTAAGGGCCTTTTCCAATTTATCCTTCCAGTCAAAATCTGTTGTTTTATATATAATTGCCCTCCTATGTCTGTAATCAAAAGGAATATCATTGATATCCTGCGTAATAATAATCACCTCTTTACCCAGTGCATGGGCATATCCTAATTCGTAATTTACATTTGGATTTTTGCCTGTAACATCTGCAATCAAGACATTTGCAGTTCGGATTTCCGTTGTAATGTCCTCAATAATCGGCTGATTCCCATAAATTTCATCAGATCTTTTTACTTCATATCCCTTTTTTTCCACAGTTGGTTTTATCAAACGATGATAAACTTCATCCAGATTCTTTTCAAAAGGCATAATCACAAAACACTTTTCCACTTTTGTTCTCTCCTTATTCCTCCAAATGTTCCACAGTTCTTTTTATTTTCCGGATACACTCTTGAATTTCTTTCATTTTCTTCTTTTCATCTTCATCAATTTCCAAAAGGACCATTGGATTCACTGATTCTTTACTCGTCTCTTCTAAAGTTCTCTTAAAGATGTTGAGATATCTAGCACTAATCTTATTCGAAGACTTCTCTGAAAGTTCAACCTTCTGATATATGCCTCTGCCCATGGACTGGTATATATCTGAAGAATCCACAAGAGATTTTAATGCTCCCGTCAACATTCCAATAGTATACGCATTTTCTTCCACATCTTCTTTTGCATAGGCAAATAGTTCTTTCCTGCTGTGAGGCACACCGTCGTCCAGTAATTCCTTATACCTGTCTCTTATCTGCTTTGCATTTGATTCCATATTATCTCTCCCAATCTTTTTAATTCATTTAATTCATTTAATCCATCTAATAATTTTCGTTTTATCATTCTATTATCACATTATACTTTAAATGGTTGTGTTTGTAAAGTTTATAACCATTTATTTTAAAAATTAATTTTATCTCTACCTAATTCACCCATAAAAATCCCCCAAAACCTCTGCCTTCTAATTTCGTCAGAGATTTTGAGGGATTCCTCTTTTTCAATATTCTATTTTAGAATAAGAACACTGCCACTCCATAAGCCGGCAGAGGATATGCAAAGGAATATGGTCTTCCGTCGCATTCTTTTTTCACTGCTTTGTAAATGGTCTGTTCTTTATGTTCATGGCCGCCAAACTCCGGCTCCCGGCTGTTCAGGATCAGTTTATACTGTTTCCGTTTTGGCACGCCAACCCGGTAGTCATCCCTGGCCACAGGAGTATAGTTGATCACAAAGAGAAGATTGTTTCTTCCTGTAGGTGACATCCGCATAAAACTGTATATACTTCTTGTAGCATCGTCTGCATTGATCCACTCCAGGCCCTGAGGATTTGCGTCATTGGCGTACAGAGCAGGGTATTTTTTATAAAGGGCAAAAAGCTGTTTCACATAGTTTTGGAGCTGCTGGTGGCTCTGCTCTCCTAAGAGGTACCAATCCAGTTCTCTCTCCTCGCTCCATTCCTGATACTGGCCGAAATCCTGTCCCATGAACAGCAGTTTCTTTCCCGGATGACCGATCATGTAAGAATAACCTGCTTTCAGGTTTTCAAACTTGTCCTGTCCCAGGCCCGGCATTTTATTGATCATCGAGCATTTCAGATGGACTACCTCGTCATGGGAAAGTACCAGGACATAATTCTCGCTGTAAGCGTAGGTAGTGGAGAACGTCATCTTATTGTGGTTATATTTTCTGAAATAGGGGTCCAGCTTCATGTATTCCAGGAAGTCATGCATCCAGCCCATATTCCACTTCAGGCTGAAGCCAAGGCCTCCGTCTTTTGGATCTCCAGTAACCATAGGCCAGGCGGTAGACTCCTCAGCGATCATAACGGCGCCTTTATTTTTCCCAAGAACCACGGAATTCAGGTGACGGAAGAATTCAATCGCCTCCAGGTTCTTGTTTTCTCCGTACTGATTAGGAACCCACTGTCCCTGCTGCCGTCCATAGTCCAGATACAGCATGGAAGCCACAGCGTCCACTCTCAATCCATCCACATGATACTCCTGGATCCAGAACAGAGCATTTGCAATAAGGAAGTTCTTCACCTCATTCTTGCCATAATCAAAGACCTTGGTGCCCCAATCGGGATGTTCCCCTTTTCTCGGGTCTGCGTATTCGTAAGTAGGCGTACCGTCAAAATCTGCCAATCCATGGGCATCCCTGGGGAAGTGGGCAGGTACCCAGTCCAGGATAACGCCGATTTTATTTCTGTGCATATAGTTGACAAAATAGCGGAAGTCCTCAGGAGTACCATAACGGGAAGTAGGCGCATAATAGCCTGTTACCTGATAGCCCCAGGAGCCGTCAAAGGGATGCTCTGCAATCCCCATAAGTTCTACGTGAGTATATCCCATCTCTTTTACATAGTCTGCAAGGGCATGGGCCAGTTCCCGGTAATTGTAAAAGCCTTTGTCTTCCTCGTCTTTCCGGGGATGTTTTTTCCAGGAACCGGGATGTACCTCGTAAATGGCCATAGCGTCTTTTTTTACATCAAACTCCTGACGTTTCTTCATCCATGTAGCGTCTGTCCATTTGTAATTGGTAATATCCACTACCCTGGAGGCTGTACCTGGACGTACTTCTGAAAAGTTTGCATATGGGTCCGCCTTATACAGCTTTTCTCCTTTATAGGTGGTAATACAGAATTTATACAGGTCTCCCACCCGGACTTTGGGGATAAAAAGCTGATAAATTCCCATGTCATTGTCACAGTTCATTACATTGGCTTCCGGGTCCCAGTCGTTGAAGTTTCCTACTACGGAAACCGCCTTTGCATGAGGGGCCCAAACTGCAAAGAAAACCCCTTCTTTCTTTCTCTGAGTCCCCGGATGGGCCCCCAGAAGCTTATAGATTTCATAATGTGTCCCCTGTCCGAAAAGATATCGGTCCAGCTCTGTTATTTTCATATTGTTTCCCATAAAACTCTTCCCCTTTTTTGCCATATTCAGGAATGTACAGCATTCCCGCACCTATTATTTTAACGTATTTCCAGGAATGCGCTTCCTGCAGCTTTCACAGTGATATGCAGCCTGCCGTTTTCCACCGCCACTTCCTCTTCTGTTTCTAGATTTACATAAGTCTTATCCTGGAAAGGAGCTGGAATGAACAGCTCTGCCTCCTGCTCGTCATTGTTTACAGCAGTCAGAAGTCCCTGTTCCTCTGTAAATCTTGCGAAAGCATACTGCCGGTTGGTCAGCAGCAGCTCCCTGTAACGGCCATAGGCCAGGCACTGGCTGAACTTCTTATGGACTTCTCCAAGCTTCTTTACCCAGTCCATCACTGGAGAATCCTGTTCTTTCTCCAGGTCCTCCATACTTAAAGCAGGTCTCAGGAAGTCATCATTGCTTCCTTCTTTTCTGCCTTCAATCCCCCATTCAGAACCATAATAGAGAGAAGGGATTCCCGGTAAAGTATATAAAAGTGTATATACCGGATAAATATGCTCTTTCTGGTTCAGCTTGCTCATGATCCTGTCTACATCATGATTATCTACAAAAGAGTAAAGTTTCATACCTTTGTAGATGCCGCCGTTTTCATCAAATTCTCTCCGGATAGTATGTGCAATTTCAAAATAATTGTGATCATTGTGTCCGGAATAAAGACCTTTATGGAGCTCATAGTTGGTAACGCTGTGGAGCATCTTCTGTCCGTCCTGGATATAGCGGCTGTAGTCTCCATGGATCACTTCTCCCATAAGCCAGAAATCTTTTTTCTTCTCGGACGTCCGCCGCCGCATCTCTTCCATGAAGTAAAAGTCCAGACAGTCTGCACAGTCCAAACGGATACCGTCGATATCAAAAGTATCGATCCAGAAATCGATCACATCCAAAAGATAATCTCTTACTTCAGGGTTCTGAAGGTTCAGGTTAACCAGTTCAAAGCAGTTTCTCCAGGCTTCATAGCCAAAACCATCATTGTAGGGGTTGTTCCATCCAAAGTTAATACCCTTGTACCATCCGCAGTAAGGAGAATGTTCCCGGTTCCTCTGAATATCCTGGAAGGCAAAAAATTCTCTTCCTGTATGGTTGAAAACTCCGTCTACCACTACCCTAATATCCAGGTCATGTGCTTTTTTTACAAATTCTGCAAAGTCCTCATTGTCTCCCAGTCTTCTGTCTACCTTTTTGTAGTCTCTGGTATCATATCCGTGAGTAGTGGACTCAAAAAGAGGTCCTATATAGATAGCGGTGCAGCCCAGCTCTGCCACATGAGGGAGCCAGTCATTCAGAAGTTCAAATCTGTGGACCACCTGCTCCTCTCTGTTCTCCCTGGGTGCCCCGGTCATGCCAATGGGGTAAATGTGATAAAATACTGCCTCTTCATACCATGCTGCCATTTTCATTTCCTCCTGTTAAGAATATATTCCGTATAAAAATTGATGTACGATCTCATAAGTAGTCTCATTAGAGATTTCAAAATTTTCATTTTCTGAAAGTCCGTAGCTTACTGTCATAATATGGTGATTGAGAGTTCCTGTGAATCCAACTGCAAACAGCCTCTGCCTCCCTCTCATATTGCCCAGCTGAGATGCTGCGTTTTCAAAAATCCCTACAATAAGATTATAATAATTCTCAATGAAAGGCGCCACTGTTTTATAAGCTTCATTTTGTCTCCCAGAGTAAAACAAAGCCAGCATAAACAGATAAAATTTTTGGTGGTCTGCCGCATAGTCAAAAAATTCTCTTGCGACTTTATACAAGACCTCCGGCAGATTAGCCTTCATCCTGGTTGCCTCCAGAACTCCTTTTTCCAAAACTCTGTATCCCCGCTCCAGGAGATTCTGTAAAAGCCCTATTTTGCTTCCGAAATAATAGTAAAGAGTCGGTTTTGTAACTCCCGCCCTGTCTACAATTTCCTGAACCCCCACTGCGTCATATCCTTTGGCATAAAAAAGATCCAGTGCGGCATCCAGAAGCAATTCCCTGTTGTCTATTCGAATCACCGCCTTTGCTCTTAATGTCTGCGATAGGTCTATTATACCAATCGGTATATAAAAAATCAACACTTCCTCGGCAAAAAAACACCTTTCCTCATATAAACAGAAAAAGCAATGAAAACAGCCTTTTTTCTTCAGCTGTTCCCACTGCTCTCCCTGTTTATTCTTTTTATTTTATTTTGATAAAGCTTGCACTTGCAGGAGGAACGGTCAGAGTTCCGTCCTTCAGTGCAGACTCACCATTGTTGGAATACAGAATGTCTATTCCATCCTTGGCATTTATCTTACACGTAACCTCTTTATCAGAAGGGTTCAGGGCCACTACTATTGTTTCCCTCTCTCCTGTTCTCTTATAAACCAGAGGATATGCGTTATCCTCTGCATAAAGGAATTCCAAAGATGCATTGCTCTGAAGGGCCTCATGGTCAAGACGGATTTTAATCAGTTTCTGAACTTCATGGAACAGAGAATCTTCATCTTCCATCTGAGCTTCCACTGTAGGACGGTTCTTGTCCGGATCGATCATAATATAGAGATCCTCTGGCTTAGCGCTGGAAAAACCTGCATTAGTGGTCTTATCCCATTGCATGGGAGATCTTGCTCCTGTCCTTTCATATCCTCCTTCTACAGAACGGATACCTGCCAGATAATTCATGCCGATTTCGTCTCCATAGTATATAAAAGGCGCTCCCGGCATAGAAAGAAGAAATGCAAAAGCAATCTTTACTTCTTCATCATCCAGTTTTTCCTTGATACGGCTCATGTCGTGGTCACCGGAGGGAATACAGATCAGTCCCTTTCCGTTGGTCTTGTCATAATTAGCCTGGTAGGTTCTTACAAAATCTCCAATATTTCCTTTCCCATCCCGCTTAAAGTATGGATGCTCACTGCGGAACAGGTCCATGTAATAAGAAGGTCCAAAGTGGAGAAGGAAGTCCATATGATATCCTCCCTCCAGAGATTTGTCCGGCTGTCCCCATTCAGAAATCATGGCCGCCTCCGGGAACTCTTCATCTAAAAATTTACGGAAATCCTGCCACAGCTCAATGGTTCCCTTTCCCTCTTCATCATTCTTTACCAGGGAGCCTGCCATATCCACACGGAAACCGTCGCATCCCATTCCCAGCCAGAAACGCATGATATCTTTCATAGCCTCTCTGGTAGCCATTGCTTCAGGAGAATGCATATCTTTCTGCCAGGATTCTGTCACCTTATAGAAACCATAGTTCAAAGCCGGCTGAGTAGTATAATAGTTGGCTGCGCAGGAGCCGTCTCTGTCTGAAAGACCTCTGATACAGCCCTTAATATTTCCTACATTTTCAAATCCCTTCCAGGCTTTATCCGTCCAGATATAACGGTGGCTAAACTCATTTTCCTCTGGGCTTAAAGAAGCTTTAAACCAGGGATGTTCAATAGATGTATGTCCCGGGACCAGGTCTAAGATCACGTGCATATCTTTCTCATGAGCCTTTGCGAAAAGCTCTTTCAAGTCCTCGTTGGTTCCATATCTGGGCGCAGCTGTATAATAATCCGCCACGTCATAACCTGCATCTGAGAAAGGAGAAACAAAGCATGGATTCAGCCAGATGGCATTACATCCCAGTTCTTTTATATAGTCTAATTTTCTGATGATTCCCTGAAAATCTCCGATGCCGTCTCCATTAGTATCCAGAAAAGTCTGAGGGTAAATCTCATAAAAAATTGCATTGTCCAACCATTTTGGCATAAGAAAAATCCTCCTCTATGTTAATTCTCTATTTAACATCTTATTATAGATTTCGGATAAATTCCTGCAATTATTTGATTGAAAATTACGATATTTTGACTTTTTCTGCTATTTATATTCCAAAGAGTCTTTCTGCATTCCTTCTGGTAACCTCAACCACTTCCTCATAAGACGCGCCCTTTATCTGTGCAATGGTCTGAGCCACATAGGTAAGGTAGAGAGAACAGTTCCGCTTTCCTCTGTAGGGTTCCGGAGCCAGATAGGGCGCATCGGTCTCCAGCAGCAGATAATCCAGGGGCGCATATTCTACCACTTCTTTCAGCCGTTTTCCATTCTTAAAAGTAACCACGCCGCCTACCCCCAGATAGTATCCCATATTCATATATTCTCTGGCATGTTCTTTGGAGTAGGAATAGCAGTGGATCACTCCCTTTAAATTATCCGCCCGCTCTGCTTTCATGACATCCAGGGTATCTTTAGCTGCGTCCCGGCTGTGGACGATAATGGGCAGCCCGGTTTCTTTGGCCAGGTCCATCTGCCGGACAAACCATTTTTTCTGAACATCATGATTTTCTTTGTCCCAGTAATAGTCCAGACCGATTTCTCCTACAGCCACGGTTTTTTCTCTGTCACACAGACTCCGCAGCCACTTCATGTCTTCTTCGGTGAGACTTCCCACCTCATCCGGGTGAATACCTACTGCTCCATAGACAAAAGGATATCTTTCCATAAGATCCGCCGTATCCTTTACTCCTTCCAAAGAAGCTCCCACATTGATGATTTTCTCAATTCCATGGGCATGCATGGTCTTCAAAAGTTCATCCCGGTCTCTGTCAAAAGCCTCATCATCATAATGGGCGTGTGTCTCAAATATCATGGATCTTTCTCTCCTTTAATCTCCTATGGACGGTCTGGCGGAACAATGCGTAAATGATAGAGGTCAGTGGAATAAACACCAGCATTCCTACTACTCCCATCAGGTTTCCGCCTACTGTCACGGCCATCAGCACCCAGATAGAAGGCAGTCCTACCGAGTTTCCTACCACATGGGGGTAAATCAGGTTTCCCTCAATCTGCTGAAGGATCAGAAACAGGATAACAAAAGCCACCGCCCGCATAGGGTTCACCACCAGGATCAGGAAGGCCCCTACAACACAGCCGATAAAAGCTCCGAATATAGGGATCAGGGCGGTACAGGCGATCACCACTCCAACCAGCATCGCGTAAGGGAATTTCAGAATACTCATTACCACAAAAAACATGGTTCCCAAGATCACGGCTTCCAGGCACTGGCCTGTAACGAAGTTAGAAAATGTCTTATAACTCAGAGAAGCCACTTTTAACACCTGACGCACAACTTTTCCAGGGAAAAATGCGTAAAGGACTTTCCGGATCTGGACAGATAACTTTTCCTTTTGGAGCAGAATATAGCAGGCAAATACAAAACCGATCACAAAGTTCATCACAGAGTTGATCACAGTTACTGCCACATTAAATGTAGTTCCCAGTACATTTCCGGCTCCGTTTTTCAGAAAGTCAATACCAGTCTGTATGATCTGGTCCCAGTTAACCTCCAGAGAATTAAACCAGTTATTGATCTGCTCTTCAATCAGGGGATTGGCCTGGAAATTATCTGTAAACCATTTCTGCATCCTGGGGATTGCCAGCTCGATCTGGCGGCTCAGGCTCACAATGGTGCTTCCGATTTCCGGTATTAATACTACCAGAACAATCCAAATGATCACGATAACCAGCAGGATAGAAAGTATGAGACTTGCCGGCCTTGCTAATTTTTTCGCTTTTCCCTGCTCCTTCAGTCTGCCGAAAAGTCTTTTTTCCAGAGCATGCATAGGCACATTAAGGATAAAAGCAATGGCCCCTCCCAAAATAAAGGGGAATACCAGATGCCAGACAAACACAACTCCCGCTGCCACGCTATTAATCTTTTGTACGCCTATATAGAAGAGCACTGCAAAAACGATCAACAGCATAATGTTCTTCATATCCTTTTTGTTCAAATCCATACGCATCCTCCCATTTTCAAGAGCAGCCCCATTTAACTGGCATAACGACAACTTCGTTTATGTTTTGTGTTAAATGGGACTGCCAAAATATCATATTATTTTTTAATCTTCATACGGATCCATTTAATAAGCTGGATTATCGGAAGGTTGGCGATTGCCAGCCCATACATGGTCAGAAGCTGAGTAAAGCTCAGAGTCTGTACCTGGAAAATAGAATCCAGACCTGGGATCATCACTACAGCAGTGATGAGAGCAAGACCTAAAAGGAAAGCCCCAGCCAGGTATTTATTGTTGAAAAATCTCTTTGTAAATAATACAGGTTTGTCTGATTTACAGTTAAATCCATGGACCAGACGTGAGGTACAAAGTGTACCGAAAGCCAGAGTCATAGCAAGTGCAGTATTTTCCTGGTATCCGATATAGAAGCCGATCATGGTCATAATACCGATAACCAGACCCTCAATTCCGATCTTGGAAAGGAAATCTTTGGTAAGTATAGACTCGTTCATTGGTCTCGGCTTATCGTTCATTACATCAGGATTGTGAGGTTCCAGTCCCAGAGCAATAGCCGGAAGACTGTCTGTCAGCAGGTTGATAAACAGCAGATGAACCGGTGCGAAAGGTACCGGCAGACCTGCCAGTGACGCATAGAGTACAGACAGGATTCCTGCAAAGTTACCGGAAAGGAGGAACTGGATAGAACTCTTTATGTTCTTGTAAACATTTCTTCCGTTTTCTACAGCTTTTACGATGGTTGCAAAGTTATCATCGGTAAGTACCATGGATGCTGCGTCTTTTGCAACTTCTGTACCGGTGATTCCCATAGCCACACCAATATTTGCCTGCTTCAGAGCCGGGGCATCGTTTACTCCGTCTCCTGTCATGGCTACGATGTTTCCTTTATCCTGCCATGCCCGGACAATACGGATCTTGTGTTCCGGTGAAACACGGGCATATACAGAAATACCTTCCACGAAGTCCTGCAGCTCTTCATCTGTCATATTTTCAATAACCGCACCCTCACAGGCTTCTGATTCGTCTTTCAAAATCCCGATTCTCTTAGCAATAGCTGCCGCTGTTACCTTATGGTCACCAGTGATCATAATAGGCTTAATGCCCGCCCGGATACACTCGGCAACTGCTTCCTTGGACTCTTCTCTTGGCGGGTCCATCATAGCGATCAGACCCAGGAATGTCAGGTCATTTTCATCTTCCACAGATAAGGTTCTGGCTTCTTCAAATTTTTTATATCCAAAGGCCAGGACACGAAGACCGTTTCTGGAAAACTTCTGGTTCTGTTCTTCAATGATCCTCTTGTCTTCCTCTGTGATCGGACATACTTCTCCGTTTTTCTGGATATGGGAAACTCTTCCCAGAAGAACATCTACGGCACCTTTTGTAACCATAGTACAGCCGTTTTTCAGATTGTGCAAGGTAGACATTAATTTTCTGTCACTGTCAAAAGGAACCTCGCTGCATCTGGGGTATTTCTCACGGATGGTCTCTGCGGGACATCCCAGTTTGTCGCCCAGATTGATGAGAGCAGTTTCCGTAGGATCTCCGATCTCTTCTCCGTTTTTGTTTGTAGAGTCATTACATAAAATGCTGTGGCGGAGAAGCTGTTTCTGAGCTTCATCTCCCAGGTCAATAGATGCTGCAGGAATTTCTTTCCCTTCTACATAATAGTCTTCAACTGTCATTTTATTCTGTGTCAGAGTACCAGTCTTATCAGAACAGATAATTGACACACTTCCCAGACCTTCCACTGCCTGAAGCTTACGGATAATAGCATGCTCTTTTGCCATTTTCTGTGTACCGAAGGACAGCACGATGGTTACGATAGAGCTCAGGGCCTCAGGAATTGCAGCTACTGCAAGAGCTACGGCAAACAGGAAAGCATCTCCCACGCCCTCTCCTCTGAATACGCTGATACCAAAAAGGATTGCGCAGAATACTAAAATCAGGATGGACAGCTTCTGTCCGAAATTATCCAGATTCATCTGCAGAGGAGTCTTTTTCTCAGAAGTGCTCTTTAACAGACTGGCGATTTTTCCTACTTCGGTATTCATACCGATTCCTGTTACCAGGAAGGAACCTCTTCCGTAGGAAACAAAACTTCCGGAAAAGACCATGTTGGTCCTGTCACCCAGGGCAGCTTCTCCCTCAATGGCGTCTTCCATTTTTTCCACTGCAAGACTTTCTCCTGTCAGTGCGCTTTCGTCTACCTTCAGACTGGCGTTTTCAAGAATACGTCCGTCAGCAGGCACATAATCTCCTGCTTCCAGCATAACGATATCACCTATAGTAACCTGAGAAGATGGTATTTTAATCACATCTCCTCCTCTGACTACCTTGGCTTCCGGAGCCGACATAGCCTTCAGACTGTTCAGGGACTGTTCTGCCTTTACAGTCTGGACAGTGCCCAAAATCGCATTAATGGTAATAACGATCAAGATAACAATGGCGCTTTCTGTTTCACCCAGAATACCAGATACGATAGCCGCCACGATCAGAATGATCACCAGGAAATCTTTGTACTGTTCCAGAAAAATCTGGGGAACGGTTTTCTTCTTGCCTTCTGCAAGAGCGTTTGGACCATACTTTTCCTGGTTCTTCTTTACCTGTTCTTCTGTCAGAGGCTGGGTACTGCCATTAACGGCTTTCTGAGCCTCTGTCCTGGACATTTGGTAATACTCTTTCATGCTTCTTCCTCCATTCGTTTTCCGAGCCGCATTTTCAGACTCTTTCTAAGTAGTTTGCTTAGTAAAGGTCTTTATATGCAAAAAGCGAGACCTTTACTGCACAATTGATCATGCAATAAAAGTCTCGCTGTTTCATCACGACACGGATGAGAGTTCCCTCATCGAGATTGACGCTGTCGCAAACACCTTTTGGTGCCAGCTACTCCCTTTCATTTAAAAAGATAATAAACGATTAAAAAAGTCTTGTCAACCCCTAATCAGCAGATTTCCGCACCTGCCGGCATATCCTTGTCAGGAGTCATAAGGGCCAGTTCTCCGTCAAGACCTTCTGCACACAGGATCATTCCTTCAGAAAGAACTCCTGCCAGCTTAGCCGGTTTCAGGTTCACCAGGACCATAACTTTCTTTCCAACCATACCTTCCGGTTTATAATTTGACTTAATGCCGGAAACAATCTGTTTTACCTGGCTTCCGATCTTTACCTGGGAGCAGAGAAGTTTTTTGGACTTTTTCACTTCCTCACAGGCGATGATCTCCCCTACCTGGAACTGCATTTTCATGAAATCATCAAAGGTGACTTCAGGTTTTGCTTCTATATCTATAACAGGAATTTCCTCTTTTTCTGCTTCCTGGTCTTTTGTCTCTTCAGCCCGCATAGCTTCCACCTTTTCCATAACCTCTTTTACGTCCAGACGGGCAAAGAGGATCTCCGGTTTCTCTGTTACCTTGTTTCCGGAAGGATATAAACCGAAGGAATCCAGCTCTTCATAACTTCTCTTTGGTGCGTTAAGCTGAGCAAGGATTTTCTCTGTAGTAGTTGGCATAAATGATTCCAGAAGAGCAGCGCCTACGCAGATTCCCTCTACCAGATTGTAGAGCACTTCCGCCAGACGGTCTTTCTTTTCATCGTCCTTTGCCAGCACCCAAGGCATGGTCTCATCGATATATTTATTGCAGCGTTTAAACAGGGTAAAGATTTCTGTGATCGCATCTGCCACACGAAGGTCTTCCATCTTGGCTGCCACTTTTTCTTTTGTTCCCTGGACAACCGCTTTCAGTTCCTGGTCTACCGGCTCTGTGACGCCAGTGCTCTTTACCACGCCGCCGAAATACTTGTTAGACATGGAAATGGTCCGGTTTACCAGATTTCCCAGAGTATTGGCAAGCTCAGAGTTTAATCTCTCTACCATCAGCTCCCAGGTGATCACGCCGTCATTTTCAAAAGGCATCTCATGGAGCACGAAATAGCGGACGGCATCTACCCCAAAGAAGTCTACCAGCTGGTCGGCATAAAGCACATTTCCCTTAGATTTGCTCATCTTTCCGTCTCCTTGGAGCAGCCAGGGATGTCCAAATACCTGCTTAGGCAAAGGAAGTCCCAGAGCCATCAGGAAAATAGGCCAGTAAATAGTATGGAAACGGATGATATCTTTTCCGATCAGATGCAGGTCTGCCGGCCAGTATTTTTCAAACTGCTCTGTACTGTTTCCATCACAGTCATAGCCGATTCCGGTGATGTAGTTGGTCAGCGCATCCAGCCATACATAAACCACATGCCTGGGATCAAAGTCTACCGGAATTCCCCATTTAAAGGAGGTTCTGGACACACACAGCTCCTGAAGTCCAGGCAGAAGGAAGTTGTTCATCATCTCATTTTTCCTGGATACCGGCTGGATAAACTCCGGATGCTCATTGATATACTCGATCAGCTTGGGCGCATATTTGCTCATTCTGAAGAAATAAGCCTCTTCCTTAGCCGGAGTTACGGGACGTCCGCAGTCAGGACACTTTCCGTCCACCAGCTGAGATTCCGTAAAGAAAGATTCACAGGGAGTACAGTACAGACCTTCATAATATCCTTTGTAAATATCACCCTGGTCATAAAGCTTTTTAAATATTTTCTGTACCTGTTTTTCATGATAGTCATCTGTAGTCCTGATAAACTTGTCATAAGAAGTGCCCATTAAATCCCAGATATTTTTAATCTCACCAGATACCTGGTCTACAAACTCCTTACAGCTTACACCAGCCTCTTCCGCCTTCAGCTCAATCTTCTGACCATGTTCATCCGTTCCCGTCTGAAAAAACACATCATATCCCTGCTGCCTCTTAAACCTGGCAATACTATCCGCCAAAACCGCCTCATAAGTATTCCCAATATGGGGCTTCCCTGAAGTATAGGCAATAGCCGTAGTAATATAATACTTCTTCTTATCCATTTCATCGTCCTCCTAACTTGTTACTATCTTTTATGCAAATTTGTCGAGCACAGTTTGAGACCAAGGCTCGAACCTGTACACCTCCACACCAGCCCTCTAACGGCCTTTTCTTTTTTCGAGCAGCCGCAACTTTCAGGGGAATCTTGGTATCTTTTATGCGAATTTGTCGAGCACGGTTTGAGACCGCTAGGGCTCAAACCAGTGCAGACTGAGCAATAAAAGATACCAAGATTCCCTCAACACCTGCAAAGCACCTCTCAAAAAAAGAAAAAGCCCGTCTTCCCTGTTTCCAAAGAAGACGAGCGTCAGCCCGTGTTACCACTTCTGTTCGTCTGTACCTCACAGCACAGACCTCATCAGGTACATCTGCCGATATACCTTACCGCTGTAACAGGCGGACCCTGTCGCAGCCTTGGCACAAGACCTGTGCTTCGGTGCGCCTCTCAGAAGCCATCTTCCCTCTATCTCTGTCTGTCTCCTCTCAGCCATGGGAGACTTCTCTGTGAACACAAAATACAGGTACTCTCTTCGTCACTGTGTTTTCTTATGTGCTATGTTAGCATATACCAGAAAATTTGTAAACCGTAAAATATGTCTAAGCCACTGCGTATTTTCCCAGCATTTCCTCAAAATAAGGTTCTGTTCCATCATATTTCACATGGAGCTCCTTGTCGCAGTTCAGGCTTAAAACTCCTAAAATAGATTTTCCATCAACCACAAGACGGTCACTGATGATATCGATGTCGAATTCACAGCGGCATGCGGCGCTGACGAAATCTTTCATCTCTTCGATATGACGAAAACGTATTTTCTTTTCCTTCATATTTTCTTCCTCCTAAGTCATTCCTTCATAACCTGGGTTAAATCTATCAGCCCTTAGGATAAAACAAATTTCCGGAAATTTCAACACCTATTTTTTTATTTTTTCCTGCTTCTCCAGGCTCTTATTTCTACTGATTTTTTCCCATGTTTTCATGTTCTCTGCTCAGTTTTTTTACTATACCCACTGCTGCCAGAATCGCAATAAGGTTAGGGATTACCATCAGTCCGTTAAACATGTCTGACATATTCCATACCAGGTCTACCTTCAGAGTAGAGCCTATGAGGACAAAGATGACCACCAGAAGTCCATATCCCCGCACAGCTTTCTTTCCAAAAAGATGGCGGACATTTACTTCACCGAAATAGTACCAGCCGATTATGGTGGTAAAAGCAAAAAACAGCATGCAGATAGCGATAAATACATTTCCAAAGGAGCCGTAGGAAGAATTAAATGCAGCCTGAGCCAGAGCCGAGCCAGTCTCTCCTGTAGAAAGAGCCCCTGTAGAAAGAATTACCAAAGCGGTAAGAGTCAGTATCACAAAGGTATCGATAAACACACCTATCATGGCAATGATTCCCTGATCTGCCGGGTGCTTTACGTCTGCTGTGGCATGAGCGTGAGGTGTAGAACCCATACCTGCTTCATTAGAAAACAGACCTCTGGCAACACCAAACCGCATAGCTTTCTGGACAGTAACTCCCGCAGCTCCTCCTAATACGGAAGAAGGTGAGAACGCCGCCACAAAAATATCATGAAAAGCTTTTCCCAGACCATTCAGGTTCATGATCAGAATGATCACACAGCCCACAATATAAACCAGGGCCATAAGAGGCACGATCTTCTCCGTCACTCTGGCGATCCGGTTGATTCCTCCCAGGAATATTATCGCAGAAATCACAGCAATTATAATTCCCATTATATAAGGTTTTATTCCAAATGCAGTATAAAAAGAACTTCCAATAGAATTGGACTGTACCATATTTCCCATGAATCCCAGTGCCAGGATAATCGCTACTGAGAAAAATCCAGAAAGGAATTTTCCGAATTTTCCTTTAAACAGGTACTGTATATAATAAACTGGTCCGCCTACAATGGCACCATTCTCTCTTTTTCTGGTATACTGTGCCATAACTGCCTCTGCATAGATGGTAGCCATTCCAAAAAATGCACTGACCCACATCCAGAAAATAGCCCCCGGTCCTCCTGAAGCAATGGCTGTAGCAGCCCCCGCAATATTTCCCGTACCTACCTGAGCCGCAATAGCCGTAGCCAGGGCCTGAAAAGAACTCAGCCCCTTCTCTGTACTTTTTCCATGAAGAGAAAAGTTCCCGAACATTCTCTTCATTCCCTCTCCAAATTTTCTCACCTGGATGAACTTCAGGTTAATGGTATAAAAAATTCCCGTTCCCAGAAGCAATACCAGCAGGGCCCCATCCCACAAAAAAGAATTAACCCCTTCTACGATCTGCGATAAGATTTCCATTTGTTGACTCCTTCTTTCTGGTTATTTTTCTTTTCATGCTTCTCCCCGGAAACCGCCGCCAGAACTATGTCCCCCAGACGTTTTTCGCCCGCCTGGAAGGCTTTTAATTCTACAGGACTGTCGCATTAAACATATGTCAGGAATATTTATACATTTTATGCGAATTTGTCGAGCATAGCTTTGAGACCATAGGCTCAAAGCGGCGCAGGCTGAGCAATAAAATGTATAAATATTCTCGATTTTGATTAATTCGACAGTCTCGTAGAATAAAAAAGGGCTATCGCATAATTCCAATGCAATAACCCTCTGAAACTCTAAAAAACGTCAGCCGTTGTTTAGTTTCCTGATCTCACTGTCCTTTTGCCTGAGAGATTCACAGATAAACTCTTATCTGCTTACACCTTCGGCACCCTTAACGGGATTCTCCAGAGAGCCATCCAGATACAGTCCCGTCTCCATTTAGGAGACCCCTGAGAGTATTACTCCTTCGGTGGGCCTTAGCCGCTTTCCTGCACCCTTCAATTGGCACGATATGTTGTCGGAATTTTCTCCGACTTTGTAACAACGGTATTCATTATAGCACTTGTTTTCCCTTTGTCAATCTTATTTCCTGCTTTTGTCACCGTTTTCGGATATAAAAAATATTGCACACCAAAAAACTGCTGTGTTTTTTCCCATAGTCCATATATTCCTGCATGTCTATATAATACTCTTTTCCCCAGGAAGAAATTTTCAGGTATTTTCCCTCCATGGCGGTGACTGTCACAAAATGAGCTGCTGTCTGGCAGGTGCAGGTATATTCCTCCCCTTTTCTTACATAGAAATTCAGCTTGTATTTTCTCCGAAATATAGAGAAGTTTGGGCCTATAGCAAGAATTACCGGAATATCATGGGCCAGCATAGCCGCTGTCCGGTTCCAGATATTCCTCCTCAGGACACCGAAAGAAACCTTCAGAGGAATCCTGCTTCTGCGGAAATAATAATTCATTCCCCCTGCCAGGAGCCACCCTGGCATGCCAAAGCCGGGAATTACCGGAAAGTATCTTCGGTTCATGGTCTTTATAAGTTCCTGATACTTTTCTTCTCCCCAGATTCCGTTATCGTCCTCTTCTTTTTTGAATTCCCTTCCCCTGCAGTATTCCTTATGTAAACTTAAATATAACAGCAGATCTGACCCTGCCACCACTCCACAGCCATATTTCTTAATGGTATTACTCTGAAACCAGCCCTGGTTTCCCCCATAAGAAATACTTCCGTCTTTCATCACTGCTACATAGGGGTGTTTCAAACGAACCGCCCTCATATTATGTCAACCTCATTATCCTCTATTTCTAATTCCATCTCCTGGGAGATACGAACCGGTCCTCCCATAGTGCATCGTACAATTTCGCCTGTTTTTTTGGAGACCGCAGCTCTGATCTCTCCTCCTGGCTGGTAAAGTGTGTAAAAATATTCACCGTCACCCTCTCTCTGGGATAAATACACCGCCGCTGCCATACTGCCGCTGCCGCAGCTGCTCTCCCAGACAAGAGAGTCTGTACTCTCTACATAAACTGCCGGCGTCATATAGTCTCCTTTTAAAAACATGATTCCCCATGCGCCGCAGGGACATATTTCTTTTGCTTTCTTCAGAATATTTTCCACAAATTCCCCTTTTCTGGGTTCTCCCTCTACGATCACATGGCAGATGCCGTCAAATACAACCATGGGATAGGTTTCCCCTGTTTCTGTCTCCAATACCATTATTTCTTTAGGCAGAGGCATTTCCACCTGACTGGTTCCCTCTGTCCGGTCTACAACAGCATTCAGAAGTTTTTCAGAACCACTGACTTCCACTTCCATCTCCTGCAGTTTCTGACCGGAAAGCATACTCAGAAGATAGGCAAAGCTTCTGGAGGCGTTCCCACAGAACTCCCCACCCATCATTTCCATCCTGAACCTGTCCTGGTCTGTCCTCTCTACAAACCCCACCTGTTCTCCCTTTAATTCCTTCTTTGCAAGGATCTGCCTGGAAATGGCAGGGTATTTTTCTCTCGCCACTGGAGTCATCACAAAAACAGTTATATTTCCCGCCGGATCTGCTACACGTACTTTTATCTTCAATCCTTCTCCTCCTCTCACCTTTCTCCAGGATGCTGCGGATATCGCCCTTCCGCCCATATTTCAGTCTGATATCATCATAACATGAATTTTCCATATCGACAATTATCATAAGCTATGATATATATTGTTATATCAGAGGCAATATGACCTCAATCATAATTTCAGGGGGGATTTTTTATGTCAAAAAAAGACGCCTCCGTAAATCAGATTACGGAAGGGGTTATATGGAAACAGCTGCTGATCTTTTTCTTTCCCATTATGCTGGGAACTCTTTTTCAGCAGCTCTATAATACGGCAGACGCCGTGGTCGTAGGCCGGTTCGTGGGAACTAAAGCTCTGGCGGCAGTAGGGGGCTCTACCGGCCAGATCACGAACCTGATCGTAAACTTCTTCGTGTCCCTGGCTTCCGGCGCTACGGTTATCATTGCCCGGTATTATGGAGCCAAAAACAAGAAAGATCTGAACGATACCCTTCACACCGCCGCCGCTCTTTCCATAGTAGGCGGTATCATCACCACCATCATCGGTATCGCTCTTGCGCCGGTTCTTTTGGAGATGATGAAAACACCTGCAGATGTTATGCAGGATTCTGTCACCTATCTGCGAATTTATTTTGCAGGTATTATTTTTGTGTTTATTTATAACGTTGGCTCCGCCATTTTAAGAGCTGTGGGAGATTCTACCAGGCCCCTGTACTACCTTATTGTCTGCTGCTTTATCAATATCTTTCTGGATATCCTTCTGGTAGTAGGTTTTGGTATGGGAGTAGCAGGCGCCGCTATAGCCACTGTAATTTCTCAGGTGGTCAGTGCCGTTCTGGTGGTTCACGCACTGATGAAATCCACAGACATGTACCGCCTTCATCCCAAAGAAATCCGGTTCCATCGGTTTCTGCTGATCTCCATTGTCACCATTGGGCTTCCGGCTGGTATCCAGTCTATTATGTATAATATTTCCAATATTATCATCCAGACTTCCCTCAATAATCTGGGAACTGATACTATGGCCGCCTATACAGCTTTTGGAAAAATCGATGCCATCTACTGGATGATCTCCGGTGCTTTCAGCGTATCCATCGTAACCTTTATTGGGCAAAATTACGGTGCCGGTAAATATGACCGTATGAAAAAAAGTGTTAAAGTCTGCCTGCTCCTGGACTTTATCGCTTCTCTCCTGGTAAGTGCTCTGCTGCTGCTTTTGGGAAGGTATCTGCTCCAGCTCTTTACCACTGACCCGGAAGTCATTGAAATCGGCATGGAGATCATACAGATTATCGCTCCTTCCTATGTTCTCTTTATCTTTATAGAAATCCTGTCCAGTGCCCTGAGAGGCATGGGCAATGTACTGGTCCCCATGATCATGACCTGTACCGGTGTGTGTATCCTCCGTATCCTCTGGATTTTCCTGGCAGTGCCTCACTGGCCTGGAGTACGGACTATCCTGATGAGCTACCCCATCTCCTGGGGGCTTACCGCAGTGCTCTTCATTATTTATTATTACTTTGATCAAAAGAAATTTTTTAAAATCCATCAGTAAGGAGAATTTGCTTTATGAATCTCGAGTTTAAGGGGAAGCCGGAGCTGATCCGGTCTGTAGAAGAAGGAAGCCGCCTTCTCTTATCAGAAAACAACAATAACCAGGATGGCTCTCTTACAATTATTTTGGAAGAGAGCCTCGATGCCGCCAAGGCTTCTATTGAAAAAAAAGACCATTCCTGCACCATTCGTTTCCAGGATCCGGTTCTCTACTTCCGTCTTTTTAATTATGTCCTTCATCACAGCGGAGAAGATTTCTCTCTGGAAGAAAATCCTTACTTCCAAAAGCGGGGTTTTATGCTGGACTGTTCCAGAAATGCCGTAGCTGCCCCGGAAAAGCTCAGGTCCATTATCCGAAGACTGGCCAAAATGGGAATGAACCAGCTCTTTCTTTATATGGAAGACACTTATGAGGTACCGGATCATCCCTACTTTGGCACCTACAGAGGCCGGTATACCCGTGAAGAGCTGCAAAGTTTGGACAGTTACTGCAGCCTCTTTGGCATAGAGCTTGTTCCCTGTATCCAGACCCTGGCTCATCTTCACAGTTTTCTTAGGTGGCATAATTCTGAAAATCTGAGAGACACCGGCGATATTTTAAAAGCCGGATCTGAGGAAGTTTATGCCTTTATCCGCAGCCTTCTGGAATCTCTGAAATCTTCCTTTACCACCCGGAATATCCACATCGGTATGGATGAGGCCCATATGCTGGGACTGGGAAATTATCTGAAGGAAAATGGATATGAAGAAAGTTCTGTGATCATCCGGAAACATACAGAAAAAGTCCTGGAGCTTTGTAAGGATGCCGGATGGAATCCCATGATGTGGAGTGATATGTATATCACTGCCAATACGGTCGGGGGCTACTATGATGTGAAAGCCTCCACAGATATTTCTGGCTGGGAAAAACCGCCCAAAGAACTGGGAATGGTATACTGGGACTATTATAATACCCGCAGG
The DNA here is from genome assembly GCF_002161285.1 of Blautia sp. An81. Taxonomy (GTDB): domain Bacteria; phylum Bacillota; class Clostridia; order Lachnospirales; family Lachnospiraceae; genus Blautia; species Blautia ornithocaccae. The sequence continues at coordinate 111,659 of NZ_NFHH01000002.1, read as the reverse complement.
GATATCTACCACAATATGCTCCGGGTCCACAAGGAGCTGTCAGACCGAGTAATCTTTGCCGGCGGCGTCTGGAACTGGAACGGAATTTCACCCAACTACGGTAAAGCTTTCTGCTGCAGCCGTCTGGCCCTTGGAGCCTGCCGTCAGGAAGGAATTCAGGAAGTATTTGCTACCGGATGGATGGACAACGGCGCAGAAACTCCCATTGATGCCATCTGGCCGGGCCTTGCCGTCTTTTCCTTCCTCTGTTTCCACGAAGATTTATATGAGGAAGAGCTAAGCACTTATTTCCGGGACTGCATCGATGGCAATCTGGAGGATTTTCTTCTTTTGGATTCCCTGGACTCTCTTTTCAAAGGCTCTGGAAAAAATCTTACTGCAGATAATCCTTCCAAGTACCTTCTGTACCAGGATCCTATGCTGGGACTTTTTGACTTTCATCTGAAAGACGTGGATACCCGGACCTACTATCAGTCCCTGGGTGATAAGCTGAAGACCATCTCTGAAACACCCGGAGAATATCAGGAGTTTTTCAGATTCTATGCTTATCTGGCTTTGGTCCTTGCTCAGAAGGCTGACCTTGGCCTCCGGATAAAATCCGCCTACGACGCCGGTGACTTATCCACATTGAAGGAAATTTCTGAAGAAGTTATCCCCAATATTCAGAAGGATCTGGCCCAAATGCACACTGCCAGAGAAAATCTCTGGTTCACCGATGCCAAGGCTTTCGGCTATGAGCTTCTGGACATCCGGTTGGAAGGTGTAAAAGCCCGCCTGAAAAACTGTCAGAGAAGGACCCGCAGCTGGCTGGAGGGCCAGACTTCCCGCCTGGAAGAGCTGGAACAGGAACGCCTGCCCTACTGGGAACTGGGTAATATGAACCCTCATGACCCCAAAGCAGAATTAAGAGAAAATCTCTGGGACAAGATCATCAGCGGCTGTGACCTGGTGGATACCGTATAAAAAATGCCCCCTCTTTTGGCCGAGCACACATGTTTCTGCCAAAAGAGGGGACTTCACTATTTATAGAGAGAATTATTCCAGAGTATCTATCTGAATCTCCCCTTCTATATCAGCAGTGATCTTATTCCCCAGGTTATACACTGTACTGCTGATCACGTATTCTCCTCTATTAATAAACACCTCTATAAGATTTTTGTCCACATAGATTTCCAACAGATCTCCCTCTTTCACTTCCGGAGAAACTGCGGTCTGTCTCCAGCCTCTGTGTTCCCGGAAAACCCGGGTCCGGTCTGTGCAGATGCAGTTGTTTCTGCGGCTGATAAGATATCCCCCGATATCCAGGGATTCCCCTTCTTTCAGTTCCAGTGTCAGCCGATATCCGGCTTCATGGGCCTGTGCAGGGGAAGTGATCTTTTTGGTAAACCTTTTCTCAATATTTGGATGAGGATGGAAGTATATATGCCCTTTTTTTACCTCTGCTACTCTGGGAATACAGAACATTCCCCTCCACTTTCCATCTACAGCCTCAGGCATACGGATCCATCCTGTCACTACCCTGCGCCCCTCCTCATCCAGGGTACTCTGAGACGCATACAGATCCAGTCCGTAGTCCAGAAACTGATAGGTATCCGGAAATCCTACTGAGCAGTCCTTTTCCTGAAATTCTACCACCATACACACTGCATGATTGGCCTCTTTATTTTCTTCCTGAAGGATTCCCATAGGAGAAAGCATAAGTATGGTCTGCCCCTGGACCTCAAAAAGGTCCGGGCATTCCCACATCCATCCTCTTTCCTCTTTTCCGGCCTGATTTACAAAAATCCAGTTCTCCAGATCCTGACTTTTGTAGAAGAGAATTTTCCCCTGCTTTTCCTGGTCCGTAGTTCCCAGTACCATATACCAGGCATCTTTCCCTCTCCATACCTTGGGATCTCTGGTATGGGTCCTGTCTCCCTTCTCTCCTTCCATAAAGGCCGGAATGATCACCTTTTTCCCTGAAAAATTGTCAAAGCTGAAACCATCTGGCGATGTGATCATCATCTGTGTCGCCTGGTATTTATCCCCAGGACATTTATGGATATTTTCCCGGTCTGTTTCATCATAGTGGATTCCCGTATAATAAAGATACATTTTCCCTTCATGTTCCACAGCACTTCCGGAAAAGCAGCCGTTCTGATCTTCGTATCTGGTGGGAAACAGGGCCACGCCCTTGTGCTCCCATTCCGTGAGATCGCTGCTGACCGCATGTCCCCAGTGCATGGTCCCCCACTGAGGGGCATAGGGAAAATACTGGTAAAACAGGTGATACTGTCCTTTATAATAAATAAAACCATTAGGGTCGTTGATCCAGTTCCCTGGTGCTTTTAAATGTATTCTGTCTTTCTTCATATCGAAACTGTCCCCTTTTATAGTAATGGAAAATGGGACCGCCCATGAACACAGAATCTGAATGTTTCATGGGGCAGTCCCCAAACGAATAGCATCTCTGGCTGCCTTTGGGCAGGAGCCTTATTTCACTGCTCCGGCAACAACTCCGCCGATAATCTGCTTTTGCAGCGCTACGTACAAGATCATGATCGGTATTACGCACAGCAGAAGACCTGCCATGATCGTTCCGTAATCCGCTGAATATGTACCGTAGAAGCTGTACGTGGAAAGGGGTAACGTTAAAAGCTTCTTATCTGTAAGTACCAAAGATGGAAGAAGGAAATCATTCCAAAAAGACATGGCGTTCAAGATCACCATTGTGGAAATCGTAGGTTTCAGCAATGGAAATACGATCTTGAAAAATGTCTGGATATGTGTGCAGCCGTCAATGTAGGCCGCTTCTTCCAGGGCTATAGGTACATTTCCCTTTATAAACCCATGGAACATAAACACGGACATTGCCATGGAAAATCCTGTGTGCATGAAGATCAAAGTGATTCTGTGGTTCAGGATATTCAGCGTGCCTCCGTAAATACTTACCAGAGGGATCATGATCGCCTGGAAAGGTATGATCATGGAAGCAACCATTAGAGCAAAAGTAATCTTAGAAATCTTATTATTGTGTCTCACGATATAGTAAGCCAGCATGGTTCCCAGAATAGTAACCAGCACAGTGGCAGAAACGGTTACGATCAGAGAATTTTTAAAAGCATTCAGAAAGTCCATCTGGTTGAAGGCATTGACAAAGTTGTCAAAGGAAAGTCCCTTAATGGTAAACAGCCAGGAAAAAGGACTCTTGATGATATCCCGTTTCTGCTTTAAGGAATTGATCAGTACCATAAGGAAGGGAAACATATAAGTAATAAAAATAACGATCAATACTGCCATTGCGATAACATTCTGAACCTTTCTCTTGGTTCCGCCGATTTTTTTCTGATTCATTATGCTTCCACCTCCTGTTTCTTTGTGAGATATACCTGAAGACCGCTGATACATGCTACTACGATGAACAGGATCAGGGCTTCAGCCTGGCCTGCGCCGAACTGCCTGGAAGTAAAGGCTTTTTCATATACATGCATGGCTGCCATTTCTGTAGTGCCGTAAGGACCTCCTGCAGTAAGAGAAAGGTTTACATCGTAAACCATGAAGGCTCTTGATAAGGTCAGGAACAGGCAGATCGTGATAGAGGACATCATCAGAGGAAGTACGATCTTTCTCATCTTTAACCATCCGGAAGCTCCGTCAATGCTGGCTGCTTCCATAACGTCTTCGCTGAGTCCCATAAATCCTGCCACATAGATCAGGATCATATATCCGGAAAGCTGCCATACAGAAACCAGTACCATAGCCGCAAAGGCCTTGTTTGGATCTGAGAGCCAGGAGGCTTCAAAAAGACTCCAGCCGGTGCTTTCTCCAATATTTACAAACACTCTGGAAAATACGAACTGCCAGATATATCCCAGAACGATACCTCCGATCAGATTCGGTGTAAAGAAGCCTGCCCGGAAGAAGTTCTGGCCTTTAAATCCTCTTGTAAGAAGATAGGCGATGGCAAAGGCGATAATATTTACCAGCAGCACTACAAGGATCACATATTTAAAAGTCAGCAGCATAGATGTCCAAAATTCATGGTCTTCGATCACCTTCTGGAAGTTGGCAAGGCCGATAAAGTTCTTTACCTCGGCTACGCCGTCCCAGTCCGTAAAGGTAAGGTAAACGCCGTATATAAAAGGGATAATCACTACTGCAAAGAAGCAAAACATTCCCGGCAGCGCGAAAATACCGAAATCTTTTCCTTTATTCTTTGATTTCATCATTCAACCTTCTTTCTTATTCCTGTTCTGCCCAATAATCCTCAATGGATCCTATCAGTTCCTCCCGGTCACTTCTGCCTGCCAGATATTTCTGCATGGCTGCTCCCAGCACAGACCAGTGGTCATTAGGAACAATAGCAGATGCATTAAAGGCTTCTCCCCTCTGTACCTTCTCATAAATGTCACGGCTTAAAGGATCTGCCGGTTCATAAGGATTGTTCTGGAAGGGCGGTATCAGATTACAGGTATTTACCAGCATCTGCTGGCCGATCTCGCTGTATACGATCCAGTTCAGAAACTCTCTTGCCGCAGCCTTTTCTTCCTCAGAAGCCATCTGTCCATCCATCATGATCTGCTTGGAAGGTGAGCCCTGGATCATCTGGTTGGCAAAATCTGTTTCATCATCGCTCATGAAGAATGGAAGGAATCCGTATTCGTCCTCTTTCTCAGCTCCTGCCTCTTCCAGGTTCGGCCATGCCCAGTTTCCATTGACCCAGAAAACCGTCTTTCCATCTGCAAGGTCAATGGCCATCTCATCATAGTCGGCTCCCAGAGGATCTGCTTTCGCCACATTATATTTCTTCAGTACATCAAAAGTATCCAGAAAACCTGTCATACGGTCATAAGATTCCAGGTCCAGGCTTCCGTCCTTGATCTCCTCAATAATCTCCTGGGCCCCTGCTGAAGTTCCGTCATAGGTCTCATAAATATACTGTAAAAGATGAGCGCCTAAAGACCAGTCTTCCTTTGCCACAGAAATTGGTTTTTCCACTCCGGCTGCCACCAGCTCCTCTAAGATTTCTGTAAAGTCCTCTCTTGTCTTAATAGAGGAAGGATCAAACTCCTCTCCCAGAGCTTCCTCGATAGCTGCCTTATTATAGATAATCCCTCTTCCCTCAATACACAGGGGGAAACTGTATACTTTTCCGTTCACTTTTGTAAGGTAATCCTCTGCCTCAGCCGTCCAGTTCTCTCCTGACAGGTCCTCTCCCTTCTCCTCAGCCAGAGCGATTACATCTGTGGTATCCAGAATAGACAGTGTAGGAGGCGTTCCGGAATTATACAGGCTTACCACCTTGGTATAGGGAGATTCACCGTCTGTAACCGGCATAACCTCCACATGGACTCCTGACTTCTCCTCAAACACTTTCCCCATTTCTTCCAGGGCAACCTGGATTTCTGCTTTGGAATTCAGCAGCGTAATGCTAGTCCCGTTCAGGCTGGAGTCATACTGAAAGCTGTCCACAGACATGTCTATGGGAATTTCCTCCTCCACCTCATTGGGATCATCCGGGTCACTGGCAAAACCAAATGTACAGCCAGACAGCCCCACAGCCGTCATAGCCACCACAAGTCCTGCGGCAATGACCTTTGCAGCCATTTTTCTTTTCATAGCCTTTCCCTCCAATTTCTTTGTTTACCCTTCGTTCAGGTTTCTTTTTGTAACCGGTTAAGTAACCGGTTACTTTATGCTCATATCTTAACACCTGCACAATACAGCGTCAAGGCCATTTTAGAACTTTGTAAATAGTACACAATTTCATCAGTCTCGTTTTATCTATGTTGAACATAACCGGTTACGTAACCGATTACTTCTTGTTACTCTCATAGTTTTCTGCTATACTGTTTCTTAAAGAAAACACTGGCACCGCCCCTGGCAGAGCCTGTATTTCATGGAAAAGCAGGCCAGCCTGGGCAGCAGCCGAATATTTTAATGGAGATATTATGAGCGAGAAAAAAAATATAACTTTTGACGATATTGCAAAGTATACAAATTTTTCAAAGACCACCATCTCCCGCTATTTCAACCATCCGGACTCTCTCACCCTGAAAAATCAGGAGATCATCGCCAAAGCTCTGGAGGACTTAAACTATAAAGAAAATAAGGTGGCCCGGATCCTGGCTAACGGAAAAACGGAGTTTATCGGTATTATCATCCCTGGACTTCACAATCACTTCCATTCAGAAATGCTGAATAAAATCCTGCTGACCTATGAAAAATTCGGGTACAAGTTTCTCGTTTTTATCGGAAATGAGCGGGAAGAGACAGAGCGGCAGTATATCCAGGAGCTGATGGCTTACAAAATTGAAGGACTGATTATCTTAAGCTTTACCATTCCCTCCAAGGAGCTTGCAGATCTTCAGATTCCCATTGTGACCATAGAAAGAGAAGATAAATATGTGTCCAGTGTCAACACAGACAATTATATGGGAGGTATACAGGCCGCAAGCCTTCTGGCTAAGCATCAGTGCGATGTCCTTTTCCATATCACTGCTCCCACGGCCCAGGAAATTCCCTCCTATGGACGAATTCAGGGATTCCTGGATCTATGTAAGGAAAAGGGTCTGGAGCATCAGGTAATCTATAAAGATTTTGGAGCTGCCTATGAAGAGATAGAAAAAGTTCTCCGGGAAGTCCTGACAGAACTGGAACAGAAATATCCTAAACAGAAAAAAGGGATTTTTATGTCCAACGATACTCTGGCAAATGTGCTGGTAAACCTGCTGATCCGTAAATATGGCCGTATGCCTGAAGATTATCTCATTGTGGGCTTTGACAACTCTCCCATTTCCAGAGAAGCTGTGGTTCCCATCAGTACCGTGGGCCAGCAGATCGACAAAATTGCTCTGGAGGCAGTGAGCCTCCTTGTAGACCAGATGAATGAACGAAAAAAAAGAAAACCGGCTCCTCTGAAGGAACCGGTCCATAAAGTTATCACTCCTATCCTATTCCGAAGGGAAACCACAGAGGGGCCGCTGTAGCGGCTCCTTTCCTCTGGCCTTTCCCAGCACTTTGCCTGCTCTTCTGTCATCTTCCAGTTTTTCCATAGCCTTTAACTCTTTTCAACTCTTCTTTGCTCGGCAGAACTGTTTGATACTTGCTGTTCTTCTTCATAAATTCTGCAGCCAATTTCATAATAGGCGTATACCATAGATAAATTAACGGCTGTTTTTGAATGCGCCATATCATCGAAAGGCCTATTTAATAATTGGTCAGAAGGTGTCTGACCAATTCACTTCCACTTTTTACACTCTTTTAAGTTAAAATTTTATTATACCGTTGCGAATTATAAGTAGCCAAATACCTATATAGAATGTACCTCTCCATAATCAAAAATTCCTGTTTTCATTTTATTATTGACTTTTTATGATGTCAACAACATAGTAAGAACACCAGAAAAGCGGAGCGTTCTCACGCTCTCAGCCCCCGGTCCATCAGCCGGCAGAATATCACCGCCACCCCTGTACTCACCGCCGTGGCCGCAATCGCCGGCCCTACGATTGCCGTAGGATTTACACTGCCGTACTGGCTTCGGTAGGCAATGATATTTACAGGTATCAGCTGTATAGAAGAAATATTAATGATGAGGAAGGTGCACATTTCATTTCCTGCAATTCCTTTTCCTCTGGCCTTTCCCGGCGCTTTGCCTGCTCTTCTGTCATCTTCCAGTTTTTCCAGTTCTTCCATAGCCTTCAGCCCAAAAGGTGTGGCCGCCCAGCCAAGGCCAAGAAAATTGGCGATCATATTTGCAGATATGTATTCCAAAGATCTGTGTGCTTCCGGTATCCGGGGAAATAAAAAATGAAGCAGCGGCCTCATTGCATTAGTAAGCCGATCCACCAGGCCAGAAGCCCTGGCAATCTCCATCAGCCCCACCCACATGGCCACGATTCCCGCCATGGTAATGCAAAGAGACACTGCCTCTTCCGCAGAGGAAAGGGCAGCCTCCGTTACTTCATTCATGTTTCCGGTAATTCCCCCGTATATGATTCCCACCAGAAGCATACCGCCCCAGAGATAATTCAGCATAGGGAACTCCTAAACTTTTCTTAATTAACTATATGAGGGATTTTCTGATATTATTTAATACTATTTTATTTCTTAACCTCCATAATTGCTTTTATGCATTCATTACAGTTCTTATTCTGATCCACATTATAAATATGGCATACAATATTTCTTCCCTTTTCCAGCAATGCACTTACTCCCGCACTATAGTATCTTGGAACATAGCCGAAAACTTTTCCGTCCTCGCTCAGCATTTGCACTGCGTTGTTGTCATACGCATTGTCTTTTTCCTGTTTTAGATATACTTGGTCTCCTCTAGTGATTTCTGTCGCTTTTTCGCAATTTTTACCACTGCACTCCAAATAATGCCGAACTCCTGCCACATAAAAAATATGCTTTACAGCTTGGTCAGTATCCAAGATTGGGTCAATAAATTCTAGACTGTCAATAGGTAACCGGGCCCCGCTTCTTTTTAGCAATATATATTCGTCGTATTCTTCCAAATCATATTTGTCTAAAATTTTTTTAATATCCTTTCTCTTTCTGTCTGGCAGTCGGCTTGCAAAAATCGGAAAAAGTTTATCACTCTTATATACTTTATTCAAATCCTGAAAACATAACAAAGGCATAAATCCGTCATTTATCGCAGTCTCCACATCTGAATAATACTGAAATTCATACTGTCCATTTTTGATTAATTGCCCTACAATATACTGTTTTCTGGACTTCTCTGATTTCCAAATCAAATAAAGATAGTCTTTGCCGTCTTTGATTGACATATTTACGCCTCTTTTCCATAAACAATTCTACTGAAAACCTTTTACCCCTCTACGGCAGTCCCCGTCACAGTTCCCGACTGGCTCTCCTCCTTGTCACTGTCCAGAGAAGAGTTGATTACCGCCGGTTCTGTGCCATACTGATCTGCCAGACTTTGGGAATACTCCTCTATCCGGGAAATAATCCCTTCCCCGGTATCTCCTTCCACAGGCGTGGGCTGGTAATCATTGACTCCCTGAGCCCAGGAGCCGGAAATCTTTACTGGAGTGATATTGGTTACATTATCCCCCACCAGTTCTCCATCCTCCAGGGTAAAAGTCTGCTGAAAGATCATAGCATCCATATCATTTGGCCCGGAATTTCCTCCGAAACAGAAATTGCCCAGACTATAGACAATGTTCTTTCCTTTATATGTCTCGATTCCCTGAAGTACATGAGGATGATGTCCCAGGACCAGGTCTGCGCCGTGGTCTATAGCTGAATGAGCCAGATCCACCTGAATCTCATTGGGGACGTTGGTGCGCTCGATTCCCCAGTGGAAAGAGGCGATGATGAGCTGAGCCCCCTGTTCCTTCAGACTCTCGATATTTTGGATCATCTCTTCCTCGCATCCCATATGGTCCGCCAGCTCATATGTTCCCACAAGGCCTACTTTAACACCTTTTACATCCAAAAGAGCTGTTCTGTCATAACCGAAGGTAGGGATGCCGGCATTCTCCATAATCTCTATGGTGTCGGTATAACTCTGCTCTCCATAGTCACGGCTGTGATTATTTGCCAGATTGGCCGCTTCCACAGAACCTTCTGTAAGGATCTGCACATATTCCGGATCCCCTTTAAAAGCAAACTGCTTAATCTCCCTCTGGAGTTCCTCTGCGGTGAGAATACCTTCCATGTTCACGATTGTCAGATCATCCTGAGAAAATACAGGAAGCACCTTCTGGAAAAAATATCCCGGATCCTGCACTGCCTCATATTTTGCCGGAAGACTGGTGGCATAGTAAAAGTTCTCATCTGTTCCCAAAGTACAGTCTCCTGCAGCGCTGATGGTAAGACTGACCTTCTCCGGCTCTTTTTCCTGGACTTCCTGGGCCTGTTGTTTCTGTTTCTCTTCTTCCTGCTGCCGCTCCGCCCCTGCAGCCATTGCCCGTATTGCCAGCACCAGTATCAAAAGAAGAAGCGCTCCTCCTGCAGCCCCTCCCAGGATCATTTTCTGCCTGCGGACCTGACGGCGCCGCATTTCCATTTTTCTCTCTCGTTCCCTCTGTCTTTTCTTTCTGTTCTCCTCCATAGTTTATCTCCCGTACTTGCTTACGCCAGATTCAGGATTCCTGAAGCAGACTCTGATAAATATCACGTTTGCTCACGCCTCTGTCTTTTGCCACCTGCTTCATAGCCTCCTTCTTCTCCATGCCCCGGCTCAGATACAGCTCCATGTGCTCTGCCACAGACATGTCTTCCCATTTCCTTCTCTCTTCTTCTCTTATTTCCTCTCTGGATTTTCCCTCCAGCACCAGTACGCATTCTCCCTTTGGAGGATTGTCCTGATACCATTTCCATGCCTCTTCCAGTTTTCCCTTAAAGACTGTCTCGTGTTTTTTGGTCAGCTCTCTGCACACAGCAACATCTCTGTCTCCCAGTTCATGGAAAAGTTCCTCTAAGGTTTTCACCAGCCGGTGAGGGGCTTCATAGAGCACCAGAGTCCTGGTATCTCTCTTCATTTCTTCCAGGATTTCCTGACGTTCTTTCTTATCCTGAGGCAGAAAGGCCTCAAAGGAAAACCGTCTGGCAGGCAGACCCGACATGGTAAGAGCCGTGATACAGGCCGCCGGTCCCGGTACAGAAGTAACCTGGATTCCCGCCTCCCAGCACATGGCCACCAGTTCCTCTCCCGGGTCTGAAATCCCCGGCGTCCCGGCATCTGTAATAAGGGCTACCTGCTTTCCCTCTTCCATCTGACTTACCAGCCATCTGCCTTTATCGTATTTGTTATATTCATGATAACTGGTCATGGGTGTCTTTATCTCAAAATGATTCAGAAGCTTCCTGCTGTTCCTGGTGTCCTCCGCCGCGATCAGATCCGCTTCTTTTAATATACGCAGAACCCGGAAAGTAATGTCTTCCAGATTTCCAATAGGCGTTGCACATAAGTATAGCTGTCCCTTCATTTTTTCCACTCCTGTCCGTAAATGTCCAGAACCTCCCTGGCGTATACACCAGGAGCCTCATAGACGATAAGAGGCTTTTCCACAGTCATTCTGGAACGCCCCCCTCTCATCCCCTCGATCAGCACCAGATTAGGTTCTTTATCCACATAGGGATATACCAGCCGCATTCTTTTTGGCTCTATCTTATAACGGACCATAGCCGACAGGATCTCTGCCAGCCGGAAAGGCCGGTGTACCATATAGAATCTGCCCCTGGGCCGCAGGACTTTTGCTCCCTGCTCCAGAATGTCCTCCAAAGTACATAATGTCTCATGGCGGGCAATGGTCTTTGCCTGATTTTCTCCCGTAAGTCCGTGGCTGCCGATCATATAGGGAGGATTGGTGACCACTACATCAAAAGAAGAGTTTCCGTATATCTGTGAAGCCTCTTTAATATCTCCCAGTGTAATGGATATGTCTTCCTCCAGGTGATTGTAAGCCACACTTCTTCTGGCCATTTCAGCGCTTTCTTCCTGTATCTCCAGTCCTGTATATTTTCCCTGGGGGTACCGGGCTTTTAATAAAATAGGGACGATTCCTGTGCCCGTCCCCATATCCAGCGCCTTCTCTCCCGGTCTAACCTGGGCATACCAGGAAAGAAGCACTGCGTCGATGCCAAAACAAAACTGCGAAGGGTTCTGTATCAGCATGTATCCGTTCTGGAGGTCATCCAGCCTCTCATCTTCTCTGATCAGTCTGTTCTCTTCCATGAATGGATGATCCTTTCTCCTATTTATCCTTTTCCAGTTCTTTTAAAGCTTTCATCTCTTCAGGGCTGATCTTAATCTTATCTTTTTTCTGTCTGGATTTAAATTTCAGCTCTGAGGCCTGATACTCTCTCACTTCCTTCTCGTCTTCCACATCCACCACTACTTTCACCAGCTGGCGGAGGACATTGACACTCTGCACTTCCCCTTTCAGTCCTTCCGGGGTAGTTACCTTGTCTCCTGTGTTGGGAAGTTTCCGGTTCAGTTCTTCATAGTTTTCTTCCTCATTTTTCAGACAGCACATCAGCCGTCCGCAGACTCCGGATATTTTAGAAGGATTCAGTGACAGATTCTGCTCCTTTGCCATTTTTATGGAAACAGGGGCAAACTCTGAAAGGAAGGTATGACAGCATAATTCTCTGCCGCAGATTCCGATACCTCCCAGAATCTTGGTCTCATCTCTGACACCGATCTGACGAAGTTCTATCCTGGTCTTGAAAACTGCCGCCAGGTCCTTCACCAGCTCCCTGAAGTCAATCCTTCCATCTGCAGTAAAATAAAAGAGGATCTTATTATTATCAAAGGTATACTCCACATCAATAAGTTTCATTTCCAGGTTATGTTCCCGGATTTTTTTCTGACAGATCTTATAGGCTTCTCTTTCCTTCTTCCGATTTGTCTCTTCTTTCTTGTCATCCTGAGCATTGGCAATACGGATAACATCCTTTAAAGGCTGAACAACCTTTTCTTCCTTTACATCTCTTGGGGCCAGCACCACGTTGCCATACTCTACTCCTCTGGCAGTCTCTACGATTACGTGGTCTCCGGCTTTAATATCCAGATCTTTAGGTGAAAAATAATAGATTTTTCCTACGTTGCGAAATCTTACTCCAATTACTCTTATCATGTCAGTTCTCCCTGATTGTCAGGAACAGAAGCTCCATGGTCAGTTCAAAATTAACATTGGCCTGAAGCCGCACCTTGGCAGTCTCAATAGCCTTGATAATATTTTCCAGACCCTCGTAGGAACTTTTGTCCGCCCGATTTTTTATGTCTTTATACTCCTGTCTGAATACCAGACCGTCTATCTCATGTGTAGCCTTGAACATCAGCACATCCCGGAACCATACGAGAAACAGATCCAGATACTCATAGATGGTATGCTTTTCTTCCGAAAGAGCCTTAATGGCGTCTACCATCTCATACACTTCCATATCCTTGCTTCTTTTCAGTATCCTGAGAGCAGCCTCCATCATCTGAGAAAAATCCTCTGCCGTGGCAATCTGCTTTGCTTTTCCCACATTTCCCTGGGCAAATGCCACACTGACCTCTGCCTGATAGTCGGGAACATGAAGTTCTTCCATAAGATATTTCTTTATAACTTCATCTCTCACCGGCTTAAAGTTCAGGGTCACACATCTGGAAGAAATAGTAGGCAGCAGAGAACCACCGTTATTTACCAGCAGAAGGATTACCGCATAAGCCGGCGGCTCCTCAATGGTCTTCAAAAGAGCATTCTGAGCCTGGACGGTCATTTTTTCCGCTTCATCTACAATGTAAATCTTATAGGGACCGGTATATGGCTTGATGGCCACATCTCCGATAAGCTGTTCCCTGATATCCTCAATACCGATAGAGTTGGGTTTCTCATGGGTAACATAAATAATATCCGGATGATTCCGGTTCATGGCTTTCTTACAGGAACTGCACTGCAGACAGGGCTCTTTCCCATGTTTCTCGCACTGCAATGTCATGGCAAACAATTTTGCCAGAAGCTTCTTGCCGCTTCCCTTTTCTCCTGCAAAAATATAGGAATGGGAAACCTTGTCCATAGCCGCAGCATTCTGTAAATGTTTGATCACTTCTTCATGTCCTAATACTTTTTCAACTAACTGCATTGCAATCCACCTCAATTCCTGCTTGTTTTTGCAAATTTTCATTATGTAATTATAGCACAGATTTTTTCATTACTGCAACGTTTGTATACAGGTTTTCAATTCCTTTACACAGCTTTCCAGTTCAATATTCTCAAAGTGCCTTTCAATTCCTGCTTTTTTCAGATTTTCCAGAGAAAAATCTTCCTCATCTGCCAGGAATCTCCTGCACATTTCCGCATATTTAGGCTCAGGCTGAAACTCTTCCCTGCGGATTGCCCGTTTCAGCCGTTCTCCATCCTCTACCTCTATATAAAGGGGGCATATCTTCTCTTCTCCGTAATAATCTTTCATGTGGAGATAGGATTCCAGAGTACCGATTCCCAGATAATTCCTCTGTTCCAGCTGAACCTGTCCATCGTCAGCAGTAAAATAAATCCAGGGGCCGTAGACTGTCTGGTAAGTTCTGGATTCAATAATCTTTCCCTGGGCCTCATATTCCTTAAAGGTTTCCTCTCCTACAAAATAGTATTCCCGCCCCGGCTGTTCCCCCTGGCGCATAGGCCTGGTAGTGTAAAGGACAATATTCCTTAAGGCCAGCTCCCGGTCTTCCAGCAGCCTTCGATATATAGTATCCTTTCCTGAAGAACTTTTACCCATGATATAAAATATTTTTCCCATCTCTTCCCTCTTTATCTCTTTTTCACTGTTTTTATTCTCTTCTGTGTATAATCTGACAGGCCCTGGAGGCGGATTCCCTCCTTTTCCCACCGGACTGCCTGTTCTATGAACTCTTCGGTAATCTCTTCTCCCGGAACCAGCAAAGGAATCCCCGGGGGGTACAGATAGGCAAATTCTCCGGAAATGAGCCCTCTGGACTCTGTCAGGTTTCTCTCCTCCTGTTCCCTCTCCATAGCCTGTGATATAGACAGGATCTGCCGGGAACAAAGTTCCTGGGGATAATCTGTAAAACTCAGCGGTTTTCTTTTGTACCCTTTCATCAGCCTGGAATCAATTTCCAGCAATGCCTCTGCCAGCCTCTGAAAGCCCTCCTCTGTGTCCATAAGACTGGTAAGGGCCAGGACATACTTAGGGGCCTCCATCTCCAGCTCCAGACCGTATTTCTCCCTGAGTATCCGGTGCAGAGAAGGACCGTCTATATTTGCCCCTTCTCCTGAAATTATAATTTTTGACAGATCCAGATCAAAAATCCCTTTCTGTCCCAGAAGCTCCTTCCCCGGCAAATATAGGGTCTTCATCTGAGCCAGAACCCTTCTCCATTTGTCCAATCGGCATACATACTTCTCAAATTCTTCTTCTCCCCGTTGTTCCACATAGCGGAGGCAGGCCGTTATAGAGGCCATAAGCAGATAAGAAGGGCTGCTGGTCTGGTAGATGCCCAAAAACCTCTCCAGTCTTTCCCTGGACACCAGTTCTGACTGGTTGTGAAGAACCGCCGTTTGGGTCAGAGAAGGTAATGTTTTATGTAAGCTTTGTATCACAATATCTCCGCCCTGATACAGGGCAGATTCTGGAAAATAATCGTGAAAAGGCAGATGGGCGCCGTGAGCCTCATCTACAATAAGAGGAATCCCATATCTGTGAACCGTCTCAGCGATCTTTTTCACATCAGACAAAATCCCGTCGTAAGTAGGTGACGTGATCAGCACTGCCTGAATCTCCCCATCTGCTGCCAGGGCAGCCTCCACATCTTCCGGACAGATTCCTCCGTTGAGCCCCAGACTCTCCTCCCAGGAAGGATACAGGTATACCGTCTCCAGTTCTCTCAGGCAGGCTGCATGGTAAGCTGCCTTATGGCAGTTCCTGGCCATAAGGAGTTTCCCTCCTGGTTTCGTACAGGCAGACACTGCTGCCAAAATCCCTGCCGTACTTCCGTTGATCAAAAAATAAGTCTGCTTTGCCCTGAAGATTTCTGCCCCATATTCCTGAGCTTCCTTCAGGATACCCTCTGCATGGTGGAGATTATCGAATCCCGTAATCTCCGTAATATCTTCCAGATATGGATTTTCCAGATAAGGCGTCACTGCCTGTCTTTTATGCCCCGGCATATGAAAGGGATAGGCTTCTCCTCTTCCGTATTTATACAATTCTCTGTCCAGATATTTTCCCTGACTCATTATTCCAAGGCTCCTTTTACTGTCTTTTTTCTATATATTTTTCTCTGATTCCTATTGGAAAAAGACTCTGCCCTTCCCCGAAGGAGCAGTCTTCTTCCCTCAGGATTTCTTGTATAGATAAGATGGTATTTACCGATATAAGGCTTCATGTCTTTTCGGAAATTTTCCGCTTTTTCCCTGGTTCCAGAAAAAACCTGGGGTACGCAGAAATATTCTACAGGTTTTTCTATGTTTCGTCCATAGACAAGAAGATATCTCTGATTATCTATAGGTTTCAGCATATCTGCCAGGGCCTGGGCAAAGACTGTCTTTTCTCTGTCCGTCCCTCCGCTAAGCCATGCCCAGAAGCGGATTCCTATCTCCTCCTCTGTGGCAGCCTCACAGGAGGATAAGATATACCCTCTCTTCTTCAAAGCAGCCAGCAGTCCTCTGCTCAAAGCTTTGTACCGGCTCATTGGAGTAAGCCACCAGATCAGTTTCTTTCCCCAAAGAAATGTACCTGCAACAAAGACTGCCGAAAGGATAAAGAAGATGAGATTAGAAAACATGGTTCCCCTGGTTATATTCACTCGTACCAGTGTATTGCAGATCTGCATAAGCAAAAGCAGGATCTGGGCTCCCAGGGCGTTATAAAAATGTACGCCCCGACGGCTGCTCTTTTTCTCCGTGCCGCACTGGTCCGCCATCTCCATTTTCTCATAAAAGCACACATCTTCTTTCCATTGTCCGGCAACGATTTCCCGGTGGCTGGACAGCTCCTCCATCTCCAGATTGATCTGCTGCACATGGGTGGGATCATAAGGCGGTGAAATAATAGTAAGCCTTTCCATTCCATTTTCAATCCTGCTGCCGTCATAGCGAAGCCCTGGTATCCCTTCCATTCTTCTCTTTAATGTATAGAAATCCTGGGACAATTCCGGCTCCTGTATTCCCATTTGTTTCCTTTCTCTTTGTTCCTTTGGCTGCAAAAGGCAGACCAGATGCCAGATATTGCTGACTTTATCCGGTTTTTCCTTATTTACCCGGATAGCTCTTCCTCTCATCTGATTTCCCAAAACATAAGAGCCTACAAAACTGGCAAGAATAAGGGAATTAATACAGGGAGAATCCCAGCCTTCACCCAGAAGAGATTTGGTGCCGATAAGAATCTGGATGTCTCCCCTTTCAAAAAGCCTGGTCATAATTTGAATATAGATATGTTGTTTTCCCTGTACTGCTGCCTCTGTATAGCCAAGAGCCCCTCCTCTGCTGTCTGTAAGGGGCTTCAATTCTGGTTCCAGACCTGACGCTTCCAGAGCAGCCTCCTTCAGAAACTTCTCTTTTGCAGAATCTGGAAAGACAAGAAGACTTCCGCAGAGCACTCCCAGTTTCCAATCCATCCCTTGTCTCCTGAGAAGCTCGAATATGGGCAGAACTCCAATATTTCCCACTTCTTTTTCCGGCTCTCCCAGAGACTTTCTGGCCTCTTTCCTTACATAGTCCGTAAGGATCAGCATCCTCAGTTCTTCTCTTTCAGAAGCATACTCCCGGAAAGCAATCCTGCAGATACTATCCATCTTTCCCACGCTGTTTGCCAGCATTCGTTCTATTCGGCTGTTCATCAAAAAGCAGACCTTTCCCTTTTCTATGAGACCGGCTGCTTTCAGCTTTTTCATCAGTTCTTTCTGATAGTTTTCATAGCAAGTGTAGCTTTCTCTATCCTCGTAAAGAAAGCCCTGGAGAAATATTTCCATCCATTTTTCTGACATATCCGGCAGGCTCTCGATTCCCAAAACCTGGAGCCAGGCAGGTGAAAAGGAAATTCCCATACACTGGCAGTAAATCAGCAGGGAAGACAGGTAAGCCGGATTCTCCAGCATTTGGTCAAAATAATTCTCATAATCCAAAAGGGCCCTATGGGAAGCTGCAGCCTCTCTCAGCCTGGAATCTCCAAGAACTTCTTCAAACATCTCATCAGAAGTCATCCGAAACTGTTCCAGCTGTCTTTCCTCATCCCCTGCCGGATAATTGAAGTATACATAGTCCTGGTGAGGACAGAGGCTGCCTTCTTTTACCAATTCAGGAATCGTTATTTCTGCATCGATTTCTCCGCACATCCTGATATACCGTTCCCACTGGGCAGGAGTGGAATCATAGGGCGGTGTGGCAGTCAGACTGATCACCGTCACATCTTTCATTTCCTGCATAAAGCTTTCCAGGGCCTTCCACCACTCATTTTTCAGATGATGGCACTCATCCAGACAGATTGTTCTGATTCCTGCCTTACGAACAGTTTCCAACAGTTGAAAATCTGAAAAATCCACAGTCTCCGGCTCTTCCCCCTCCTGTTCCTCTTCTGTTCCCTGATAACCTTTTACAGAAGAATAGAGGGTCTGATAAGTTACAGAGGTAATCAAAGCCGGAGATTTCAGGTTGTTGGAAAGCAGCCCATTATTTTTTTCTTCTGTAAGAAAGAACTGGCGGATACGTTCCAGCCACTGCTCCCGGATCACGATCCTGGGGGAAAATATCAGACAGGGCTGGCCAGCCCTTCGTATCAGTTCAATTCCCAGGGTAGTTTTTCCTGCCCCCGGAGCCGCTACAATATGTATTTTTCCGTCCTCCAGATATTTATCAGCTTCCTCCAGCACTCTGTTTTGATAGTTTCTCCAGGTTCCTTTAAAGGAAAGAACACCTTCGTAAATATTTTCTCTTTTCACAGCAGCCTCCTATATACATTCCGGACTCGTTCCTGTAAGTCCCTGCGCCGGATTTGGGGCCGCAGCTAAAAAATCACGGCTCCTAATGTTCTTTCATTATACTATAAAAAGAAAAAGGGGCAAAGCCCAGGATTCACACTGAACTTTACCCTTTTTATTATCACCTGTTTCTCACACCTTAAAACGGTAGCCCACACCCCAGATTGTCTCGATATATTGGGGCTTGGCAGTGTTAAATTCAATTTTTTCTCTGATCTTCTTAATATGGACCGTAACGGTGGCAATATCTCCGATAGACTCCATATCCCAGATTTCTTTAAACAGCTCATCCTTGGTAAATACCCGGTTGGGATTCTGAGCCAGGAATGTGAGGAGGTCGAATTCCTTGGTAGTGAAATTTTTCTCTTCTCCGTTGACCCACACACGTCTTGCAGTCTTATCAATCTTCAGACCCCGGATTTCTATAATGTCATTCTCCTGGATGCCGGTTCCGATCAGTCTTTCATATCTGGCCAGATGAGCTTTTACTCTGGCCACCAGTTCACTGGGGCTGAAAGGTTTTGTCATGTAGTCATCTGCTCCCAGGCCCAGACCCCGGATCTTATCAATATCATCTTTCTTGGCAGATACCATGATGATCGGAGTGTTCTTCTGATTACGGATTTCCCGGCAGATTTCAAAGCCGTCTACCTCAGGAAGCATTAAGTCCAGGATAAACAGGTCAAAATCCTCTTCCAGAGCCCGTTTTAATCCCACATCGCCCCGATGTTCAATCTCCACTTCGAATCCGCTGAGCTCCAAATAGTCCTTTTCCAGATCCGCAATAGCTTCCTCATCCTCAATAATTAAAATCTTACTCATTTACTGGTACCTCCTGATATTTTCTAAGGACAAAATACATAACTGTCCCAATATTTTCTTTGCTGGTAGCCCAAACCTTTCCTCCGTGGTCTTCCATAATCTTTTTCACTATAGAAAGCCCTATGCCGCTTCCTCCCTGAGAAGAATTTCTGGATGCATCGGTACGGTAAAACCGGTCAAATATATTCGGCAGGTCTCTGGCTGCAATTCCCTTTCCATTATCCTCAAGCTCTACCTGAACAAAATCTCCTACATCCTTTACTCTCAGATTGATCCGCTTGGTTCTGCCTGGCGCCATATATTTCAGAGAATTGCTGACAATATTATTTACCACTCTTTTAATCTGCTCTGCATCTGCAATGACCATTACTTCCGGCTCTACATAGTTAGAGTAGGAAAAAGCCACGCCTTTGGCCTCCAGCTCCACGCTCAGATCTTCTGCACAGTCATCAAAAAAGTCTGTAACGGAAATTTTATTAAAGGTATAGGGAATCCTGTTGGTATCCATTTTGGAATAAAAGGTCAGTTCATTGATCAGGCGGTCCATGTCATTGGCTTTTGTATATATAGTCTTTATATACTTATCCTGCTTTTCCGGAGTGTTTGCCACTCCATCCATGATTCCTTCCACATAACCTTTTATGGCCGTTATCGGCGTTTTCAGGTCATGAGAGATATTGCTGATCAGCTCTTTGTTTTCCTTGTCAAAGGCGACCTTTTCCTCTGCATTTTCCTTCAGCCTCTGGCGCATATCTTCAAAGTCCTGACAGAGATCTGCAATCTCGCTGACTCCTTCCGTAGCTATGGAAAAATTCAGGTCCCCTGCTTTAATCTTCTGTGTAGCCATGCGCAGCTTATCCAGGGGAGTGATCACCCCTCTGTAAATCCACCAGGTTAGCCACAGGGCTGTAATGGCCAGAATGAGGATCACGGTAATGATCATAGTCTCGCCCAGCTGCTGGACCTGGGGAAGTGTCTCCAAAGCGTTAGAAACAATGTAGACATTTCCCTGTTCAATTTCATCTGTGGAAAAATTTATCTGCTTCACAAGAGACTGGACTTTATCTCCCAGATACATCCGGTCACTGATCCCTGCGTTATCTCCCTGATAGCTGTCATCCAGCTTTTCTATCAGGGCGCTGGGATAATCTTCGCAGCCATAATAAGTGACCCTGCCGTCCTCTCTTACTACCAGATAAGAATTACTTTCCGACATCTCCTTATTCAGAGAATCCAGGTACTGAATGTCTGTAAAACGCTCTGGGTCTGTATTGGCCGTCTCCTCTATGTTTTCCGCTGCTTTATTGGTAAGCCGTGCAATCATCTCCGCCGTATTAGCCAGCGTTTCATAAGTAGGATTCTCTATGCCATACTGTTTTTCAATAGCTCGGAACTGATAATGGCTGAAAAAGCAGAAAGCCAGCACTGTAAAGAGCAATGGCTCCAGCACAATAATAAAAAATGAAATGATAATCCTTGTTTTCAGTTTCATATATCAGCCTCTTTTACTGTTTCTCCTGATTCTTGTATTTTTTACATATGTGTTAATTATAGCATAATTTTTTTCTTTTTCCTCTAAATAATAAAGAACCAAATCTAAACTTTCTATAAAAATTCTTTGGAAATGTTTTGACTTTCTCGGGATTGGCCTCTAAAATGAAAACTAAACCTATGTACTACAAAAGAGGACGATTTATGTTTATAGATAAAGATCAATTGCTCAAAACTTTAAATAAGCTGTACCAGGAGCATAGTTCCTGCTGCATTTCTCTCTATTCCTATCCTGGTCAGGGGAAAAGCCGTCTGCTGGCAGAGTTTATGAAGGAAAAGACATGCCTGTATTTCAAAGCTTCCTGTGTTCCCTGGCAGGAAAATTTTTCCATGCTGAAAGAGCAGTGCAGCCGCAGCCTGGGTAAAAGTTTTTCTTCTTGTCAGAAAGCTTCTCAGCTTCTCAAAGCATTGAAAAAAGAGGCTTCCAAAGAACCCCTGACAGTTATCCTGGATGATTTCCAGTATCTCTCTGCTCAGAACCGAAGGTTTTTCAGTCAGCTTGCCGCCCTTGAGAAAGATTCTTCCGGATTATTTTTTATTTTATGTAAATCTTCTGCTCTCTGGGAGAAAGAATCACACAAAGATAGCCTCTGCCTTGGCCTCAGAAATTTTAATTTCTTTGAGACCCGGCAGCTCTATCCTCAGCTTTCTCCTAAGGACCAGCTTCTCCTGTACAGCATAACAGGAGGAAATCCCGGAATTCTGGAATATTTTTCCCAGGACCTCCCAGTCCAGGAAAGCCTGGAGCACCTGTACTTCCAGGAAAAAGGGATTTTGTACAGATGGGTTCCTCTTCTCCTTGGAAGATACTATGGAAATTCTCCATTCATCACAGGAATCCTGGCGGCCATAGGCGGCGCCCCCAGACATCTCCAGGAAATCTGTGATAAAACCGGGCTTACTCCCAGTGCTGCAGGCAGCCTTCTGGGTTCCCTGGAAAGTCACGGACTCACTGAGAAGCTTGTTCCTGTAACAGAGGATCTGTCCAGCAGACGGGCTCTATATCGGATTTCAAACAGTCCCTTCCGGTTCTGGTTTACTTTTGTCTATCCTTTTCAGGCAGAAATCGAAATGGGCAGAGGCAGGGAAGTCTTTCAAAAACAGGTTCTTCCCCATCTTTCTTCCTCCATGGAAAATGCCTTTGAGGATATCTGCAGGGAATTTCTCCGTCTGGAACAGAGCCGGGGACATGGCCCCTTCCCCATGGAGCATGTGGGAATGTGGTGGGGGCAGCATCCCACCAAGAAACGTACCGAATATATTTCCATTGCCGCTTCAGGAGAGAAGCAGATTCTTCTGGGGGCCTGTTTTCTTACTGAGGAATGGCTGGATGTTGACGCCTTATCCGTACTGCAAAAACAGGCAGGCCTTTTTCCTGAAAGAGAAAAATGGTACTATCTTTTTTCAACTTCAGATTTTGTGGCCGGATTTGAGGCAATATCAGGCAGTCATGTCCGCGCATTCAGTTTAGAGGAAATGTGCCGCATTATAGACAACTTATAATTTGCATTTCATAACTGTACATTAGCTTTTGTTGTATATTAGTTTGCATTTGCAAATATATAGTTTGTTTTTGCCAATTATTTCCAGTGCTATAGTGTAGCAAAAAGGAGATTGGCAATGACAGAAGATAAACGACTGAAACAGTTGAGAGAATTAGGATTGACTATTTCCTATTACCGGAAGCTGAAAGGCCTGACTCAGGGCCAGCTGGCTGCCCGGGTAGGTTTAAGCAGAACTCATATCAGCAATATAGAAGCGCCT
Source organism: Blautia sp. An81 (assembly GCF_002161285.1). GTDB lineage: Bacteria > Bacillota > Clostridia > Lachnospirales > Lachnospiraceae > Blautia > Blautia ornithocaccae. The sequence goes on along the minus strand of NZ_NFHH01000002.1, from coordinate 89,086 downwards.
AATATCAAGACGTCCATTTCTCTGGACAGTCTCCTGGATATTGCTGAAGTTCTTGGGATCCCGGTAAAAGATCTATTTGATTTCAAAGGTATCTAAAAAGGAGATGCCCCATTAACCGAAGTCGAAAATATTTATACATTTTATTGCTCAGTCTGCGCAGCTTTGAGCCTGTAGTCTCAAAGCTGCGCTCGGCAAATTCGCATAAAATGTATAAATATTTCTGATATGTGTTAACGGAGCATCTCCTTTTTATTTTTCAGTTTTTATTTTTCCAGATAAGCTTTCATAGCTTCTACTTTATCCAGTCTCTCCCATGGCAGGTCCAGATCGTTTCTTCCGAAATGTCCGTAAGCAGCTGTCTGTTTGTAGATAGGACGGCGCAGATCCAGCATCTTGATGATTCCTGCTGGTCTCAGGTCAAAGTTTTCACGGATGATCTCTACCAGACGGTTATCAGAAAGTTTTCCTGTACCGAAGGTATCCACCATAACAGAAGTGGGATGAGCAACGCCGATAGCATAGGACAGCTGGATTTCGCATTTCCTTGCCAGGCCTGCTGCTACCAGGTTCTTTGCAACATAGCGGGCTGCGTAAGCTGCGGAACGGTCTACCTTTGTGCAGTCTTTTCCGGAGAAAGCTCCGCCGCCGTGGCGGGCATATCCACCGTAAGTATCTACGATAATTTTACGTCCGGTGAGACCGCTGTCTCCGTGAGGGCCGCCAATAACAAAGCGTCCTGTAGGATTAATAAAGAACTTAGTTTTTTCATCTACCATCTCCTTTGGAAGAATAGGATCAAAAACATATTTCTTAATATCTTCATGAATCTGTTCCTGTGTCACTTCCGGATCATGCTGTGTAGAAAGGACCACTGCATCCAGACGCACGGGATGGTCATTTTCGTCATATTCTACTGTTACCTGAGTCTTTCCATCAGGTCTTAAATAGGTCAGAGTGCCGTCTTTCCGGACTTTTGTCAGCTGTCTTGCCAGCTTATGAGCCAGAGCAATGGGATAAGGCATATATTCTTCTGTCTCATCTGTAGCAAATCCAAACATCATCCCCTGATCTCCGGCACCAATGGCATCCAGCTCTTCTTCAGACATTTTATGCTCCTTGGCTTCCAGCGCCTTGTCCACGCCCAGGGCAATATCTGCAGACTGCTCGTCGATGGTAGTGATCACGCCGCAGGTATCTGCATCAAATCCGTATTTTGCTCTTGTGTAACCGATCTCTCGTACTGTATCCCGGACGATCTTAGGGATGTCCACATAGGCCTTGGTGGTGATTTCTCCCATGACCATAACCATTCCTGTGGTAGTAGCTGTCTCGCAGGCCACACGGCTCATAGGATCTTTTTCCATAAGAGCGTCTAAAATGGCGTCAGAAATGGCATCGCACATTTTATCTGGATGGCCTTCAGTAACAGATTCAGATGTAAATAATCTTTTTTCCATAATATTCCCCTTTCATTTGTCTTTCACCCATTCAGGTATTCGGATGTTTTTTCTGCATAGGAAAGGGCCCGCACAAGCGGACCCACATATGATACAATATGAATCCTCTTATTGTTCGATTAATTCGCTCAGGTTGGCACCTTCCGCAAAGCGGGGTTGCCGTGACTTCACAGTTCCTATGTAACTCCATCACTCTGAATAAGAGAAAAAATATCCTGTATTCAATTTTCGAATAATACATTAACGCTTTTTTCTTACTTCGTCAAGTACTATTTTCTAGCCAACACGAAATTGGAATTTCTTAATCTCTTTTTCGCTGGAAACTCTTTCAATCTCCGCGCCGAGACTTCTCAGTTTTTCCTCAAAACGTTCATATCCTCTCTGGATATATACAATATCATCTACTATGGTAATTCCTTCTGCCGCCAGACCTGCGATTACCAGAGCCGCCCCAGCCCGAAGATCGGGAGCGCTTACCTGGGCCCCTGTGAGTTTGGAAACACCGTTGACAATTGCCGTATTTCCCTCAACCTTAATGTCTGCACCCATTCTGGCAAGCTCGTCCACATATTTAAAACGATTTTCAAAAATACTCTCTGTAATAATACTTGTCCCCTCTGCCAGCGTCAAAGCTACTGCAAACTGGGGCTGCATATCCGTAGGATATCCCGGATATGGCATAGTTTTTACATTGGTTCTCTTCAGACGTTTATTGGCAACTACCCGGACAGCATCGTCAAACTCTTCTACCTGACATCCGATTTCCTCAAGCTTGGCGGTAGTTGCCTCCAGATGCTTAGGTATAACGTTTTTCACCATTACATCTCCCATGGTAGCTGCTGCGGCACACATAAATGTGCCTGCCTCAATCTGATCTGGAATAATAGAATAACTGGTGCCGTGAAGTTTTTCCACTCCTCTGATACGGATCACGTCTGTACCAGCACCTTTAATATTAGCGCCCATGCTGTTCAAAAAGTTAGCAACATCTACTACATGGGGTTCCTTTGCCGCATTTTCAATAGTCGTATTGCCGTTTGCCATGGCTGCAGCCATCATAATATTGATCGTCGCGCCTACAGAAACCATGTCCAGGAAAATATGTTTTCCTTTCAGCTCTTCTGCCTTTGCTACTACAGCGCCATGAATAATATCCACAGATGCCCCTAAAGCCCGGAATCCTTTCAGATGCTGGTCAATAGGACGGCTGCCGATATTACATCCTCCCGGAAGAGGAACCTCTGCATTTTTATATTTTCCCAGAAGGGCTCCCAGCAGATAATAGGATGCCCGGATCTTTTTGATATATTCATACTCAACAGTAATATTGCCGATGGTAGCGCCTACAATCTTTACCTCTGTAGGACTGATGCGCTCTACTGTAGCTCCGATTTCTCTGATAGCCTCCAGCAGTACATTAATATCCCGCACATCCGGCAGATTCTCAATATGCACAACCTCGTCTGTCATGATCGCTGCCGCCAGAATAGCAAGGGCCGCATTTTTCGCACCACCTATTTCGACTTCTCCCACTAAAGGATTACCGCCTTTGATAATATACTGTTCCATATACACACCTCTTATTTTGGCTTATGCCGTCTATATTAAAACGCTTGTCCTAAAAACAAGCTCTTATACTCCAATTCCCCTTGTAATACAATCTACCCATAATTACTTATCTTATCGTGATGATACCACGGATTGTTTCGCATTTTGGACCCTTGGTATCATTTTATGACTTAACCATAATATTATAACAGATAAACGCTTTTGTAAATAAAAATTAACATTTTAACGTTCCGCTTTTCCTGTCAGTATCCAGCTTCTTTCTGTAATCAATTCAGGATTTCCAATATTTTCTGCAAAGTTCCCTCTGCATTTGTTTTTTTCTCATCAATAATGTAATCTGCGTATTTTTCATAAAGAGGAACCCTCTCCTCGTATAAATCTTTCAGTGTCTGTCCTTCTTTCAGGACCACACCTCTTCCTATAAGGTTTCCCAGTCTCCTCCGCAGTATTGGATAATCCAGCTGCAGATAGATGACCGTACCGATTTCTTTCAGATGCTCCATAGCCTCCTGGCAGTAAACCACGCTCCCCCCTGTGGCAATTACCGACTTTTCTGTTTCAATAGAAGCATTTACCCTGTTTTCAATTTTCAGGAATCCCTCCTGGCCTTCCCTGGCGATAATTTCTTTCAGCAATTTTTTTTCTGCCTTCTGTATCAGTAAGTCTGAATCAATAAAGGAATATCCCAGCACTTTGGCCAGAATCACTCCCACTGTGCTTTTTCCTGAGCCGGGCATACCTATCAGTACTATGTTATCTTTCATTTTTTCTGTTTTTTCTTTCTCCTTTTTTTAATGCTGTATCCAAAGGTTCCCAGCTGTTTTCCCAATCCATAATATTCCCCGTGGGAATATACAATAGGACGGGCTGCCGCCAGGTCAAACTTTCCTTTTTCGTCCATATAGTCTTTGTCCACATGGACAGCCAGTACATCTGCAGTAAAAACCCAATGGCTTCCGTAGTCTTTCCCTTCACGGACTCTGCACTCTATAGATACAGGTGACTCTTTTATCATAGGCGCTCCTACATGGGCTGCAGCCTCTCTGGTCAGTCCTGTCTCCAGAAATTTGTCCACATCTCTTCCCGATTTTACTCCGCAGTAGTCTGTGGCATAAGCCAGCTTTTCTGTGGTGAGATTTATGACAAATTCTCCCGTATCCCGGATCATCTTCCAGGTATGGCGCTCTGGTCTTATGGAAATAGATACCATGGGAGGATTGGTGCACACCGTACCGGCCCAGGCTACCGTAATAATGTTATCATGGCCCTCATCGTCTGCTGCCGTAACCATTACCACCGGCAGAGGGTAGAGCATGTTCCCAGGCTTCCATTCTATTTTGCTCATTCTGTCTTCTCCTCTCAGCTGTTATTCTGCTGCAGGGTTCCAATAAAGGCCGGAATCAGCTGTTTTTTCCTGGAAACCACTCCAGGAAGCAGATATCCTCCTTCCTTTTCCTGTACCTCAAAAGAGTCTTCTACCAGTTTTCCGCTGCCATCTCCATAACAGATAATTTCTGATGATTCTTCCAAAATATTTGTAAGCATAAAAAACACCATGGAAATGCCATTCTTTCCACATTCATGTTTCATCATAGGAAGAAGTCTCTTCTTCAGGTCTTTCAGCTCCTCTGCATTCATGGAACTTATCTGTCCCACTCCAAAGTTCACCTTATCCGAAGTAAAACGCTTGAAATCCTGATAAAAAATAACCTCTATGGTCTTTCCTTTCAGATTGCTGCCTGCAGTAAACATTTCCTTTGCAAACTCTTCTATATTAATTCCTGCAATTAAGGCCAGGGCCCCTGCCGCCATCTTGTCTGATAATGTGCAGGTAGGAGAACGGAACATCAGCGTATCTGAAATGATCGCTGCGCAGAGAAGTCCCGCGATCTTGGGATCAATTTCCAAAGCTTTTTCCGCATACATTTGATAGAGTATGGTTGCCGTACACCCTACAGGCTGGTTGCGGAACACGATGGGCTGAAGTGTCTCCAGAGAGCCCAGTCTGTGATGGTCTATGATCTCCAGAATTTCCGCAGAATCAATATTGTCCACCGCCTGGGTCTTTTCATTATGGTCTACCAGTATCAGCTGTTTCTTCTTCATTCCAAGAAGATTTCTCCTGGACACCGTACCAATATACTTTCCGTGTTTATTTACTACAGGGAAAGCTCTGTGGCGGTTCTTAACCATGATATCTTTTATGTTATCTGTATAGTCATCTGTCTGGAAAGTAATCAGATTATCCTTTTTCATAATGTGCTTTACAGGAATACTCTGATTGATCAGTCTTGCCACACTGAAAGTATCCAGAGCAGACTGTATGATCACGCACTGATTCTTCTCTGCCGCCTCCCGGATATCCTGAGTCACTTCCGTATGATTGCAGACAATGATACAGCTTACATTCTGCTCTATGGCGCAGAGATGGTCCTCATGCCGGTCTCCAAGTATTACCAGATCATCTTCCTCCAGAAATTCCCCCAGTTTATCCGGATGAGCGGCACCGATGACTACCTTTCCTCTGACAAAATATCCATGAGGATTTCCTGTAACAACTGTTCCCTCCACCGTATTGGCTATACTCCTGAACTGGGTTCTGGCATTAGACAAGAAATAATTATCATGGGCATCCATGTAGGATTTTGCTATATCACCAGTAGTGATCAGTCCCTCCAGCTTCCCGTCTTCCTTAGTAATAGGCAAAGTAACTGCGCTGGTCTGCTTCATGATGGCCCAGGCATCCTTTATGGAAATTCCGCTGTCCACTCCCGGAGTCTCCCGGATCTCCATATCCTTCACCTGAGTTCCCACATCAGACAGATACCCCGGCGCTTCCACGCCAAACCTTTTCAGCACATACTCTGTCTCCTCATTTATCTGGCCCGCTCTCTTGGCTGCATACTTATTTCCCTTATTCAAACGGTTCTTCAGATCCGCATAAGCGATAGCAGAACAAATAGAATCCGTATCCGGATTCTTATGTCCGATAATATATATTTTTCTCTGCTTTGCCATTCCTAAATTCCTTTCCGACCATAGATTTTCACTTCTTTTTTTATACTATCACACTTCTAATTTCCTGGCAATTATGTTATGATACTAGGGGCGAAAGCTCAGGCATTTCATGCTTGCATGAATATGCCTGAATTTGAGCCCCGTCAAAACATGAGCATGGAAACCGGCAGGTTGGAATGCGAATGTTTTTCTGAATTGCGGGAGCCTGCAGGGCGGAGCAATTCAGGTAGTATCATTAAATTTCAAAGGTCAGGCTTTATCTGCTTGCAGAATAAAGCCTGAGGTTGGAACCCGCCTAAAACATGAGCATGGAAACCGATAGGTTGGAATGCGAATGTTTTCTGAATTGCGGGAGCCTGCAGGGCGGAGCAATTCAGGGGGGATATCATTTCCCAGGTTCAGGCATTTCATGCTTGCATGAATATGCCTGAATTTATAAAGCAGTAATTTAAGGAGGAGCAACATATGTCAGAAGAAACTAAGAAACAGGAAACCATGGATGATTATATGAATGAGATCAACGCATCTTTTTCTAATTTCCGGGATGATGATATGCTGATCTGGGACAAGCTGGCCCAGATGCAGGAAGATAAAACTGATTTTGAAGTTACCGTAGAAGGTATCGTAAAGGGCGGAGTTATTGCCTATGTAGAAGGAATCCGGGCTTTTATCCCCGTATCCCAGCTCGCCCTTCATTATGTAGAAAATCCAGAAGATTACTTAAAGAAGACCCTCACTGTAAGAGTAACAGAAGTAGATGAGCAGGAAAACCGTCTTATCCTCTCTGCAAAAGAAGTTCTGAGGGATAAAGCTCAGGCAGAAAAGCTTGAGAAAATCCAGAACATTAAGGTTGGAACCATTGTAGAAGGTACGGTAGAGTCCCTTCAGACTTACGGAGCTTTTATTGACCTGGGCAACGGCATTTCCGGACTGGTACATATCTCTCAAATATCAGAAAAACGGATCAAATCTCCCAAAGCTGTTCTGTCTGTAGGAGACCCTGTGAAAGCAAAAGTAATTAAAAACGAAGATGGAAAAATCAGCCTGAGCATGAAAGCTTTAGCTGAACCTCAGGAAGAAAAAACAGAAGAGCCTGATTTTGAGCTGCCAAAGAGCGAAGAAATCTCCACCTCCTTAGGTTCTCTTCTGAAAAACCTGAAGATCGACGGCTGACAGGAGACCACGCTGTGAAAAAAATTTTAAACCGAATTTTCATTGAAGGACTCAGCGGCATGGCCTACGGCCTTTTTGCCACTTTGATCATTGGCACCATTATACAGCAGATCGGCAATCTCATCGGAGGAAACTGGGGAACTCTTATCTACCAGTTCGGAAAATTTGCCGCTGCTATGACCGGTGCCGGAATTGGTGCAGGAGTGGCCTGCCGCTTTAAAGAAGGCCCTCTGGTTGTTCTCTCTGCCATTACTGCAGGTATGGTAGGGGCCTTCGCCGGAAATATTTCTTCCGGAGCAGTTTTTACGGAAGAGGGGGCACTTCTTCTTTCCGGCCCAGGAGAACCTCTTGGAGCCTTTATTGCTGCCTATGTCGCCATTGAACTTTCCAGGCTTATAGCCGGGAAAACAAAACTGGATATTATCCTGGCTCCCCTGGCAGGTATATTGGGGGGTGCTTTCGTTGGAATATTAGTAGGTCCTCCTATCAGCCGGCTGATGACTCAGCTGGGAGCCATGATCAACTGGGGAACAGAGCAGCAGCCTTTCCTTATGGGGATCGTTGTATCCGTGCTTATGGGAATGATCCTGACTCTGCCCATCAGCTCTGCCGCCCTGGGAGTTATTCTGAATCTCTCCGGTCTGGCTGCCGGAGCCGCTACTATCGGCTGCTGCTGCAACATGGTAGGCTTTGCTGTTGCAAGCTACAGAGAAAACGGCCTTTCCGGACTGCTGGCTCAGGGAATCGGCACTTCTATGCTGCAGGTTCCTAATATCATGCGTCATCCACTGATCTGGCTTCCTGCAATTATTTCCAGTGGGATCCTGGGCCCTGTAGGCACCATGCTGGCAGGAATGACCAACAATGCCACCGGTTCCGGAATGGGTACTGCCGGTTTTGTGGGCCAGATTATGACATGGCAGACTATGACTGTGTCAGAAGATCCTGTAATTGTACTGATAAAAATCGTCCTTCTCCATTTTCTCCTGCCTGGCATCCTTTCTCTCATTATTTCCGAAAAAATGCGAAAAATGGGACTGATAAAACCAGGCCATATGAAGTTGGACATGTGACAAACACTTCCATATAAATGTTTATAGTTTTGACTCTTCGCCGCTTTTCTGCTATACTTGATAAAAGCGGCGACTTTTTTTGTCTAAAGGAGGTGAAACAGGATTGGATAACTTCTCAACGCTGAAATTTTATGAGGATGTAGACAGCTGGGAAACTCTTATGTTCCTTTATAATGCCGCCTTAAAGGAGATCAACACCAAGATTGAAATACTTAATGATGAATTCCAGCATGTTCACCATTACACTCCTATAGAACATATTAAATCCAGGATCAAGACACCGGAAAGCATTGTTAAAAAGCTGAAAAAGAATGGATACGAAGTCAACGTAAAAAACATGGTAAAACATGTCCGGGACATTGCCGGAGTCCGTATAATCTGTTCTTTTACTTCGGACATTTATCTGATTGCAGATATGCTCACCAAGCAGGGGGATCTGAAGATCATTTCTCTGAAAGATTATATAAAGCATCCCAAGGACAGTGGCTACCAGAGCTATCATATGCTGGTATCTGTTCCCATTTATCTTTCCGGAGGATTTGTAGATACTATGGTAGAAATTCAGATCCGGACAGTAGCACAGGACTTCTGGGCCAGCCTGGAACATAAAATTTATTACAAATTTGAGGGCCATGCACCTGATTACATCAGTCGGGAACTCCAGGAATGTTCAAAGATCGTGGAAAAACTGGATGCCAGGATGCTCTCTTTAAATAAGACAATTCAGGAATTCAACGCAAAGACATCTGGGGATGCGCTTCCCTCTGATGCCTGAATTTTAAAAAAGGGCTATCGGTCAATGCCGATTTTGTCTCTCTGATGAATAAGGAAGAGACTATTCCATAAAACTCTGAATCTCTATGGAATAGTCTCTTCCTCTCTGTACACTTTATTTTGGATACAAAGCCCCTTTGTCTGGAGTTTATTCCGAAAACGCAGCATATCTACCATATTTTTCGGCTAAAGGTACAAGCAGCTTTAAAATCTCAGGCTTCACATTAGGCGCTACCGAACATGCAGAGCTTAAGATATATCCGCCTCCGCACATACCGTCTCTGATCAAATCCCGCACATATTCCTCCAGACTCTCCGGCGTTGCCTGAAGCAGTACGTTGACAGAGTCCATATTTCCCTTTAAAAAGAGTTTGTCCCCCACTCGTGCCTTGGCATCTTTTAATTCTGTATTGCCAAGAGGCGGCGGATCCATGCACTCAATTCCATCAATGCCGCTTGAAGCCATTAGTTCCAGCCGATCACTGATAAATCCGCAAGTATGGGTATATACCGGGATTTGCGGAGCATATGTATGAATCTGGCGCACTACTTCTCTCTCAAAGGGAACCACAAAACGTTTGTAAAACTGTGGAGAGATAAAACTCCCTCCTGCAAAAGGGGAAGATATCTTCATGGTATCCACGCCCACATCAATTTGTGCCTTTGCAAAAGCCACACACTGATTCACATAACGTTCTAGAATAGATTCACACTTTTCCCCGTCCGTAATCATAGCCATCAGAGCGTTTTCCAGGCCCAGAAGCACACATAAACAGTCAAAAGGAGAGACAATCTCCCCGTGTACTGAAAAACTCTCCCGCTTTCCTTCCGCTACTGCCAGCTTGTGAAGCTCCATAGCATCGGAATAGTCAAGCCGCAAAGGTATATTATCTGGCTCAATATCCTCGATGTCCATAAGTTTCTCTTCCTTGCCAGGATCATGGATAAGCGTAAGTTGGTCGTTTCGGTTCTCATACACACGTCCATCCGGAAGGATATAACGTTCCCCATTCACAGTATTCTCTGCCTTCGTCTGTTCATAAATTTCACGCCAGTTGTCCTCGAAACATACATTTAAAAGAATACCATCAAAATCTAAATCTTTACGTGTCTTAAAAAAGGCCCTGGCTGCACTCTCTGCATTGAAATACATATCGAAGGGTGCTTCACCGCCGTTTTTTGCCATATATCCCTGACTCAGCTGGCACATAACCGGCACACGATCAGGCTCCTTGTGGGCCATCGCCAAATGAATTCTCTCATAGTGTGTCATTTTTAGATTACTCCTTTCATAGCAGCATTGACACAGCTTTCTATATGGCTTCAAATAAAGTTCCCGAACAATCCCTATAAGGCTAACCAAACAATGGCCTCATAAGGCTCCAGCTCTCTATTCTTCAGTTCCTTTTCTCCAGGATAATTCGTAATGAGCAGTTCTGTTTTCTTCCCCTTCCATTCCTCCGGCATCGTAAACTTTGCCCTCTCTTCAGAAAAATTCAGAACAACCAGCATCTGTTTTTCTTCGAAATTTCTTTCATATATATAAAGCTGCTCGTTTTCCGGTTCGTATTCTTGAAAGTCTTCATATATAGCAACTTCGTTTTCTTTTCTCATTTTTATAAGACGCTGCATATAATGCAAAATAGAATCCTTATCTGTCAAAGCCTCTTTCACATTTATTTCTTTATAATTAGGGTTTACCTTCAGCCAAGGAGTTCCGGTGGTAAATCCTGCGTTTTCAGTATCATCCCACTGCATAGGTGTTCTGGCATTATCTCTGGCTCTGTAGCGTATACCATCCAGCAATTTGTCAGGATCAGCGTTTCCGTTTATAACGCGCTCTCTCCAGCAGTTATGGATTTCCACATCATCGTAGTCCTCAATGGAGTCAAAGGCAACATTGGTCATTCCAATCTCTTCGCCCTGATAAATGTAAGGAGTCCCCTGCATGGTCATAAGCATAGTATAGAGCATTTTCTGGCTTTCCTTGCGGTATTTGCCATCATTTCCTCTTCTTGAAACGGTTCTTGGCTGGTCATGATTTGTCCAATACAGACTATTCCAGGCTTTCCCATTCATCTGATTCTGCCATTTACTTAAAACTGCTTTCAGTTCTGGCAGAGGAACCTTCCGATATGCCCAGCGCTCGCCATCCAGAGTATCCAGATTATCATGTTCAAACTGAAAGACCATATTTAACTCATGCCCATCATTCCCTGCATATTTCAGAGCCTCTTCTCTGACTGACCCATGGTCTCTTTTCTATGGTGCAGAAAGCTTTTTCATACCATTTCCTCTGCTCTTCAAGAGCAGTCTCTCCTTCTACCTCCCAGTCATCTGCCGGATAATAGCCGCTGGAGCAAATTACATCCACACAGTCCCACCCGCTTTACATTATGTTCCTGATGCTTATCTATAATGTGATTCCCATGATGTAATTCATAATTCACTGCCATTCGTCCGGATTACGTCTCTATACCAGTATGCTGAATCCTTCAGTATACGTTCCTGGGTGTCAAAGTCCACGTAGACGAGACCGAACCGTTCTGCATATCCTTTCTCCCACTCAAAATTATCCATAAGTGACCACTGAAAATACCCTTTCAGATCAATCTCTTTCGCCGCTCTTTTCAGCTGTCCCAGATATCGTGCCAAAAAGTCAATCCTGTTTGGGTCATGGACCTTTCCATCCAGGGATATTGTGTCATGGCACGCCATGCCGTTCTCGGTGATATAAATAGGCTTTTGATATCTCTCATACAAAAATTTCGGACCCCAGTACAGGCACTCAGGGGTCACCGGCCAGTTGGCTGCTGTCTTAGCATATCCGGGTATGCGGTCCACTTCCTCCGGTTTTCCATCTGCTCCCATACGAAACGCTCTTCCATTGTAGATGTTCTGCCCATACATATCAATAGGCTCGGAGATAAGCCTCATATCCTCCTCTGTAATCTTGGGCAGATATTTCTCATATCTGATCAGGCCCTCTTCCGGATAATGACCCAGAAGAACAGGATCTGACCACCATGCCACATTCCATGTCCAGTTCTAATCCTCCTCAGGCATGGAGAAATACTTTTGCCTGGCCGCTTCAATATCCTCCGGGCGGTCTGAAGCCGGATAAATAATTCCGCTGGTAGGCGCATAACCGATTATCAGCGGCTGCTTTGCATACTGCCTCAGCATCTGTACAGCCCTTCCATGGGCACGGAGAGCATTATGAGCCATCTCAAAGGTATCCCGCATGGAGCACTTAAGCCCCGGTGCATGTACCCCCTGACAGAAATCCCAGCCCTACGAAGCACTGCGGCTCATTCAGCGTAAAGAAATGGGTCACTCTGTCACTGAAACACTCTGCTATGAGACGTGCATATTCTCCAAACCACTCTGCAATATCCCGGTTCATCCAGCCGCCTTTTTTATACAGTTCATATGGCAGTTCCCAGTGATACAGTGTTATATAGGGCTCAATCCTGTTTTCTAAAAGAGTGTCGATTAGATTGCTGTAAAACTGTACCCCTTCTTCATTTACTCTCCCTGTTCCTTCCGGCAGAACCCGAGACCAATCTATGGAAAACCGGTATGCTTTCAGTCCCATCTCTTTCATGATTCCCACATCTTCCTGAAAGCGGTGATAATGGTCACAGGCAATATCTCCCGTATGCCCGCAGTAGACCTTACCCGGCTCTTTTGTATACACATCCCAGATATGAAGCCCCTTTCCGGTACTATCGACGCCGCCCTCAATCTGATAGGCGCTGGTAGCAGCGCCCCATATAAAATCTTTAGAAAATCCCTTATACAAATCTCCTTATACTTGATAAATTTATCTATAATTTTTGTCTTACTACATATCACTTTGGCAAAAACTACTCTGCCATTCCTTCCACAGCTTTTGTCAAATCATCCAGTTTCTTCTGTGCATCTGCATTGTCTGTTCCCTTCACGCTTTTTTCACAACGCCTACGCTTTCTCCCGGCTCTACCATACTATCCACGGTAACCGTTTCTCCATCTATCCCTATACCAGGAAATTCAATTCTGTTGATCAGCTTGTTTCCTGCCTGGATCCCTATAGAAACCGTATCCTGGCGGATAGTGGTAAGCCTTGGTCTTACAATCCCTGCAATACTGATCCCGTCATAACCGGCAATAGAAATGTCTTCAGGAACCCTGACTCCCATCTCCTGCATCACGCCCAGCCCGCTGATGGCCGCCAGGTCATCGGGATAAAGGATACAGGTAGGGCGATTGGGCAGGGCCAGCACTGCCTTGGTCAGAGCATTGGCCCTCTCCACATCTCTGTAAGGACAGGTATACACATATTCTTTCGGAACCTGAAGATGATGCTCATTCATAAAATCCAGATACGCAGATAATCGTCCTCTTGTCACTTCGCTGTTTTTCCCATGAATATATGCGATTTTCCGATGTCCTCTGTCAAAGACAAACTGCATCAGTCTGCGCATATCTCCATATTGATTAGACGCAATATTCACATGTTTCTTTAACGTATGGTCAATAACCACCACAGGTATATTGGATGAAAGAAGCTCATCCAGCTCCTTCTGATGAAAGTCTGCGCAGACCACAAGCACCCCGTCATACTTCATATATTGACATTGTTTCATATAGGAAAACCGGCTGGGTGAATTGCTGGTATTTAAAAAAGTGATCACATATCCTCTTTCTTCCACCGTATCCTTAAAACTGTTCAGTATCTTGGCGAAATGCTCATGGGTCAAACCCTGTCCTGCTTCTTCCGCAAGGATCACGCCAATATTTCTGGTATACTGATTTTTCAGGGCAGAGGCCATATAGTTTGGGACATAATTCATCTCCCTGGCAACCCTGCGGATTTCTTCTTTCTTTGCGCTGCTTACGTCAGCCCTGTCGTTCATCGCCTTACTGACTGTGGAAACAGAAACATTACAAGCTTTTGCAATATCTTTCAGTGATACGCTCTCTCCCATATATCTGTCTCCACCTCCTTATTCACTGACAACTTCTCCACTTTTACTAAATCGTTTTCCTGCATCAGATTTTAGATATCCTCCTTGATTTTCGCAATGGCATTTCGTAAATTCAAGTTTTTTCATACAGTTAAACAATAATATAACATTTTTATCATGGATATGGCACTGTTTTCTGGTGTTTTTTTCAAAAACTCCTGTTTATTTTTCTTTTCTCTTACGAAAACATTTCGCAATTTTGTTTTCGAGCCCTGATAAATTATATTCATTTTTCTTACTTTTGCCTTGTATTTCCCTGTTCCTTTTGTTATAATCGTCTTGCAGTTTAATGACTGATAGGTTTTATACATAGTGACTGATTATTTTCTGCCATTATTTCTAAATCGTTTTCGAAATTTATTTGATAAGATAATCAGGAGGATTTTCACTATGAAATACGGATTTTTTGATGACGCTTCTATGGAATATGTAATTGAGCGCCCGGATACTCCCCTGCCGTGGATCAACTATCTGGGAACCAATAGCTTTTTCCGTCTTATTTCCAATACCGGCGGCGGCTACTGCTTCTATAAGGATGCAAAACTTCTGCGTATCACCCGTTATCGGTACAACAATGTTCCCTATGATAACAATGGCCATTATTTTTATATTAAAGAGGGAGATTCTGTCTGGAATCCTGGCTGGCAGCCCACAAAGACCCCTCTGGACTTTTATGAATGCCGTCACGGCCTTGGCTACAGCCGCTTCACTGGAGAGAAAAACGGTCTTAAAGCCCAGGCGCTGTGCTTTGTTCCTACAGAGGATCCCTGCCAGATCCAGAAGGTTACCCTGACCAACCGTTCTTCTGAAAAGAAAAATTTCCAGCTTTTCTCCTATGTAGAATGGTGTCTCTGGAATGCAGACGACGACTCCAGAAACTTCCAGCGGAACTTAAGCACCGGAGAAGTGGAGATTGAAGGTTCTGCCATCTACCATAAAACAGAATACAGAGAACGCCGGAATCACTATGCTTTCTACAGTGTCAATGCTCCTGTAAGCCATTTCGACACCAGCAGAGACGCATTCCTGGGCGTTTACCAGGGACCGGAAGCTCCCAAAGCCGTTCTGGCAGGAGAACTGACAGATTCTGTAGCCAGCGGCTGGTATCCCATCGCTGCCCATCAGCTGGACCTTTGTCTGGAACCGGGAGAAAGGAAAACCTTCATTTTTGTCCTGGGCTACGCAGAAAATCCTCAGGAAGAAAAATGGGAAGCTCCAAATGTTGTAAATAAAGCCAAAGCCAGAAAGCTTCTGGAAAAATATGGAGACGAAAAGACTGTAGATCAGGCCTTTGAAGAACTGTGCCGTTATTGGAAAGAGCTCTTATCCAATTTCCAGGCAGCATCTTCTGATGATAAAGTAAACCGCATGGTGAATATCTGGAACCAGTATCAATGTATGGTAACCTTTAATATGTCCCGGTCTGCTTCTTATTATGAATCAGGTATCGGCAGAGGCATGGGATTCCGTGATTCCTGTCAGGACCTTCTGGGATTTCTCCATCTTATTCCAGAACGGGCAAGAGACCGTATCATTGACATTGCTTCCACACAGTTCCCAGACGGCAGCGCTTACCACCAGTATCAGCCCCTGACCAAAAAGGGAAATTCCGATATCGGAAGCGGATTCAACGACGATCCTCTGTGGCTTATCGCTGCAGTAAACGCCTATATCCGTGAAACCGGAGATCTTTCGATTCTGGAAGAACAGGTGCCTTTTGACAACGATATGTCCACAGCAGTTCCCCTTATGGAACACCTGAAACGTTCCTTTGATTTTATCGCTGCCCATAAAGGACCTCACGGCCTTCCTCTTATCGGAAGAGCAGACTGGAACGACTGTCTGAACCTGAATTGCTATTCTGAACATCCGGGAGAATCTTTCCAGACCTTTGGTCCCAGCGAAGGACCTGTGGCAGAATCTGTATTTATCGCCGGCATGTTTGTAAAATACGGAAGAGAATATGCAGATTTATGTAAACTTATCAGCATGGATAAAGAAGCAGACTACGCTCTTGAAGAAGTAGACAAAGTCTACCAGGCAATCTTGAAAGACGGCTGGGATGGAAAATGGTTCCTTCGGGCCTATGACGCAAATTCTGACAAGGTAGGCTCTCATGAATGTGAAGAAGGAAAAATCTACATTGAACCTCAGGGATTCCTTCCTCTCTCAGGCGTAGGCATCGAAGAAGGGCTTGCAGTCCAGGCCCTTGACTCTGTAAAAGAAATACTGGATACAAAATACGGCATTACAATCCTGCAGCCTCCTTATACCCGTTATTATCTGAACCTGGGAGAAATTTCCTCCTATCCGCCGGGATATAAGGAAAACGGAGGTATTTTCTGCCATAACAATCCATGGGTTTCCATTTCAGAAGCCATTGTAGGCAGAGGAGAAAGAGCCTTTGAAGTCTACCAGAAGATCTGCCCGGCCTTCTTAGAAGAAATCAGTGAAGTTCATCGTACAGAGCCTTACGTATACTCTCAGATGGTGGCAGGCAAGGATGCTCCTAATTTCGGAGAAGCCAAGAACAGCTGGCTTACCGGTACGGCAGCCTGGACCTTTGTAAATATTTCCCAATATATCCTGGGAATCCAGCCCACTCTTCAGGGACTGAAAGTAGATCCATGTGTTCCAGGTGATTTCGGGGATTTCACCGTAACCAGAAAATACAGAGGCGTAACCTATCACATCCAGGTATCAAATCCTGACCATGTGGAAAAAGGCGTGGCTTCCATGACCGTAGACGGTACTGCGGTAAAGGGTAATCTGATTCCCTTCTCTAAAGAAAAAGATCAGGTAGAAGTAAAAGTAATCATGGGATAATCTATAAAGCTTTATATATCAGGAGGTAAAAGAACATGATCAAGCAAATTCTGGATACAGGCTGGCGCCTCAGGAGAGCAGACTCTCAAGAATCTTTCCCTACATCCATTCCTACCAGTGTCTATACTGTTCTGGCCGAAAATAATAAAATCCCGGAACCTTACTGGAAGGGAAACGAAGAGCTTGTCCGAGACGAGATCAATCATGACTTTATTTACAGCTGTACTTTCGATGCTGCTCCCGGACTTCTGGACCAGGAGCAGGCCCTCCTCCGCTTTGAGGGCATCGATACCATGGCTGATATTTACTTAAACGGCATTTTGCTGGGTCATGCTTTCAATATGCACCGGACCTGGGAATTCCCTGTAGTCGGCATCTTAAAATCTGAAGGGAATATCCTGGAAGCAGTGCTCCACTCCCCCCTTGAGGCCGCCGCAAAGGCCTTTGCAGAATGTCCTACCCGAGGCAGCGAAGACGCCTGGGAAGGATTCAGCCATATCCGAAAAGCCCATTATATGTATGGCTGGGATTGGGGCGCTCATCTCCCTGATGCAGGAATTTTCCGCAGCGTCGCCCTGCTGGGGATTTCCAAAGCCCGGATTGACTCTGTATACGTAACCCAGGAGCACAAAGACGGAAAAGTGACTCTTCATTTTGCGCCTTCTTTTTACAGTGCCAGAGAGTGGAAAAAGGAGCAGGCCTTCCAAGAGCTGTGCGGCACAGAAGAAGGGGCCTTCTATGGTTATCAGGTAACTGTAACTGCCCCTGACGGAGCTTCCTTTACTCTGGAAAACAACCCGGAATCTGCCCTGATTTCGGAGCCGGAACTCTGGTGGCCCAACGGCCTGGGAGACCAGCCCCTGTACCAGGTAACCCTTGACCTGCTGTATAAAGGAGAAGTACTGGATACCTGGAACCGGAGAATCGGTCTTCGGACTATGACCATGTGTGTAGAAAAAGACCAGTGGGGAGAATCTTTTGCCCACATGGTAAATGGCGTAAAATACTTTGCCATGGGCGGAGATTACATTCCTGAAGAACACCTTCTTGGAAGGCTCAGCTCCCAGAAGCGCCGCCGGCTCCTGGAGGATGCCAGACTGGCCAACTTCAACAGTATCCGTGTATGGGGCGGCGGCTACTATCCCGACGACGAATTCTTTGACCTTTGCGATGAGCTGGGCCTGGTAGTCTGGGAAGACTTTATGTTTGCCTGCTCCGTTTATGAGCTTACAGCCAAATTTGAAGAAAATATCACTCGGGAATTTATAGACAATATCAAACGCCTCCGCCATCATGCCAGTCTGGGCCTGTGGTGCGGCAATAATGAAATGGAGTCCTTTGTCAAAGACGGACTGTGGGTTTCTAAACCATCTGAGGTCCGGGATTATCTTTTCATGTTTGAGCGCATCATCCCCAAAGTTCTCCAGAAATACGACCCGGAAACCTTTTACTGGCCCTCCAGCCCTTCTTCAGGGGGCTCCTTCGACGATCCCCAGGACCCCAACCGGGGAGACGTGCATTTCTGGCAGGTATGGCACGGAAACAAACCGTTCTCCGAATATAGAAAGTACGGTTTCCGCTATCTTTCTGAGTTCGGATTCCAGGCCTTCCCTTCGGTCAAAACAGTGGAGGAGGGAATCAGCGATGATCCTCAGGACTGGAACATCTTCTCCTATGTAATGGAAAAGCATCAGAGAAATGACGCTGCCAACGGAAAAATCCTGTATTACCTCCAGCAGACCTACAAGTACCCTTACGATTTTTCCTCCCTGGTATATGCCTCTCAGCTTCTTCAGGCAGACGGCATCCGCTATGGAGTAGAGCACTTCCGGAGAAACCGGGGACAGTGTATGGGTGCAGTTTACTGGCAGTTAAATGACTGCTGGCCCGTAACTTCCTGGTCTTCTATCGACTACTGCGGACGGTGGAAGGCTCTTCACTACTATGCAAAGCGGTTCTTTGCTCCGGTAATGATCTCCTGTGAAGAGCAGAACTGGATGACTGCTTCTGCAGATATGAACCACCAGCATTTTGCCTTTGAAAAGTCTATCCGCTTAAATGTGGCAAATGAGACAAAAGAGGAAAAACATCTCACAGTAAAATGGGCTCTGAGAAAAGCCGACGCATCTGTGATACGGGAAGAATCCCAGGAAATCACCGTAGCTCCCCTCTCTGCCTGTTGGCTGGATAAAGTGCTCCTTCCAGAAGCCGATTTGTTTGAGGAATATGTAAGCTATCATGTAGAAGAAAATGGAAATATTCTTTCTTCCGGGACCGTCATCTTCTCCTACCCTAAATATTTCCACTATGTAGACCCTCAGCTTCAGGTTCAGGTAGATGGAGATGAACTGGTAGTAAAAGCTTCTTCCTATGCAAAAAGCGTGGAGATTCTCAATGAAAAGGAGGATCTTGTTCTGGAAGACAACTATTTTGATATGAACGGCGGAGAACGAAGAGTAAAAATTTTAAGAGGAGAGCCTGTAGGCCTCCGAGTCCGCAGCGTATACGATATCGGACGTTAAGAGTATAAAAGCGATGTTCCGAGAGGTCCATAGGCTTCTCGGAACATTAAGATTTTCAGAGAGGAAGGGATGGAGAAATGTCAGCAGTAAGTGATTTTATTCGGAAAAGTTTTAAAGAAGGAGATGATATCCGGGACGCCGGATTGACAACCCCTGAAGATGTGATTCGGTATGACGATATTCTCTATGGTTCTGACCCCAAATGGCAGGTACTGGACGTTTACCGGCCAAAGGACAGAGCCGGGGAAAAGCTCCCTGTCATTGTCAGTGTCCACGGCGGCGGCTGGGTATATGGAGATAAGGAGCGATATCAGTATTACTGCATGAGCCTGGCCCAAAGAGGATTTGCAGTTGTAAACTTCACCTACCGCCTCGCACCGGAGTTTAAATATCCGGCTCCTTTAGAAGACACAAACCTGGCCTTCTCCTGGGTATTTGCCCATCAGGAAGAATATGATTTTGATACCCGTCATATTTTTGGAGTAGGAGATTCTGCAGGAGGAAATATCCTTGGCCTCTACTGTGCAATATGCACCAACAAAGAATATGCCCGGAAATACAGTTTCCAGACTCCCCAGGGCTTCGCTCCTCAGGCGGTGGCCCTCAACTGCGGCGCCTATGTGGTAGACGCAGAGCAGATCTCTCCAAATGAACAGACCCTGGCGCTGATGGCTGACTACCTTCCTCAGAAGGGTACCAAAGAAGAGCTGGAACTTCTCAACGTGGTTTCCCATGTAACAGAAGACTTCCCTCCAGTCTTTCTTATGACAGCCACAGGGGATTTCTTAAAAGAGCCCACACTCCTGATGGCCTCTGCCCTGACCCGGTGCAGCGTGCCCTTTCAGTATCACTTTTATGGAAATAAAGACAACCTCCTTCCTCATGTATTTCACTGCAATATGAAATCAGAAGATGCAAAGAAATGCAATGACGAAGAGTGCGCGTTCTTTCTGAGTTTCTGCTGAACAGAAAAATTGGAAAAGCCAAAGTTCTAAGATCGTATAAAAAAGAAAATCCCCTCGGAGGCCTCTTGCTGGTATAAATAAGCAGAGATCCTGGGGGGATTCTTTTAAACTGTCGGCGATATAGGGGATTCCTTTCTCTTGACTACATTACTACCGCTCATATCTTGATTTTCTTATTCTGGGCCACAGGGACATGGGCCTTTCTACCGCCTAGGGACCGATTTCCTTATTCTGGGCCGCAGGGATACAGGCTTTTCTACCTCCCAGGGCCCGATTTCCTCATTCTGGGCCGCAGGGACACCTACTTTTCTACCGCCCAGGTCTCGATTTCCTCATTTCGAGCCGCAGAGGCATGACCTTTTCTACCTACCAGCTCCCGATTTCCTCATTCTGGGCCGCAGGGACACCTACTTTTCTACCTCCCAAGCCCCGATTCCTTCATTTCGGGCCGTAGAGACCAGAAACTCCCTTAGTCGGACTGTATAAAGACAAGCCTTCGACTAAGGGATTCTTTCTTTTTATTCTTCAGGAGCCAAAATAGCATTTGCTTGACAGGCTCGGGGCATATATTCCTCTGCCATATAAAATGTTATTTGTTATCTGCCGCTGCCTGCAGCTTCACGATCAGTTCCTGAATTTCTCCGGTACTCATTCCCATAAAGCTTCTCAGAGTTCTGAGAGGAGAATTCTCCATCATCTTCAGGGACATCTCCTTGCTGATTGCTTCAGAAGCTGCGCTTTCTTCCTCTTCATCGCCTGAAGAGCCGCCCATATGCTGGATAAGACTGTCTGTCATTCCCTCAATTACAGCTTTTGTCCTTGGATTTTCCAGAAGTTCTCCGATAGTTGTATTCATGTGTACATGGATAGGCAGTTCTGTAGTGCTTTCTACATATACAGTTTTCTTTAAGCGGATGTCTCTGGAGGAAGCTGCTGCCAGGATTTCATATTCTCCGGAAGCTGCATACCAGTCATGGATCTGGGTATTGTACCATGCAAAGCTTCTCTTATCCAGCTCCATTTCCACAGTCTTCTCTTCCTGAGGCTGAAGCTCTACCTTTACAAAGTTTTTCAGTTCTTTCACCGGACGGCAGGCAGCTCCGGTCTTGTCTGCCACATAAAGCTGTACGATTTCTTTTCCGGCTCTGTCTCCTGTATTCTTTACTTTCAGGGTAACCTTTAAGGTATCTGTATCTTTAATCTTATCTGCTGAAAGCTGAAGGTCGCTGTATTCAAAAGTCGTATAGCTGAGGCCGTATCCAAAGGGATAGCGTACTGGCATTTCTTTTGTATCATAATAGCGGTATCCTACAAATACCCCTTCATTATACGCTACTGTCTGACCATCTCCCGGGAAGTTCAGATAAGATGGATTATCGGCAAGTTTGTAAGGAATTGTCTCTGCCAGTTTTCCACATGGATTTGCCTTTCCGAAAAGTACATCTACTTCTGCCTGGCCTACAGCCTGTCCTCCCAGATAAGCTTCCAGGATTCCCTTTACCTCATCTGCCCAGGGCATTTCCACTGGAGAACCATTGTGAAGAACAACTACTACATTTTCCTGTACCTTTGCGATTTCAGAAATCAGGGTATTCTGGCATTCCGGCATTCTCATGTGGCTTCTGTCATATCCTTCCGACTCAAAGGCATCGGGAAGTCCCGCAAAGATAACTGCCACATCTGCTTCTTTTGCAGTCTCTACCGCCTGATTCAGCATATCCTGGTCAATAACGTCTTCTTTAATGTCATAGCCCTGAGCATAAGTAACCTGGGCCACCTCTTTTGCAGCTTCCAGAGCGCCGGTGATCTTGAAGGAATTGATGTGAGAGCTTCCTCCGCCCTGGAATCTGGGAGCCTCTGCGAATTTTCCGATAAAAGCGATCTTCTTTCCCTGGGTTGGAAGAGGAAGTACCCCCTCATTTTTCAGAAGTACCATAGACTCTGCCTCTATCTTCGCAGCCAGCTTGTGGTCTTCCTCTTTGTCAAATTTACCTTCCTGACGGTTATCTGCAAACTTGAAGACAATGTTCAGGATTCTTTCTACAGCTCTGTCCAAAACAGCTTCATCCAGCTCTCCATTCTTTACAGCTTCTACGATTTCTTTATCTGTAGTGCCGCCGCTTGCAGGCATTTCCAGTTCAAGTCCTGCTTTTAAGCCTTTTACACGGTCATTCACTGCCCCCCAGTCGGACATTACATAACCATCAAAGCCCCATTCATCTCTCAGAACTTCTGTAAGAAGCCAGTGGTTTTCTGAAGCAAACTCTCCATTGATCCGGTTATAAGAACACATAACCGTATCCGGCTTTCCTTCTTTGATGGCAGTTTCAAAAGCAGCCAGATAGATTTCTCTTAAAGTTCTTTCATCTACTTCTGAAGAACAGGACATTCTCCTGTGTTCCTGATTATTTGCTGCAAAATGCTTAATAGAAGTTCCCACATTTTTAGACTGTACGCCCTTAATGTGAGCTGCAGCCATCTGAGAAGCCAGGTATGGGTCTTCTGAAAAATACTCAAAGTTTCTTCCGCAGAGAGGTGAACGTTTAATATTCACTGCAGGTCCCAGAATTACAGACAGGTCCTCAGCCTGGCATTCATCACCGATTCTCTCTCCCATTTCCTCCAGCAGATCTCTGTCAAATGAGCATGCTGTAGCACAGGCAGTAGGGAAGCACACGGCCTTGATACTTTCATTCAGTCCCAGGTGGTCAGCCTCTGCCGCCTGTTTTCTCAATCCGTGAGGTCCGTCGCTGACCATCACTTCCGGAATTCCCAGTCTCTCTACTCCTTTTAAATGCCAGAAGTCCTTTCCAGAGCACATACCGGCCTTTTCTTCCAGGGTCATTTCCCTGATAATCCCTTTTACATCACGTTTCATTTCTATCGCTCCTTTGCAATGTCTTTATGGCTTAAAGCTATCACAAATCCCCGCAAAAAAATATCATGTTTTTGCTGTTTTTATTATTTAAATGCTGCATTTTTTCTGGTATCCTATAAATGATACGATTACCTAAATATGCAAAACCCGAAAGCCCCTGGAGATAAAGCAGGGGGGCTTCCTGCTACAGCAGTTCAAAGTTGGGAATCACCGGAATCGGGTATCTATCTGATAAAAGTTCTATGAAAAATCATTCTGGGAGAAAGATTATGAGTATTTTTGAGAAAGATAATTTTAATTTTTTAGACAAAAAAACACGGCAGATCCTCCTGGCATCCAGGGAATCTTTTGTTCCCCATACGCCCTACCGTTATGAAAAAGACATGCTGGAAGCAGTGCGTATGGGAAACCTTGTCCTGGCCAGAAAATGCGTGGAAAATTTAAATAAGACCGGCCAGGCCGGAAAGCTTAGTACCAATCCTCTGCGCCAGGAACAGATTATTTTTATCTCTTTTATCACCCAGATCACCAGAGCTGCTATGGACGGAGGAGTCCCTGAAGATCTGGCCTACGCCATGAGCGACAGTTATATCCAGACCTCTGAGGAATGTACCTCCCTTTCTCAGATAGAAGGCCTTAGAAACCGGGCTCTGAAAGACTTTGTCAGCGCCGTGAAGCATAAGCAGGAATCACCGCCCTACTCCAAGGCCATCCGCAGCACCATTCACTACATCCACAGCCATATCCAGGAGAAAATTTCCCTGGAGCAGTTAGCGGACGCCTCCGGGTTGAGCAGCGGAAGGCTTTCTCATCTCTTCAAGGAAGAGACGGGAATGAGTCCACTTTCTTATGTGCAGAAAGAGCGGCTGGAAACTGCCAAGTCCATGCTTCTGTACACAGATTATCCTCTGTCTGAAATCAGCGCTGCCCTGTGCTTTTCCAGCGAAAGCCATTTCATTAAGGTATTCCGGGAATATACAGGAAAGACTCCCGGCAGGTACCGGAAGTCTCAGAGTTGAGGGCAGTCTACAATTTACAGTCCATAATAGACCTGATAATTTTTAATCCGTGCAGTTTAAGTAGCTCCTTACAGTTATAAAGGGACTTTTTGGATCTACAACCGTACTTTCAGGCAAGATCCTACGGTTATAAATCGATTTTCTGGGTCTACAACCGTATCTTTAGCCGGTTTCTTACGGTTATAAAACGACTTTTCAAATCTGCAACCGTACTTTCAGCCGAGGCCCTACGGTTATAAATCCGCTTTCTGAATCTGCCACCGTACCTTATAGCTTACTACCAAAAAACTCGCCTTCCCAGATGCGCCGGGACAATCTCAATATTTCCTTAAGGGCAATTTTCAATTTTTTCCAGCCCTTTTCTCAAACTTTCCTGCTCTTCCAAAGACAGGTCTGTATTTCCCAGGATTTCCCGGAGGGTGCGTTTATCTGTCATCAGCCAGAATCCCTCTATGCCTTCTCTTCTGGTGATCTCTCCTGCGGCAGGTCCTATGTGGTCTGCCACCTGCTGCCGGTTTTCTTCCAGCCATTTCAGGAAAGGCTCCATCACAGGGGCGGCTTTTTCACAATGCCGCAGATAGCCCAGGGTACATTCCAGAGAAAGGTAGTCGTCATAGTCTCCTGTCACATGTTTTGGGCAGACAGGGGCTGTCATGGTCTTCTCTCCAAAGTCTCCCAGCACATCCCTCAGCCATGCAATACTGTCTTCCGTCCACCGGGGCGCCCGGCTGCACAGATGGGAATCTTTATATTGAACGGAAGTATCCCCTGTGGAAAATCCGTGAGGTCCGTAGGCGTATATATGAGTTTCAAAGGAAACCCCGTTTTTGGCCAGAGCGGTTACAAATTCCAGAGAGTTTTCTATGGGGACTACGCTGTCATCCCTGGTGGCAAAAACAAAGCAGGGACAGGTATGTCTGTCTACCGCCGATACCACATCGGGAGCTGTCTCTTCGCAGTTTTTCACCATGTCTCCCAGGGTTACCGCATATCCCAGCACAGCCGCTGCAGGCCTGTGTTCTGCCATCGTGGCCCCACAGGCCGCCAGATGTCCTCCTGCAGAAAAGCCTAAAACAGCAATCTTATCTTTGTATACCTTCCACTCTCCCTCTTTTGACTGTATCAGCTCCATAGCTGCCTCATAGTCATT
Source organism: Blautia sp. An81 (assembly GCF_002161285.1). Classification (GTDB taxonomy): domain Bacteria; phylum Bacillota; class Clostridia; order Lachnospirales; family Lachnospiraceae; genus Blautia; species Blautia ornithocaccae. Next base: position 63,651 of record NZ_NFHH01000002.1, on the reverse strand, counting down.
CAGAGGATTTGGCCATGCGGCGTCTTTGCCTATGGAGTATTGGAGAATAAATACCTGAAACCCGGCTTTCAGAAAAGCCATGGCAGGCGGGTCCGCTTCCCGTTCAGAGCAGTACTGATAGCCCCCTCCCGGAATGATCAGCATTCCCGGACGCTTCTCAATATAGTCAAACCTTCCCTCTGTCTCTTGGATATAGGCAGTAAGGGTCACATTTCTTTCCTCATTAAGTACGATCTTCTCTATATTCATAGTCTTCCTCCCATATCAGTCCAGGGGACCGCTGCATTAAGATAAAATCGAGAATATTTATACATTTTATTGCTCAGTCTGCGTTGCTTTGAGCCTATGGTCTCAAAGCCATACTCGACAAATTCGCATAAAATGTATAAATATTCCTGATATACGCTTAATGCAGCAGCCCCCTGGTCCTGCAGTTTATCTTTTATTTCAGATGGTCTACTGCTGCCCGCTCAATGGCCAGACCTTCTTTGTATCTTACCATAAATTCATCAAAGCCTTTGACATCATTCTCATCCGGCTGTACTTCAACGCCTTCCTGTCCAGCAAAGACTTTATTATCCAGATACTCTTCCAGAGTCTCTCCTTCTTCTTTATTGATCAGATAGGAAGCCAGTACCGCAATACCCCAGGCGCCGCCTTCTCCTGCTGTCTCCATAACAGTTACAGGAGTATCAATAGCTGCAGCCAGGATATTCTGTCCTACGCCTTTGGTCTTGAACAGACCTCCATGTCCCAGGATCTTGTCCAGCTTCACGCCTTCTTCCTTCAGAAGGATATCCATACCAGTCTTTAAAGCGCCCAGAGAAGTGAACAGATTTACTCTCATAAAGTTTGCCAGATTGAATCTGCTCTCCGGTGTGCGGACAAAGAGAGGACGTCCCTCTTCAAATCCGGTGATATGCTCTCCGGAGAAATAGTTGTAAGCCAGCAGTCCGCCGCAGTCTGCCTCCCCTTCCATAGCCTTTCTGTAAAGAGTGCCGAAAAGCTGGTTCATGTCCACCTGAATGCCCATGGCTTCTGAAAATTCTCTGAAGATTCCCACCCAGGCATTTAAGTCTGAAGTACAGTTATTGCAGTGTACCATAGCTACCAGATTTCCTGTAGGTGTAGTTACCAGGTCAATTTCCGGATAAACCTTAGACAGCTCTTTTTCCAGAACTACCATGGAGAATACAGAGGTTCCAGCAGATACGTTTCCTGTTCTCTGGGCTACACTGTTAGTAGCTACCATTCCTGTTCCTGCATCTCCTTCCGGAGGACAGAAAGGAACTCCTGCTTCCAGTTTTCCGGTGGTATCCAGAAGTTTTGCTCCTTCTTCTGTAAGGCGGCCTGCCTCTTCTCCTGCCAGAAGGACTTTCGGCAGGATTTCATGGAGCTTCCATGGATATCCGTAAGGAGCGGCCAGATTCTCAAACTGCTCCATTCTCTTCTGATCATAATTCTTAATATTCATATCTACCGGGAACATACCAGAAGCTTCTCCTACTCCCAGAACCTTCTCTCCAGTAAGTTTCCAGTGCACATACCCTTCCAGAGTGGTCATAAAGGTAATATCCTTTACATGCTCTTCTTTGTTCAGCATAGCCTGATACAGGTGAGCAATACTCCATCTCTGAGGAATATGATAAGCAAACAGTTCTGTCAGTTCTTCGCTGGCTTTCTCTGTCATGGTGTTTCTCCATGTACGGAAAGGCACCAGAAGATTTCCCTCTTTGTCAAAAGGCATATAGCCGTGCATCATGGCGCTGAAGCCGATGGCTCCCAGCTTTGTGATCTCCACTCCGTACTTTTCTTTCACATCTCTGGCCATGTCCTGATAGCTGTCCTGGATACCTGTCCAGATCGCTTCCTCGCTGTAGGTCCAGATATTGTTTACATACTGGTTTTCCCATTCATGGCTTCCGGAAGCAATGGGCTGATTCTCCTCGTTGACCAGCACTGCTTTGATCCTGGTGGAACCAAGCTCGATACCAAGTACCGCCCGGCCTTCCTGAATTGCTTTTTTGTTCTTTTCTGCGCTCATGTAAATACCCTCCTGTTTTTCTGGTTTATTCTGTCCCCATCCCGGCGGACAGCTTTACACTTTATTAACATTCTAATTTACATTATAGTGCTTGTATGCTTGTTATTCTACTTGTTTTTTCACAAGTCGACCTACCTCTCCAGATCTTATCCATGTCTCTTAAATCTATGTAGGATTCTGGTGATTATATAAGCAGCCACTGTTATCAGAAAATACAGGCACCCTCCGGTAAAGACCAAAGCCCCGAAGGTATCTCCCGCCTCCTGATTTCCCAGAAGAGGCGTATAGGCTTCTGCCATAAGCATGATAAACTGGCTGACTGTGATCAGCAGACTGTAGACAATATGTATCCGCCATCTGGAATAATATTTCAGCAGACGGCTGTATCCCCAGTACAAGCCCGCTATCACCAGAGCAAGAAGAAAGTAGAACCAGTCGTTGTCATCTGTAGCTCTCATCATACTTCTCAGCAGCACCAATACCGCTACAAAAATCCATCCGCCAATATAATATTTACGTCTTTTTTTCTTAAACTTACAGTGAGAATCCAGGATATGATACAGCTTTCTGGCACCGGGCTTTAACTGTTCAGGCTGATATTCGCGCATGTGATATTCTCTGGCGAATATCTCATAGACTTCCCGTTTCAGGTGAGTATTCTCCAGGAGTCTGCAGACTCCTTCCACACACTCTGGGTCAAAAAGCAGGTCTTTATATTCTTCTTTGGCAAAGAAGTCCTCATAGCATTTCAGCCGGTGTTTTTTCGAATTTGTGGTAAGGATGATTTCCAGATCCTTGAGGGCCAGGGCTATATTAGCCTGGTCTTTCAGCTCCTTTTCCTCCCGGGCCTTCCATTCAATCTTTTCAAAGTCTATTTTCTCCCGGGCTTTTCTCAGTTCTTCTTCCTGTCTGGCCCTGCGGTAACGCTCTTCCTGCTGCCGGGCTCTGCGGGCTTCCTCTTCCTGAAACTTCCTTCTTTCCTCTTCTTCCCTGCGAAGCTCCTCTTCCCGCTGTCGTTTCCAGGTTTCCCAGTTGTCTCCTGCCTGGCGGAAAGATTCCTCCTGCTCCAATTCTTTCCAGTTCAGAGGCTCCTGTTCCTGCTGCCCCGGCTCCTCTGTATCAGGCTCCTCTTCATTCTCCTGCTGGCCTGATTCTTCCGCCTCGAATTCACTTTCCCGGTTCTGGCTTTCTTCCTGTCTCTCTTGGGGAACCCCGGTTTCCATATCCGCTTCCTTTTCTTCCCAGAAACCTCCGCCGTCTCCGTTTCCTTTTATCAAAACCTCATAAGCTTCCTGTATCCGCTGGAATTCCTGAGGATAATCCTCAGGGTGATACATACGGAGCATTGCCGCATAAGCTTTCTTAATCTCCTTTTTCGAAACTCCGGGGCTGACGCCCAGAACCTTTTGGGCTGTTAATTTGTCCATTTTTTACTAAACTCCATAAAATCCAGATCTTCTTCTGGTTTCTCCTCCTGTTCCTTCTCTTCTTCTCCCTCTTCCTGATAAAAATCTCCCCAGAAATCAAAGTCATCCAAAGCCTCTCCCAGGGAAAAGTTATCAATGGTGTCCTGAATCTGTTCCCCGTATTTTTTAATCTTTCTGGGATTCTGTTCTTCCAGAACCTTCTCAAAAAGAGCGATAAGGCCTGCAAAATATTCCCTCTGGCTGGGAGGGCATTCCTCACAGAGTGTCGTCAGCCGGCTGAGGAGGAGCTTGTTCTCTGTAACCTCCCGGGGATGTACCTTCAGCTTCTCCAGTTCCTTCATCCTGGCCTGGAGCCTCTCGTCATCCACGGTCTGAGACACCACGCTGCTGATAGTATGGCCTGTAGAGACCACCTGTATATCCGCCAGAAGGATTCCGTCAATATCATAGGTAAACCGTACATCCAAAGCCTCCTGTCCCGCAGGACCATCAGGAACCGTCAAGGTATACTCCGCCAGTTTCCGGTTGTCTCTGGCATAGACATGTTCCCCCTGAAGCACCGGGAAGGTCACCTGTCTCTGATGGTCTTCCGCCGTGTAAAATCTATGGACTCTGGAACAGGGGAGCACGGTATTTCTGGGAATGATCGGGGTAAAATAAGGGTTGCTGGCATCGCTGGCATTTTTGGTGGCTGTTCCCAGAGAAAATGGGCAGATATCCGTCAGTACATAGTCTTTGATCGACTGTTCCCTTGCCTTAACGCCGCAGAGATACCCCAATCCCCGGACAATCATTTCATCACTGTTCAGATTAATCTGAGGCTCCCGGTGGAACAAGTGAGATACATAGGATGTGACAACAGGCATCTTGCTGGAACCTCCTGCCATAACAATATCAGACAAATCCTCCGGACGTATCTGGGCACTTTTTACCGCATGGTTCAGCACCTCCTTAATCTTATAGAAGATTCCGGCGCTTTCCTCCACCAGCCGGCGGTTGGTATATACACTGGTATACTCCTGCCCCTTTATCCAGGCAGTCATCCTGCTTTCCTGGGCGTCGCTCAATTCCCGCTTGCATTTTTCCGCCTGTCTTTCCAGTACCGCCAAATCCTTTTTGGACACATCACCCTTTGGAATGCCATGCTCTTTCAGAAAGGCTTCCACCATAATCTGATGGAAATCATCCCCTCCCAGATGGTTATTTCCTGCCACAGCCTCAATTTCCACCACATTTTCAAAGCAGTCCACAATGGATACGTCCAGAGTTCCTCCTCCGAAATCAAAGACCAGAAACAGCTGCTCTTCTCCGTTATCCATATAGGAGGCCAAAGCCGCCGCACTGGGCTCATTGATCAGCCGATGGACCTGGACCCCGGCCAGCAGCCCTGCCTTTTTCGTGGCATACCGCTGCTTGTCGTGGAAATAAGCAGGAACCGAAATGATCACTTCCTCAATCTCCTCTCCCAGATAAGCCTGGGCATCCTCCACAATAGAGCGGACCACAAAACTGGACAGTTCCTCCGGGGTAAAGTTAAGGCCTCCCAGATGAAAGGTCTTCTCTTCTCCCATAAACCGCTTGAAAGAACTGGCCGTTCTTTCAGGAGCGGTAATAAGCCGTTCCTTTGCAATTTCACCTACAATAATTTCCTGGTTTTCATCTACACTGACTACGCTGGGCGTAAGATAGGAACCGTAGCGATTGGGAATCAGCTGAATCCTTCCATCTTTATATACGCAGCCCAGGGAATTGGTAGTTCCCAGGTCAATGCCTAAAAGATATGACATAAAATCCCCCCTTCCTGTCTTTCTAATACCGGCGGCTTTTCAGCCAAAAACCGGCCATGTCATCATTTATAAGAAAAGCGTCTGCTATTCCAGCATGCTTTCTTCCTTCCTGCATTCTTCCAGAAGCTTTTCCTCTTCCTTCCTGTAAAGAAGCTTTTCGCTCCATTTCATATACAGCGGACTTTCATGAAGGCTGAGGAAATCCATAGCCAGAGTGTCCTGGGTCAAGCCGGATACAAAAAGTACCATATCCTGTCCGTCTCCAAAGGACTTCTCTGCAAATCTAAAGGCTCTTTCTGTCTGTTCCAGGATTTTCTCTATCTCCTTGCTTCTCTCATGAGTCTCTCTGCTGAAATACTCTTTAATCCTTTCAAATCCTTCTGAAGATTTCCGGATATGTTCTTTTTTCAGGTTCAGGCAATATTCTTCCAGCTTTCCAATCACCCAGTTTTCTTTTCCGATTTCTTTCTCCGTCATCAATCCTGCTTCTATCTTCACTTCCATACTGTTCCTTCGGTTCTGGATAAAGGCCTCTATGTCCTGGATTTCTCCGTGTTCCCGGACATAGTTTTTCAGATAGCCCAGGGCTTCGTGAAGGCTGATAAGCTTTCCTTCTCTTCCTGCAAAGCCGGCAAAGGAGGTATGAAGAGCTCCCATCAGAAGGTTCACTACCGTAAACCTCTCTTCAAAACCGCCTTTCCCAGCCATAGCCGCCTTTTCCTCGTAGTCTCTGTCTGAAAGGCTGCCTTCCAGTATATCCGTAATCCCATAATCTGTTCCATATTTTCGGTACAGCTGATAATAGGCTGTAAAATCCCTGGCCGTCTCTTCCTTCTGAAGATACTGACTGACTAAAGCCTCCGTTATAGGAATCTGGAACGCTTCATAGCTTTTCAGGATTTCTGACAAATCTTCCCAGCCTCTGGCTGTGACGAAAAACTTTCCGTCTACGGTGTTTTCCACAGAATAGAAATTTTCTTTCTTAATCCTCAGATAGGATAGGATTGCCTGATGGACTTCCTGGCGGCAGGCATACTCCATCCATACGTCACAGTCTGCTTCTACGTCAATCTTACGCACTCTGTCCAAAGTAACAATGTCAAATTCCCGGACGGATTTGTTATACTGCGGAGGGTTTCCTGCTGCAACAATAATCCACCCTCTGGGCACCTTATGACTTCCGAAAGTCTTATTCTGAAGAAACTGGAGCATGGTCGGCGCCAGAGTTTCTGATACACAGTTAATCTCGTCGATAAAGAGAATCCCTTCTTTGTTTCCTGTGTCCTCCATGCACCGATACACGGAAGCAATAATTTCGCTGAGGGTATATTCTGTAACACTAACTTCTTTTCCCTGATACATTTTCGTCTCAATGTGTGGAAGTCCAATAGCGCTCTGCCGGGTATGGTGAGTAATGGTGTAAGCTACCAGTCCTACTCTGCATTCCCGGGCAGCCTGCTCCATAATGGCGGTCTTTCCGATTCCGGGAGGTCCCATAAGGAGAATAGGCCTCTGCCTTACCAAAGGAAAGGTGTAGCATCCCAGGTCGTCTTTCTTGTTATATGCTCGAATAGTATTGATAATCTCTGTTTTTGCCTCTTTTATGTTCATAGTGCTCCCTCTTGTTTCCCTGTCTTTGCCGGAACGACCAGTTTATAAGCCCAGTCCGGCACCATATCCATTTTGGCCGTCTTCTCCAGAAATACAAATGCAGTTTCATAATCCGGCTTACTCTGAGGATAAATCCCGTCTCCATCTGTAAAATAGATAAGGGCCTTCAGATTCCGGATTTCCTTCTTTTCCTGCTGCTCACGGACATATTGGAACACCGGACGAAAATCTGTACCGCCTCTGCCCCGGATCTTGATATTTCTACTGTAGGCCCTCCACTCTCCCTCAGAATGGATGACCTTCACATCCTGAATATAGCTGTCGCATTGGATTAGATAGACCTTCATCTTCCGAAAAAAGTTCTCCTTTTCCTCCAGTATCCCATAGGTCTCCCCCAGAAATCCCTGGACCCTTTCCGCTGAACAGGAACTGGACGTGTCAATGGCAATAACTAATTCTTCCAGCCGGTTCACCTCTTTATATTCTAAGGGCTCGATTAAAGGAGTATTCCCATACCGCTCCATACCCAGATTATAAAAAATATAATCAAAACTCTCTGTATCCAGCTCTACCTCTTCCCTTGGCACTGCAAATCGTTTCAGGAACTTTCGGTAGTCATACTTTCTCCGAAACCGTACTTCCACTTCCTCCTCATCAGATCCACTGTGGGTTCCTGCTCTTTTCTTTTTCTGCTGCTTTTTCTGTCCGGTAAGAGAACGGATCTCCTCCCATTTTTTTCTGGTCCCTGCTCCTTTTTTCTCCTGCTTTTTCTTCTCCCAGCATCGATGATCATCAAAAGAAAAAGCCCTGTGAAGTTCCTTAGCAGTATAAGGAAATCTTCCTGCTTCCAGCATATGATATATTTTCTCTGCTGACAGAGACTGTCCTCTCATAATCCCAAAACATTGTTCCCGTATAGGATCTCTCCCTGGCGAAAGGTCAGGTATCTGTTCTCTCTCTATGATTTCTTCCACCCACATATCCCAGGCCAGATTCCATCTCTCTCTGTCCTTCCATTCCCCTGGCGGAAAGGTTTCTCCGTAAAAAGGATGGAGATACAGACAGTGTAGAAGCATATGCAGATATCCCCGCCGGATGCTCCGGGGATTTTCCCTGTATTTCCAGATTAGGAAGTCCGGCGAAAAATAAAGATACTCACCATCTGTACCTATAGTCCTGTCCTTTTCCCGTGGCCGGTATGGCAGACCGGCAAATGCCCCGTCCAGATAAGGAAAATAAGAATACAGCTCATTCCGGCAGTTCTGCAGTATCCGGATTCCCAGGTCCTCCCGGCGCTTCCGAGCCTCCTCCTGCTGTCTTTCCTCAAATATCCCGTCCATTCCTCTCACCTGCCTTCATACTGCTAAAGGGAAAAATCCCTGTCTTTAAAGCCGTTCTTTTCTTTTTTCAAATGTAAGAACCATACCAGTGCAGCGTTTTTCTGCTTCTGTCTGGCAATCCGGATAAAACTGTCCAGATTCTTTCCATCCAACCAGCCCAGAGACTCCAGTTCTTCCAGCTTTTCTACATCATCGCCGTCAATCAGGGCTTCTACTGCCGGGCGGATCCTGCTTTTCAGATATATACCATAGGCCTCTTTCTCCTGGTCTTCTGCCTCAGGCAGAAAAAATCCACGAAGGGCCGCTGCCAGCCGCACAGGCTCTTGTTTTGTAGTAGTAAATTTCCTATAAAGTCCAATTGCTTCCTCTTCCGGCTCCCTGGTCTGGGCCTGGTCCCGGAGAGCCTTGGGAACCATTTCCACATCCGTCTGGAATTTTTCATTATTTTTCACGATTTTATGGCTCCTTCAGTAGGTTTCTCTAATTTATTTCTCTGTTAAAGATTTTAACATCTAGAGGGGGGGATGGCAAGAAGCAGGCCCATCCTTTCTTTTTCATAACGCAGGAAATGCCACAATCCAAGTGTCTTCAAGGATTGTGGCATATTCAAAGGAACTGACTCCCAGCGTTCCCAGGATAAAGATAGAGATATTGCTCCATGGAATAATAGGCGAAAAGACGGTTCCCGTATCTTCCAGCATGCGGGACAAGTTCTTCCTGTGAAGATTATACTTATCAAACAATGGTCCCAGAATCGGTCCCACAATTGAAAAGGTAACCAGATACACACCAGTAAGAGATATGCTTCCGCTGTCAGTAAGCTTTTTTAAATGATATCTAAGAGTTTCTTCTGTCATCCCTGGGATATCAATATCCCCGGTAAAAATAGGTTCTCCTGGAATATAATTTTCTTTGTCAATCACATCTGATTTATTCATATTGTTTCCATCTACATCACTGTTTAACAGGACATATTGTCCTATTAATGTCCTATAATTGTCCTATAAAATATAGATTTAAGCAGGAAAAAGGCAGGATACCCAATACCCTGCCCATATTTCCAAAATATTCTGTTCTCAGCAGTTACAGACCCAGTCCATTCTCCCATTCCCCACTCCATCAAACTATTCCTGCAGCAGCCAGTCAGCTATATCGTGAATGTTAACTCCTTCATAGCTGTATTTCGGATGTCTGGTCCGGGCGATAATCATCTTAGGATAAGCATCTCGTATTTGAAGCAGCGGTGAACACTCCCTCTCAAATGTTTCCTGTCCGGAAATATCATCACTTACCTGAATATATATTTTTTCGCTTCCTCTCTGTGCCACAAAGTCGATTTCTTTCTGATACAGTTTTCCGACATAAACATCATATCCACGGCGAAGAAGTTCGATACAGACTATATTCTCATATATTCTACCATAATCCATGTTTCTGCTTCCGAGAACTGCGTACCTGATACCAGTATCACATAAATAGAATTTTTCTGAACTTTCCAGATATTTTTTCCCCCGAATATCATAACGCTTAATGTCATAAAAAACAAAGGCATTACACAAATATTTAATATATTTTCCAACCGTCACATGATTCGTCGTAATCGTATTAGCTGTCAGCAGTTTGCTGATCTTATTCGGAGATGTCAGGTTACTGATATTATCCATAAGGAACTCACTCAACCGCTGCAGAACAAACGTATCAGGCAAGGCATATTTCTGCACCAGATCTCTTGTAACAATCGTTTCGTAAACCTCTTTGATATAGTTCGTTCTGTCTTTCTCTGTTCTATACAGATAGGAACCTGCAAGACCGCCCTGCATTGAATAACTATCAAAAAGCTTGTCTTTATCGCTGATTTCATCATAATACTGGCAATATTCCTGAAAACTGAAAGGGAACACATGAATTTCAATAAAACGTCCTGTAAAAAGAGTTGCCAGATCAGCACTCAGCAAAAAAGCATTTGAGCCAGTTACGTAAATATCGTATTTTCCCTTAGAATACAGACTATTGATCGCAAGTTCAAATTTAGGACACATCTGGACTTCGTCAACAAAAAGATAATTTATTTTTCCTGCCTGATAATTTTCTTCCACATAGGAATGCAATGCATGGTATTCCTTAATTTCTTCATATGCCAGGTCCATAAAATCAATGAAAATAATGTTAATATTTTCAAATTGACTTTTCAAATATTCAATATACGCCTGCATCAGCTTCGACTTGCCCGAGCGTCGAATACCAGTAATAATTTTAATATCAGGCGTTCCATTCAGTTCAATAATTCTATCAAGGTATTTTCTCCTCGTAATTATTTTCATATTGTCACCACTTTCAAAAATTATATTTTTTTATTTTTTCGAAATCATACTGTTGTGCTTATTATATCGTCTGCATAGAGTATATGCAAGATATCGCTTTCAAAAAAACAATATATTTTATTTTTTGAAAATGACCCTGTGACTGTTTCTTTTTCCCATGCAAAAAGGCAGGATGCCATACACCCTGCCCACATTTCTGCATATTCTATTTCTAACAATTACAGTCCCAGTCCATTCACCCATTCCTGAACATCCGCTTCATCCGCTCCTGACCGGATACTAAACCGGAGGTCGTTTCTCCTAGCCCTTGATTTTACTGGGCTTAACAGGATACAAAAGTGTGGCATCTTCTTTCAGACACACATCCAGTATAATGTCCACGATTGGGTTACATTTTGTCCGGATGGCCTTCTGTTACAGATCCTATCGATTCTATCTGTTTTGAATATGTTTCATTTCCTTTTTCTGTTTCTCCCGATCTTTGGAAAGTTTCAAAGCCAGGCTGCGGACTCTGTCAAAAGATTCCAGTTCGCTTCTCAACAAAACATAGACCATTTCTGAAAGATCTTCTCTTTTATCATATCTTCTGAATGCTTCTCTGTACTTTCCAGTCGGCTGGATTGAGACAGGCAGCAACCCGTTATTGATCAGTTGCTGATTAATGATCATCCTCCCGGTTCTTCCGTTTCCATCTGCAAAAGGATGGATCCGTTCAAACCGGACATGATTGGCTGCAATTTTTTCAAAAACCTCTTTCACTGTCACTGCTTCTATATTTGTTTCCCTGATCCAACTTTTCATAAGCTCCGGAATATCCTGCGGATCCGGCGGATAGTATACAGCTTCCGCCAGATTTCCAATATAAACCGTGGTATCTCTATACTCTCCCTGCATATGTCTGATATATCCATTTGCCTTCTGGATCCACTCTTCATCAATAACTGTCTTCGCAAAGGGAAGCAGCATTTTCCGAATTGCATAGTACGCATTTTTTGCATCTGTATATTCTGAATAGGTATGGTTCGATCTTACTTCATCGTAATCGATCACTGCGATTGTTTCTTCCAGTGACAGTGTATTTCCCTCGATTGCATTTGTACTCCATGAAAACCTCTTGGCAAAATCTTCGGTAAACGGCTGACTGATCAGCGGATTTTCCATAAACTTAAAAATTTCCTCTTTTTCTGTTTCGATCTGTAAGATTCTATTTTCATTGTCAAATAATGGCATGGTATCTGCCTCCCATATATAATCAAATGAATGGTTTCTGCTTTCCTGGTATTATCATGCCCCAAAAAAACACCCTTTGCCCTGTGATTCTTTTGCCACATAGTATATCATAGAATCACAGCGATATCTATCAGAATATCAGCGTAGCTGTTGTTCCTCCCAATAAGTAAATTATCTTTTTTCCTATTTTTAAGAAATTCAAAATGCCATTTAAAAATCTCTTTTGGCCCCTTAAATGGCACTAAAAAAGGCAGGATACCCAATACCCTGCCCCTATTTCTACCTATTCTGTTCTCAATGTTTACAACCCCAGTCCATTCACCCATTCCTGCACATCTGCTTCGTCTGGTCTGGAGCCGAATCTCATACCTTCCTGCCAGTTTCCAGTTCCTGCCATGTCCGCCAGAAGCTGTCCGCTTTCGCCAAGTCCTGATGATGCGGAGGTTGCAAATGGAATCACAGTCTTTCCTGTAAAATCATTGTTCTCTACAAAGGAGTCTACCGGCCAGGCGGCGATGCCCCACCAGATCGGATAGCAAAATGGAGCCCCTTCCTAGAATCCCTTAAAAACTCGGGATTTAACTGGATGTAGACTTGTGTACTGTGTTCCGATTTTTATAGGAAAAGCCAGCGATAAAGTCTGATTCCGTTTATCTCTGGCCTTCCACTCTCTTTCTATTCTTCTGTCACTGCTCTCATATAAAGTGCCTGCATATTCTGTTCTAAAACACTCATTCCTGCACGTTTAAATTTATATCGAAGCAAAGCTGCTTTCGTTTCTTCATGTGTTGACAATACAATTTGCCCAATCCCTTGCTGTGTCAATAAATCTGCAAGGGAAATTGCACTTATATCGTCAATAGTTTGAAGTGGGTCATCTATAAGTAAAATGTCCAACCCCTCTGTATTGCCATATACATTTTTTATTGATAGCAGCAATGCAATCGAAAGACCATTTAGTTGTCCTGTACTCAAAATATTATAGACATCATTTCCACTTTTGCAACCTGCTTCAAATACTAGTTGATTAGTTTTAACAACTGCTCTAATTCCTAAACCTAAAGGATAATTCTGTATAATTCTTCCACTATATACCATCAATGGAATTTTAATTGCATTGATAAGTTGTGTTTGATATTCTTTGTTTGCATCCTCGTACTTGTTAAGCAATATTTTTACCGAGTCTACCATGATATCTGCTTTCTTCTTATATTTCTCATAATCACTTTTAAGTTTTTTCATTTGTGTCTCTTCAGAAGAAAGTCTCATAGAGAGATTGTCATTAAATAGCTTTGCAACAAATTGTTCCTTACTTCGTAACGTTTCTACCGTATGCTGTGGTTTCTTATTATGGTAGTAAGTATTGTGAATTGATTTATACAGTTCAACCTGCTTTTCTTGAAAAATAATTTTGTTAGGAACTTCTTTTTCCTTAAGTTCCTTCAGTAGCGTTTCATATCTTTGAGAAAATTCTTCAATATCGAAATTTTCATTTTCCTTAGAATTGAATTCCGATATATTTGCTTTGTCCATTAATTGCTGTAATTTCTCCACTGAGAGCCCTTTACAACCTAGTAAACTATCGTTTATGTTTATTAATATTTTGTTTTCCTCAAGAAACTCTTTTAAGACAGGAATAATTTTTTCTTCGAACAAATTTACTATTTGAATTTCAAGATCTTCAATTATTTTTATACCATCCGTATGAATATTTTTTATAAATTGTTCCGTTTCTGTAATAGCTGAATCAATATCCTCAAAAATAGTTCCGCACAGTGGGCATTTATTTTTACTGAACTTTTCAGCCTCCACAGCAGTATTGAATTCTTTAATAAGCCCCCTTCTAGCCCTTGTCATTTGTGCCAAAACTTTATCTGCATCGTTCAACTGACTTTGTTCTTTTTTCTGCTTTAATAAAAGTGTTTCTATTTGTTTTATTACTTCTGGATCGATTTTGATTTTTTGAAAAATTGTTTTATCCACTGACCATATGCTATTTGTATAGTTTGTTAACAATTCTTTACTTTTAATTAACTCGTTTATTAGATCCTCTTTTTTCTTAAGTAATTCTATTTCTTTTTGATAGAATAATGCCATAAACAATTTTTTGGGAGTTCTCTGTAATTCCCGTATAATAGAATTGGTTTTGTATCGAACAAATTCATCATAATTCTCTAGAAATTCTTCAATTTGCTTAAGTTGTTGAATAACTGTCTCATAAGTAACTCCTTGATCTAATCTTATAACATCAAATCCATATTCTACATCGTCAAATAATCGTATATCTTCGCCTGGCAATTCTGTATTTATGACAATATGATCTGCCTGCTCTTTTATCTCTTTTACTTTTTTCTCGATTTCTTGTATTTGTTTCTCTTTCTCTTCAGTCTCTTTTTGCACTTTACTAAAAATACATTCTTGAACTGATTTCAATGCCTGAATTTTATCTGATATTTCAGAATCATCCAAAAGAGACGATACCGAGTTCTTTCTATCCCTATACTTATTTTGTAAAAAGTCCAAAGATTCACTTTGAGAAATGTATGTACCTATTTCAAACATACTCGAACTCAAATGAAGTTTATTATACAGTTCATCCTGACTAATATCTTGAGCGTTAAGCTTAAGACTACTTTTGAATTCATTTTTACATAAAAGTTTTCTCTCTATATGCATTTCTTCGCCGATATCGGATAATAAAATAGCTGTAATAACTATATCTTTTCCCATATCATTGGCCAGTGTTCCCAAAGTTTCCGTTTTTCGATTTTGTAAACTTGGATTAAAATGCTTTATTCTCCCCGTCAGTAGAATTTCAATGGCATCAAATAATGTAGTCTTGCCATATCCGTTCTGACCATCCAAAATTACAATATTGCTATTCATAAAATCAAATTCCAAAGGCTTATTATCTGTTATATATTTAAAGTTTCTAATACAGATACTTTTAAATGTATACCCCATCCAATTATTCCTCCATTATTTTTTGATATATCATGTCAGATAACACTTCTGTATCAAAAGTTTCTTCTTCAATCGACTTTATGAATATATCATTTATCATTTCAACAGTATTCTTTTGTTTCCTTATCCCATCTATTTTTTGTCTTACCATTTTACTAAAATCATTCATGACAGCTTTCGGAAATACCGGATTAAAAAATGGAACTTTGCTCAATAGCCGAGTCAAGAATTGCATCTGATCCGACTCATCGTTCAAAGACTGCAATGCCTCTAATACTGTATCAAGCACCGGTTTTTTATCAATATTCAATGTCCCATACCATTCCGAAAAACATTTCTGTTCCTTTTCTGTGTAGTAGAATACATATTTTTTATAAAAGAATTCGTTTTCTTCAATTTGTATGATGTATGGATATAGGCTTTCATCTATCTGCTCTACCTTCCATAATAATATCATATATGAATTACTTGGCTTAGGCTTTCCTATAACTGTATATACATCACTATTTAATACCACATCTTCAATCTGTGCTAAATTATCCTGTTCATCATCTATTGCAAATTCAGCAAAATAATAATACTTGTTTTCTTCTCCCGAACTATCCACAAATAATTGCACTTGGTCATTATATAAATCAATTTTTGTGTTTTGATCCTTTTGCATCGGAATAACATTTCCTTCATTTAATAAGCGAATGATATCCATTATTATGTCAATCATGATTACCTCCATTTTTTTCGAATTTTTCCTTCAATTCCTGTGCCGAGATCAGTTCTATATCTTTGTAATATCCATTTACTTTATCAGGAGAACTCTCTTTCCAACCAGATGTAATTTGTGCCTGAGACAACGAGCCTGAATAACTTCCTGGAATAACAGTAATGCTATTTCCTGCTAGTATATCTATAATGTCTGTATTATTAATAATATTTTGAAAAATACGCTGCAACGCCTGTTCTTTTTTAGCTCCACGTGTTAAATCTAAAAATGTAGGTATGATCTGTTGGTTTGGTGCCTGCGAATGTTTTGATTGTAAGTATAATCCATAATTATCCCCTGTAACCTTTTCAGGAGTATCACTTTGGTATAACAATTCATAAATTTCACTTTGTATTTTTTCAATCGGCAAGTTTTCTACCAAAGCTAATTCATTGTCCCAATCTTCTCGTTTACTTGGATTAAGCAATTTACAAAACTGACTATAATCAATAATTTCCATTATCTTTTCATATCCACATTTAGCTGCACATACTTTGTTACAATTTTCTAGAGAAGTTGCACATTCCTCTTCACATAAATTATTCAAAGCCTTTTCAATATTCTCCATGACATATTCGTAAACTCTTTCTTTTAAATAGAATTCTTTACGAACTTCCTCTTTTTCGATGGCAGCTTCTACAAGTCCTATAATGTCAGAAAAACTTATTATATACTTTCTTTTCCCGAAAGCTTGTCTATGCATTTTTGCAATAATATCATCTAAAAATAAGCATAATTCTGCATATACGACTTCTATCGCTTTGTCAGTGTATTTTTTATTTTTCAAATATATTGCAATTTCTTTATTGATTTCATCTCTGACTTCACAAACCCCAACTACTTTGTTTGATCTTTTATATAATTCAATACTTGTATTATATGTGTTGGATGTATCTTCCCAATCTTCTATTTCTTTCGCAACTGTAAGATAACATTTTGCTGTTGGATTACTTGACTCAGCTCTATGCTGTAACAGCTTGTCCATAGCTTTACTATAACTATTCCATTTGTTTTTTGACAAATAGGCTTTGACCTGATGAAATGACTTATATTCTGAATCACAGATAATACAAAAATCCTCATCTTTTTCTAATTCGACAGAATATATTTTTTCGTCTTTATCTTGTTCTATTTGATTTATCAATTCCAAAACATATAATAGCATCATTTTTCCTTGATAATTGAATCCGCTCCATGTTGGTATTGCATCATTACCTCTACCCACAACATTAACTCCTTACATGATTTATATTATCATTATACGACAAATAAATAATAAGTCGAGTTAATTGAATAAAAATCATGGAATTATTCTCAGGTAAAAGCAATTTGCATTCTATTTCCATAACACCAACAGGTATGCGTCCCGCATACCCGGTCAGTGTTGATTGTTTTCAATTTTATGATTTACAAATTCTTTGCGAGGTTTACGTCTCTTTTGTTCAGTGCTTTCTGCAATCTCAAATTCTTCTTTTTCAGTTCTTCATTTTCTGCCTGCAGCTGTGCAATCTGATACTGCAAGGTCTCTATCTGCTTATCCATAGCGCTATCAAGGATTCCCCGTCTTTTGTCGATCACCCCGGTCTGTCGCTCCAGTGCCAGATCCATTTCCCTGCGGACTTCTGCGTTCTTATAAAAGAATCCTCTCGACAGTCCTGTCATCTTCATCAGCTTCGGTACGCTGATCCGCTCCTGTTCTGCTCGTCTCGTTCATATACACAATCCGGCTGCAAGGTCAGCGTATCCGATATCCAGGTACTAAGCATTTGGTGAATCACCATACACCGGGCAATCTGCTCGTCCATTCTGGTAATGCTAGAATTCAGCGTTTTCATCTCATCTCTGGTGTGATCTACAATCTACCTAACAAAAAACTGGCATATGGAGTGTCTTTTCTCCTTGCCAGTCATTATATATTCCCACTTACTGCATACACATTTTTTCCTATGCTTTGTGTATTGTGTGGCTATATTCGGTTGTATTGTTACTTGGTAGACGCTATACACAGCTAAAACCCTGCTCCATTTTAGGATAGCCGATAAAGATCGTGTCGTAATTATCCAGATTTTCAATGTGTGTGCTAAGTTCCGGGCGGGCATCTTCATCCTGCTCTTCGGCAGCATAGTCGATCAAGTCTCCTCCATCGGCAGGATAAACTTCCTCTGTCTGGATGGAGAACAGGTCTCCTCCTGTTTCCGCCTGGATCATCTATGCCAGGGCCTCCATTCTTCCCTTGGCCTCTCCATCTACTTCTGAATAACTGGCAGAAGCTTCTGCATCTACACCGCTGTTTTCCGCTGCGGTAAAATAAGCGATTAAAATGTTGCTTCCTCCTGCATTCTCTTCCGAACTGCCTGCCTCGTCTGTCTCCTGAGAGCTGCTCTCTGTACTCTCCTCTCCCTGCACAGTATCTGCCTGTGCAGTATCTTCTTGGGTGGTGCCTTCCTGGGCTGCATCCTCCTGTGCTGCTTCTGTCTGAGCTGCAGTTTCTTCCCGGGTATTTCCTCCGGAAGCGCCGCAGCCTGCCAGAGATGCTCCCAGCACTGCAGTAAGCAGAAATGCTGCGTATTTCTTCTTATATGCCATATCATATCCTCTCTTTCATAAAGTGTTTTTTCTGTATTTCACTTTGCAGCTTTATTATAAAAGAGTATTCTTCTTAAAAGAATACTCCATTAGTTTTCCAGTATTAACCTTATGGTTTCTGTGTGGACTCCCGCCCCAGACCCATCTCTTTCCTGTCTCTTGTCCTATAGCACGAGGTTTACAATAAATCCGCTTACCATAGAAAAAAGCATCACATAAATCAGATATAGAAAAAAATGCCGGAAGCCCAGCACGATTTTTAAAGCACCCAGATTGGTAATCTTGGTGGCAGGGCCGGTGATCATAAAGGAGGCTGCCGCGCCCATGCTCATGCCCGAAGCCAGCCACTGCTGCAGAAGGGGTATAGTCCCTCCCCCGCAGGCATAAAGGGGCACGCCGATAGTAGCTGCCAAAAGAAGGCCGAATCCCTCATTCTCTCCAAAAAGACTGGCAAAAGCATCTGCCGGTACATATCTCTGAAACAATGCAGAAAGAAGAACGCCTATGAGGAAATATGGGCCCGTAGCTCTCACATTTCTCCCCAGATTTTTAAAAAAACGGAGGAAAAGATCAGGGTCCGTGTCACGGCCTGGGCCTGGCGCAAACCCGTCGAAGCGGAAAAATTCTTTCTTTCCCCAAAGAAAATGTACCAGTAGCCCTGCCAGAATCCCGCAGAAAATGCAGGTAACCAGCCGGACCGCCAGAGCCTGGCCTCCCAGGGCTGTACTGTAAAGCATTAACTGAGGGTTCAGCAAAATGCTGCTCATCATAAAGGCCGCCAGCCAGTCGTCCCGCATTCCCTGCCGGGAAAAAGAGGCAGCAATGGGAATGGTCCCATACATGCACAGGGGAGATAAGGTTCCCAGCAGGCTTGCAGGGATCACTCCCCAGATTCCCATTTTTTTATCTTTCAGTCCTCCAAAGAGACTATGGATGGCATTTTTTGCAAATACAGAGACAAGAGAGCCAATGACCATGCCTGCCACCCAGTAGACAAAAATCTGCCGCAGCTGCACCATAAAATAATAGCTGATATAGATAAATTCTCTTTCTATAACTTCCAACATGCCCTTTCTCTCCTGTTCTGTTTCATTCTTGTCTAAAGATTCCGGCCAGTTCCCTTATCCGGTTTTCAGCAGTCACCTTGAAAAGCCTAATCAATAGATACCAGATCATAGCTCCGGTTTCCCAGGCCGATTTCTTCTCCATGCTGAAGCACATGCTCCGCATTCCGGGATTCCATCCTCTCTACCAGAGAAGCTCCGTCTTCTGCTTCATAGATCAGATCCACGCTGGCCTGATCAATGGCTACCGGATCCGTGGAAGCCAAGATACCGATATCGTGCATGTCCGGCTCTGCAGGACTTGAGTCGCAGTCACAGTCTACGGACAAGCGGTTCAGCACATTGATATACAGAATATTTCCGTTCAGGCTGTCCTGCACAGACTTTCCAGCCTCCGCCATGCACTCCAGGAAGGGATCCTGGGCTCCGCCCCAGGGGCTGGTATGGCTGGCGCCGTCCGTGTGGATCAGGCACTTTCCTTCCTGAGAAGCCATTCCAATGGAAATATTTTTAATAGCGCCGCCGAATCCGGCAATGGCATGGCCCTTAAAATGGGACAGCACAAGGAATCCGTCATACTCCGGGAAATGGGCCCCTACCAGATTTTCGGTCATCCGGTTACCGCCCTCCAACGGAATACTCACAGAGCCGTCTTCATCCATGATCACGAAATCTGCAATATCCGTAAATCCATGGTCTTCTGCTACCTGATAGTGCATCTGCGTCTCTGTACGGGAGCCTTGATAGGCTGTATTGCACTCTACAATAGTGCCATTCACATACTGGACCAAATCTTTGATCAGATCCGGATCCAGATAGTTGCTTCCCGGTTCGCCTGTAGACAGCTTCACTGCCGTATTTTCTCCTGTCAGCTCCACTCCCAGGGCCTGGTAAGCATTCATCAGTCCCTCAGGAGAAATTTCTGTAGTCATATAAACAGTAGATACATTTTCCTCCTCTGAAGGCTGATCTCCCGCCAGATGAGACTGATGTTCCTCTGTATTTTCCACTTCTCCCATAGTGGTGCTCAGCATAGGCCACATCCTGTACAGATAGTAGCCTATAATGCAGGCCAGGATCACAATTACCAGCACCACCGCCGCTGCAATTTTCTTTTTCATTCAGACTCCTTTCCTAAGTTTTATACATTTCTCACAAGGCTTGCCAGGTTCTCTACTACTTCCGGATCCCGATGGTTAAAGAAACAGCTTGTGCCTGTATCCAGTCCGGCAATCTTCTCCATATCCTCCTGATCCAGCTGAAAATCGAATACGTTAAAGTTCTGCTCCATACGTTCTTTTTTCACACTCTTAGGAATACATACGATTCCTCTCTGAAGCAGCCAGCGGAGAACTATCTAGGCAATACTCTTTCCGTATTTATCTCCGATCTTCTGAAGGGTCTCATTCTGAAACAGATTGTTTTTTCCCTCTGCAAAAGGCGCCCAGCCTTCCATGACCACACCTTTGGACTCCATGTATTCCTGAGGCTCTTTCTGCTGGAAGAAAACGTTTGCTTCCACCTGGTTTACTGCAGGAGCCACTTCGTTAAAGGCAATCAGGTCCGCCAGACGGTCAGGATAGAAGCTGCACACACCGATGGCCCGTACTTTTCCCTCTTTATACAATTCTTCCATGGCTCTCCAGGCGCCATAATAGTCATTCAAAGGCTGATGGATCAGGTACAGATCCAGATAGTCCAGTCCCAGTTTATCCAGAGATTTCTGGAAAGCAGCCTTGGCTCCTTCATAGCTGGTGTCAGAAATCCACAGTTTTGTGGTGATAAACAGTTCTTCCCTGGGAACTCCGCATTTCTTAATGGCCTGGCCTACAGCCTCTTCATTTCCATAGGAAGCCGCTGTATCGATGAGCCGGTAACCTACAGAAATAGCGTCCAGGACGGCCTGTTCACACTGGGCCGGATTCTTGATCTGAAAAACTCCGAATCCAAGCTTTGGCATTTTTACTCCATTATTTAAAGTTACATATTCCATAAAGCATCTTCCTTTCTACTTTTAATTTGCTTTCTTTTGTTGCCCTATTTTTTTTCTTTTACTCTGGAACCGCCGAATACTTCTGACATAGGAACCGTATCCAGCATTTTATCCAGTTCCCTGACTTCCTGGTCTGTGAGTTCAACCTCTGAAGCCTGGGCATTTTCCAGCAGTCTTCCGTATTTTCTGGTTCCGGGGATGGGTACGATCCAGGGCTTCTTTGCCAGCATCCAGGCCAGAGAGATCTGAGCCGGGGTGGCGTCTTTCTTATCTGCTATCTCTTCCAGGTACCGGAGCATCTCCTGGTTCTTATCTATGGCCTCTGGTGAAAACTGAGGCATTACACTGCGGTAGTCGGTTCCTTTTGCAAACTTGGAATCCTTATTGTACTTCGCAGAAAGAAATCCGTTTGCCAGCGGGGAAAAGGCCACAAATCCAATCTGAAGCTCCTCCAGTACAGGGAACAGCGCCTCATAATCCCGATACATCATAGAGTAGCGGTTCTGTACTGCAGTTACCGGGCAGACTTTGCAGGCCCTCCGCAAAGTGTCCTCATCTGCTTCGGAAATACCCCAATGGGTAATCTTTCCGGCTTCTATCAGTTCCTTCATAGCTCCTGCCGTTTCCTCAATAGGCACATTTTTGTCAATCCTGTGGATATAGTAAAGATCCAAATGGTCTGTATTCAGTCGTTTCAGAGAGCCCTCTGCAGATTTCTTAATGGTCTCCGGCCTTCCATCGGGTATCAGAGGCTTATTCACTGCAGAAGAAGTCTCGTCAAACCGGATTCCGCATTTAGAAGCCAGGACAATCTGGTCTCTGTAAGGCCTCAGCGCCGTTCCCAGAAGTTCCTCATTATCGTGGGGATTCTCAGGGGTTCCATAGACCTCCGCTGTGTCAAAAAAGGTATAGCCCATCTCTACCGCCTGGGCCAGCAGTTCTGTCATCTCTTTTTTATCCGCTGCAGGGCCGTAGGCATGGCTCATGCCCATACAGCCCAGTCCCACTGCAGAAACCTCTAAATCTTTTCCTAAAATACGCTTTTTCATTTTATCTTCACCTCTCTAATCCTTGGGCCCAGGAGCTGATCTCTTCCTGAGCTTCTGCTACATCATTTCTGGAAATACTCAGTCCCTCATCGCTGACTTCTGCATCTGGCTGAAGCTCTGCAATGGTATCCACTGTGTCAGAAAAACCGCTGCCTCCATGGGCAGTAAAAGGAATAATGGTCTTTCCGGAAAAGTCATATTCCTCCAGGAAAGTGTACAGCGCCATAGGCATGTCCCCCCACCAGTTAGGATACCCCAGAAGGATAGTGTCATACTGATCCGGATTCTCTATCTGTGTGGACAGTTCCGGTCTGGCTTCTTCATCCTGTTCTTCGGCTGCCTGATCTACCAGTGGTTCATGGTCCAGAGGATATTCTTCCACAGTCTCGATCCGGAACAGATCTCCGCCAATGGTCTGCTGGATTACATCTGCCATATACTCCAGATTTCCCATGACCTGGCCCTCTCTTACCACAACGCTGGCTCCTGCATTGGCGTCGATTCCTTTTGTATCCACATCCTCAGGCACAGAAAAATAGGCGATGAGGATATTGGAGCTTTCAGACTGGCCTTCCTGAGCCGTTTCCGTATCGGAAGAAGCTGTATCTCCGGTATCTTCTGCTGGAGTCTCCTGGGCATTGCCGTCTTCTGCCGCCTCCTCCTCCTGGGCATTGCTGCTGTCTGCTGCCTGCCCGGAAGAATCATTCTGGCTGCACCCTGCCCCTGTCAGGGCAAAAATCGTTGTTATCATTAATGCTGCGATTCTTTTTCTCATACCCCACTGTCCTTTCTTGCTAAAATTCCATGTCCGCTGATACAGACACTGCTGTCCACGAAATCCAGCAGACTGTTTTTACATTTTTATTATAAGAAAAACGAGCCTTCCTCAGAAGACTCGTTTAGTTTACCAGTAGGAACCTTTAGGTACATACTGCTATATTTTGTTTGTAATTATATGTCACAGACAGAAGGCTATGCCTTAAAATACATAGCCCCCTGGTACAAGTTCCTCCTATCTTTAGAAAATAGTAAGTATCTTCTCTTCTTTATATCTGCTATACTATATCCAGAAATTCTCCGTTTTCTCGCCTTTTATTCCGGGAAAATGAAGTCCGGATTGAATTCCGGAAAAACTATAGAAAGGGGATGCCCTGCATATACAAGGGTATTGAATGTTATGGACTATACGATCACAGAGCTTTTATGGCTGCTTCTGATCTATTCTTTTCTGGGATGGATCATTGAGACAGTAGTAGGTACAGTAAAAAACCGAAGATTTATAAACAGAGGATTCTCAACAGGTCCTTTCTGTCTTGTCTATGGAATCGCCGCAGTTCTTATGACCCTGACTACCGGAGATCTGCTGGATAATACATTCTTTCTTCTTATAGGCTGCGGTATTCTGGCTACCATGGTGGAATGGCTCACCGGAAAACTGCTGGAACGGCTGAACAGTCATAAGTGGTGGGATTATTCAGGTAAGAAATGGAATTATGACGGTTATATCTGCCTGCAGTACAGTATTCTGTGGGCGGTACTGGGGCTTCTCAGCATGCGGTATGGAAACCGGTTTCTCCTTTTGGCATACCGGCTGATCCCGGATTTTTTCGCACAGCTGCTGGTTTGGATATGTAGTATCGCTGTCTTTCTGGACATTCTCCTCTCTCTGGCCGCAGTCTTTCATATTAAAAACGAGATTCCAGGAGCAGCCCGTGTAAGGCGGAAGATTTCTGTTTTTACAAACAGGTTCGGAGCTTCTATTGTGGGCCACGTAGAACACCGTATGGCAAAAGCTTACCCCGTAATCATGGAAAGAGCCGAGGAAATCCGCATGGAAGGAAAATTCGCTGAAGGGTGTGGTTTCTACAAACTCTTCTGGCTGTTTTTCATTGCCTGTATCCTGGGGGACTTTGTGGAAACCATTTTCTGCCGGATCACTGCCGGGGTCTGGATGAGCAGGAGCAGTCTGGTCTGGGGACCTTTCAGCATTGTATGGGGATTTGCCATTGTATTTGCCACCGTACTCCTGTATAAAGACAAAGAGAAGCCGGACCGGTATCTCTTTTTCGTAGGCACCTTTCTTGGAGGAGCCTATGAATATGTGTGCAGCGTACTCTCCGAGATTGTCTTCGGAAAGGTATTCTGGGACTACAGCGATATCCCCTTTAACCTGGACGGAAGGGTCAACCTTCTGTATTGCTTTTTCTGGGGCATTGCCGCAGTTATCTGGATCAAATGGCTGTATCCGCCACTGTCTGCCTGCATAGAAAAAATCCCCAAGTTATGGGGATATATCCTTACATGGGTCCTGGCTGCATTCATGGCAGTCAATATGCTGGTCTCCGTCGTCGCTCTGATCCGTTATGACCAGAGGGACGGGGGACCTGCTGCCGAAAGCGGATGGGAAAAGGTCATAGACCAGCACTTTGACGATGAACGGATGGAAAAAATCTATCCTAATGCAAAATCCATATAGCTGTTTTAGTTTTCAAAAAGTTTTGCAAGTGCAGGCACCATCTCTTTGATGACCATATGGGAAGTATTGATGCACATATCAAAATTCAGGTTATCGCCCCACTTATGGCCGGTATAGAATTCGTAGTATTTCGCCCGTTTTTTATCGATGCCAAGAATATGCTGCTTTAATTCCTTATCGGTCATTTTCTCCTCCTGGGAGGCTTTTTCCCGGCACCTTATCATCTTGCTTTCCATATCTGCGTAGACAAAGATCCGGAAAGGCTTCTGATCCCGCAGGATATAATCTCCGCAGCGTCCTACGATAACACAATCTGATTTCATGGCCATTTCCTGGATGATCCTGGACTGCTCCTGGTAGATGGTCATGGTCAGGTCGAAAACAGGGCTGGCTGTGGGGTAAAAACTCCGCCCGATATGAATGGGAAAAGAGAAGTGGGGCTGATGTTCCACCACAGACTGGACATAATGCTCCGACATCTCTGTTCTTCTGGCGATCTCACTGATGATTTCCTGATCATAGTAAGCAAATCCCAGCTTTTCTGACAGTCTCCTGCCAAGCTCACGTCCGCCGCTTCCGAACTCACGGCCAATGGTAATGATTTTGTTCATAGTCATCCCTTCCTTTCTGTGCTCAGTTGTTTTGTATATTTTACCATTTCACTGACAACAAAAACAGCCACAACTAATTCTGTGATCGGCATTGCAAACCAGATGGTATTTCCGCCCAATACTGCCGGCAGAAGGTAGATCAGGATTCCGCTGATCACCAGTCCTCTTGCTACAGAAGCGATAAACGCGATCTTCGGCTTCATCAGGGCCTGGAAGTAATAGGTAGAAAACACATTTAACGGCAGTAACAGGAAAGAAATCCCGTAGCACCGGATAATGGCGGGCGCAATGGCAAGCACCTCTTCGGTAGGCGCCATGAACAGACGAATAAAAGCGTTCGGGATCAGCATGCTCAGAGCTGTCCACAGGATGCTGAAAAAATCAACAGTTCCCAAAGCATATTTCAATGTCTCACGTATCCGGTCTCCCAGTCCGGCTCCATAATTGGTGGAAATAATCGGCTGAGAAGCCTGTCCCACGCTGTAGGCACAGCACTGAACAAAGGTGCTGATATTAACGATCACTCCGTAGACTGCCAGGGCGTTTGTTCCCAGATAGATCATAATCTGTCTGTTGAACAGAATGGTCAGGATGCCCATGGCCACATCGATGAAAAAGGTAGAAAATCCAGTGACCGTAATTTCTTTCAGTTTTCTAAAAAGTCCTTCCGGTTTTACCAGCCGAAGGGTATTTTTCTTCATAAAGAAATGAGACAGCATAGCCAGGAAGCTAATGGCAGAACCGATAGCAGTAGCCAGTCCTGCTCCATACGCCCCCATATCGCAGACAAATACAAAGAAATAGTCTCCAAAGATATTGAAGATACCCCCAGCCAGAACTCCCCCTGTGGCCAGGGACGGATTCTTGTCATTTCTCAAATAAGCTGCCAGCATCTGGTTAAACAGGAAAAAGGGAATGGCAAATTTAATAGGCTCCACGTACTCCCTTGCCAGGGTCAGAGTATTATCCTGCGCTCCAAAGAAAACCAGAAGCTGTTTATCAAAAAAGATGATCAGCAGCCAGACGATTGCGGCCAGTATAACAGAGCCGATTACCGAAGCGGTAAAATACTGATTGGACTTCCGGATATCGCCGTCTGCCTTTCCTCTGATAGTGCTGAAAAGAACAGAGCCCCCGATTCCCATCAGAAGTCCCAGGCTGTAGATGATATTCCACACCGGTGCAACTACCGCCAAAGCTGCGGAGCCTTCCGGCCCGTGGTACTGTCCCACCATAGCCATATCAACTATGGAATAGATGGACGTGATCAGTGCGCTTCCAAAGGCTGCAGACAAGTACTTAAAATACAGGGTTTTAATCTTGCCGTTTAAAAAATCCATTTTCTTTTCCTCCAATCGTTTCTAGTGCAGAAGAACCCGAAAGGCCCTGCTAGTCTGTTTCCCTGCCTCAAAGGGCCACAAGGTCTTTCAAAAACCGCTGAAAAAAGCCGGATAAGGAATAAGCATCTCAGCTTATCTCTTATCCGGCCTGCCATTTCTGCTGAACGACTTGCCCTCCGAGGAACAGATATCTCAACCAGCCTCTTATCCAGCCGGCCTTTTTTACAGCCGACCCTCCGAGTAACTGCCTGTAGTCTAGCATACCTGATGGTAATTGTCAATTCTGGTCATCCCCAGTCTATTTCTTCATGAGATACCGTTCCATTCTCAGCTCTGTCCTTACGTCCTTCACGTATTGCTTCTATTTCCTCTGGTTCAGGCTCCACTTCCGGGATAAATTTAACAATTACATGATATAGGATATCTATTTCATTTTCAGGAACAAGTTCTATAAGATTTTTTAATGTTTCTCTACTCATGCCTTACCTCCTATAACCTTTTATACGCCTGTCCTCTCGGAATGATATTATCAATGTAAATTGTATCGTTTTATTATACTCTATCAATCCGCAGATATCTATACAATATTTTCAAATAGCCCTTCAAAAGCTTCTCCCTGTGTCATCGAAGATGTCCATTCAGCATATTAAAAGCACTCCTGGAAAATCTCCAGTATCTCCCCGGAAGTCATCTTCCGGTAGCTTCCCGGTGAAAAATGGCAGGATTCCGCAATCTCTCCCAGTTGTTTCCTGTCCTTCATCCCCAGCTCCCGCAGGGTGGCGGGAAGTCCGATTTCCCGGATAAAATCTGCCAGAGCGTCAATTCCTGCTTCTGCCAGGGCTTCCTCACTTTTTCCCTCTCCGGAAATCTCCCATACATTTCTGGCGAACCTTACGAATTTTTTCAAACCATCTCTGTAAATATGGCGGTAGTACACAGGATGCAGCACTGCCATTCCCTCCCCGTGATTACAGTCTGTATAGGCCGCCAGCTGATGTTCCATCAGATGACATCCAAAGTCTCCTTTCTTTCCCAGCTTGATCAGCCGGTTTTCCGACAAAGTGGAGTTCCAGAAAAGATTGCTACGGGCGGTGTAATCCTCCTGGTCCTTCACGGCAGTCCGCAGATTCCGCACCACGTTCCGCATCAGCGCCTCTGCAACATCATCAGACACATTGTCTCTGTCTGGACCGCTGAAATAAGTTTCCATAATGTGAGAAAGGCTGTCAAAGGCCCCGGATACCATCTGTTCCTTGGGCACACTGAATGTATATGCAGGGTCCATAAGGGCAAACTCCGGGTTGCATTTAGGATAATCATAGCCGATTTTTACCTTTTCCTCCTCATTGGTGATCACAGCGGCGCCATTGCACTCACTTCCTGTCCCTGCAGTGGTGGGTATCACCCCTACCGGTATTGGTTCAAAATCAACGATTCCCTTCCTGTCCCAGAAGTTTTCCCAGGCGTCTCCCTTATATCTGGCTGCCAGAGCCACTGCCTTACAGCAGTCCATCACAGAACCGCCGCCGATTCCCAATATCATCTGCACTTGATGGGCTCTTGCCAGTTTTACGCCTTCCATTACTTTTTTATAGGTAGGATTCGGCATGATCCCCGGAAATTCCACCACGGTCTTACCTTCTCTCATAAGGATTCCCAGAACCTCATCATATATCCCGTTTCTTTTTACAGAGCCCTGTCCGTAGCCCATCATTATGGTGTCATAATCCTTTACCAGACAGGTCAGAAATTCCTTTACGCATCCCCGTCCAAAAAAGACCTTGGTCTTATTTTCATATATAAAATTATTCATTACCTGTGTCCCCTCCTGTTAGTTTTTATCAATCTGCGCCTGCATTTACCTGAGAGTTTTCTCCTGGGCCTGTCCCGTTTCTGTTTATTTTACAGCTTTTATTATAAGAAAAAAGAGACTTCCGCAGAAGTCTCCATTAGTTTCCCAGTACATACCTTTCACTTTATACTAGCTATATCTGTGTTTACAAAGTCTTTTGTATCCCTTTCAGAAATCTCTTTACCAGGGCAGAAGGCTCCTGAGAATAGAGGATTCCGTAGGGAATCGTATATTTCCACTCTACCGGTATCACCTTCAGCAATGGGTGGACCTCCTTCCAGTTTTCTACTGCCATAAGGATGTCATTACTGTTCTCGCACTGGTTAAAAATATCCACACTGTATACGTCAAAATCTATTACATTAATCTGAGGATGGTTTTTCCAGATGTCATCCCGGAGCTCATCTACATAGTTGCTCCAGCCCCGGTGCATCATCAGGAAATTTTCTCCATACAGGTCCTGGAAAGTGAGCATCTCCTTTTCGGCCAGTCTGTGGTTCACAGAAACCGCACAGCAGATCCGCTGTCTGGAGAGCTCCAGTCCGGAACACTGGCGAAGCTTCAGCATAGTCTCATCAAAGATGCCTCCTACTACGTCAATATTCTCTCCCAGATTTTTCAGAATCTCCCTGGCATTTTCCAGACTGTTCATATAAGGGATCATCTGCAGCTTGATATCCGGATAATCTTTCTGTACCTTGGCCCAGATCTGCATAAGAGGCCCGGCAGGGGTCATGGGAGAGGTCCCGATCCGGATAATATTATCCTTCTCCTCCATAGCCTTTCTGGCCCGCTCCACAGATTCCTTACAATACTGGATGATATATTTGGAATCTCTGTAAAGAGATTTTCCCGCCTCTGTAAGGGCAAGGCCCCGATGGGTCCTGTTAAACAGCTTCAGGCCCAGATCTTTTTCCAGAAGATTGATCTGTTTGGTAACAGCGGGGGGCGTGATATAGAGAGCTTCTGCCGCCTTATTAAAGCTCCCCATGTCCGCCACAACAATAAACGTCTCAAGCTGCAGGTTGTACATAAGTCTTTCCCCTTCCTTTATTTATAGAATATTTTCAGCGTCCTGATACTTTTTAACTTTACTATTGTAAAAAATATAATGCGGCAAAGGTTCGCTGTCAATACTCTTTATTTTTCTTTACCGGATATAATTGGTGCTGATCCGGAGTCTGCCCATGGACCATGTTCCAGTATCGGGAAAAAACTACCGGCATCTAGGCATACAGCAGATATTTATTCATCTGGTCTATGGTGGCGGTAGTTCCTGCTCTTCTGGCAGATACCACCACTGCCCCTGGCTTCAGTTCAAAAATCTTCCTTCCTCCATATCTGTAGAATTTTATCTTTTTCAATTTTCTCTCTGCTTGCTGAAAAGCCACCCCATGATCTCCTCATCCTGGGCGAAAAGATTGCCGCCCCCATGCTGGACGGTCACACCCTGGCTTTCGAAATAATCTGCATCTTTGATGTCCAGCACCAGAAGCTGATTGATTTCCTCATCAGATAGACCTTCCTGCCGGTAAAGCTCATACAGATTGTCATAGGCCTCCTGGGTGGGCTGAGAGCCATAGTATTCATCACTTTCTCCGATAACAAAATACACCGGAGTCCGACTTTCTATAACCGGTTCATAATCCCCATCCCACTGAGAGCTGCACTGAAGATAAGCTGCAAAAAGCTCCGGCCTCTTTCCCATAACCTGGGACATGGTTTCTCCTCCTCCTGAATAGCCTTCTCCATAAACTCTGTCCAGGTCAATGTTATAGTTCGCCAGAAAGTATTCCACTAGGGCAATAGTCTGATCCGCCGAGGTCTCTCCCCAGTCTGAAAGTTGAGGGGCCACAATGATCATATCCGGGTCATAGGCCTGGGCTTCAAATCCAAAGTTCTCGCTGTAGAGGTTTTCCCCCACTCCCTGGAAATACAATCCTTCATAACCTGGCAGAGTGAAAAACACTGCGCAGGGTTCCTCTCCATCGTAGCTGTCAGGAACATAAAGGTTAAAATGGATATCTCCCTGGGTTTCTGAATGGAGCACATTATCCAGAGTAAATCCCCGGTATTCCTCTGTGCCTTCTGTCACATAATCGCCCTTTTCCTCTGTTCCGGAAGCGCTCTCCTGGGAATCCTCTGTTCTGGAAGTTTCTTCTGAATCACCTGCCAGAGCAGAAGTTGTTTCAGAACCAGTCTCTGTATTATTTTCTGTATCTCTGTTTTCCATAGTTCCGCATCCGCCCATAAAAAGCAGAATGCCAGCCATGAAAAAAGCCATTATCTTTTCTTTCAAATCTCTGTTCACCTCTTTTACTGTATTCTCTGTTTTCCACATTTTCCCCTGGAATCATTCCTGCTTTTCCACATTTTTCAGCCCTTTCAGTGTGTGCATGTACATGCCGAAGGATACTGGCAGCATGATCACTTCCACTACCAGCTGGGTCCAGATCATGCCATAAAGTCCAACAGTTATATTCATGAGAATCAACAGAGGAATATTCAGAAGCCCCTGACGGCTGAAGGTAAGGATAGCCGATTGAGGGCCTTTCCCCATAGCCTGAAGGGTATAGCTGATAAGAAAGTTCACTGCTGTAAGGGGCACTGCCAGACAGGCAATCCTGAGAAACCTGGCGCCCAATGCGCTGGTCTGCGGCTCTGGAATAAAAAGATGGAGAATCTGAGGGGCAAATACTGCAAAGCAGGCCACAAAACAAGCTGACAGAATCAGCGCTGTTTTCCAGGAAAAGAAGGATACTGACCGCATCCGCTTGTAATTTCTGGCTGCATAGTTATAACCTACCAGGGGCATAAATCCCTGACACAGTCCCATAGAGACATTCAACGGAAACTGATCGATCCGCTTTACAATGCCATAGGCCGCCACAGGAATATCCCCATATCCGGAGGACAATTTTACAATAACCATATTTGAAGCATTTCCAAGAGCCGTAGCCAGGGCCGAAGCCAGTCCTACAGAGAAAATCCGCCCTACAAACCGGAAAGTAAAGTGTCTGGGGTGAAGAGACACTGCTGTTTTCTCTCTCAAACGAATATACATAAGTACAAAAAATACCACTGAGGCAAGATTAGAAAATGCCGTTGCTATGGCAGCTCCCGTTACCTCCAGATGAAAGCCAAAGATCAGCACAGGGTCCAGCACTACATTCAGGATACCCCCAAACATCATACCGATACTGGCAGGTCTGGCATGTCCCTCACTCCTCAGCAGATGCCCCAGAGTCAAACTCAGCATAGTAGGCACTCCCCCCAGAACCACTACCCAGTTCAGATAACTTTCTGCATATCCATAGGTATCCGGACTTGCACCCAGAAAATTTAAAAGAGGCTCTCGAAAGAGGAATGTCAGAAGGGAAAATGCCAGAGTAACAGTCCCTCCTCCCCATATGCTGAAAGCAGATACATTTTTAATATCCCTGTGGTTATTTCTCCCCAGCATTCTGGAAATAAGGCTTCCGCTTCCCAATCCGAAAAGGTTTCCCAGAGCAGTCAGCAGGTTAAACCATGGCGAGACCAGGGATACTGCTGCCACCATATAGGGGTTCCCGATCTGTCCTACAAAAAAGGTATCGGCCAGATTATAGATCATTGTCACCACCTGGCTGATCACCGTAGGAATGGCCAGAGTGGCTACTGCTTTAGGGACCGGCATGGTCTCAAAGAGTTCTTTTTCCGAGACTTCTTTTTTCATCTTCTCCTGTGTGCCTTCTTTCTTTTTCTGTTTCTCTCCCAGAATCTCACTGCATCGTCCAGCCAGCCCTCAGCTTTGGTTCCAACGCCCAGGCCAAAGCCATGGCGCAGGCCGGGATATAGATGAAATTCTGTATCTGTGCCCAGGGTTTCCAGGCATTCCAGACGGTTCTTCATGACCCGCCAGTCCGCAATGCCGTCCCTGTCTCCTACACAGGCATAAGTTGGAGGATCCAGCCTGCTGTACTGGCTGTGTCCTGTATACTGCATGATCACTGCAGCCGCTCTGGGCAGCTCTCCTTCTCCGAAAGCTCCCGGTCCGTAGGCCCCCAGCCAGGCGGCCATTCTGGCTCCTGCCGAGCCTCCCCAGAGAGAGTATCCCTCTGTATCCACCTCCAGCTCCGCCTTATGCTCAAAGATAAAGCGGATGGCTCTGGCCAGGTCCTCACAGGCAGTATCTGCTGTCCTTGTGCGGTAGATCAGGGCGAATCCGTTATATCCCCGGCGGCTCAGTTCCAAAGCGTGGGGAAAGCTTTCATGGATTGCCCCTACATAGTAGAAGCCCCCTCCTGCACAGACCAAGACAAAGGGAGCATTGGGCTTTCCACGGAAGAAAAACAGTCCGGTATCCCGTTTATCCGGGTCCCGCTTTTTCTCCGCCTCTGTATAAATATCGTAAAAAATCCGGCGTCCCGCCTTCGCTTCCTTCTGCATGTGCCGTATTACATCCAGGGTGGTGTCTGTATTTACATAATTATGGTAGATCAACATAGAGCCTGCCTGGGAAAGGGGCATAGACGGTGAAGGTCTCCCGAAAGCTGTGGGAAAGATCAGTCTGCCATATCCCTTAAAAAGAGGATCCTCTATTACGTCTGCCACCTTTGTATCCTTATTTATCACGTTCTCCTCTCCCTTCTTCTATCAGTAGTCGGACTGGCTGCTTACCTCCATCCATTCCCGGATTTCCTTCAGCCTGTTTTCCATCTGGGTTTCTGCTGCTTTTTCTCCACGTTTCAGCACTGCCTGGGCGATTCCCTTTCCCAGTCCGCTGGAACATCCTGTGATCAGCCAGATGCTCATTTCTTTCCCTCCTGTCTTAATTCTTTCAAAGCTTTTTCCCTATACAGAAAATGTGCAGCTGCCCCGGCAATATCTCCCGGACAGACTGCACATTCCCCAAAGGGTCTGTCTTTACAGACAGTGCCGCTCATTTTCTGTTCTATATTTACATACACTCCATCAGCAGGTCGTAAATCTCATCTCTGCTCAGTTCTCTTGGATTGCATTTGATCACGTTGCAAGTATCTGCCACACTTCTCAAAATCTCCGGTGTAATCTCTACCTTTGATTTTAATTCTCCCATTTTTGTCGGCAGTCCACATTCTTTGATAAAATCAGCCAAAGCTTCCACACCGGCCTGGGCGGTATCCACACCAAAGACTTCTTTTCCGAATCTCTGGAATTTTTCTTCAGCATCTTTCACAATATGGCGGTAATAAGCAGGGTGGATAACTGCCAATCCCTGACCATGATTGCAGTCTGTATAAGCGCCTAACTGATGTTCCATCTGGTGAGCCTGGAAGTCTGTGACTCTTCCCACCTTCAGGATTCCATTTTCTGCCATAGCAGAATCCCACATAAGGTTGCCTCTTGCCTGGACGTCATTGATATTCTTTAAAAGCCGTCTCATATTGGTGACTGTATTTCGCATAATGGAAAGGGCCACGTCGTCTGATACATTGTCCTGGTCGGAATTTCCGAAATAGGTCTCCATAGCATGGCTCAGGGTATCAAAAGCTCCTGAAATCACCTGCATTTTTGGCACAGACATAGTATATTCCGGGTCCAGAATGGCGAATCTGGGGGCTGCGGCTGCCATTCCGGCCTTTATTACCTTTTCTTCGTTGGTGATCACGGCGCCGCCGTTCATCTCTGCGCCTGTACCGGAAGCTGTGACAATGGCTCCCATAGGCAGTACCTCTGTAGGGAATTTATGCTCTGTCATCTCCATCTCCCACAGGTCTTCCTCTGTCTTCGCCTGGGCTGCTACAATCTTGCAGCAGTCGATAACGGATCCGCCTCCTACTGCCAGGATGAAATCAATATTTTCCTTCTTTGCCAGACTGGCTCCTTCCTGTACCTTGGCGTAAGTAGGGTTCGACATAATTCCGGAAAAATCCGTAACTTTTTTACCTGCGTCTTCCAGAATCTTCTTTACCTGATCATAAATTCCGTTTTTCTTAACAGAACCGCCGCCATAAGCCAGCATAACATTCTGTCCATATCCGGAAACTGCCTGGGTCAGATGTTCCTTCACTGCACCTGCTCCAAAATAAACCTTGGTTGCATATTCATATACAAACTTCTGCATTACAAATCTCTCCTTTCTTGAATAATTGTAGAATAATTTGCCTCTATACAGAATAGCCAATAAGTTTTTGAGTATATACCGAAGGGTTTTGTCGGTTTTACGTGAAAAAATTTTTTCCTTCGCTCCCTGCTTTATGGTATACTAGCCCCATAGATGCTAGTATCGTGGGCAGTCGCCAAATGAGCATAAATACTCGCTTGGCTCCCTGCTTCATGGTATACTTAAATTATTTAGATGGGATTTTTATGGACAGGGAGGTTTCTTATGCTGAATATTTACCTCGGAAAAATGGAGGAAGCGATTTACTATCCCCCGATATACTTTGACAACCGATACGAGGACGAATGGATTACAGAGGAACTGTCCGTTCAAATGATTAAGGACGTAGATAAGTCTGTGGTAATAAGCTCTCGACTGATTGACAGCCCTGTTCTGGGACCAATCTCCACCAGAGAACTGTCAGGGGGTGTAAAGACACTGATTTTAATGGCCTTTGACGATTCCGGTAAAATCTTTAACGCATCTGCCTGTGGTGATAACTGTGCAAAATGGATTTTAAAAATCGGGGATTTAAAAGATTTGACTATTAATCTCCGGCACATTATGAATTTCGGGGACGAAAATTTCCAGGCTCGAATCCTTAACACAGGAGAAATCGTCCACAATATGGAAGAATTTGTCAATATTGCTGGAGAGTATGTATAGGTGAGGGTATGAAAGGAAAGCATAAAATAATCGTACAGAACAATCGCTTACATTACGAATTTGAAATTAAAAGAAATATCACTGTTATTCAGGGGGATAGCGCTACTGGGAAGACAACCCTGATCAATATGCTCCGGCAGGCGGAAAATCTGGGAATTTCAAGCGGAATAGATGTGGTTTGTGACGTACCATGCCGAGTGCTGGAAGGGCCAAACTGGGAACTGATTTTAAAGGCCTCCTCAGGAACTATTTTTTTCACTGATGAAGAAAACACTTTTATTAACACAGAAGAATTTGCTTCCGCTATACGTAATTCTGATAATTATTTTGTATTGATAACCAGAGAAAATCTCTACAATCTTCCATATAGCGTTGAAGAAATCTATGGCATGCATTCTTCCGGAAAATATCAAAATACAAAGAAAGTCTATCAGGAAATCTATCGGATTTATTCAAATAACTCAGATTTTCCGATAAAGCCGCAAAAGATTATTACTGAAGACTCTAATTCCGGCTACGAATTCTTCAAGTTTGTCAGCTTAGAAAAAAAGATTTCTTGTGAAAGCTCCAATGGAAAATCTAATATTTTTTCAATGTTGAAAAATGTAGACAATGAAGAAGTATGCGTTATCGCAGATGGTGCCGCCATTGGTCCAGAAATGAATCGCTTATATGTCCAAACAACAAAAAAGAAAAATATATAGACAGCAGAAGCTATTTTAGCTGGGAAAGATACTTCACTGACCTTCTCATTACTGAAACCGGAGATTCTTATTTAAAATATCAGAAAGCTAAATTGAACCTCGCATATCTCCATGAAAGGAATAAAGATATTATTCTTAAAAGTATAAAGGGAATATCCTTTTAATACTGATTTAATCCCTAATATACAAGAAAGAGACAATCCCATAAAATTCGGGCTTTTTCAAAACCTGGATTCTCTGTGAGACTGTCTCTTTCTTTAGTTCTTTCCACC
The DNA here is from genome assembly GCF_002161285.1 of Blautia sp. An81. GTDB lineage: Bacteria > Bacillota > Clostridia > Lachnospirales > Lachnospiraceae > Blautia > Blautia ornithocaccae. The sequence continues at coordinate 27,430 of NZ_NFHH01000002.1, read as the reverse complement.
ATTCGGTGACCTTCCTGACTTCATTTTGGAACGTTTATCGTCTCAACGGTATTACCAGATTCCCACAAAAACATATACAAATCCTACTTTATTTTAAATTCCTCTTTTAATTTCAATTCGTCTACCAACTTATTATTTGCATTCATAAATTCTTCTCTATTTGCTTCATAATCAGTTAAACGCATTTGAAACCATAACTCAGGACTTACAGAAATTTCCGTGACATCATGCTTAATTTGCGTTGCTAATAAAACATATGATGACATCATTCTATACTTATCTAAGGAAGCAGTTTTCCCATTTGCAGCATAATTTTCTTTTTGCATTAAGGATACTATCTTTATGGATTTTTCCGTTCCATAAGAATATATCGTATTCATAATCTCTTTAAAGTGTTTAAAATTTTGTTCCATTGTTATCTTCTTTTGAGTTTCATTTTTTATTTTTCCTGACTCTATCATTTCGTCCATTAGAGCCAGTACTTCATATGGCATTGTAGACATTTTTTCTAAAGCTACGCTATCTCGTTGCCGCTTTAATTCGTTTTTGAAATTTTTCTTCATAGAAGCATTTGTTACAATAAACCCATATATTTCATGCTACTCCTCTATGCTTTCCTATCTCTTTTTGATTTCCATGCCTAATTTTGGCAAGTTATTTAAGTTTACCGTTTCCAATGTCTGTAACTGCCGTACCGCCAACTGCCGAAGCAATTCCATCCTCTCTTTCTGATTCTTACCCTGATTTATTAAAACCGCATTATAACTTTCCAGATTCGCAAGTACCAGTAACTGATTCAATGTTGCTACGTCCCGCATATTCCCTTTAACAGTCGGATTTTCATCTTTCCATTGCTTAGCCGTCTTTCCAAACCAAACAACATTCAGCATATCTGCTTCATTTGCATAGGTATACGCTACCTGTGCAGGTGTTAATTCTGGCGGTATCAAATTATCCTTAATTGCGTCAGTATGTATCCTGTAATTCAACTTAGAAATCTCTCTGTTCAAATTCCAATTCAGAGATAGCCGACTATTCTCATCAGTCTTTAATCTCCTGTAATCTTTCATGATATATAGCTGGAACTCTGGAGAAATCCATGTTGCAAAAGACATGGCAATATCGCTATGGGCATATGTTCCGCCATAACGTCCTGCTTTTGAGACAATACCGATAGCATTCATCTGCGTAATCCATTTTGTCGGTGTCATAACAAAACGATTTAATCCAGCCTCATTTTTAACCGCCTCGAATTGCACACGGTTAAAATCTGGATTATGCAGTTCTTCCCAAACGCCTAAAAACTCAATTGTATTTCTATTTCGCATCCAGTTTTGAATCACAAATCGCGGGTCGTCTCATTTCGATATTTTGCAATATCCGTTAATGAAATAAATTCATTTTCAAAATTTGTAGTATAGATTCCTATGTCAATACCTTTTGCATGGATAGTCTCCTTAACAATTTTCGCCATAAGTATCCTCCTCTCCTCACATTTCCCGATATGCTTCAATATAATCCCTAATACAACCGGGATATACATCCAAATACTTTCTACATACCCTTTTGTACAATCCCAGGATTTTTTCATCACACGCAAAGTCCAGTAAATAATCTAACAAATGTGACAATTCATCTTCTGACACAGTTCTGCTGCACACATCTTCAACTAATGGCAAATAAACCTCATGGGCTTTCTGATGTAATTGGACTATCTGCTCTGCAATCTGGTAAATATTTTCATCCATTTAGATTACCTCAAAATACTTAAGCGCCTCCATTATCGCTTCTGCCTTTTCTTTCGGCGGATGTTTCCTCGGCTGCTTCAATTCCTCTGCCGCATTAGGCGCATCATACATTGTTAATCCCAATGCCCTTTTCACTTCTGCAATATAGCGGTATGTACCTTAAATCCATACTTCTGCTCCACATATTCCTGTATCATTTTATATGTAATTTTCGGTTTCGGCTGATATTTCTTCGCCCGTTCTGCAATCGCATCCAATGATATCTTATCGTTGCCTTCTCCAAATTCTACCTTTACGCTAATAGCACTGTCCGGGGATTTGTGGGACAAAAGTACAACCGTCTCGACCATTGTTTCATTTTCCAAGGGCAATTCTTTCACTTCTGTTCCATTCACCGGGACAGGGAAGTTGAAGATAATCTTCCTAATCCAGTTGCCATCCGGCTGCTTTTCCGGGAATAACTCAATCCGCTCAATAAACGCCCGCATGAACTCCTTCCGCTCCACTTCGGAGGCTGCTTCATAGACCTGATCGAATGCCAGCAACAGACGGTAGATATTATCACCCGAAATTTTCTCCTGCCGGATGCTCCGTATCTGGCTTTGCACATCGTCAATCTGAACTTCGACCTCATCTATTTTACCATATTGCTCGTCATAGCGGCGCTGCAAATCAGAAATTTTTCGGTCATAATACGGGTCATTCACATCCAAATTGTCCATCTGCCGTTCCAGGCGGGCTTTTGTGCCTAACGTCTGCCGAAGCTGCGCTTGCAACGCTTCCAGCTGTTTCTCTAAGTCGTTCGTATCGACAGCGGAGCCAATTTTCGCCTTGATTGCATCCGCAAACCGTGGGTCGCTGACCATAGCGGAGATAATTGACGCTACCATGCGGTTCATCTCTGTCTGTTCAATGTTCAGCCGGAAAGTGCACTCGTGGCCTGTTGGCGTTACCGTATTCTTGCAGTAATAGTAATAGCGGGTCTTTTTGTCCTTGCTGTGGGCTTTTGCAATATTCCCATATAGGCTTTTACCACAGCAGGGGCATTTCAGAATGCCGGACAGAATATGCGCATGGGTAGGATCGTTGACCTTCTCGCGCCGATAAGCATTGACTTTCCGCTTCTCCTGCGCGAGGTTCCAATCTTCTTCTGAAATGATAGCCTCGTGTTTTCCTTCGTACACAGGGAACTCCGATTGTTCAACCACGTGCATCTCATTCCGGGTGCCCAGCTTCTTTTCTGTCCGGCGTCTGCCATAGGCGATTTTTCCCATATATACCGGATTGTCAATGATACTCTTCACAAAGCTGGCAGAAAAACCGGGAATGGTGCCGTTCTGCCTTAACTTCTTCACAAAGCCCTGCCGGTTCAGATATTTTGCCACGCCGCTGACGCCATCGTTGGTGTGAATATAGCGGTCAAAGATAGTTCGGATCACGTCCACTTCATCCTCAGCAATCAGCAGTTCGCCTTTTTCAAGACGGTATCCATAAGGGGCAAAGCCGCCGTTCCATTTTCCTTCACGGGCTTTCTGCTCCCGTCCAGCCATCGTCTGTGTCCGGATATTCTCACGCTCTATCTCTGCCACCGCAGAAAGGACAGAAATCATCAGTTTGCCGGAATCTTTGGAACTGTCAATGCCATCTTCCACACAAATCAGATTGACACCGAAATCCTGCATCAGCTGCAAAGAATTCAGCACATCAGCGGCATTCCTGCCGAACCGGGACAGCTTGAATACCAGCACATATTCCACGCCGTCTTTGCAGTCCTGAATGTCTTGCAGCATCCGCTGGAATTCATGTCTGCCCTGAATATTCTTGCCGGAAAAGCCTTCATCAGAATATTCACCGGCCACTACCATATCTTCGTATTCAGCGTATTTCCGCAGTTTGTCTCGCTGAGCATCCAGACTGTATCCGTCCACCTGCATGGAAGTAGATACCCGTGTGTAGAGATAGCATTTTGTTTTAGTTTTTTTCATGCAGGCCGCCCCTTTCTTCCATCTCTGAACATTCATCCGTAACTTTCTTCTTCGCCAGACCTTCATTCTGAATGTAGTACTCCAACAAACGGAGCACATATTCCGGCGCATGGCGGTTATCCAGTTCCCATTCTGTCACAGTCCGATAGGGAATCTGAAAATATTTACAAAATTCCTTGCGATTCATGCCAGTGCTTTCCCGCAATTCTTTTATTTTGGTTTTGCAGTCCATTTCATTTACCCCATAAAGCAAAAATACACGTTGCGTATTTATTATAGCATGCGCCAAGCAAATACGCAACGTGTAAATTTAATTTATATCAAGCGGCTTTGTCAAATTCCTGATACACAGGAACGGGTTGCTTTCCTGATACCGCAGACTGTGTACAGCTATCCTTCGCAGTCTCCTGCATCTGCCTCAACAGCTGCGGCCCGTACTTCTGCAACAGCCGCGCCATTACATCAACACAGCGGTCAAACGCCGCATTATATTTCGGATCATCATAAACTTTGCTCAATAGGCCGCTCCTTTCCTCTATGGCTGCTCTGCGCATAGATGTTCAAAACTTCTGCCGGTATCTGTTCCAAAATCGCCACAGCACTGTCATAGTCGCGCCCTAGCTTGAGGTCTTCGATCTGCTTTAATGTGCTGACCTTCTGCGCCGATGCAAGAGATTCTTCCAGTTCGGCATTTTTCGTTTTCAGCTTTTTGTTTTCGGATGCTGTTTTCGTGAAGACTACGCCATATTTCCGCAGCAGCGTGTCCATCTTCTCTACGCTGGGAATATAGGTATCCAGAATCTTGCAGATTTCCTCCGCCCGGCTTTTGGCGTTAAAGGGATTGATTCCGGTGAGCAGATCTTCCAGTTTGCTTTTCTGTTTGGTCAGTCTGGTCATCTCCTTAAATACGCGGGGCGGGATGTGGTCGCGCCCGGTCAGGCTGGCGCTTTCGCCTCGTTCCAAATCCGGGAACTTCTTGACCATGTGTTTCCAAAATTCATCCTGCCACCAGGTCAGCTTCTTTTTGTTGCCCATAATGTCTTTGGCGCTGAGCCTGCCATCCTCCGTCAAAGGTACAAAACAAAGGTGCATGTGGGGCGTTTTCTCGTCCATATGCACCACGGCGGATATAATTGTCTCTTTGGACTGATGCTGTTCCAGAAAGAGCAGAGCTTCCTCGAAAAACACCCGAATTTCCGCCCGTTTCTTTCCCTTAAAGAACTCCGGGCTGGCTGTGAACAGCGTCTCGATCATACGAATACTGTCTTTCCGGGTACGGCATCCGGCAGCGGCAATTTGCCTCTCTGACTCCGCCCGGTACTTGCTGGGCGGTTTGACCAGATGGAAGTTGTACTTGCTTCGGCTGGTATCCACATCGGGATTACTGGCGTACTTTTCCTTTGTGCGCTCGTTATGGGCCTCGATATTGCCGATTTCAGGACCCTTGTATTTTGCAAATCGCATAATCGCGTACTGTGCTTTTTCCATGCTCAATCCCTCCGTTTCTGCCAGACAATGTCATATCCCAGCACGTCAGCCAGTTCTACGGCCTCCCGATACCGCAGTGATTCCCGCTGCAATTTTCCGGAAAGATTGGATACGCTGTCGCTCCACCCATACTCATCGTGCAGCTGGTCAACGACTTCCTGCATGGTGTAACCGGCGCGGATGATCTGCGCCTTGATTTCGTTTCGGATACTTGACTTCATAAAATATATTCCTCCATTTTCGCAAGTGAAGCCCTTTGTCACTTGATAGATAAAACATGATTTTCGGTTGCGTCATAAAAAGAACCGGCTACGCTGGGGAGCGCACCGGCTTTGGTCAATGGTGAAATTTGTGCAAATGCTGTTTTGCGATAGAAATGATTCCCTGCGTATCGTTGGTCAACGGCGGAATATTCGACTTCACAGAAATGCGGGACTTTTCACTGTTCGGGCTGTATTGTCACAAAATGCTGCAATCTGTACGTCGTTCCGTGAGCCGCCATCCGGCGAACTGTATACGGATAAAAGAGAAACATTTCGCTGTTTTGAGATTGCTCTAAAATATGCCTGCAAAATCACCGCTTTTGCTGACCGCTTCAGGTGTGGTCAAAATGACCACACCTACTTCACAGCACAAAAGCGCGAAGAATTTCACGGTTCTGGTGGTGGACAAAATATCCATAACCACTTTTACACATCAAAATAGGTGTACCCAAAATGGGCACGACCACTTTATCCAAATGAAGCTCCTCTACAATATATGAGGTAACAGGGTCAATCGCTGCGTACATACGTACCGGCGACCAGATCGGAAATCAATCCCGCCAGTCTTCCGGTACGTACGTACACTGTGAAGCGTCCGTAAACTCGTTTATATGCGGCCTTGCCACTGCCTCGATCCCCATAAAGCCCCATACCCGGCGTCCTGCCGAATTGGTAATCGTGTTGCAGTGTTCCAGATTGTACTTACCGCAGGCTGCCACCAGCGCATCGCTGAAGCTGCGGCGTTTGAGTGCAGTCAGGCTATTTTCCTCGCACCACATCCGGTAAATGTCGTAGCAATCCTTTGAACTGATGGACGCATCCGCTTTCAGCCGGATATAGCCCTCGGATTCCAGAAAATCAAACACGTTATTGTTGTCCCGCTTGACGGCCTCCCGGTTCTCTTTGGTGCGCTGGCTCTCGGTGAACTTGAAGTTGTTCGCTACCAACCGCTGCAATCCCGCAAAAGCCCACAGCAGAATGCCCTCCACCTCGGCCTTCATCTTCTCTGCCAGGTCGGGATCATCCACACGGTCGGCAGGTTTCTCTTTGGCGGTCAGCACCAACTGCCGCCGATAAAAGCCATCACTGCGGTCAAAGAGAGCCTGCAAGTCGCCATTGCTGAATGCCAGCAGCCGGGCGCACATCCATCCCTGATAGCTCTGCTTGCCTTTACGCTCCAAATCCATTTTACCCTGTGCGGTGACGATGGATTTGACATAGTTGGTCTGCCGCAGGGCCTCCATCCGCATATCATCATCGACACACAGCAGAATGTGTTCCAGATCAGCGCGGGCAAAACGGTTCTCGGAAATTTTGCCGATGCTGCCGTCCTTCATGTTGCTGCCGAACAGGGCGGACAGCACCGCGCCGATCTGGCTCTTACCCTCGCCGCCATTGCCCTTAATGACCATCATGCGCTGTCCCTTGTTGCTGGGGATCAGGCAGTAGCCGATATATTCCTGCAAAGTGGGAATGTCCTCCGGGTAAAGAAGCCCATCCAGAAAAGCCAGCCAGCGGGTCGGCGTGGGCGCATCGGGATTATAGGCCACCGGCAGGCGGCAACGCACGATGTCCGGTTTTCCCTCCGTAAAGGAGCCATCCAGAAACAACGTGCCGTTTGCCAGATGAATGCGGTCAGCCTCCGGCGGGAAATCCTCTACCAGCGCCGCCAGCTTCATCAGCTCCACGATATTGCTGATTTTGCGGGGGATATTGCTGACCGCACAGCATTTCAGTTCCTCAAAAATTTCTCCACGCAGTGGCAGCTCATCGGTCACGCGGCCATCAGGCGTGAAAAAAGCCCCGTTTGTGTAGATGATTTTGTGTCTGTCGAGAAAATCATCACAAAACAGGGCTTCATTGATACTCTTGCCGTCAAACCAGATGGGCTGGTTGGCCTCACGCGATTGCTCGTTCTTCGCCACGGTGCTGCACCTCCTTTTCCAGACGTCTGAGCCGCTGCTCCAGCGCGGTGATAGTGCCGTCCTTCAGCAGCATATCCACCGCTTTCACACGCTGCTTCAGTTCCGCAAACATGAGAACGTCCAACAAATCATTTACATACTCGATCATATGACAGGCTTCCACAAAGCGGTCATCCAGTTCATCCTCCGGCGATTGCGGGGCATATTCGACCTTCCAGCGTTCCAGCAGATGCAGATAATCGCAGAGCACCCGCTGGCAGTGTATCTCATCGTTGCGGAAAGCCTGCGCCAGCGGATAGGGCTTTTTCAAAGCCATCGCTGCCGGGGGCTTGTCCGGGTCGATGCCAAAGTCATAGGCCAGCTTCTTTGCGGCCTCGTAGCTGCTCAGGCCGAACAGCCGCGCCACAAAATCGATCACATCCCCGGTAGCCCCGCAGCCAAAGCAATAGAAATAATCCCTGTTCAGCTTCATGCTGGGATGCCGGTCATCGTGGAAGGGGCAGCAGATCATATCGCCCCGGTTGACCTTACAGCCGTAGTATTCGGCGGCCTGCTTCACGGTGACAGCGGATTTTACAGTTTCAAATAAATTCATAGGCTTTGTCCTCCATTATTTATTGACGGTATCTGCCCGTCTGCCTGAATATACGGGGAAAAAGCCTATAAACCGAAAAATCCGCTAAAAGTGCAAGAAATGAAAAAACGCCGCCCTGAAATCTTGCAAAAATGCAAGACCTCAGAGCGGCGAAGCCAGCGGAAAGCATTTGCCCGCGCTGGTTTTATCAGGTATAATGGATAAAGAGAGTTTTCAGAAGAGAGGTGCGTCACATGGAGGGAGCCTATCTGCCCGGCAATATCCGGCAGCGGATGCAGGAGCTTATGAAGGAACATAAAATTACCCAGGCACAGCTGGCGACCCGCATCGGCAGCACCGAGAGCGCCATCAGCCGGTTTGTCAGCGGTAAGACTGATAAGATCAGCACAGAACATTTGCTCCGCATTGCGAAAGTGTTTGAAGTCTCCACAGATTTCCTGCTGGGGGAAGTCAACACGCCCGACCGGACAAATTTTGATATTGAAGAACTGGGCCTGTCGGTGCAGGCGGCGCGGAATCTGTACACCGGAAAAGCCAATGCAGAGATCGTCAACCGCCTTTTGGAAAGCCCTCGCTTTGCAGAAGTCACCTATATGATTGAGCAATATTTTGACGATACGCTGGCCGCCGGTTTCGCCGGACAGAACCAGATGCTTACTACTCTCAGCGCCATGCTGCGCCGAAACAATAAAACAGACGCTGCGGTGCAGGCGGCCAGAACTGTCAACCGGCAGAAAGTTCCCGTATATCAGGCAGACCTGACGATGATACAGAACACATTTATGGCGGCGCTGCGGGAAGTGAAGAAAGAGATCGGCAACGATTTCACAGCAGCGCAGTCCTTGACCAAGGGCATCACTCAGCAGATGTTTACCGAACTCACCAAAGGGGCGGATGTTCATACTCCGACCATCACGCCCGAAATGATTTCCGCCGCCGTCACCCAGAGCGCAGCGGGGATGGACGGTGTGCAAAAGGAAGCATTAGACAAGTTCGGTCAGGCGCTGACGGAATTTCTCCAATCCACCTTAGACCACGCGCAGGAGAAGCAAAATGCCGACCCGGAGCAATGAGCAGCTGTGCAGACTGGCACAGAAAGGGGATACGGCTGCCCGTGACATTCTGCTGGAAAAGAATCTGGGATTCATCCGAAAAATTGCGCTGGAGCAATACCGAAACATGGGGCTGGATGAAAATGATATTGGAATTGATTTGGATGATTTGATGCAGGAGGGAAGTATCGGCCTGCTGAACGCGATCCCTTTGTTTGATGCCGGACGGGGCATGAAATTTCTGACCTATGCAGCACCGGCGCTCCGCAACGCCATGACGGACTGCATCCGCGCCGCCCTCGGTTTATTTGAGCAACGGATGGCGGATAAGAAAGACGGCCCCGGCTTCCAGAGAGTATATCTGGATGACGTTCTCTCAGAGGATGAACGGATGCTGCGGATCGAAGCCATAGCCGACCCTCACACCCAAACGCCGGAGCAAATCTATATCCAAAAAGAGCAGCTGATAGAATTGTATGCGGCGCTGGACAAGCTGACAGCCAGAGAGCAGACCTATCTGCTGTACCGCTATGGCTTTACCGATGGAATCGAGCACCCGCTGATCGGCGCGGCGCTCCATTTCCATCTCAGCGAGAGCCGGACAAAGAAGGTGGAGGGCGAGGCGATGGACAGCCTGCGCGGAAAGCTGCCGTGGTGGTTCTGATACGATGGGAAGCAGCGGCTGACGGGGGCTTTGATATACCTTTGTTCCGCAAATGACACGGCTGACAGACAGTGCTTGCCCGCACCGCCTGCCAGCCTTTTTCTGTCGCTTATGCTGCCCCGCAAGGGGCAACCTTTCCCGCCAGAACGCCGCAACTGTGGCCACACTTTTCAGGATGTGCTACAATTCCGGCTGCCATCTGCTCCACAAAGGTATAACACACTAGACTTTCCGGGGAAAGTCGTGTGCCACGAAACCGCCGGTTTCTTTGGATTCTTCCGGTCAAAGGGGAACTCTATCCCCTCTGAACACCTCAGACAAAGGAGAACGCCGTTCCCCTTTGGAATCCCCTTGCCACCAGGGATGCTACTCGCCTCTATTGTAAACCCCGATCTAAAGAAGCCACGCCTCTCGGCACCTCACATTCGTATAGCGATTACCCACTCCATCTAGGTTTGTCAGGTTGTCTTCCCCGAACATGAAGTAAGCTCACCGGTTTGAAAAGCTAGCATTTATCAACAGAAACGCCTCACCACTGGATTTTGATTCCGGCGGCGAGACGCTTTTTCGCTTTTTTAATATGTACTATATTTGTACCGGTGATTCAACGCTCTTTCAATCATAGAAATATCATCAGCGTCCAATTCCTTCTTGGTCATCTGCACGGAAGCTAAAAATTCTTTGTTTTTCTTCAAAGACTTAGCCAGCAATTTTTTATCCTTATCATCGAGCTTAACTTTATATAATAAGTTGGCCATAGAAATAACCATCGTTTTGTGAGTCTTGAAATAGCGTTTATACAAATCGCTTTCAACTGCGCACAGCTTGTCAAAGTCCTGCTCTGTATACTTCGGCTGAAGTCCCAAAATAGGATTAACCAACAGCATGGTGGAGGCTTCCATCAAATTAACATACGCCCCCAACTCATATTGTTGTTCTTCCGTCATCTGTGCATAGTCTGTTCCGAATGTTTCAATCTTTGCGATGGCCTCATTCAATTTTCCAGACTCATCTATAATTCTTGTAATTCGCTCACTTAACTCAACGATAGCCAACTCATACGATTTGATATCACGATTGCTAATAAGCGTATATACATTTTCCAGCCTTTCCTTATCGCTCTTTGTCTTAAAAAACATTAAACCGCTTGCCATAACGGAAATACCGGCAATCGTCCAACCAACCGGTCCCGCAAGAGCTAAGAATGCACTTCCTGCGGCCATTCCACCGCCACCAGCAGCCAAAGCACCTCCACCTAACCAAGCCAGTGCAGCGTTTGTCGCTGCTGCACCACTTAAAGCAGATATTGCTGTGCCGGTAGAAGCCACACCAAATGTGGTCGCAATACCCATAGCAGCTGTAGGACCGAGTGCTACAACTGCAACACCCGCACCAACACCTGCTGCTCCTTGACCAGCAGCCTTTACCTCTGCCTTTTGATATTCCAGCTCGATTTTCTCAGCCTGTTGTTTCCAGTTCACTCTGATGGCTTTCAGTTTCTCATACTTTAGCATATTTTCTTCAGGCACATTACGAATACGGTCAAACAAAGACTGTATCGTAGTCAGTGATGTGTACAGTGCACTGGTATGTCCACCAAGCTCGTTGATTCTTTGATTTGTTTTCTTCGCAGCAGCTTCAGCTTTTTGCTGCGCCATTTGAAGCTTTGATAACTTCTTAGCCATTTCTTTTTCCTCCAAAGTAATTGTCGATATCCGACTTGGTTTTCAAAATTTTATTTGATGGAACGTTACGTAATTCAGCTAATTTTGCAGATTTTCCAAAAGCTTCTACATACGCATCGCTTTTTTCAAAATCACTGACAAACATCAGCAGGTGACTGTCATTGTACTGGCGAGCCAGTATTTTCAGACCTTCTATGTAATTGGTAACTATAACGATTTCCCTTGATGCAAAATCCGATTCCTTCTTAGCGTGATTGTATGTGATTGCTCTCCTTGTCTCACCATAGAGGGATATAGCAAATCGACCTACACCTACAACGTTGAGTCGCAGGACGAACTCTACAGCATTGAATGCTCCTCCACCAGCCACAAACGATCTACCTACTGCATCGCCGACATCTACCAAGCAGAATGTACCGTGCGCAACAGTCAGCATTCGCTTAACTGTAGCATTTGAAAACGGCTCACATGTCTTCCACATAAGTGCAAAAGAGCGCTCTGGCTTTGGCGTAATAGAAAAATATCTAAACAAACGACGAATGGCATAGATAAGTCTAACAAATAGCTCATTCAAAAATACAGGTATTGCCTGTGCTGTCTGAAAACGGGTATCATAACCTTTGTCAAAGATATTCAATGCCAGTTCATTCATAGCCTTGTCCGTTTCAGTCACTCTAAGGCCCAATTTAGACTTTATGGCAATAATATCATTAGTCCATGTCCATAACGGAGACGGAAGGCCTGTACCACGATTTCCTTTAGCCGCACTGGACGATGAGCCAGATACATCGGAAATAAGGTGGCCTATCCAATTTGCAAAACCACAAAACAATTTACTTGGAATATTGCTGCCCTGTAGCTCCCATTTTTCATCAGCTTGCTGTAAGGAAATAAGTTGACCGTCTGTAATAAAATGGGATGTATTGCTGAACTGATCGAGAATAGAGAAGAACAGCCCTAATAAGCTTGGATTGTGCGCCAGCGATTTGAAATGATGGTTTTTAGCAGTCAAATCAAAAACGGCCCTTCCAGCATCGCCGAGTCCGGTCTGGTCATAAGGAACTTTAAATTCTTTTTCCAAAAATCTTAATGCAGAATCAAGACTTTCAAAGTTCTTTTTCTCTGGATGACATAGTTTTGCGAAGTCCATTGTTCTGGCCGCAAACCATTTATCCGTAATATCGCCAAGCGGAGATTCACCGGGCTTACCCACTAAAAAGATGTCAATAAAACCACACAACGCACCGGAACTTGCCGCCAGAATGTAATCCAGTTTATCACAATCCGACTTAAGGCCTTTGATAGAATCTACGGTTTCATTTAAAACCACAAGTTCTGCTTCTGCTTTTGTCATTGCATCAGCTATCGATGTAGAAAACTCAAATCCAGCATTTCCAACACTAAGGTCAAGCAAAATATCCTTTTTTATGATTGCATTTCCCATCTTTTCCTCCCTCATAAAATGGTCATTAATTGACCACATCACCTAACCTATATTACAGCACTTTAATTTTACTTTTTTACAACATTTTGTTCACAAATTCACGAAACAGTGAATTGCACAGCTACGAAAAAAGACAAAGCTAAACTACCCGCTTCTTAATGCAATGGTTATATCATTTGAAAATGCTTCAACGCCTCCATAATCGCCGCTTCCTTCTCCGGCGGACACTGCGGCACTTTTGCATCTTCCTTCTTTGACAGGTTATAGTTCTGTCCCACATCCAACCCGCACTTGCGCTTTATCTGTGAGATATACAGGGAAGATACCTTCAGACCCGTATGTTCCAGCACATACGCCTTAATCTGCTCATAGGTCGCGCCCTTCTGGAACCCTGACATATCCATGTCCTCCAACGAGAACTCCACCCGTACTTTCTTCGAGTCGATTTCTCCCTTGGAAAGCAAGACAACCGTCTCAACGGTGGTATTATTGGAGATCTTTTTATTTACTATTTTACTTCTAAATTCTCAAGCTCTTTCAAATCCTTTTCATTACATACTAAAGCGCCAAAATAGGTTACTGTATTTGCCCCGTTATTATATTTAACTTGGGCCAGCTTTGCAATTTCGTTCACAAAAATCCCATTTCCTTCTAGTGAGCCATGCACACGGTCAGGAAAGCGGCAAGGGGCATCAGGATATGTACATTCCTTACATAAATCACAGCCTTCATTTGACAAGATCAGATAGTGCTCCAGATAAGGTTTTATGGCCTTATCAAAGGCTCTGCATGCCTTCTTAAATTGTTTAGCGCCCTCCATCATTCCTTCAAAATCAAATGAATCCTCTAAGTCATATTTTACTGAAAAAATCAGCATTTTCTCGTATTGCCGTATCCTTTTTTTGCATTCATCCACAGTTCCCACTGCAGGAGGGCATGCCCATGTTTTACCATGTTCCCGGCAGGTATTTACCTCACACATGGCCCGTACTTCTTGCGAAAAATTAATGTCCATAGTATCTACAACACCGTACTGAAAAAAACCGGCTGCATTCAATTGTTCTTCTAAAAACTCATTTTTAAATCCCACCTGCTCTCTAATTATATTATAGTCTAGCAAAGCAGATTATGGGTGTCAATGCGCCGGCATCGTAATTTTATAAGATACTTTGGTAAGTTTATAAGATTGTAAACAGTGTAAATTAATGCAATTTCCGAGGATTTCAAAGTCCAATTTTTACTGCTGTTTATCTAGATGCTTCGTACCTTTTTCCTACAATACCCCTATCCTTCTGCCGCCCACTCCGGGCTTTTTCTTACTTCCAATCCCAGACTTCCCATTAGCGCCGGCGTACAAGGGACCAAACGCCGGCGCTATCATGATCCCATACAAAATCAACAGATAGAATGGAAAAAGGGCCGCATTTATATACTGAGCAATCATTCCGAACAGTGCTGGAAGGAGCATAGTTCCTATATAGGACGCTGCCATCTGTACTCCCATCACTGCCTGAGAATTTTCCCTGCCAAAATCTTCCGGCGTCGTCTGAAGCATATTGGGGAAAACTGCTCCGTTTCCCAGGCCGATGCAAAACAGTCCGATTCCCGGATAGCTGCTTACTCCAGGCAGGAGAAGCAATACAATAGCTGCCAGGGTCACTCCCTGTCCAGTCCAGAGCAGCGGCAGAAGCGGACATATCTCTGGCATTTACAAGAAATGTAGCACCCCAGACTCCGCAGGTATATTCTATTCCACAGGAGCCTATGAATACCCGGCAGGATTTTCTCACTTTTGCCGACCTGATCAGACTTAGAAAAGCAATATTTCGGCTCTGTACTTCCCTGGGGCCTCCCGGCAGGTGATTTACCTTTTTCCAAAGGGGAAGGGTCACAATAGTCAGCAGCCCTATACATGCCTGAAAGCAGAATACCATTCGGTATCCATTTCTCCAGGACGTAGCGGAAAGAGCAAAAGACATGAGAAAAGGACTCAATGATATTCCAACTCCATAAAAGCAGTGGAGAAAGTTCATGTGAGTACCTTTATAATGCAGTGCCACATAATTGTTCAATGCCGTATCTATGGCTCCTGCTCCCAGTCCCAGAGGAACTGCACTGAGGCACAGGAAAAAGATATTTCCGGAAAAGGAAAATCCTAAAAGGGATGCCGCAGTCATGGAAGTGCTCACCGCTGTTATTTTCCCCGTGCCAAAACGGCTGATCAGCCTTGCCCAGGACACATACATCCATTCTCTTTTCTCCTTCTCTGCTGTATGGTTCCCAGGACAGTGTGTTTTGGGAAAAATATAAGCCGGACACACCTCCGGAACATGTCCACAGCAGACAGGAGCTCAGCCGTGTTCTGGATATGCTCTCTTATATTCAGATGCATTACACAGAAGAAATCCATCTGGAGCAGATTGCGGCCAGCGCCTCACTAAGTCCCAGAAGCTGCCTGCGATGTTTCAAGAACATCATTGGCACCTCTCCCATGCAGTATATTATTGACCTGAGGATTCGAAAGGCCCGGCAGCTCCTGATCCAGACCGACCTGTCCATCCTGGAAATATCCGCCTCCTACGGCTTCCAGGGTCAAAGCTACTTCATCAAGACCTTTCGTCAAAAAACTGGAACTACTCTTCTAAAATTCAGGAAGCAGCTGTAGAGACTCCTCCATAAGACCAGGTCTCTCCCTGGTCTGTTGACTGAAACAGGATTCCTTCCTGTTCTCCGGCCCCTGTTACCGCCAGGATGGTTAGACTCCCGTCCTGTTCCTCAGGCATGGACAGATAGTCATAATCGTTGACCGTAAATCCAGCTTCTCTCCCACTTTCCGGAAGCTCCGTAACTGAATCCATGGGAAGCTGCACCTGGGTAAAGGTGGCGCCTCCGTCCCTGGTCATATATAGCCTGGAATAAGACTGGGAGGCTCCCGTAAGGCCTGCAAATCCAAAGTTCTCATCAAAGAATACCAGGCCTTCCGTCACGCCGATTTCTCCTCCAAAGGGATCTTCATTGCATATTTCCCAGGAAGTTCCGCCGTCCTCTGTCTTTTCCATCTTGTAAAATCTGCTGCCAGCCGCCGCATCTGCCACAACCAGCCGCCAGCCCAGTTTCTCATCTAAAAAGAAATACATGGTGCCGTCTGTATTATCTACACTCCATGTCCCCGCCTCTTTGGCAGTCTCTGTCTGCTGCTGTTCCTGTTCTTCATTCAGTGCTTCCGGACTGATATATTCCGGTTCCATTATATACCGGACAGGTGTTACATACTCCACATCAGGTATATGAAGAGAAACTTCGAATCCCAGGATTTCTCCTTCCTCATACATCTGTCCAAAGGAGCTGGTCCCTGTTTCTGTACCATCGCCGTCTGCATCTCCCGGCAGATATTCCAGTCCTGAGGCTGAGTTAAAGGAGCGTCTTCCCATATACAGGATTTCATACTCTTCTCCTATGTCTGCCTGGGCCCAGGTCTTTACTGCCTCTTCGCAGGGAGCCTTCTGGAGAATGGTCAGCATAGGCTCCAGCCTCTTGTCCTCCTCATAATCCGTTGTGGCATTTCCATTAATACGGACTGTTATGTTAGGACCGCTGCTCTCGTCATAGTCAATAAGGTATGTATTGGTCTTTCCATTCTCATCCTGCCCATATAAAAACGTATAAATCGTCTTAATTTTTCCAGTCTCATCAAAAGTCATCTGATACTGATTCACAATGTAAAGCTCTTCCGGCATATCCAAAGCTTCGTCCAGATCCGCAAGAACCCCTTCCACACCGTTCTCAAAAAAATTGTCATGCTCCAGGGTCACTTCTTTCTGGTTCAGCCGCTGGTCTATCTTCCAGGACAGCGCTCCATTATAAGGAATTCCCGTATAGATGATCTGGCCGATCAGATAGGCCGTGGCAATAGATACAACAATTCCCTCTGCCCACAGAATCTTTCTTTTCATGGGCGTGTTATCGTCCTCTTTTTTCCTGTATTTCCTGGAAATCAGCCATAAAACAAAGCTCATCAAAAACACAGTCCCGCTTGGCAGAAGCACCATGAAATGAGCTCTGATCCCGCCAAACTGACATAAGTGCCATATCTGATACAGAATAAATATGTAGCATAGCAGACTTATCTTTCCACAAATCTGATAAATAACTTTCATATTCCCTCCTAGCCTGTACCTTAATATTGCACTTATAAGCTTTTTAAGTCAAGTTTTGTTTTCTTTCGTTTTTCCTCAGGAAATATCTCACCATGTAGATACAGTAGCACAGAGCAAATATCCAGGCCAGAGGATTTGCCAGGCAGACCGCTGTAAAACCGGCTCCATGAACGGCCAGCCAGCCTCCCAGACTCCTTCCTGCCAGCTCCCAGACTCCTGAGATAATGGCGTGAAAGCTGTAGCCCATTCCCTGAAGAGTATTTCGGAAAACCATCAAAGAGCCGTGGAATATAAACAGGCAGCTCACAATAAACAAATACCGCCCGGCCTCTGCACTGATTTCCGGCTGGGCTTCTCCCAGGACAATCTGTACCAGCAGCCCATTCATCCCCAGCAAAACTGCCCAGATTACGGCACAGTAGACCAGTTGTATCACCATACCCTGTTTGATTCCCTGCCGTATCCTTTTCAGCTTTCCGGCTCCAAAATTCTGTCCGGCATAGGTGGCAATGGCCATTCCCACACTCTCCATAGGCAGGGTAAACATCTGACGGATTTTCTCTCCTGCTGTCTGGGCCGCCACTGCTCCGCTTCCCAGGGTGTTAATGGAATTCTGCAGGATTACCGCCCCTATGGCAGACACAGAATACTCAAAACCCATAGGAAGGCCCACCACGCAGAGGCGTTTTATATGAGGAAGAGAAGGTTTCATCTGGCTCTTTTTCCCCTGTATCATATCCATGCGCCGGAACATCCACCACACATTTAAGGCTCCGCTGACAAACTGACTGAACACCGTAGCTGCCGCAGCTCCCGACACACCCATATGAAAAAATGCAATGAGAACATAGTCCAGGATTACATTCAGCACACTGGAAAACAGCAGAAAATAAAAAGGGTGTCTGGAGTCTCCCATTGCCCGCATTACGCTGGCAGAATAATTATAGAGAACACTTGCAGATATTCCTGCAAACAAAATTACAATATAGGCCCTGGCCATAAAAAAAATCTCTTCCGGCGTGTTCATGATCGCCAAAAGAGTATCTGTCAGCAAAACAGAACCAAGAGACAAAAACAGACTGATAAGCAGGCAGATCCAAGTCCCATTCCACAAATACCGGCACATTTCATCTCGTTCCTTAGCTCCGTAGCTCTGAGCCACAGGTATGCCGAAGCCTACACATGCCCCCTGAACAAAGCCTAATATGAGAAAGTGGAGAGAGGATGTAGCTCCTACCGCCGCCAAAGCATCTGAGCCCAGGCACCGTCCTACAATTACAGTATCTGCAAAACTGTAAAGCTGCTGAAAAATCGTACCGAACACCAGAGGTATCGAAAATATTAAAATCTGTCTTAATGGATGACCTGTGGTCAGATCCATGGTCTTTTCTTTGCTTTCCATAACACTCTTCTTCCTTCTTTTCCTTATTCTAAAAGGATTATAGCATTGACTTTTTCAGCAGTAAAATATATGATTTTAATTAATTCATAGTTTAAAACTATATATCATTTCAAATCAAAGGTCTTGAATGGACATTCAGGAAAGGAGAACATCATGACCCTTGACCAGTTGAAATATTTTGAAACCGCTGCCAATACGCTCCACATAGGAAAGGCGGCGCAACTGTTAAATATCTCTCAGCCCAGCCTGAGCATTTCCATAAAAAAGCTGGAGGCCGAGCTGGAAGTTCCTCTGTTCCAATCGGAGGGCAGAGGCATCGCCCTTACCTCCTACGGGAGAGAGCTGCTTCCCTATGCCCGGAGCATCCTCCAGCAGACCGAAGCCGTCAAAAAACATCTGAAAAAAGAGGCAGACAAGCTGAATATGGAAATCCATTTCGCCTATACTGCCTCTATCGCATATCTTTGTATCCCCCGCCTTTTTCGTGACTTTATGGCTGCCACAAAGGGCAAATATCTGATCTACTCTGATGAAATGCCCAGTGATAAAATCGCCGAAGGTATCAAAGAAGGGCGCTTTGATCTGGGCATCTGTTCCCGGATAGAACCTGATCCGGATATTGTCCAGATTCCTATAATCTATCAGCCTTTTGTCCTGATCCTTCCGTCCTCCGCTCCCTATGCAGGTCTGGACTTTGCCACCCCAGAGGATATCCAGGAGATTCCCTTTGTCTCCTATCTTACCGATTATCCCATGTACCGCCAGGTCTCTGGCCTGTTTCAGAAGTATGGCCTGACTCCTCAGATTACTCATTTTGCCTACAGCGAAGACTCTATCGCCCAGCTTGTCTCCCAGGAACTGGGAATCTCTATTGTAGCGGAAACAGAATCCCTGGCTTCCTATGAAAATATCCGTATCCTCCGTCCTTCCTGGCTTACAGATGGGCGTTATCTCTATCTTACTTACCATCGCCTCCGTCATCAGGGAGACGGGGCCCGGGCTATGACAGAGTTTATTAAAAATTCCTTTTCGTAACCGTACTTTCAGGAAGCTGTTATTCTCTTTTTGTTTTTACAGATTGTTCCAGCTCTCGTGCATATAGATCCCTCTTCTCTCCAGCTCTTTAAAGATCAGTTCCGGCTCAAAAGCATCTTCCGGGATCAGGATGCCGGTTCCTTTTACATTGCCTTTTGCAAGCTGTTCTGCTGCTATAGCAAGAGGAATTCCCACATTTCTGGTATATGCCCGGAGACCTTCCCAGCCTTCCACGCTGCCGTCAGAAGCCGGATGGGTGTGGTAAATAATTCCCTGTTTTTTCCCCCCGTCTTTGTAGCCCACAACTTCTACGTGAAGGGCATATCCGTATAATTCTGTGGTCTTTCCTTCTTCGCTGTCCACCAGATAATTGCCGATAATACTCATCAGGCCCTTCTCTGTATCCCCTACTTTTACCACCGGATTTTTCAGGATACCGTAGTCATAAAGGCCTCTTACCAGGGTCATGTTCTGCTTTGGCCAGGTACCTCTCACCTCGATGAGACGTACTCCTTTATCCTTTAATGCCTGAGCTAAAGTAACAGTTTCTGAATGGGGAATGATATACTGGGTAGTCTTTCCATATGGCTGGGGCAGGTCGATCTCCCTTGGACGGGCAAAAGGAGGCACCTGAATAAATTTTCCGTCTTCAAATACCACACGGCTTTTCAGGTTCGGGTCATATTCATAAGTAGTAGTCTCTGTAATGGACTTTGAAAAAGCAAATGGACGGAAGGCGCCGTGAGACACATAAACTTCTTCTCCGCTATCAGCTTTGCTGTAATGATTCCCGTAGATTCCCGGACTACGTTTACCGTAATGTCCGGATATGTTTCATTAAACTTTGCCAGATAATCTGACACCTGCTCGTCTTCCAGTGCTGTATACACTGTGATCTCACCGGAATCCGCCTTCTGGGCACTTCCGCCTTCAGAGGTTTCTGTGCCGGCCTCCTGGGAACCTGCAGTCTCTGCTGTAGTCTCGCCGCTCTGGCTGCTTCCTCCCCCAGAACAGCCTGCAAAAGCAGCTGCCGTCAAAGCTCCGATCAGGGCAATACAGATTTTTTTCTTCATAACACACTCTCCTTTTCATCTTTTACTTTTCATGTTTCATTCTTCAGATTTCTGATCCGGCAGTTTCCTTTCCAGAATTTTCTCCGGAAGTTCCCGCCTTGTTCCTTGCACCTTGGATTATAGGTGTCTGCTGTAAAAACAAAAATCACAGGGAAGTTAAGATTCCTCAAAGAATCCTCTTCTCTGTGATTTTCGCCTTGTAGTTTTTCTACCCGTCTTTTAAAACCGGCTGTCTCTTTCATAGACCAGATCCTGTATGTTTTTCCAGCTGTTATTCAGCTTCTCTGCATAATAGTCGTAATTCTTCAGGAAAACCCCCAGATACAGCATATCCACCAGGGAGATCTGGGCGCTTCTGGAAAAAATGGCATTGCCGTACATATACTGGGTATTTTCTGTGCATAAAATAATATCTGCATACTTGTTGATCAGGGCCTGCTGATAATTGGTGATAGCTATGGTCATGGCCCCCGATTCTTTTGCGCAGCGCAGAGCATCCACTGTATGCCGGGACTGGCCGGTATGGGAAATCCCTATGGCCACGTCCCGCTCTGTCAGGTTCTTGGCGTTGACCTTCTGCATATAGCCGTCTTTGTTAAAATATACCTGCTTTCCGATATAAGTCATTTTTGTAGCAAAATCCTCAGCTGTGCAGGAGGAATTTTCTACTGCATACACGGAAATGTTCTCTGCCTTTTCCAGGGCATTTACCGCCCGGACAAATTCATAGGAAGACAAAGCCTTTAAGACCTCCTCCAGGTGGCGGATATTGGTCATGATCACTTTTGCCGGGATATCCACGATCCGGACTTCAAAAATAAAACTCTTATATTCCATTTCCAATCTCTTCCTTCGTAGCTTCTCTACATTTCCCTGGTTTCCCTTTTGATTTTTTCCATACAGATATTTTTCATTTTTACAAAAAAAGATATGGAAAAATATCTTTTCTCCATTCCCCCGGAATGTTGAAAGACATTTTACCATATCTTTATTTAAATCCTATAAATACTGGGTAAAATCTACATAAAATGCAGAAAAACTACGAAGAAGGACTTTTATCCCAGAAGCTTTCTCACCATCTCCCCGTCAAAAGCCACTGACTTCATATGGTCTACTTCTATCTGGTACAGGGCATTGGCCGCAATGTGCTCCGCCGCCTGCTCCAGGTCACGGATGCCGCTGGTGTTCTTATGCAGCTCGATCACTGCCTCCAGTCCCTCCGGGGTCAGGGTACACTCCTTCTCCTCCATGCCGATCCGCTTCAGTACCTTTGGAAGAGCATATTTTGAGAAGATCACCTTTTTCTCCTCTGCCGTATAATCCGGGATCTCAATCACTGCAAACCTGGACATAAGAGGGGCGCTGATCTGATCCTTATCATTAGCTGTGGCAATAGGATAAACTCCTGATGTGGGGATCATACACTCCATATAGTTGTCTGTAAATCCCAGGTTATCCAAAAGGGTCAGGAGTACATCCGCCGGATTGCCGTTTCCTTTTCCGGAAGCCGCCTTATCAAGCTCATTGATAATAAAGACCAGATTGGACTCTCCGGCCATGGAAAAAGCCTCCATGATGATCCCCGGCTTTGCATTGGCGTAGATCCTTGAACTCCCGGTAAGCTGTTCCGGGTCATTGATGGAACTCATATCCAGGGTAGTCCAGGGCAGCTTCAGGATACGGGCCACTGCATAAGCGATCTGAGATTTTCCCGTTCCTGCGGGACCGATGAGCAGAAGGCCATAGGCAGGCAGAGTATGGGTGCGGTTGATCTGAATAATGGTCTCAATAATCCTCTGCTTCACAGATTCCATGCCGTACAGCTCTTCATCCAGAATCCGCCGGGCCTCCGCCGGGTCAATAGCCTCGAAATAATTACCTTTCCACTGGATATTCATCATAATGGAAAGGGCTCTCTGGGCGTGGCGCCGCTCCTCTGGCGACACCTCATTGGACTTGGCAACAGCCAGATTTCTTCTGGCCCAAAGACGGATATTATCCGGCAGAGTCCTTCCTGCACAGTTCATAAAATCCGTAATACTCTGAATACTGGTCAGTTTCATGCTGTCCCCTGTTTCTTCTTCGTCTTCATCCGGGATTTCCTGAGATGGAGCGTCACTGGCCAGCAGCCGTTCAATCATAAACTGCAGAAATCCATCCTCTGCTGAAAGCTTCACCCCTCCGCCAAAGGCAATCTCTCGAATCTTGTATACTGCATACTTATCCCCTTTTACAGCTCCGGAAAGCCGCACATTAATGTGGTTTTCTCCCAGCCATTTCAGAAGACTGACAAAACGGGCATCTATTTCCAGGATATCCTCGCTGACAGTCCCCTCCTCTCCTTTAAACTCAAAGGCTGTCCGCCGGATGGGATTAGTAAAGATACCGTTGGAATGATGGACAAGCTTCCCCGACTTGTTGTCCAGGACCAGGATAGGATGCCCCGGAGAACTTTCCGGGCAGTTGGTATAAAAGACTTTATAGGTACATTCAGGAACCTTTTGGTCCTCCGGTGAGTTATTAAAATCAAAAACTGGCATAGTGTACTCCTTTTACAATGAAATATCCATATTTCGTTCAGTGTACCATAAAATCTATCATGAAACAATCCGGCAGCGTCCGTTTGCATCCCCCTTTTTAAATCATACCGTCCCTCAGAACATCATAATCCCGCAGGACCTTTTCGATTACTGTCCCTTTAATAAAATGCAGCACCGGCTTCTTCAATCCGTTAAGAGGTCCGGGAAGCCGGATCTCCAGAGGGGATTTTCCGTCCATCAGGCATATGCTGCTTTTCAGAAGTTCCCGTATATCATAGACACTTCCCCAAACCTCCGGTACGCCTCTGTCAATACCCAGAAGCCCGTAGACAGCCTCCATAGCTGTGCGGACAGAATATTCTGTGGTAAATACTGTATCTCTCGGCGTATCTGCAAACTGTCCGAGAAAAGCAAAGTTTGTACAGCCTTCCGGAATCACCTCTGGCCGGTCTCCCTTAGTCCTTGGCATAAAAAAGGCTGTGATATAGGGCATCATCGTAGGAACACATACCGCACTGTTTTCTGCCAGATCCGGGATCTGGTCGGCAGGAACTCCTAAGTGATAAAGCCATTCCTGGGTGATTTCTTTTCCTGTGCAGGCTTTCATCGGTTTTTTCACATAGTTCCCCGGAACATCGGTAAAAAGTCCATAGACCCAGACGCAGACTTTCCCCGGATCCTGATCTTTAAACTGCCCCTGCCGGTTAATCGTCCAGCTCAGCAGCCAGTTGGAATCCACACAGCTTACAATTCCTCCGGTCACCACTTTTCCTGTCTGGGGATCTCTCTTGCAGATATTCGTGATATATGGAAGGATCCGGTCATCCAGGGTGGTAATCGTCGCAGATTCCCAGTTGGTCTTCCCAATATCTGAGCAGAACTTCTCAGGCCGTCCAAATGCCGGATCCTGTCTGGCAATATTTTTCCACAGGTTCCAGCAGCCGCTGGTACGTACCTGCGCATCGCCGTTAGGCGCATGCTCCTGGTCCCCATAAATCGTACCTTCCGTACAGCTTCCATTGGTTACAAAAACAAGATCCTTTTCTGTAAGAAGAATTCCCTTTTCCACTCCTTTGACCCTGCATTCAATAGCCGTGGCCCTTTTCTTCCCCTCTTTGATCTCGAAAACCACATTGGTCACTTCTGTATGAAACTGGAAATCCACACCAGCCTGCTCCAGGTATCTCTGCATAGGCAGAATCAGAGATTCATACTGGTTGTAACGTGTAAATTTCAGAGCACTGAAGTCCGGCAGCCCTGCAATATGGTGGATAAATCTCTGAAAATACAGCTTCATTTCCAGGGCGCTGTGCCAGTTCTCAAAGGCAAACATAGTCCTCCAGTACAGCCAGAAAGTTGAGTCAAATACTTCCTCGTCAAATACGTCCTCAATAGTCTTATCATACAGGTCCTCATCTTTTGTCAGAAACAGCTTCATGATCTCCATACAGCCCTTCTGGCTTAAGTTAAATCTTCCATCTGTATGTGCATCTTTTCCCCGGTCTTTAGTTGCACGGCACAGAGAATAATTGGGATCGTGTTTATTCAGCCGGTAGAATTCATCCAGCACAGAAAGTTCCGGATCTTCCAGGGAAGGAATGCTGCGAAAAAGATCCCAGAGGCATTCAAAATGATCTTCCATTTCTCGTCCGCCCCGCATGATATAACCCCTGGAAGGGTCGAAAATCCCATCGCAGGCTCCTCCTGCAATGTCCATGGCTTCCAGAATATGGATCTGTTCTCCCGGCATCTGTCCGTCCCGGACCAGGAAGCAGGCCGCTGCCAGAGCCGCCAGTCCGCTGCCTACAATATAGGCATTCTTTTCCTCCACGCCTTCCGGCTTCTCCGGCCTGGCAAAAGCTTCATAATTTCCGCTGCTGTAATAGATTCCTTTCCGGTTTTTCTCATGTTTTCCAAGTTCTGTATTCCTGTATCCTGCTCCTGGTTCAGTGCCGGCTCTGTCCTTTTCTTTTCTCTCCTTCTTTTTCCCTGCTTCCGGTCCTTCAGATCCTTTTACCTTTCGTACCAGATAAGCTGCTCCTGCGCCTGCCGCTGCTGCGGAGACAATCCCGATTGCTGCAGATTTTTTTGCCATAGATTATACCGCCTTTCTAAATTCAGATATCCGCTGATGCAGATTTTGCTGTGTTTTCATATGTTTTTCTATGGACTTATCCTACGTCAATCCACCATACATTTCCATTTACAGAATAAAGGAAATGTTCAGTTTTTTATCATTTCCGGTATTTTGTAAAATTATCAATGGAATGAGCGATGGTTCCATGAAGGATAATACAGACCGCATCCGCAGTCTCCCTGTAATCTTCTTTCATTCCCTTCTGGATCCAGTCCAGCATGATCCCCACAAAACTATATTTATAAAAATCTGCGATAAACCGCTTTTCTTCTTCCGTCACAGACTTTTCCTGCGCCTGTTCTTCCACAACGCCCAAAATCAGATCTGATGTCAGCCCGAAAAGGAATTTCTCGATCTTTTCTCTGTCCAGGGCACGGAAGGCATTCAATACAAAAGGCCGGTTCTCATATACAGCTTCAAAGATCTGCAGCAGCCCCTGCTGCCAGGTCCTATAGGTTTTCTTTCCCTCCAATGCTTTAGCAGCATCCTCCACACAGGCCCACTCTACCAAGTCATAAATGTCTTTAAAATGGTAATAGAATGCCATGCGGCTGATCCCGCAGTCCTCTGTAAGATCCCGGATCGTAATCTTATCCAGGGGTTTTGTGAGCATCATTTTTTTCAGTGAGGATTCTAAGGCGTATTTTGTGATATTTGACATTTTTAAAACTCCTGCTTTCTTCATCTTCAGTCCTATTGGAAACTATATTTTACCATATCTCTGACAAGAGAAAATCATGGAGATGAACAATCCGAATACCATTTTCTATCCCCACATCCATGCTATTGGTGGTTACCACATACTTGGGATAATGGTCCTGGATTTCCATCAGATTTCCCACCTCGCGGTCTGAATTTTCAGGAAGCTGTACACAGACCTGAACGTAAATTTTTTCATTCCGACGTACTCCAATAAAATCAATTTCTTTTGTTCCGTTCTTTCCAATATAAACATCATAGCCCCGACGTTTCATCTCCAAGAACACGATATTTTCCAGGACACCGTCAAGCATCTTCCGGTTATATCCTAAAAGACAGTATTTTAAAGTTACATCAGCAAGATAATATTTCTCTTGGGTCTTTAAAATGCTTTTTCCCTGAATGTCATAACGATGGCAGGGATAAATGATAAATGCCTGTTCAAGCCATCGGATGTAATTATAAATGGATTCCACCGACACAGTACGGTGCTCACTTTTCAGAAACTTTGCAATAGAATTGGCAGAAAAAGTCTTTCCCATATTTTCAATGAGGTACTTTACAATGCGGTCAAAAAGATCCTGTCGATTAATCCGATGACGCTTCACAATGTCTCTGGAAATAACCGTATGGTAGATACCATTTACAATCTGATAGGCATTCTGTTCATCATATCTTCCAAGAGCAATAATCGGAAATCCACCAAAACGAATATACTCTTCCAGTAATTCCTTAGAGGAGCGGGAATCCTCCTTCTTAAACGTCAGATATTCTTTAAAAGACAGGGTATAAACAGGGATGGACACAAATCGCCCTGTTAGATAAGTTGACAATTCACTGGACATTAATTTAGAGTTAGAACCAGTCACATAAATGTCTACATCCTGCCCTTCCATAAGGCTGTTCACACACCGCTCCCAGCCTTTGATCTCCTGTATCTCATCCAATAGAAGATAGCAGCGGCCCTTCCCCTGAATTCTGCTAATCAATTCTTCATATACGGCCTTCGCAGAAATGTCTTCAGGAATATCCATCTCCGTATATCGTTTCTGTATAATACGTTCATCTGGAATGCCCCGGCTGCGAAGTTCTTCCGCAAGCATTTCAAATATTGTTGATTTACCGCATCTTCTGACGCCAGCAAGAATTTTTACTAAAGGCTGGTCCATAAAAGGTTTTATCGCCTGAATATAGTCTGGTCGAATAATCATATTTGTCCCTCCTTCCACCAAAGATTGAAACAACTTAAGGGAATAACGAAAACAATTCTATATATAATATTCTTATTATACCCAAAAAATATTATTAAAACAATATTTTTTTCTTGTCTAACCTTAAAAACTTAATTGTTTTTATTATTTTTTCGGAACAGACTACTTATACTCAAAACGACTAATCAAATTGACCTCCCCAAGAAGTGCTATTAGCGTCGGGTTAAAATAACCATCTAGTGTCAGGCTAAAATAGCCAATCCTAGTCAAATTAAAAAAGCCATTACATACAGGTCTTCATCCTCTTATACTGATGATAAGCCAATG
>NZ_NFHH01000019.1 GCF_002161285.1 Blautia sp. An81 | reverse complement strand
CTAGCCGGCATCTATATTGGTAGATGCTTTGAATTGCTTGAGCCGTGTGAGGGGAAACTCTCACGCACGGTTCTTAGAGGGGAAGGCGGTAGTAATACCGCTGACCTACTCGACCGTCCGGGAGACCTTGCCCAGCGCAAGGGCCGTATCGAGCGCCAGGGCAACCAGAATCCGCTGGTCCATGTGTACCGCTATGTTACCGAGGGAACTTTCGATGCCTACCTGTGGCAGACGGTGGAGAACAAACAGAAATTCATTTCGCAAATCATGACCAGCAAAAGCCCGGTCCGCTCCTGCGATGATGTGGACGAAACGGCGCTGTCCTTTGCCGAGATCAAGGCCCTGTGCGCCGGAGACCCCCGTATCAAGGAGCGCATGGATTTGGATGTGGAGGTTGCGCGTCTGAAGCTGATGAAAGCTGACCATCAGAGCAAGCAGTACCGCCTGGAGGATCAGTTGCTCAAATACTTCCCCCAGGAAATCGAAACTAACAAGGGGTTTATTAAAGGCTTTGAAGCGGATCTGGAGACCCTGGCCGCCCATCCTCACCCGGAGGATGGCTTTGCTGGAATGGAGATCCGGGGCGATGTGCTGACTGACAAAGAAAACGCCGGTGCAGCCTTGCTAGACGCCTGTAAGGAGGTCAAAGGCTCCGAACCGGTGCAGATCGGCAGCTATCGGGGCTTTACTATGTCCGTGGAGTTTTCCGCTTGGAAACAGGAATATACGCTCCTGTTGAAAGGCCAGATGACCCACCGGGCAAGCCTCGGCACAGACCCGCGCGGAAACCTCACCCGTATCGACAATGCACTGGCTCAAATGCCTCAGCGTTTGGAAGCCGTGAAAAACCAGCTGGACAACCTTTACCAACAGCAGGCCGCAGCCAAAGAGGAAATCGGAAAGCCGTTTCCCTTTGAGGATGATCTGCGAGTCAAGTCCGCCCGTCTGGTGGAACTGGACACGCTGCTGAACATTGACGGCAAGGGCCATGCCCAGCCGGAAACTGTGGTTGCCAAGAGCGCACGGCCTTCGGTGCTGGACAGCTTGAAGCGCCCGGTGCCACCCCGTAGCCCTGAAAAGAAACCGAAACAACATGAGGAGGTGCGATAACATGAATACCAACGATCTGAATACGGCCCTTTATGAGAAGATGGCCGCTGAACAGGACAAATACCGGGACTGGCTGAAAAGCCAGCCCCCGGAGGAAATCCTGCACCATACCTATGAGTACACCGTCCGGGAGGACATTGTGATGGCGATGGAGGACTTGGAGCTGACCGATGCCCAGGCCCAGGCGCTTTTGGATTCGCCTACACCGCTGGCCGATGTGTACCGTCACTTTGAGAAGCTGGAGACCGGCTACATGGATGTGATCCGGGACAGCATTGAAAACCGAGCGGATGATGTGTGTAAGGTTTTGGAAGAACAGCGGTCCATCCCTCTCTATCTCCATTCTGCCGCCTATGCGTCCCAGCATGGGGAGATGGCACAATATAACCGCTCTTATCAGGCAAACTTTGACTGTAAAGAGGCCATTGAACACGCCATCAGCGCCCACTATGCGGATAACCGACTGGATACGGAGTCTGCGGTTAAGGCGGTGCTGGAAAAGTTCGGGTCGGAACGAGTACAGTTCATCCTTGCCAACACCATCCAGCATAAGGACAGCGACGGTCGCGTTTCCCGTGACAACAAAGCCTGGGCAAAGACCATTCCCATGCCGGAGGACAGCGGCACTTCGCGCCACTGTGCTTATCTGGTTGTGGATGAGGTCAATCTTGGTCTGACCGATCTGTTTACACGGCAGGCACGAAAAACGCTTCAGGAACCGGAGAAAGGCTCTGTCTTGCAAAAGCTCAAACAGGAGCCTACCACCCACAAGCCTGCTTTATCGAAGAAACAGGAGCCGGAACGATGAGCGCCAAAAAGCGTAAACGGGATGTGCCGGTCCTGTTTTGGGTTTCCGATGCGGAGATGGAAGCGATCCAGCAGAAAATGGCACAGTTCGGAACAAAAAACCTGAGCGCCTATCTGCGGAAGATGGCTGTGGACGGCTATGTGGTACAGCTGGACTTGCCGGAGCTGAAGGAACTGGTATCCCTGTTGCGCCGAAGCAGCAATAACCTGAACCAGCTCACCCGACGGGTACATGAAACGGGGCGGATTTATGATGCTGACCTGGAGGATATAGCCCAACGGCAGGAGCAGTTATGGGAGGGCGTGAAAGAAATCCTAACCCAGCTTTCCAGGCTTTCGTAACAGGGATATATGCCCCAACTGCGGAGGGAGGAACGGCGTTCTTTTCGCCGCGCCTTCCTCCGTTTTTTCTTTTGCCCATATCCTTGTCTTTTTGAAATGTTGGAAGGATAATATGGGTAGAAAACAGATTGCCGCAAAGGAGTTGAGAATAGATGAAAACCTTTGAGAAGGTGTTGGAGATTTTTCGTGAGTATTTGGACTGTGATCTAGAGGAAGAAGTCCTCCCTTGTCGAGAAGGTTATCTCCGCGTCACATGGAATGGAGATTCCCGCTACTGTGTGGATGGACTTCTCAGCCGGACACCGGACGAACTATTCGAGGTGCTGTTATCTGATTATCGCAGCTATGAGGAACTGCGGCTAACCAAAGGATGCCGAGAAGTGACGGAAGAAGATGAAAGACAGGCAGAAATTCTCTGTCAGAGCTTTCGGGAACGATGGAAGGAGGAAGAAAAATGAGGGCGATCTGGTTCATTCTGAAACTGCCGTTGAAGATTTTAATGGCTCCGGTGATTCTGTCGCTGACCCTGTTCGTCTGGATTTGTGTGGGGATTGTCTATGTCTCCGGTTTGGTGCTGGGGCTTATCAGCATGGTGGTTGCCCTGCTGGGTGTGGCAGTTCTGATTACTTACTCCTTGCAAAACGGCATTATCCTGCTGGTGATAGCATTTCTCATTAGTTCCTATGGTTTGCCAATGGCTGCAATCTGGCTACTGGGCAAGGTACAGGACTTGAAGTTTATCATTCAAGATTTGGTTTATGGATAATATGAAAACCTCCGACGAATTTCGTCGGAGGTTTTATGGTTCTAGGTTATCTTCTTGAAAAAGCGGCGATGCAAAAAAGGTATCTATCCCAATCCCCATTCCTTGGCACATCTCATGAATGATCCGTAGCTTAACCGAATCATACGAGCAGTTGATGACATTTCCAATCGTAGACTTGGGAACACCGCTTTTCATATACAGTTGATATTGTGTCATTTTTCTTTCATCTAGTAATTCTAACAGACGTTTGCTTACCGCCTCGTTTAGCTTCATTCTATACACCGCCCCTGTGACTGTACTATATTTAGTATATGGGCAGTTTTGCTAAAATTGGTCCCTGTACCTGTACTAATAGAGCTATTTGCAGTATGATGGTAATAGGGGTGCCATCGTATGAACGTAACTTTTTGTGGCCATTCGCAAATCACAAAGGCAGACAATATTGCGAATTGGCTTCGCAATGTAACACAAGACCTAATTGAGCAAGGAGCAACAACTTTTTATCTTGGAGGATATGGAGAGTTCGACAGTTTAGCAGCGTCTATTTTACGGGAACAAAAGAAAAAGTATCCGCAAATCGAGCTGGTTCTTGTATTGGCATATTTGAACACTGGCCGGGATGTTTCTGGCTATGACAGTACCGTGTATCCACCGCTGGAAAACGTACCGCGCCGTTTTTCGATTTCTCATAGAAATCGCTGGATGGTAGAGTCCGCCGATGTAGTGGTGGCCTATGTTCTCCATGATTGGGGCGGAGCAGCCACAACGTTACGGTGTGCCAAACAGAAAAAGAAGCAGATTATTTCATATCGTGATGAAATGGGCAGCTGAGGTTGTCTATTTTGCTGCCACTTCATATTTCCAAAACTGTTGAACGTTAAGCTGTCGGTAAAATTATGCCGAATTTTCATCACTTTACTTTTGAACTAATATTGCTTATAATATTAGTGTGAAAGGAAGTGGTACGGTGGGACAATTTGAACAGCTGGATCAGCTGCTGGAAACACAGGATGGGATGCTGCGAACAGCTCAAGTAGTATCTGCTGGTATTTCTAAGCCTGTTTTTTATGATTATGTGCACTCACGGGAATTGGAGCGGGTCGCGCATGGAATTTATCTTTCCAAGGATGCCTGGGTCGATGCCATGTACTTACTTCATCTGCGGGTCGAACAGGCAGTGTTTTCCCATGAGACAGCTTTATTTTTTCACGATCTGACAGACCGCGAGCCGCTGGAATATACGGTCACAGTCAAGACCGGATATAATCCCTCCAAGCTGAAAGCAGAGGGCGTACAGGTATTCACCATTAAGGCGGAACTGCATGGGGTGGGCCTGACAACGGCTCAGACACCATTTGGGCATACAGTTCCTGTCTATGACCTGGAGCGCACCATCTGCGACCTGCTCCGCAGCAGGAACAACATGGAGATGCAGACTTTTCAAGGGGCATTAAAGATGTATGCCAGAAGAAAAGACAAAGACCTGCGGACATTGATGCGGTATGCCGGTATGTTCCGGGTAGAAAAAATTCTGCGGCAGTATTTGGAGGTGCTTTTATGATAAAAACAGCAAGGCAGTTGAAGGATCTGATCCGCAATCTTTCCAGAAAAAAATCTGCGGACGCCCAGCTCTTGATGCGGAACTACATGATGGAGCGTTTTCTGGAGCGTATCTCCCTTTCTGAATATCGTGACAAATTTATTCTGAAAGGCGGTATGCTGGTAGCGGCTATGGTTGGTCTGGATGCCCGTTCCACGATGGATTTGGACGCTACTGTAAAAGGAGCCAATGTCAATGTGGAGGACATAGAGAATTTGATTTCCGCTATTGTGAGTGTCCCGCTTGATGATGGCGTCAAATTCCAGCTGAAAAGTATTTCGGAGATTATGGATGAGGCGGAATATCCGGGGATTCGCGTAAATATGACTACAACCTTTGACGGTGTGGTGACGCCTTTGAAGATTGACATTTCCACAGGGGATGCCATTACCCCCAGGGAGATCCGCTACTCTTTCAAGCTGATGCTGGAAGATCGCTCCATTGATATTTGGGCGTACAATCTGGAAACGGTTCTGGCCGAAAAGCTGGAAACGATCATTACCAGAACTACCACCAACACCCGCATGAGAGATTTCTATGACATTTATATTCTGGAACAGCTGCATGGGAATACATTGGACCCTCAGATTCTCCATGATGCGCTGCGGGCCACTGCTCACAAACGCGGGACAGAACGACATCTTGCAGAAGCTGCCGAAGTTTTTGAGGAAGTGGAGAACAGCTCGGTTATGCAGAAACTTTGGGAATCGTACCGCAAAAAATTTTCCTATGCGGCAGATCTGGAGTGGAACATCATCATGGGGGCGGTGCGCAGTTTATACGCTCTCAGTGAAAAGGAATCGAGCCTATGAAGAAGCACGGCCATTATTGTAAAGTCTGCGGAGAATATAAGGCTAATGAAAAATTTTCCGGCAAAGGTCATGCGGCGCACGTCTGTAAATCCTGTGCTTCTTTGCCGCCGGAGAAGCAAGCGGAGCAAATGACAATAAACCGCTTGCTGAATCTCCCATGGAGATTATCAAAGGAGCAGATTTCCTGGCTGAAGAACCGAATGAAAGATAAGCGCCGGGAAGTTCGTGCGCTGGCAAAAGAACAATACGAGATGAGGTTTCCTCCGAAGCGGTTAGAGGACATCGAGGACAATTTTGATTTTCTCGATGAGGACGATTTAATAGAATAACAAAAGCGGTCTGCACCATGCAGGCCGTTTCTTTTTTGGAAAGGAGGTCTCCCTTATGGCAACCACACGCATCATGCCGCTGCATATCGGCAAGGGTCGGACTGAGAGCCGTGCCATCAGCGATATTATTGACTATGTGGCAAATCCCCAAAAGACCGACAACGGAAAATTGATTACCAGCTATGGATGTGACAGCCGCACTGCTGATGCAGAGTTTCTGTTGGCAAAGCGGCAGTATATTGCCGCCACCGGACGAGTGCGCGGTACAGATGATGTGATCGCCTACCATGTGCGCCAGTCGTTCAGGCCCGGAGAGATCACACCGGAGGAAGCCAACCGGCTGGGCATAGAATTTGCCAGGCGGTTCACCAAAGGCAATCATTCCTTTGTGGTCTGCACCCACATCGACAAATCGCATATTCATAATCACATCATCTGGTCGGCGGTCAATATGGATTGTGACCGGAAGTTCCGTAACTTTTGGGGAAGCACCAGAGCTGTTCGACGTTTAAGTGACACCATTTGTATCGAGAACGGACTATCCATTGTGGAGAACCCCAAGCCCCACGGAAAAAGCTACAACAAGTGGCTGGGCGAACAAGCCAAGCCCTCCCATCGGGAACAGCTACGGGTGATGATTGACCGGGCGCTGGAGCAAAAGCCAGCAGACTTTGACACACTTCTGCAACTGCTTTCCGAGATGGGCTGCGAGGTATCTCGGCGCGGGAAAGCAATCCGCCTTAAAGCTCCCGGCTGGAAGAATGTAGCCCGTATGGATGACAAGCTGGGAGCCGGGTACAGCGAAACAGAAATCCGTGCGGTGCTGGCTGGAGAAAAGCAGCACACGCCCCGCAAGAAATCCACCGTGCAGCCGGAGCCACCCAAGGTCAATTTGCTGGTGGATATTCAGGCAAAATTGCAGGCCGGGAAAGGTGCTGGATATGCACGCTGGGCCAAGGTTTTTAACTTAAAACAGATGGCGCAGACCGTGAATTTTCTTACCGAACATCACCTACTGGACTATACAGAGCTGGAAGAAAAAGCGGTGGCGGCTACCGCCCATCACAATGAGCTGTCAGCGCAGATTAAGGCGACGGAGAAACGCATGGCAGAGATCGCCGTCCTGCGTACCCATATCGTTAATTATGCCAAGACCCGCGAGACCTATGTTGCCTATCGCAAGGCCGGTTATTCCCGAAAATTTCGGGAGGAACATGAGCAAGAAATTCTGCTCCATCAGGCGGCAAAAAATGCCTTTGATGAGATGGGAGTGAAGAAGCTGCCCAAGGTCAAAGACCTGCAATCTGAGTATGCCAAACTGCTGGAGGAAAAGAAGAAAACCTACGCCGAGTACCGGCGTTCCCGTGAGGAAATGCGGGAACTTTTGACGGCAAAGGCCAATGTGGATCGGCTGCTGAAAATGGATGAGGAACAGAAAAAAGAACAAGAAAAAGACCACGGCCAGCGGTAAGCCGGTCATGGTCATAAGCGTCCATCGGACGCGTAGCCGCAGAATGAAATTCTGCGTTCAAAGGGGCTTGGGGGCGCTGCCCTCAACAAGCAAAGCAGAGGGGGAAATCACGTCAGGATTTTTCCCTCTGTGGGCCGAGTGTATTAACACCGGCATTGCTTGCCACTTTTGTTCGCAAACAATATCCGTATCCTTTACACGATGATTTACTTTTATTATCATAGTCGTAATAAGTATATAAACTACTTACATATAAGCACCTAAAATATGAAAGGGCTGATAAAATGATGACCTTTGAAAAGGTTTTAGAAGTATTCAACGATTACCTAAATAAAGATAGTGTTTTGGAGGTGGTGAACACTAAGCGAGGATACACCGTTATGATTTGGGATGAAAAAGATGAGCAATGGTTTGGTGTGGAACATTGCAAAGCCCCCGAGCTTTTACGGGATGCCTTACTTGATGGCTATCGTGATTTTTTAGAGCAACAACTTACTCATAACCGCAGGAGTTTAACCGAAACAGAAATCTTAGATATTCAAAACCGATGTGAACAGCTTTATGATTTGTGTGGAGAATAAAAAAATAACCTAAAAAGTGCGATAGCCTGTGTAGGTGTCGCACTTTTTTCAGTTGGCTTGGCTTACGAAAACAGCGTTAATTATTCCGCAGTTTCTCTTGCCTTTTTCAAGCCTTGAGCCGTAGCTTCCATCACGATAAGCTCCTTTTCTTCCATATCATTCAACAGTACATCAACTTGTTTGCGGCGATTGTTGTCGCCATCTTCATTGCATGGAAAAAAGAACTGGTCTACAGAGATGTCAAGCAAGGTAGTAATGAGATAAAATTTGTTAAGCCTTGGGTGCTGCCCCCTGTTCTCTATATACATAATAGAGCGTGGCGTAAGGTCTACCAGTTGGGCAAGATATTCCTGTGTCCACCCTTTTGCTTCCCGAGCTTTTTTTATCGCTATACCTAACGGCTTAAAATCAAGTTTTCTTTCATCTTGGTACATTTTAATATCATCCTATATCATTGTACATTTCGGGTGATGATATTTGAACGAAGTATGATTTTATGTTTAGTAGTGTATAATTTCGTATTAGTGGAGAGAAACTTGCTATTATTCGTCATTCCGTATATAATAATTATATACTCTTTGCGAAAGGAAGTTGATATTATGAATTACATTTCTGTGAAAGCCGCTTCTGAAAAATGGGGCATATCGGAAAGACGGATACAAAAATTATGTGAGGAAAATCGCATTGACGGAACTGAAAAATTTGGTCGTGCATGGATGATACCAAAAGATGCAGAAAAACCCGTTGATGGACGTATGAAAACAAGGAACAAACAGGAGGAGAATCATGGAATTTAATGAAAAGCTACAACAGCTTAGGACTGGAAAGAACTTAACGCAGGAACAACTTGCGGAGCAATTATATGTATCAAGAACAGCCATTTCAAAATGGGAAAGCGGCAAGGGTTACCCTAACATTGAGTCGCTCAAGTGTATTTCTAAATTCTTTTCTGTGACCATAGATGAACTGCTATCGGGCGAAGAACTGATTACACTTGCCGAAACTGAAAATCGTTCCAACTTGAAAAAAATTTACAGTTTCATTTATGGAATATTAGATATGATGGCGGTTACTTTTATACTTTTGCCGTTGTATGGTAACCTTGTTGACGGATATATTTATTCTGTCAATCTACTTTCATTTACAGACACTACCCCAATATATCTTGCAATCTATTGGATTGTTTTTATTGTTTTGATTGCACTTGGGATAGCGAAACTGATGTGTGTTTGTTTTGAAAAGGAATCATGGAGCAACATAATCACAAAATGCTCTCTCGTGCTGAGTACGCTTTTTATCTGCTTCTTCGCTGCGGCAAGACAACCCTATGTAACCGCCCTTATGTTTCTGCTATTTGTTGCTAAAATATTTGTCTGGATAAAGCAAACCCAAACAAAGTAAAATGCCATAAACCCTTTAAAATAGGCTCTGACACGATAAGTGTCGGAGCTTTTTTCGTGCTGACATCTATTGTGTCGGCATTGTGACGGTAGATTTCTTGGCTTCTATGCAATACTCGTGGATAATAAGATTGTGGTCAGCGAAAACAAGAACAGCAACCCACGGAAAGGAGAATCAAATATGGATTATATCATTGAAACAGAAAATCTTACGAAGCGATACGGAACAGCCACCGTTGTCGATAAGGTAAATCTTCATGTGCCAAAGGGCAAAATTTATGGTTTGCTCGGCAGAAACGGAGCAGGCAAAACCACAGCAATGAAAATGATGTTGCAGCTTGCTTTCCCAACGGAGGGAACGGTACGCTTGTTTGGCACAAACTATAAGGAAAATATCCATACCCTTTATAGCAAAGTAGGCTCTATTATCGAAACACCGGGATTTTACAGTAATTTAACAGGGTATGAGAATTTGCAAATTCTCGCTAAACTGCGAGGGGGAGTATCTAAAAGTGGAGTAGAAAAAGCTCTTGAAGTTGTGGGGCTGCATAAGGAGAAAAGAAAAGTCTTTTCCGATTATTCCCTCGGAATGAAGCAACGGCTTGGTATTGCCGCCGCCATTATGCACGAGCCGGAGCTTTTAATACTTGACGAACCGATTAACGGACTTGACCCCATTGGAATAGTTGAAATACGCTCATTTTTATCTGAACTTAGTCACAATCATGGCATTACCATTTTTATCTCAAGCCATGTTTTAAGCGAGATTGAACAGATAGCAGATATTATCGGCGTTATGCACGAGGGGCATTTAGTAGAGGAAGTGAATATATCCGAGCTTCACAAAAGGAATCGAAAATACATTCAATTTGATTTATCTGACAGTGAGATAGCCGGAAAGATTTTAGAAAACCACTACCACATGACGGATTTTACAGTGCAGGACGGTACGGTGAGAATTTATGACTTTAGCCAAAGTGTTGGAGAAATCAATCGAGAATTTGCACGAAATGGACTGCTCGTGACAAGGATAAATGATAGTGAGGAAAACTTAGAGGACTACTTTTCTAAACTGATTGGAGGTGGCGGTATTGCTTAATCTTATTTCTTGTGAATTATTAAAACTAAAGCGTTCAAAAATGGTGCTAATTAGTGTGGCAGGGGTATTATCTACCCCACTTTTGATGTTAATAGAAGCCTTGCAAACACATTTTGATAAGCCGGAGATTATCTTTACCTTGTCTGACATATACAGCGACAGTGTACTGTATATCATGCTGCTGGTAAACATTATGAT
Source organism: Blautia sp. An81 (assembly GCF_002161285.1). GTDB lineage: Bacteria > Bacillota > Clostridia > Lachnospirales > Lachnospiraceae > Blautia > Blautia ornithocaccae. The sequence continues at coordinate 69,194 of NZ_NFHH01000019.1, read as the reverse complement.
ATATGTGGCAATTGCAGCTTACTTGTTTAGCAGAGAGTACACAGAAAGCACCCTCAAAACCATATTGCCCATACCCATTTCAAGGACAAAACTATTAATTGGAAAATTTTGCACCCTGCTTCTTTGGATTGTTATGCTAACCCTTGTAACATGGGCAGGTATATTTATCGTTTGTGGGCTATATGACGCTGTCTTTACATTGGAGGGATATAGCTTACTAGTGGCAATAGTATGGCTCCCCAAGTTTTTGTTTGGCAGTATCCTGATGTTTTTAACAGTTTCTCCTTTTGTGTTTGTTGCTATGAAAACAAAAGGATTTGTCGCCCCGATGATTGGCTCTGCCGTGATTGTCATGGGAAGTGCCGCACTTTCAAATCAAGAATGGGGAGCGTTGTATCCGTGGACAGCCACCTATTTCTTGGTGCAGGGTAAACTTCAGAGTACCGGCTATCCTACACTGCTGTCTGTATCTATTATTATTCTTGTATCAGCAGTTGGTTTTCTTATGACCTTTCATCATTTTAAAAAGGAGGATTTGAAATAATGGTACTTGATTTTATAGAAATTTTAAAAGTTATTTTTCTTGGAATTGTTGAGGGTATTACTGAGTGGCTACCTATCAGCAGCACAGGACATATGATTCTTGTGGACGAATTTATCACACTTAATATGAGCGAAGCATTTAAAGAAATGTTTTTTGTTGTTATTCAACTTGGAGCTATACTCGCAGTGGTTGTAATGTTTTGGAACAAGATGTTTCCCTTTCAATTTAAGAACAAAGCACAGTCAATTGTTAAAAAGGATACTTTCTCGTTGTGGTTCAAGGTTGCGGTAGCTTGTGTACCGTCAGCTATTATGGGGATTCTATTTGATGATTATTTGGATGCTTACCTCCAAACCCCCATTGTGATTTCAATCATGTTAATCTTTTATGGTTTGTTATTCATTCTCATAGAAAATTGGAATAAAAAGCGTACTCCTACTACTATGGCACTTTCTGACATCAGCTATAAAACAGCAATCTTGATAGGGGCATTTCAAGTGTTATCACTTATACCCGGCACATCACGGTCGGGAGCAACGATTATAGGTGCTTTACTCATAGGAGTTTCACGAGTGGCAGCAGCAGAGTTTACTTTTTTCCTCGCAGTACCTACTATGCTTGGAGCAAGTGCTTTTAAGCTGTTAAAATTCGGGTTTGAATTTACAAGTGCAGAACTGCTCGCTCTTGTTCTCGGTATGGCTGTGGCATTTGCGGTATCTGTCTTAGTAATTAAATTCCTAATGAACTTTATCAAAAAACATGATTTTAAGGTGTTTGGTTGGTATCGAATTGTGCTTGGTATACTTGTTGTACTTATAAAATCTTAATAATGCGTTTTCTTTGTGCGCGAATAAAAATGCCAGTTGGTCCTTAAGATCAGCTGGCATTTTTGTTTCTGGGGATGGAAAACAACCCAGAGATTCTCGTTGTCGATCTCCTCCTGATTTTAGTTTGCATGGTGAATTTTGCAAATTGAATCTACAGGAGGTTAATAATGGGATTTAATTATGGATATGAGAAAAAGAAGTTTGATAGTAGATGGAAGCGTTTAGAAGTTGAGTATTGTGATGCAGGGATGAGCGAAGAACAGATTGCTGCCATGAAAGAATATGACTGGGCATGGTTTTGCAGTCAAAGGTTTTTTCAAAACCATACGCAACCAATACCTTGTGAACAATATGATGAAGTATGTGGTCAATCACAGCTGTTCCGAAAGTTTGCATCGTTATCTTATCAATGGGATGTTGATAAGATTGATCAAACGCGATATGGATGGTTGGCTTCGGTGGAAAACGAACAACTACTGTTGAGATTGAAGAAGCTGTCGAAGAAAGATTTGGAGCTATTGACATTACTTTTTGTGGATGGTTATCGTCAAATTGATGTAGCACGTCTTTGGCATTGTTCCAGAAGTGCTGTTGCACAAAGATTTAAAAAAATAAAAAAATTTTTGAATAACACTTAACAAATGAAGCGTATCAGTGCCTACCCATTGAGGGAAGAACATTCTCCCAATGTGGAGCTTGACAATTTCATAGACGGCATTTCCGGTACATAACCTATGTACGAGCGAATCAGGCACGCCGCGAAGATGGACAGCCCCAGGAGGTGATGAATAGGACTGTTCCGAGCGATCCACGTCAGCCTGATACCCGAAAGTGGCATTTCAGGGCGCGATGACTGCATAGGGGTTAAAGATACTTCCTCACGGCCTCCTAAAGACTTGGGGGGAACTCTGCGGCGCACGAGTAAAACGACGCTGTGGAGTTATGACAGCCGCGCCAGCGGAGACCGGAATGTCCCCATCGCCAGGGGTGCGTGGCAAATGTGGCGAGTAAATTTTTCAAAGTCAGATACCATGCGCTGGCAGCTTCGGTTGCCAGCGCATTCATGTGATTTTGAAAGCAACAACCACATCTTTGACAGAAAGGGGGACCACCTATGGAAAAATTGATTTCGCGGAAAGAGGCTGCCAAATTACTGGGGATTAGCATTGCCACTTTGGATGCAGCTCGAAACAGTGGGCTAATTTCCTATGTTCAGTATGTGCAAAATGGTTGCGTGTACTTTACAGATGCTGGCCTTCAGGAGTATATCGCAAAATGCACCCATCGTGCAAAGCCAGTGGAAAAAAGCGCTACATACCGCAAGCTGCGAAGTGTCCGAGCTTGAGCTGTTCCGTATCCTTGCTGGAACCTAATATGTCTGATAAAACAAAGGTACAGCGCTGGACATTATTCTTAGGAGGTGACGGAATTGGCAAAAAGAAAAAGGGCAATTCCTCAATATGGTACGGTCGTGCTTAACGGCATTGAATATTATAGAACCAGAGTCGAAGATTCGGATGGAAACAGAGTGGCGCTTTATGCAAAGACGCCCGAAAAGCTTTATGACAAGGAACTGGAGGCGTTAGAGCAGATTGACAGTACTACGTTTCGTCGAAGATCGCCTACGGTTGCTGAGTACTGTGAGAAGTGGCTGCTGATGCAGTCCGTCCATGTTCGGGCCACCACCTTGACAGATTATACCTCTAAGGTGCGGCGGCACATTATTGGAGGGCTGGGAGACAAGAGAATGGCTGATGTATCCCTGGATGACATCCAACTTGCCCTCGTACCTGTTTCCAAGAAGTCGGCTTCGGTTTATAAGTCTGTGGTGATTCTCTGCAAGTCCATTTTCCGGGCGGCCAAGGAGAGCCATGTGATTGACGAGGACCCGACCATATACCTGGATGCAAAGGGAGGAGTTCCCCAGGAAGAAAGACAGGCATTGACGGATGAACAGGTTGAGCGGCTTTTGGACACGATCCGGGATTTGCCGCCCTATGTATTTGTGATGATCGGTTTATATGCCGGTCTGCGCCGGGAAGAAATCCTGGCGCTGCAATGGGATTCTGTGTATCTGGATGCAGAGGCTCCGTACTTAACGGTACGGCGGGCATGGCACACAGAACATAACAGGCCGGTCATTCTTACCGAGCTAAAGACCAAAGCGGCACAAAGAAACATTCCTCTCCCGGTCTGTCTGGTTGAATGTCTGAAAGATGCAAAGAAAAAATCCACTTCGGATTATGTGATTGCCAATCGGGACGGTGATCCGCTATCCTATACACAGTTTAAGCGGCTGTGGCAGTATATTGTGACGCGGACTGCAAAGCCGAGAATGGCCAGAAAACTTGTGGACGGAAAGTATGTAAAATATATGCTTTACCCGAAACTTGGAGAAAAAGCCAGGAATAACGGCCATGTGGTATATAGCCTGGATTTTGAAGTGACACCGCATCAGCTGCGGCACACCTACATCACCAATCTGATTCATTCTTCGGTGGACCCCAAAACGGTACAATATTTGGCGGGCCATGAAAGCAGCAAAATCACGATGGACATTTACGCAAAGGTCAAATACAACAGGCCGGATGATCTTGTCAAAGCAATGGGCTGTGCCTTTGACTTATGGGACGCTGTGTAAGTTCCGAACAATTCAGAAAATGAAGTAAGAGCGAGACAAGGATGTCTCGCTCTTAGTTTTTCCTTGGCCGTATCTTTGATTCAATTTGAAATCTCTGATAAAAAGGAGGTGTAGATACATCACCACGCGAGAAAGGAAATTAATTATGGCAAAGAAGAAAAAAAACATACCTCAATATGGAACCGTCACACGAAAGGGTGTCCTGTATTACAGAACCCGGATTCTGGACGCAGACGGCAAGCAGGTGAGCTTGTATGGGACTACCTGCGAGGAACTGTACGATAAAGAGCAGGAGGCGAGACGCCAGGTAGCGGAGATCATCTTCCACCGGGAGCATCCTACTGTGGCCGAGTATTGTGAGAAGTGGCTGTTGATGCAATCCGCAAAAGTGTCGCCGGCTACACTGAAGGGCTACGCCTCCAATATGAAGAACTACATTATCAAGCCTTTGGGAGATATGTATATGGAGGAAGTAACAGCGGATGATATTCGTCTGGCGCTGATCCCATTGTCCAATAAGTCCGAGAGCCTGCACAATACGGTGAATATGCTCCTCAAGTGCATTTTTTACTCGGCAGAGCGGAGCCAGTTGCTGGAATACAATCCGTGTGAGGGGATTTCGGCAAAAGGAGGGAAACCGACCCAAAAGAAAGATTCGCTGACAGACCAGCAGGTGGAAGTGCTGCTGGAAACCGTCAAAGGACTTCCGCCGTATCTGTTTACCATGATCGGCTTATATGCCGGTCTGCGCCGAGAAGAAGCTCTCGCCTTGCAATGGGATTGTGTGTTCCTCGATGCACCCACTCCATATATCTCTGTGCGGCGCGCATGGCGATCAGAGCATAACAGACCGGTTATCTCTACAACGCTTAAGACGAAAGCAGCAAGAAGGGATATTCCCATTCCCAAATGCCTTGTGAATTGTCTGCGGGAAGCCAAGGCTGCCTCCAAATCGGAATATGTGATTGCCGATAGTGAGGGACAGCCCTTGTCATATTCGCAGTTCAAACGTGTCTGGCAGTACATCGTTGTTCGGTCTACCAAGGAGCGTACCTATTATAAGTATGTGAACGGACAGAGCATCAAGTACACTGTTCAGCCGAGTCTGGGAGGACATCAGAAAAACAATCCCAACATTGTGTATAGCCTGGACTTCGATGTGACACCGCACCTGCTGCGGCATACCTACATCACCAATCTTCTGTATGCAGGTGTTGACCCCAAGACGGTCCAGTACCTTGCCGGACATGAGAACAGCAAGACAACTATGGACATCTATGCAAGAGTAAAGTATAATAAACCAGAACAGCTATTCGATGTAGTAAATTCTGCATTTCATCAAGCTGTCCCCTCGTAAAAGTGGCCTGTTTTTTGGTTAAGGAATAGGACAACCGAGGGGCCGAGGCTCAAAAAAGCCCGGAATATCAAGGAAAATCATCGCTCAGACGATTGAAGTACGGTCTCAAAGCTGCACGTCGTGCACCACAGTTCTCCAAGAGATAATCAAAGAGCCTGTGCTCGATTACAAAAGATTTTTATCCCGGAAGTTTCGGCTTCCGGGATTTTTTCAAAGGTAGAAGCTTCATTTAAATCTAAATTCATTTCTTAATTTTACTTTTCACTGACGGCAGGAATACTGCTGACACAAATCCAATATTCAAAATAATTCCAGACAATAAAGTTTAGAGAAAAATATGCTTAGATATGAAAATATTGATTCCAGGGGTGTAGATTTCAGAATTACTGTGGCCCAGATATGAGGAATATTGATATCGGTATAGAATCCCGAATTACTGCAGCCCATATAAGAGAAATACCGATTCCAGGGGTATAGAATTCGGAACTATTGCGGCCTAGATATGAGAATTGTCGATACCGGAGGTATAGAATCCCGAATTACTGCGGCCCATATAAGAGAAATGCCGATTCCAGGGGTATAGAATCTCGAATTGCTGTGGCCCATATAGGGGAATCGTTGATACCGGAGGTATAGAGCCTAAAATTACTGTGGCCCAGATATGAGAAATGCTGATACCGGAGGTATAGAGCCTAAAATTACTGTGGCCTAGATATAAGAAGTACTGATTTCGAAGGTATAACTCCTAAAATAGCTGTGGCTCATATATTGAAAATACTAATTTTAGAGATATAAATACAAGTAAAATGTTAACTATTAAAATTCAAGTTTACATTGTGAAAATAGGGAGGAATTCATATGACAGGTCTTAGGGAAAAGTTATTACAAGAACAGGACCGACTGGAGAAAATTCTTCAGAAAACTACAGAACGTTTGAAGGATGCGCCCCAGGGAAGACTTCGGTTATCTACCAACAAGAAATGGACGCAGTATTATCATTGTGTTCTCGGTGGAAAGCAAAGTGGGGAATACATTGCAAAAACCAATGAGAAATTGATTTCCGGACTTGCTCAGAAGGACTATGACAAAAAGATATTGAAACTGACGGAAAGAAGGCTGTGGCAGATCAGGAAAATTACGGGAGATTATGATGAAAAAGAAATTGAGAAGATATTTTTGAAGGAACATATGACAAGGCAGAAGTTAATCGAACCGGTTGAACCTACATGGGAACAGCAACTAAAGGACTGGATATCCGAAACATATAAGGGAAAAGAATTTCAGGAGGGAACACCCCTGATTTTACATTTCTCTCGAAAAGAACAAGACAGGAAATTTACTGGGAGCATGACGGCAGAATGGATGATCCCATATATGCCCAGAATGCAGTAAGAAAAATACAAGCTTATGAAGAAAACGACATCTATCCAGGAGAAAGGCTGATCCTTACTTTTGAGACAGAAAGGACAGCATTGGATATGCAGCTCATAGAGAAACTTGTTTGCAGGTATTTGACAGAATAAGAGCTGCCGCACAGACAAAATTACGGCAGCTCTTATGGGAATTGACGGTTCGCATAACCAGCTATTTGTTGGCCCATGGTGTTATTTATTTTAATTTGGCATAGGTATCGTCATCTACAGCTTCCAGCCATTCGTTGCTGGTTTCTGTTCCCGGAGCCTCAAATGCGATATGAGAGAACCAGCTGTCTGCTTTGGCTCCATGCCAGTGTTTTACTTCCGGTGGGATTACAATGACAGTTCCTGGCTCCAGGCTTACAGGATCTTTGCCTTCTTCCTGATACCAGCCGCTTCCTGCTGTGCAGATAAGGATCTGTCCGCCGCCGGTTTTTGCATGGTGGATGTGCCAGTTATTGCGGCAGCCTGGCTCAAAGGTGACATTTGCCAGAGAGATAGGACATTCTCCTGGTTTTGTCAGAGGATTTAAATAAGAATTTCCAATAAAATACTGGGCAAAAGCAGAGTTTTCCTGTCCCAGACCAAATACGTTTGCCTTATCGAATGTTTCCTTGTCCTGAATCTTCATAAAAAATACCTCCTTAAATCGTTCTTTTGGTATCCTGATTTTTGCGGATGCTGTAGCGGAGATAGTCCAGATGACTTAGCTGCTTTTCACGGAAGTGGATATCCGCCAGAATACTCTGCCGCTTTCGCTCAAGGATATTCAGACACTGAGCTTTTGCGTCGCTTTTTTCCAGCAGCAATTTCATGTAGGTTTCTATCTCAGAGCTTTCAAAGCCGATATCGTGGAGAGTCATGATCATGCTCAGGCGTTCCAGGTCTGTATCATCATACTGCCAGGAACCTATTACTTTCTTTACGGCTCCGCATAATCCCCAGCGCTCATACTCATGAAGAATCTCAAGGGGTATGTGATAACGCTGGCTTGCTTCATCGATAGTCATCTTTTCACTCCTCTCTGCCCGCAGACTTTTTGTCCGCTGATACCATAAATGTAGGTGTCCATCTCTGAACACTTATATTTTAGTTCCTTTGCAAAAATCTGTCTAATGCTTATATTCAATCATCATAAATGCCTGAAAGATATTTTTAGACTTTTCCGGGAAAAATAGAAAAAAGGCATGAACAGAGATAAAACTTAAGCATTAGACAGGTAAAGAACCTGGAACTATAATTAAACATAGATAAAAAACTGTATTACCCTCAGTGTACAGAGGGATTTTTAGGTACTGAGAATAAAATCAGTACAGGACAAAACAGGGAGGTAAGCTTTTATGCAATATACAAAACTGGGAAATTCAGATCTGACAGTCTCCCGTATCTGTATGGGATGTATGGGATTTGGAGAAGCTGGAAACGGGCAGCACAGCTGGACCATCGATGAAGAACATTCCCGTGAGATAATTAAAGAAGGACTGAAGTTAGGTGTGAACTTTTTTGACACAGCGGTAGGGTACCAGAGCGGTACCAGCGAACAGTATGTAGGCCGGGCTTTGAGAGACTTTGCAAAGCGTGAAGATGTGGTAGTGGCTACCAAATTTCTTCCACGGACACAGGAGGAAATCCGCCAGGGTATCACCGGACAGGAACATATTGAGAGATTAATCGATACCAGTCTGAAAAATCTGGGATTGGACTATGTGGATCTGTATATTTATCATATGTGGGATTACGAAACACCTCTTTATGATATTATGGAAGGGCTGAATCGAATCGTAAAAGAAGGAAAAGCCAGGTATATCGGAATTTCCAACTGCTTTGCCTATCAGCTTGCCAAGGCAAATGCCCTGGCGGAAAAAGAAGGATTTCCTAAATTTGTATCCATACAGGGCCATTACAATCTGATTTTCCGTGAAGAGGAAAGGGAAATGGCAAAGCTCTGTGCGGAGGACAATATTGCTATGACGCCTTACAGCGCTCTGGCAGGAGGCCGTCTTTCCAAACGTCCGGGAGAGACTTCCAAGCGTCTGGAGGAAGACAGTTATGCAAAGTTCAAATACGACGCTACAGCACAGCAGGATCAGGTGATCATTGACCGGGTGGCTGATCTGGCAGATAAACGGGGAGTATCCATGACAGAGATTTCTCTGGCCTGGCTGCTGACCAGGGTGACAGCACCGGTGGTGGGTGCCACAAAACTGCACCATATCCAGGGAGCGGCAAAAGCAGTGGATCTTGTGCTGACAGAGGAAGAGAAAAATTATCTGGAAGAGGCCTATGTTCCCCATAAGCTGGTGGGAGTAATGGCTCAGAATACACCGGCTGCAGCAAAACAGGAGCATGTATGGTCCACAGGCAGCCAGAAAATAGTGACAAAATAGAAAAATAAATAGATCGCAGGAGGATAATAAAATGAATTACAGAGAAACAGATTCAGAATTTGCAGAACGTTTTGAACATTTTACCTTTGAAGAGGTAGTCCAGGAAGAAGGCCAGCAGCTGGAAGAAACCACCCGCCATATGGCGATCATCGCTACCCTTTTAGGATGCCAGGGAATCGATGAGTTTAAGCTGGAAGTGCCACGGGCTTTGGATGGAGGACTTACTCCGGTAATGATCAAAGAGGTAGTTTATCAGGCAGTGGACTATCTGGGAATCGGCAGAGTCCGTCCTTTCCTGGATGCAGTTAATGAAATCCTGACCCAGAGAGGCGTGAAGCTGCCTTTAGAGGGACAGGCTACCACCACTATGGAAGACCGTCTGGAAAAAGGCGTGCAGGCACAGGTGGACATTTTCGGCGAAGGAATGAGGGAAGCCTGGAAAAACGGCCATATCAACCGCTGGCTGGCTGCCAACTGCTTTGGAGATTACTATACCCGTACAGGTCTTAACCTGGCTCAGAGGGAAATGATCACTTTCTGCTTCCTGGCTGCTCAGGGAGGCTGTGAACCTCAGCTCATCGCCCATGCAGGAGGAAACATGAATCTGGGAAATGACAAAGAATTTCTCACGAAAGTGGTATCTCAATGCCTGCCCTATATAGGATATCCAAGGAGCCTCAACGCTATTACCTGTATCAATAAAGCGGCAGAGGCCAGAAAAGATTCCTAAAGGAACTTTGCAAAAAAATATTTATAAAATTTTTGAACATCAGGATAGTGCCTGGAACAAGGAGAGGTTGCCTTGGAACGGGGGCTGTCCTTTTTTTATACCAGAACAGGAAATGCCTCAATGAGGTATGCAGCATCAAAAAGATACAGGATATATGAACAGGACATTTTATGTCTGGATAATTTTTTCTCATTTCTCCGTTTATGTCCTGGTTTTTTTTGATTCGGCGATGTATCCTGAAGGCAGAAGAGGAGGTGAAGGCCATGGACATGAAAAAAATCGGAGCATTTCTGAAAGCCCTTCGCAAAGAAAAAGGACTTACCCAGGAACAGGCAGGTGAAATTTTTATGGTAACGGGACGGACAGTTTCCCGCTGGGAAACCGGTGTCAATATGCCGGATTTAGGACTGCTGGTACAGATTGCAGAATTCTATGATGTAGAACTTGATGAAATTTTCAGCGGAGAAAGGAAAAATGAGGATATGGATAAAAAACTGAAGGATACCTTATTAAAGGCAGCGGATTACAGCGAGCTGGAAAAGGAAAAGAAGGCAAAGGCAGGGAATGCAGCTTTTATGCTAATGTTTTCTGTCTGTGTAATTGCTATTGTAATACAGATGGCATTGACTGCAGACCTGGGAAGGGCGGCAGGAGAGACGGCAGCAGTCATTATCGGAGGAATCGTATATCTGGCACTGATCCTATATAATGGACTGTGGGAGAGAAGAACTGAGAAGAAGCTATGGCTTACAGATTTGGTAGTCAGTATCCTTTGCGGGGGATTTTTTTCAGTATTGTACGGCTGCTGTATACTGAAAATGGGAGCAGAAAGAATAGAGGCAGTACGTCTGGGCACAGGATTTTTTGTAGGAATTACAATTGTTGGATTCCTGGTTCTGAGAGGGCTTGCCTGTATCAATAAAAAGCAGAGGGACAAAGGGAAGAAGGTGGAACTGTGATCTACGAGGAAGAAGCTGATTATATCATGCGTATGATAAAAGAGATGGCCAGAGTTCTGTTTTCTCTTATGTTGGGAAAGAAATATACCCAGGTAGAACTGCCAAAGGAGAATAAGTTTTCCGTTTCGGGAAAGGGACTGGAGGATTTTACAGGACTGGTAGACCAGGGGAAGATCAATGAAGCGGAGAACATGCTTTTGGAATCTATAGATTATAAGAACCGGGAAGAACTGGCGGCGGCTATTCTGTTTTATGAATATGTCAGTGAAAAGGGAGAGGAATTTCTGAGAAAACACGGATATTCTCTGGAGGAGGCAGCAGAGGGAATGAAACAGATTGGGGAGCATGCCGGATATGGAGAACTTATAAAGGATCTGGAGCTGTAAATCTGAATCTTTTAGAAAGTCTAGCTTGCTATTATCGATATTCGATGTTATAATGAAATTAAGAAGAATATCGATATTCGATAAAAGGAGCGATGCTATGGCCAGAGCAAAGTTTCAGACTTTAACGGAGCAGATGTTTTATATCCTTCTCTGCCTTCGGCAGGAATGCTGCGGTATGGATATCATGGAGAGAGTCCGTGAGATGACAGAGGGCAGGGTGAACGTGGGACCGGGAACCCTGTATAATCTTCTGGACCAGTTCTCTCAGGCGGAAATGATCGTAGAAACAAAGGTAGAGGGGAGAAGGAAAAGCTATATCCTTACAGAGGCGGGAAAAGAAGCACTTCGGGCAGAGTATGAGAGGATATGCGGTCAGGCGGCAGATTACCGCCGCTATATGGAGGTGCAGGAAAATGAGCAGGGGGAAGCTTGAACTCGTATGGACTTATTATTTTGATCATACCACAATGGAACAGCACTTTGAAAAAATGGCCAGGAAAGGCTGGATCCTGGATCGAATGGGAATTTTCTGGCACTACCGCCGGTCAGAACCAAAAGAGCTCCGCTACGCAGTAGGATATTTTCCGGGAAGCGGGGTTTATGCACCCCCTACCGGAGAAGAGCTGACCTTTGAAGAATACTGTCAGATAGCGGGATGGGAGCTGGCGGCAGAGCATGGAGCCATGAAGATTTTCTGTAATGAAAGGGAAAATCCTGTTCCGCTGGAGACCCAGGCAGATATTCAGGTAAAGAATATCCGCAATGGTTCAAGAAGGTTCCGGATTGCAGATGGGATCCTGGGAATGATCGGCTGGCTGCTTACAATTTATTTCTTCTTGAGCCTTTATTTTGACGGAGCAAGGACTCTTTCTGACGGAAGCGGCTTAACTCTGGCCTTTACGGGATTTATGCTGGGAGTGTATGGATCAGTGGAATTTATCACTTTTCGGCGCTGGTATAAGAAGGCAAAAGCAAATGCTAAGAGAGACCAGTCTTTTACACCAACAAAAGGGTATCCGGCGCTTTCAAAAATAATTATGCTTTTGACCATGGCTGCTGTAGTTTTTTATGCCTTTACAGCAGGAGGCGGCCTGGTGCTGGCCGTACTGGCAGGATATTTTATCGTTTATTACTTTCAGGATATCATCAGAAACCGTATGCGGGACAGAGGCTCTGCCACTGCAGCAAACATAGGCGTAAATCTTGTCCTGGCTTTTCTTATTTTCTTTGTGGTATTTAATGGTTATTACTATTTTAGTTCTTTTGAAGCCGGGGATTATTATGAAAAGAGAGGATTTCACTTGCAGGGGCAGGAAACTCCTCTGACTCTTCAGGAACTGGCGGGACCAGAGTTTAATGGGAAGGGGTATATTGATACCCAGAATATCCAAAGCTCGGCTTTCCTTTCCAGAATGGAGATAGAACAGCTTTATGATGAGGCTTTGTCGGGAGCAAAGGGGACTCCGGGATATTATCTGGAATATGTGGTGACAAAGGTAAAGCTGGCTCCTTTTTACGGATTTGTCAGGTCTTCCATGGAAAGAACTTATAGAAGCGGAGAAAACTGGCAGACCATGGATTCCTGGGGAACAGGAGAGAAGAACGAGCTCCAGGCTTTGCAGTCGGTTTTTGACAGAAAAGGACAGAAAATCTTCCGCTATCTCCTCTGTATGGAAGACAGAATATTGAAAATAGATCTGAGCTTTGAGCCTACAGCCAGCCAGCAGGAGGTGATCCTGGAACGGCTAAGAGAGATTTAACAAGCATTGACAAAGACATGTAAACAAGAGTATTATATAGAAGATAAGCAATGGTGCTTCGGCCTCAGGCTGAGGCACCTGTTTTTTTATTGTTTGCTTTTACGCGATAAAAGATTAATGCGATAATACTGCGAATAAAAGGAGATGTACAGATGAAGAAAAATATGTTCAAAGACATTCTGATCACCGGATTTGCTATGTTTGCCATCTTTTTTGGCTCCGGCAATCTGATATTTCCGCCTCAGGTAGGGCTTCTTTCCGGTGAATATGTATTCTGGGCCATTGGAGGACTGGCCTTATCGGGAATTTTATTTCCCATGCTGGCAGTGGCCGCAGTAGGAAACGTAGGGTACGGACTCCAGGATATGATGAAGCATGTGACCAGCTGGTGGCATTACCTCTATATGGGACTGGGGCTGCTGGTGGTTATTTTCGGAACCATTCCCAGATGCGGAGGGGTAGCTTATGAGACGGGATTTGAGGGTATCTTCGGCTCCCTTCCAGTGTATGCAAGAATTCTCTTTTTGCTGATTTTTTTCGGCGTTTCCTATTACTTTGCCATGAATAAGTCTAATGTTATTGACCGTATCGGGAAGTATCTTACGCCAATTCTCCTGATCACCCTTCTGGTCATTATCCTTCTGGCAATTTTCCGGCCTATGGGAGCCATCGGAGGAGGCGTTCAGGAAAGCGGACAGGAAGCTTTTCTCAGTGCTTTTCTCACAGGATATAATACCGGAGATGTGGGAACGGGAATCATCTGTGCAGGGATTTTTATAGCGGCTTTCCGGGAAAAAGGCTATACTGGAAAAGAAGAATATAAGAAAATGATGTTTGGGATTATTGTAATAGGGTTTTTTCTGCTTTTTATCGTCTACGGAGGTCTGGCTTATCTGGGAGCTCAGGGAGGAAGCGACTATCCTGAAGATGTGGATACTACCTATCTTCTCACAGACCTGGTAAGAAGGCTGGCTGGTTCAGGAGGAAGCATCGTTCTTTCCCTGGCTGTGATTTTTGCCTGTCTGACTACGGCGGTGGGCATGATCGCCACTACAGGCCAGTGGGTGGAAGAATGGACAAAGGGGAAAATTCCTTATAAATGGGCTTCTCTGATAATTACCATTGCCATTTTTCTGGTATCTTCCACCGGAGTCAGCAATGTGCTGACAATTTCAGGACCGATTTTCACTATCCTCTTCCCTATGTCTGTGGTAATGATGATACTGGGGCTGTTTAAAAAGTTTGTGCCCAATGACGGAGCATGGAAGGGTGCGGTGATCGTATCCGCAGTTATGTCCCTCTTTGACGCTCTGAATGTGGCCCAGTCTTCCGGCTTGATACCAATAGATGTTTCCGGTATTATGAATATTATCTATAAGATACCTTTTGCCAGACAGGGATTCGCCTGGGCAGTGCCTACGATCATTGGATTTTTTGTGGGGGCAGTGATTTATAAAGTCAGGGGAAAGGAAAGTATTCCCTATACCATATGATGAGAAGCAGAGTGGGGAGTTTTCCCCGGACTATGGAGGTGCAGTACATAAATGAAAGCTTGTATTTATGAAAATGGAAAAATATTCACATCAGATAAGGAAAATCTGTATGGAGAAGCCATGCTGGTGGAAGATGGTTTTATCCGGAAAGTGGGGAAAGCAGAAGAAATAGAAAAACTGGCTTCCCAGGACTGCCAGAGGGTGGACCTTCAGGGCCATCGTGTGATACCGGGGTTTATAGATGCCCATATGCATCCCATGATGCTGGCAGACTACAGCCGACAGATTTCTGCCCTGCCGCCGAAAATCCATTCTATTGAGGAACTGATCCAGGCAATACGGGAGAAGAGAGAAGAGCAGGGACCGGGGAAATGGTGCCTGGGATGGGGATATGATGAAGGAAAGTTTGCAGAACGCCGTTCTATTAACCGCTGGGACCTGGATAAGGGATGCAGTGATTCTCCTGTGTCCATTATCCGGACCTGCGGCCATATCCGCTGTGTAAACAGCAAGGCCCTGGAGATTGCCGGAATAGACCGGAATACCCCGGACCCGGAAGGGGGAGAAATCGAGAGAGATGAAAACGGGGAGCCTACAGGAGTTTTGAAAGAAAACGCCAGAAATCTGGTCACACCTTTTATGCCCGTATCGGAAAAAGAAGAAGCTGTGGAAAATCTTGTAGAGCTGGGGAAACTTCTTACATCCCAGGGAATCGTAGCGGTAACGGACATGGGAAATCTGGATGAGGGAGATAATTATCCGCTGTATCAGGAAGCGGCAGAGAAAGGATTTCTTCAGGAAGTAGGCGTCTACTATATGTGGGACTTTTTCATGGACAAAGAAGACTTTCAGATTCCTCAGGAGCGTTTTGATAAGAAGCAGCAGATTTTTGTTTCAGGGCTGAAACTTATCGGAGACGGAAGTGTTTCCGGAAGGACCGCCTGGATGGCGGAGCCTTATCTGGATTCTGATTCCTGTGGGATTTCCGTGTGCAACGAGAAGCAGATGGAGACGGCAGTAGACTTCTGCAAGAAGAACCATTGCCAGCTTTCCATGCACGCTATGGGAACTAAGGCCATTGAGAGAGTAGTGGACCGGGCTGCCAGGGAAGAAAAGTGGAATCTGGGACCAGAGCCTTATGTGCGGGTGGAGCACATTACCCTTCCATCTGAGGACAGTATTGAAAAAGCGGCAGGAAAAGGGATCGGATTTGTGACCCAGCCTATTTTCCTGTATGCGGAAATAGAAAGTTATCTGAAAAATCTGGGTACAGAGAGGATGAAGACCTGCTATCCAGTAAGACATCTTTTAGATAAGGGGGTACGGCTCTGCTTTTCTACAGACGCTCCGGCTACTTCCTGGGCAGTTCCCTCTGATCCTTTTCCTAATATCAAGGGCGCTGTTACACGAAAAGCCTATGACGGAACAGACTGCGGCCAAGAACAGGGGGTAGATATAGAAACCGCTTTGATCCTCTATACCAGGGAAGCTGGGGAAATGGCAGGATTTGACCGTCTGGGACAGCTGAAAGAAGGGTACAAAGCCGACTTTCTGATTCTGGACCGGGATATTTTAGAGATACCTGCCAAGGAGATCGATCAGGTCCGGGTAGCTGAAACATATATCGGGGGCCGCCGAGTTTATAAAGAGGGAAAGTTTTTCCCATTCTGAGTCCTATAGACGGATAATTATGAAAATAAAACACAAGGAGAGAAGCCTATGTTTACATTACCAAAATACTATGAACCGGATTTTTCATCAGAAAAGTTAAAAAATGCTCCGGACGTCCGCTGGGAAGAAGCAGAGGCAGACGGAGTGGCACCGGAGAATTACCACAGCACCTCTATGTATCCGGAATATTTTAAGATCCATGGAGAATGGAAACTGCCGGAAAAATCCCGGATGGATTCCAGTGTGGTCCTGGAAAAAGATGGGACTTTAAAAGTTGTGGAGAACCGGAATCTGAAAAAAGGGGACCGGGTGATACTGGGAAGGACAGAGAAGGGAGAAGAGGGAATCTACCTTCATACCGGGGGTTTTGAAGATCCTGAAGAGACAGAGAAGGATCAGTTCGTATTCCGTCAGGGAAGAAGCCGGGAGACCTCTTACGCCAGAGATTATGACCGTTTTTTTGAATTGCTGAACTATGAGCGGGAACATGGGAATATCCTCTGGGTCATGGGGCCGGCTTTTGCTTTTGACGCCGACGCCAGAAGGGCCATGGAAGCCATGGTGGAGAATGGATATGTAGACGGACTTATGGCTGGGAATGCCCTGGCTACCCATGATCTGGAAGGGGCTATGTTCCATACGGCCTTGGGACAGGATATTTATACACAGAAATCCCATCTAAACGGCCACTACAACCATCTGGATGTGATCAACCGGGTAAGAAGAAGCGGCTCTATCGCCCAGTTTATTGAGGATTATAAGATTGACAACGGCATTATGTACAGCTGTGTGAAAAATAAGATACCTTTTGTCCTTACCGGTTCTATCCGTGACGACGGTCCGTTGCCGGAGGTTATCGGAAATGCCTATGAGGGACAGACAGCTATGAGGAACATGGTAGAAAAGGCCACTACCGTAGTCTGCCTGGCTACGATGCTCCATACCATTGCCACAGGAAATATGACGCCTTCCTATACAGTAACGGCGGATAAGGAGATCCGTCCCGTCTTCCTCTATACTGTAGATGCAGACGAGTTTGTAGTGAACAAGCTTCTGGACAGAGGCAGCCTTTCCGCTACGACTATTGTGACTAACGTACAGGATTTCATTATGCTTACCGTAAAGGGACTGGGAATTCTCTAAAACTTTTCTTGACTTTGCAGAGGGCCTGTGATAAATTTCTAGTTGTTAAAAAAATTATAAAAATGATTGCCGCCGGGTAACGCCTTATTCATTCCGATAGGCCTTAGAAGGGATGAATCAAGGCGTTCTTTCTTTTGCCCGGAGAGAAAGGAAGAAACTAGAAAATGCAAGAAAAATCATGTTTTGGCATGTTTATAAAATATGCCTCCCTGAATGTGCTGGGAATGATCGCCCTTTCCTGCTACATTCTGGCGGACACTTTTTTTGTATCCAAGGCCCTGGGCGCCAACGGACTTACGGCGCTGAATCTGGCTATTCCGGTATACAGCTTTATCAATGGAAGCGGTCTGATGATCGGTATGGGAGGAGGAACCAAATACTCCATTTTTAAGAGCCAGAAAAATAAAGACCGTGCAGATCAGATTTTTACCAACGGCGCAGCGATGACTGCCATGATGGCAGGAATCTTTTTCCTGCTGGGGCTGTTTGCCGCCGGTCCTTTAATCCGACTGCTGGGAGCAGACGACACGGTTTATGAGATGGGAAAGACTTACCTTAGGGTAATCCTGATGTTTGCGCCGATGTTTATGACAAATAATCTTCTGCTGTGCTTCATCAGAAATGACGGGGCCCCTCAGCTGTCTATGACGGCCATGATCGTGGGCAGTCTTTCCAACGTGGTTCTGGACTATGTGTTTATGTTTCCTCTGAATATGGGAATTTTTGGAGCTGCCTTTGCCACAGGACTGGCTCCGGTGATCAGTATCGGGATTTTGTCTTCTTATCTGCTGAGAAAGAGAAACCAGTTCCATCTGAAAAAATGCAGGATACTGCCTAATCTGATCCTGGGTATCTTTTCCAGCGGTCTGCCCTCACTTGTCACAGAGGTTTCTTCAGGAATCGTTATGATCGTATTTAATATGATCATCCTGGGACTTGCAGGAAACACGGGAGTTGCAGCTTATGGTGTAATTGCAAATCTTTCTCTGGTGGTAATTTCCATTTATACAGGTATTTCCCAGGGAATCCAGCCTCTTATGAGCAGCTATTACGGCTCTGGAAACCGAAAGAATATAAGCAGTACTCTCCGATATGCCATGTGCGCCGTGGTCCTGGTATCTGCACTGATATATCTGGCCATTTTTTTTGGAGCGGACACGATTGCTTCTGTTTTCAACAGCGAGCAGAACCAGGCCCTCCAGAGCATTGCTCAGACCGGACTGAGGATTTATTTTACAGGTTGTGTTTTTGCAGGCTTTAATATTGTTCTGTCGGTATACTTTACCTCTACAGATAATCCTCTGCCGGCTCATATCATCTCGCTGCTGAGAGGCTTTATTTTCATCATTCCTATGGCATTTCTCCTTTCTGCTCTGGGAGAACTGCTGGGAGTATGGGCAGCCTTCCCGGTCACAGAGTTTCTGGTGTGCCTGACGGGCCTGGGCCTTTTCCTGAAACAGTCTGGCGCCCGTCACAGATCAGGAAGCTTTCAAGACCGGCTCTGATGAAATGGTCTACGGCCTGCTGGATTTCTCTCCAGTCCGTGCATTTATTTTTCAGCATTTTTTTATTAATGGCCAGACAGCCGTTCATCTGAAAATATAAGACAGCCTCCGCCTGTTCAAAGGTAAGGAGGCTGTTCTGCATGAGATGGGTGATAAATTCCTCCTTGGAAAGTTTACAGAGCTTTTCCAGAAGACAGGAGGAAGCCACATCGTCAAAAAACAGAACCTGGAGCCGGGTGTCTTCCTGTACTTTCTGACAGAAAGGAAAGGTACAGCCGATTTTTTCAGAACAGAGCACATGGTCCAGGACCCTGGCAGTGTCTGTGATCACATCTTCCAGAAGGCTGTCCAGTACATCATCTATATCGTAATAATGGAGATAAAAGGTTCCACGATTGATTTCTGACATACGGCAGACTTCCGTAACAGTGATTTTGGAAAAAGGTTTTTCCTTCAGAAGAGAAAGAAAAGAGTCTTTAATAGTCTGCTGGGTATATCTGGTACGCCGGTCTATAACTTTCGTCTTATTTTTCATATGCGCCTCCCTGTTTATAGACAGTTTTATAGATTTGTTGAGAAACATAGCAGATTTAAGAATCTGATGATTGCTTTCTGCTGGATTATATTATAATATCCATGATGTAAGAAAATCAACAATGTGTTCATTAAAATAGCCCTCTGCCAGAGGGAAAATTTAGTAGGAGGAATAAATCATGGGACATATTATTGCTGTTTCCGGAAAAGGCGGAGTAGGGAAGACCACATTATGCGGACTTTTGATCCAGTATCTCTGTGATACAGGGAAAAAACCGGTACTGGCTGTAGATGCAGACGCTAATTCTAACTTAAACGAAGTTCTGGGAGTAGAGCCGGGAATCACTCTGGGCGAGCTGAGAGAGGAGATTGAGCGGGCCGGAGCAGACCCGAAATATAAGATTCCAGCAGGAATTACCAAAGCAGAGTATCTGGAGAGCCGTATGATGGATGCTGTTGCAGAGGAAGATGACTATGACCTGATGGTCATGGGACGGTCTCAGGGACAGGGGTGCTACTGTTTTGTAAATGGTCTGGTACAGACTCAGGTGCAGAAGCTTCAGAGCCATTATCCTTATATTGTGGTGGACAATGAAGCGGGAATGGAACATATCAGCAGAGGAATCCTGCCGGCCATGGAGGTTGCTATCTTAGTCAGCGACTGTTCCAGAAGAGGAGTCCAGGCCGCAGGAAGGATCGCCAGACTCATGGAAGAGCTGAAGCTCCACCCAAAGAAAACCGGGCTCATCGTAAATCGGGCTCCCCATGGCAAACTGGACCAGGGCACTTTGGAAGAGATTAAAAATCAGGGCCTTGAACTTCTGGGCGTGGTACCTCACGATGATATGGTCTATCAGTACGACTGTGATGGAAAACCAACGGTACAGCTGCCGAAAGATTCTCCAGTGCGGATGGCGCTGAAAGAGATCATTGAGAAGCTGGGGTTATAAGATATGAAATCAAGTGGACATGGGAGCATGCCCACCACTTGGAGCATTGTCTGTAGAAATAAAAATAAAATATAGGAAATCTATTGCAATTATCGAGTGTCGATATTATATTGAAAGTGGGAAATATCGACACTCGATAATTTGTTTTTGGGGAATGTTTTTTCGGAGAACGGGGGTGTTCTTTATGAAGAAAAAAATTGTGTTTAGAAACTATGGATACAGGGAATGTGACAGCTTCGCCCGGTTTTTGGAAAAGATGGCAGCTAAGGGTTGGTTCTTCAGAGGCTGGCGATTTGGAATGATATTTGAAAAAGAGGCGCCCCGAAAAGAAATTTATGATGTAGAGGTGTTTCCGGAAGGTGACGAAAATGATGTAAAACCGGAACCTAACACGAAAGAGTATGCTCAATATTGCCGCGAGGCCGGATGGGAATTGATAGACAGCACCAGAAAGCTTTGCGTATTCCGGAAAATCAGAGAAGATGCCCTGCCTATTGTTACAGAGAGAGAAAGATATGAGAATATACGGGAAGCTGAGTGGAAGGCCTTCAGGGGAAGACTCGCCTTTACTTGCCTTATGGCAGTCAGTGAATGGTATGTGCTGTTCAATATAGACTTTGCCAGAAATATTTTTTCTGATATCTGGATAGCAGTGTTTATTCTATGGAATCTATATTTTCTTAAAAATGCTGCCAGGTGTGTTAGCTATCTGCTTTGGAAAACAAGAACAGAGAAAATGCTGGGACAGGGAAAGACTCCTTTTTACGGCAGCCGGGTAAAAGAAATTTCTCCATGGAAGACGATTCAGAAAATTATTTCATGTGTTGTCTTTTTGGGGATTATAGCCATTGTCCTGTTTTTGGCAGACTCCGGAACCATGCAAATGTATCTGGTATTTATTGTAGGAATGATATTGATGATGGTACTGTTACCGGCACTTCGTCCTTCCAGAGAATGGAATATGTTGCTTCAGGTGATTTTCGCCTTCCTTATCATTTTCATAGGTTTTTCCGCTCTTATGGTAAATATGGCAGAAGATTCTCCGGCTGCTAAAGAGAATACTCAAGTCATAGAAAATACATATGGAACCGGAGAATTGGAACTTACCGATGAATTGGAAGGGATTTTTGGAAGTGCCAGACGCTATTCAGTCCTTTTGCCCGATGGTTATCCCAGGACAGATGACCCCTATGATGAAAACGAGATTATCTGCCAGGTATACCAGTCCTCTTATCAATGGATTCTGGACAGAATCTATTCTTTATATACAAAAGAAGAAGGGGAAATCCCTCCAGACGCAGAGGCATGGGAGGCCATCGAAACAGAACAGAATAGGAATAAAAATTATACAACTGTAAAGTATGGGGACAGATTGCTGTATATTATCGGAAAGAAGAATCTGGACAAAGAGGAAATCCTCTTTATCCGTCAGGCGTTGGGGCTATAAAAATGTTTGAAAAGGAGGCTTTAAAGAATGGCAAGGGAACAGTTTCAGACATTGACAGAACCTATGTATTATATTCTGCTGGCCCTTACCGAGGAATGCTGTGGGGTGGACATTATGGAAAAAGTCCGGAAGATTTCCGGCGGCAGAGTAAAGGTAGGCCCAGGGACTTTGTACGCCATGCTGTCTAAATTCGAGAAAAACCAGATCATACGGCTGACCGGTGAAGAAAACCGGAGGAAATCCTATATTATTACAGAGGCAGGAAGAAAAATGCTTTTGGAAGAGTATGAACGGCTGAAGATTATGGCAGAAGACGGCAGAATATTTATAGAAAAAATGAAAAATCAGAAGAAGTGAAAATAAGATTGAGGCAATGGAAGGGATATGATAAAATGTCTCAAAATAGAGAAAAAGAGAGGTGCGGAAGAATGGGGCATTTTTATTATGTCAGGCATGGACAGACAGTATGGAATGTGGAGAACAAAATCTGCGGAGCAACAGATATTCCTCTTACGCCTCTGGGATATGAGCAGGCCAGAGAACTGGGCGAAGAAATCCTTCGCCAGGGATTGAAGATTGATAAGATTCTCTATTCTCCTTTAATCCGGGCAAAAGAGACAGCCAGACAGATTTCTGAGGCTGCGGGGATTCCTATGGAAGAGGAAATACGACTGAAGGAGCAGAACTTCGGCATGTACGAGTCTACGCCCAGAGATGGGGCAGAATTTCGGAAAGCAAAAGAGAATTTTGTTTCCAGCTACAATGGGGGAGAATCTATGCTGAAGCTCTGTCAGAGAATCTACAATCTGCTGGACGACCTTAGGGAACGCTCTGATACAGAAACGGTTCTGCTGGTGGCCCACAATGGGATCGCAAGGGCTGTGCACTCCTATTTTTATGATATGACCAATGAAGAATTTGCGGCTTTCGGCATGAAAAACTGCCAGATCCGAAGATACGATTTTTAAAAAGAAAGGGAAAAAGATGAAACTTTTAATTAAACAGCGGGTGTTTTCCTGGACAGACACTTTTGATATTTACGATGAAGAGGGGAATGTGAAATATTTTGTAAAAGGAGAATTTCTGTCTCTTGGACACAAGCTTCATGTCTATGACAATAAGGGAGAAGAAGTAGGACTGGTGCGGGAAAAACTTTTTCAGCTGCTGCCGGTTTTTGAAATTATGATCCATGGACAGGAAATGGGACGTATCCAGAAAAAACTGACTTTTCTCAAACCCAGATATGAGATTGATTATAAAAACTGGAAAGTACAGGGAGACTTTCTGGAGTGGAATTATGATGTCACAGACAACTTTGGAACTGTGGTACATATCACTAAGGAACCTTTACATTGGGGTGATACTTATGTCCTGGATTTTGCCAGTGAGGAAGATGAGCTTCCGGGGATGTTGACAGTGATCGCCATTGATGCGGCCAACTGCGTAAACCAATGATAAAAAATCTGATAAAACTTGACAAGTTCCTCTTTTTGGGTATAAACTGTAAGAAGTTTATTGCGATAAAAAGGTGAAGTGATACAAGGGTGTATGGACTTTGATGGTGTCATATACCCTTTTTCCTTATCTTTCTGCCGCAGAGAAATTTGAAGGAGGAGTACAAAAGTGTATGAGACAATCTATTCTGCCGTCCAGGCGGTAGATGATCTGGTCTGGGGCTGGGCCATGATCATATTGCTTTTAGGCACCCATATTTTTATGACCATCCGGACAAAAGGCATCCAGAGAAAGGTCTTTAAAGGGATTAAGCTTTCTGTGACGAAAGACCCTGATGCGGAAGGGGAGGTAAGCCAGTTCGGCGCTCTTACCACAGCTTTGGCGGCAACCATTGGTACAGGAAACATCATCGGTGTGGGAACGGCCATTGCCCTTGGAGGACCCGGCGCGGTACTCTGGTGCTGGCTTACCGGCGTATTCGGAATTGCCACAAAGTACAGCGAGGCTCTGATCTCTGTGAAATATCGTGTAAAGACAAGAGACGGACGTATGCTGGGCGGGGCCATGTATGCTCTGGAGAGAGGTCTTCATGCAAAATGGCTGGGCCTTCTTTTTGCCATCTTCGGCGGTCTGGCTTCTTTCGGGATCGGCTGCGCCACCCAGGTAAATGCCATTGCTTCTGTATGTAATGAGAACCTGGGGATTCCTACCTGGATTATTGGTATCGTAGTGGGTGTTCTGGTGGCTATGGTTATTTTCGGCGGGATCAAATCCATTGCCAATGTATGTGAGAAGCTGGTTCCTTTCATGGCCTTCTTCTATGTATTTGGCTGCATTATCATCCTCTGCTTTAATTATGACTTTATCATTCCTGCTCTTCAGACAATCTGTACCCTGGCCTTTAAGCCGGGAGCAGCAGCCGGCGGTCTCATTGGCGGCGGTATTATGCAGGCTATGCATTACGGAGTTGCAAGAGGTCTGTTTTCTAATGAATCCGGTATGGGTTCTGCACCTATCGCTGCAGCGGCTGCCCAGACCAGAAATCCTGTGCGCCAGGCGCTGGTATCCAGTACAGGAACCTTCTGGGATACGGTAGTAGTCTGTGCTATGACAGGCCTGGTACTGGTAACCAGCATTATGAAAAATCCGGATATCGATATGGGAAGTATCAGCGACGGCGGCGTGCTGACGACTCTGGCATTTAATCAGATACCGGGCCTGGGCCCGGTGATCCTGGTAATGGGTATCATTACTTTCGCTTTCTCTACGGTTCTGGGCTGGGCTTATTATGGAGAGCGGTGTATTGAATACTTTGCAGGAAAGAAGATTATGATCCCATATCGTGTCCTGTACATAATCGTGGCAGTGATCGCGCCTATCGCACCGTTAAACCTGATCTGGCTGGTAGCGGATATCCTGAACGCACTGATGGCTATACCAAACCTGATCGCTGTGCTTCTTCTGTCGCCGGTGATCGTTATGGAGACAAAAAAATATCTGAACAATCTGGATATGAAGGACGATACACCGGTTCCTTATGAGGATGAGGTATAAGTAGTTTTCACAGAGGCTCTTTTGTGTTAGAATAGTCCCGTTAGGGGGAAAGAAATATGCAGAAAAATCTGACACAGGGGCCGATCACAAAGACATTAGTATTTTTTGCCCTGCCTATGATCGGCGGAAATATGCTGCAGCAGCTTTATAATATTGCAGATACCCTGATCGTAGGCAGGTTTATTGGTTCCGGGGCATTGGCGGCGGTAGGTTCTTCCTATACCCTGATGACCTTTCTCACATCTATCCTGCTGGGGCTGTGCATGGGCAGCGGGGCGGTATTTTCTATCCGCTATGGAGAGGGCGATATGGAAAAGCTCCATGAAAGCCTGGGAGCTTCCTTTGTTCTGATCCTTGCAGTGGCTGCAGTGCTGAATCTGGCAGTTTTTCTTCTGATAGATCCCATTATGTATCTTCTTCAGGTCCCCGAAGAAATCTATGCTATGATGCGGGAATATCTCTGGGTGATCTTCTGGGGGATTCTGGCTACTTTTTTATACAATTATTTTGCCTGTCTTCTCAGAGCAGTGGGGAATTCTGTGGCACCGCTGATTTTCCTGGCAGTATCCTCTGTGATGAACATTGTTCTGGATCTGTGGTTTGTCCTGGGATTTCATTGGGGAGTGGCAGGAGCGGCTTTTGCCACGGTGCTGTCCCAGTATGTGTCCGGGATCGGTCTGGCAGTCTATACTTACTGGAAAACTCCAGAGTTCCGCATCCGGTTAAAATATCTGAGACCGCGGCTGGCTATGCTCCGGGAAATCGCCCAGTTCTCTTTTCTCACCTCTGTCCAGCAGTCGGTGATGAATCTGGGAATTCTTATGGTCCAGGGCCTGGTAAACAGCTTTGGAACAGTGATCATGGCGGCTTTTGCGGCAGCGGTAAAGATTGATTCTTTTGCCTACATGCCTGCCCAGGAGTTCGGCAACGCCTTTTCCACCTTTGTGGCACAGAACTATGGTGCAGGAAAAACGAACAGGATTAAAGAAGGCATTAAAAAAGCAGTAATGATGTCTGTGGCTTTTTGCCTGGTGATTTCTCTTCTGGTATTTATCTTCGCCAGACCGCTGATGATGATTTTTGTGGATCCTTCAGAGACAGAAATCCTAGCAGCAGGAGTGGAGTATTTGCGGATCGAGGGATCCTTTTACTGTGGAATCGGCTGTCTCTTCCTCCTCTATGGACTGTACAGAGCCATTAAAAGACCGGGAATGTCTGTGGTACTTACCATATTTTCTCTGGGAACCAGAGTAGTGCTGGCCTATATCCTGTCTGCTGTGGACTTTATCGGCGTTACAGGGATCTGGTGGTCAGTGCCTATTGGCTGGGCTCTGGCGGATTTTGTGGGATTTCTGTATTACAAAAAGAATAAGAAAAAGCTGTTTACCAAGATTTAACCAAAAACAGGTAACAGGTAAAATAAAGGAAAGTTATAATTTCTGTAAAGGAAAGAATAACTTTCCTTTTTACATTTGTGGGATACGTCCGGCAGGCGACTGCCGTGAGCTGTCCTATCGAAAAGTATATATGGTAAAGGAGACCTGCGTATGGTAAAAATCTATGTCATTGACACCAATGTTCTCATCCAGAACCCTCAGGCTCTGTTGAGTTTTGAAGACAATCAGGTAATCCTTCCGGTAGTGGTGCTGGAAGAACTGGACAATCTGAAGAAAGCAGAAGGGGAGAAAGGAAGAAACGCCAGAGCGGCCACCAGGATCCTGGAGGAGCTTCGCCTGAAGGGAAACCTGCTGGAGGGAGTAAAGCTGGAATCTCAGGGAATAGTCCGGGTGGAAAAGAATTACATAGATGTAAAGCTCCCGGAGGATCTGCCGGAAGACAAAATGGATAACCGGATTTTAAAGGTCTGCAGAGGACTGGCAGATACTTCCGGAGAACAGGTGGTCCTGGTGACAAAAGATATCCTTCTGCGGATCAAGGCTCAGATCATAGGAATCCGGGCAGAAGATTATACTACTGAGCAGGTTGTGGAATATGAAGGACAGTATAAGGGAAGAATTGAGGTATATGTGCCGGAAGAGAAGTTTAAGGATTTCAAGAAAAAAGGGGTTCCGGTAGAAGAGGTTTACCTTTCCGATGAGTTTGGAAACAGAAAAGTGCCCCGATTAGAAGAAAATGAATTTGTGATTCTGAAGGCAGATCAGTCTGCCAAGAAGACACAGCTTGGAAGAGTGGAAAAGGGAGTTATAAAAAAACTGGAATACCGGAAGAGTATGCCCTATGGAGTATCTCCCAGAAATGCAGGACAGTATTTTGCCCAGGAGGCCCTTATGCAGCCTGCAGAGAAAGCTCCTCTGGTGATCATTAAGGGCATGGCAGGGACCAGTAAGACTTTCTACACTCTGGCCGTAGGTCTGGAAAAGGTGCTGAACAATCCCACAGGAGAATACCGGAGAATCCTGATTTCACGCCCAAATGCCCAGTTTGATTCCGATATCGGCTTTCTGCCGGGAGATGAGCAGGAAAAAATCTCGCCGTTGATGCGTCCAATTATTGACAATCTGGAGCAGCTTATTGATTCCAGCGAAGAGGAGCGGTATGAGGATGAGAGGGAGCTTCAGGGAAAAATAGAGGAAATTTTTGAGCGGGGACTGATCCAGACTGAAGCATTGAATTATATCCGGGGCCGTTCTATTGTAAAAACCTACCTGATCATTGACGAGGCTCAGAATATGACGCCTAATCAGGTGAAGGGGATTATTACCAGAGCAGGAAAAGGTACCAAGATCATACTTCTGGGAGATACCAATCAGATTGACCGGCCCATGCTGGATGAAAGGACCAACGGACTGAGTTACGCTTCCGAATATATGAAAGGAAGCCCTCTTTGCTGGCAGGTTACTTTCTCCCCGGAGGAGTGCGAGCGTTCTCTCCTTGCCATGGACGCGATTACCAGATTATAAAAGGAGTTACAAGATATATGGCTGAAGAGAAAAAAGGTGAGATCACCTATCGGCAGATTAAGAAAAATGAAGAAATAAACCTGCTCATAGAACGGGGAAATCAGGTGCTGAATGTGCTGGGATTTACGGAACATTCCAGGAAACACGCAGCAAAAGTGGCAGAGACCGCAGGAAAGATCCTGAAAGACCTGGGATATGGAGAAAAGGAAATACGGCTGAGTAAGATTGCCGGATATATGCATGACATCGGCAACAGCATCAATCGCCACGATCATGCCCATACAGGAGCACTGCTGGCTTACGGGATACTGAAAGAGATGGGAATGCCTCTGGAGGATGTACTGACTGTTACCACTGCCATCGGAAATCATGACGAATCTACAGGCACTGCGGTGGATGTGGTGTCTGCCGCTCTGATCCTGGCAGATAAAACAGATGTGCGAAGGAACCGGGTTCAGAATTCCTCCATTGCCAATTTTGATATCCATGACCGGGTAAACTATGCGGCCCTTACATCCACTCTGGAGGTAAAGAGGGAAAAACGGGTGATCCAGATGGACCTGGAACTGGACGACGAGATGTGTACGGTAATGGACTACTTTGAGATCTTCCTGAAACGGATGATCATGTGCAGAAGAGCTGCGGAAGTTTTGGGATGTAAATTCAAACTGGTGGCTAACGGAAATAAAATATGCTGATCTGGCCGCCATAAGCGATAAAATCCAGCACAGGACTGAAAACAAGATATTGAAGATGTAAACAAAGCGGGGCTGTCGCATTAGTCATATGTCAGGAATAAAATGTATAAATATTCTCGATTTTGATTAATGCGACAGCTCCCAATGTTTCTTTAATCAGAAAACTGCTTAATGTTTCTGGAAAGTCAGCTCTGTGTCGCAGCTCCCGGCGGTGATCATCTGATAAATGCCCAGTATGCCGCATTTTACCATACTTTCCACTGCCGCATCGGTATAAAAAGCCATGTGCTGTGTCATGATTACATTCCGGAACTGATGAAGGTAAAACCAGTTCCGGTCAGCAAGGATATCGGTCTTGTGATCCTGATGGATGATCTTCTCTTCTCCTTCTGCAGTATCGATCCCCAGAGCGCCGATGTGCTCTGATTCGATACCTTCGATCAAAGCCTCCATATCTGCCAGCTCTCCTCTGGCACAGTTGATGATCACTACCCCTTTCTTCATTTTTCTGATACTTTCCCGGTTGATGATCTCTCTGGTAGAATCAAAGAGAGGCATGTGCAGAGTGATAATGTCAGACTCTGCATAGAGGGTATCCAGATCCACATAAATGGCAGGAGGGGTGACGGCAGGATTTTTTCTTACATCATAGGCCAGGATCCTGCAGCCAAAACCGGAAAGTTCCCGGATTACCTGGGCTCCTATCCGCCCTGTCCCCATAACCCCCACAGTAAGGTCTTTCATTTCCCGGCCCATTAATCCGGCCAGAGAGAAGTCGTTTACCTGGCCTCTCCAGAGGGCCTGTTTATACTGCCTCAGACACATGAGCATCATCATAATGGTAAAGTCTGCAACGCCATTGGGAGCGTAACTGGCATTGCATACATGGATGCCCAGTTTCTTCGCATATTCCAGATCAATGTGATTGTATCCAATGGTTCTGGTAGAAATATAGTGGACGTTAAGCCTGGCCAAGGCATCCAGAAAGGGCCCATCAATCCTGCCCTGTCCCAGAATGGAGATTCCGTCGTATCCTTTTGCCATAGATACATTTTCCAGAGAAGGGATTTCTGTGGTTATCCGGATTTCTATGGGCAGTTCCTTTTCTAACTTGCGGATGGCATCCAGCTCATCCTCCCGTGTTTCATAAACCAGTATTTTCATAGTATGTCTCCTTCTTGGGGCTGTCGCATTAGTCAATATCGAGAATATTCCTGAAATATGACAATGCGACAGCCCCATAATAGCAATATGGGTAAAATATGTCTCTAGATTATGATAGAGGGGGAAAAGATCGATTGCAACTGCAAATATCCTATGATAACATAAGATAAACTTATAATATGATACCAAAGTCAAGAGCCTGTTCATACGTGGGTGCAGGACCTTAGGGCTGCTTCGATATTTTATATGAGGAGGCCGGGCTTTGGGGGCAGAATATTTGTCGGGAGAACTATATTATGAACATCAATCAGCTTCGATATTTCATTGGGGTAGCAGAGTACCAGAGTTTCACAAAAGCTGCTGATCGCTATTATATTACACAGACAGCCATTACCCAGCAGATCCGTGCTCTGGAAAGTCATCTGGGCGTACAATTGTTTGATCGGAATACTCGTCCTGTGAGACTGACACCGGAAGGCAGCGTATTTCTCAGAGAGGCAAAAGGGATCCTGGAACGTGTGGAACAGGCGGAACACAGGGTCCGGGAAGCCTCCGTGGGACTGGTAGGCAGTCTGAAAGTGGGCTATATCAAGGGGTATGAAAGAAGCAGTCTCTCAGACCGGCTTCGCAGTTTTCATAATAAATATCCAAACATTCTGATTTCCTGTTACCGCTGGGATACAGGAGTCCTGGAGACCGGCCTTCAGAAAGGAGACTACGATATCATCTTTACATGGAACAGTGAAGATAGTGCAAAAAACGAGGATACCGGCTGTATCTGTGTGGAAAGATCGCCGCTGACGGTAGTGCTGTATGACGGTCATCCCTTTGCCCGCCGACAGGTGCTTAGGAGAGAAGAACTGGCACGGGAAGCGATTATTTATATGACTCTTTCAGAAGACGGAAATTCCTTTGGGGACCTTCATTTCCTGGAACTGTATCAGAAATCCGGCTGCCAGCCTCATATCCTGTTTCAAAGCAATGATATAGAAAGTATATTAATGATGGTTGCCGCAGAGGAAGGTATATCGATACTTCCCTCTTTTGTTACCAGCAAAATTACCAATGGAGACAATCTGAAATTTATTCCCCTGGAAGGATCCGAAGAATTTGTGGATATTTACGCTCTGTGGAAGAAAAACAGGAAAAACCAGATCCTGGAACATTTTCTGGAAGAAATCCGTTGAAAAGAACCCTTTATCGACTTATTTCTTCGTTTATATTATGCTATTATTGTTATCATAAACAAATTCAATAAAAGAAGATCGGAAGCTTATACCCGGTTTGACAGAAAACTGACAGAGAGGTGCTTAAATAAATATATGGGGAGGGATGAAATCTATGAATTTTGATATGGCCCAATTTGATTCCTACCGAGAGGATAATCGGCGGGAAGTAAAAAAGGCGAGGGGCGGCCTTCCAAACTCGTTATGGGAGACATATTCTGCTTTTGCTAACTGCTATGGCGGAATCATTATTCTTGGTGTAAAGGAAAACAAAGACGGCAGCTGGTATATGACTGGGCTGGACAATGCAACAAAACTGAGAAAAGACTTCTGGGACACAATTAATAATAAAAATAAAGTTTCAGTAAATCTGCTGACGGATAATGATTTGGAGATATATGAAGAAAACAACCATGTTATAATGGCTATCCATGTCCCTAAGGCAAAGCGTGAACAGAAGCCGGTATATATAAATGGAGACATGTTTAACGGTACTTTCCGCAGAAACTGGGAGGGGGATTATCACTGTGACCGCAGCGAGGTGCTTGCAATGCTCCGGGATCAACCGGAAGAAACAGCAGATATGAAGATTCTGCAGGATATGTCTCTTGAAGTGCTTAATTCAGAAACTGTGCGTGCCTATCGCAACCGGCATATGGCTTATAGAACAGAACATGTATGGGAAAGACTGAGTGATGAAGAATATTTGGAGAGGATAGGCGCTGCAAGGCTGTCTGCCAGAGACCATACTTTACATCCTACGGCTGCCGGACTTCTTATGTTTGGAGAAGAGTATAAGATTTTATATGAATTTCCTGAATATTTTCTGGATTATCGGGAAGTCCTCGATCCGACAATCCGCTGGACGGATAGGCTGCAGTCCAGTTCCGGTGACTGGACAGGGAATATCTTTGATTTTTTCTTTCGGGTTTACGGGAAACTTGTGAAAGATCTGAAGATTCCTTTTAAGCTGGAGGGAATAACACGTATAGATGATACACCTGTACACAAGGCATTGAGAGAAGCTTTGGCAAATTGTATCGTAAATACAGACTTTTATTTCCCGAGAGGGATTGTGATTCGGAAAGATGCAGATTCCATTGTAATGGAGAATCCGGGAAGCATTCGGACTGGAAAAGCACAGATGCTCAAAGGCGGCATATCAGATCCCAGAAATAAAGCATTGATGAAAATGTTTAATCTGATCGGTATTGGCGAGAGAGCCGGCAGCGGCGTACCGGATATTTACAGTGTGTGGGAACAGCAGGGATGGAGGCGACCGGAGGTTATAGAAGAGTATGGTCCAGACAGAACTATTTTGAAATTATCATTTGTAAAAAATACAGATAAAAAAGCGCTGATAAAAAACGCTGATAAAAAAGCGTTGATAAAAAACGCTGATAAAAAGGGACTTACAAGTAAAACCAGGCAACAGTTAGAAAAAATTATAGAATGGATGGAGCCGGACAGAGAATATAGAATAGCGGAAATAGCAGAATTCCTCGGGATTAAAGAAACAAGAACCCGCGAATTAGTGAGAGAACTGATACGGCTTAAAAAAATAGAAGCAGAAGGAAAAAATAAAGGGCGCAGATATAGGTTGAAGTAGTTGCATACAAAGAACCCTTTATCGACAGATCCCCCTTTCTGTGCTATGATTATATTTACACGATCATAGAACAGAAAGGGGTATTTTCATGGAAAATACGTCTGAAAATAGACAGAAAAACCAGGCTTTAATTCCTTCAAAGCATATCAGTATCGGCCTTCTGGCCCATGTGGATGCAGGAAAGACCACTTTGGCGGAAAGCCTTTTGTTTCATACAGGAAGTATCCGGAAGATGGGAAGAGTGGATCATCAGGACGCTTTCCTGGATACCAATGAGATGGAGCGGGCCAGAGGTATCACGATTTTCTCAAAGCAGGCAGTTTTTAAACTGAAAGACAAGGAGATCACCCTGCTGGATACTCCGGGGCACGTGGACTTTTCTGCGGAAATGGAGCGTACCCTCCAGGTGCTGGATTACGGGATTCTGATCATCAGTGGTCCTGACGGGGTACAGGGGCATGTAGAGACTCTCTGGAGACTTTTAAAACAGTATCAGATCCCTACAGTACTCTTTGTGAATAAAATGGATCAGGAGGGAACAGAAAAAGAGAAGATACTGGACCAGTTAAAGAAACGTCTCCACGAACACTGCATAGACTTTTCCCAGGACAGAGACCGGGAAGAATTTCTGGAAGAGGCTGCTATGTGCGGGGAGCCTGCGCTGGAAGAATATCTGGAAACAGGAAATATCTCTCAGAAGAAACTTGGGGATATGGTAAAAAAC
Source organism: Blautia sp. An81 (assembly GCF_002161285.1). GTDB lineage: Bacteria > Bacillota > Clostridia > Lachnospirales > Lachnospiraceae > Blautia > Blautia ornithocaccae. The sequence continues at coordinate 36,094 of NZ_NFHH01000019.1, read as the reverse complement.
AGGGAGCTCTTTCCCTGCTTTTTCGGTTCAGCTCTGAAATCCCAGGGAATTACGGAATTTCTGGAAGGGCTGGAGAATCTTTTGGAATGTCCTTCTTATTCTGAATCATTCGGCGCCAAGGTTTACAAGATTTCCAGAGACGACAAGGGGACTCGGCTGACTCACATGAAGATCACCGGAGGAAGCCTGAAAGTAAAACAGCTGCTTTCGGGAGAGGGATGGGAGGAAAAGGCGGACCAGATCCGGATTTATGACGGCCAGAGTTTTCAGACAGTAGAAGAGGCCGGGGCCGGCTGTGTCTGCGCAGTTACAGGTCTTACTAAAACCTGGTCAGGAGAAGGCCTTGGGGAAGAGACGGCTTCTGCTCCTCCGGTGCTGACTCCCGTGCTGACCTATGAAATCCGGCTTCCCCAGGGCACAGATGTTCATGGAATGCTGATAAAACTACGGCAGCTGGAGGAGGAGATTCCCGAACTTCAGATCCTCTGGAACGAACAACTGGGAGAGATCCATGCCCAGGTTATGGGAGAAGTGCAGATTGAGATCCTGAAACAGATGATCCTGGAGCGCTTTGGCATAGAAGTGGAATTTGGCTCCGGAAATATTGTATACAAGGAAACCATCAAAGAGCCGGTAGAGGGGATCGGACACTTTGAACCTCTCCGTCACTATGCGGAGGTCCATCTTTTGCTGGAGCCTTTAGAGAGAGGGGCAGGACTGGTTTTTGCCGCAGACTGCAGCGAGGATGTTCTGGACCGAAACTGGCAGAGACTGATCCTTACCCATCTGGAGGAGAAACACCATCTGGGAGTCCTTACCGGTTCGGAAATTACAGACATGAAGATCACGCTGATCGCCGGAAGGGCCCACCTGAAACATACGGAAGGGGGAGATTTCCGTCAGGCTACCTACCGGGCGGTACGCCAGGGACTGAGAAAGGCAGAAAGTATCCTTCTGGAGCCGGTTTATGAATATTCCCTGGAGGTGCCTCAGGATACGGTTGGCCGGGCTATGGCCGATATCCAGCGGATGAGCGGAACTTTTTCCACTCCGGATATTCAGGGAGCATATGCTTTTCTTACGGGAACCGCTCCGGTGTCTGAGATGCGGGACTATCAGAGAGAAGTCACAGCCTATACCAGAGGAAGGGGGCATCTGTCCTTTGTATTGAAAGGCTATGAACCTTGTCACAACAGTCAGGAGATCATAGAAGCGGCGGCTTATGATCCGGAAGGAGATCTGGAAAATCCTACAGGATCTGTTTTCTGTTCCCACGGAGCCGGCTTTAATGTGCCCTGGGATCAGGTGGAGGAGTATGCCCATATCGATACAGGATTTGGGAAGGAAGAGGAGCCGGAAATGGAGATCCAGTCGGCACCGGCTCCCAGTTTTGAAGAGATCCGCCTGACCCAGCAGGAACTGGAGGAGATTTTTGTCCGTACTTACGGCCCTATAAAGAGACCAAGGTATAACCAGGAAGAGGACTTTGCAGTCAAGAAAGCTCCGGAAAAGACCAGAAGGTATAAGAAACAGGAGCCGGAGAAAGAATATCTTCTGGTAGACGGATACAATATTATTTTTGCCTGGGAAGATCTTCAGGAACTGGCCAAGGTGAATATTGAAGGGGCCAGAAATAAACTGATGGACATGCTCTGTAATTATCAGGGCTACAAAAAATGTACCCTGATCCTGGTGTTTGACGCCTATAAGGTGGAAGGAGGACAGGGAGAAGTCCAGAAATACCATAATATCTATGTAGTCTATACAAAAGAGGCGGAAACCGCCGACCAGTATATTGAAAAGACAGTTCATGAGATCGGAAGAAAGTACCATGTAACTGTGGCTACCTCTGACGCTTTGGAACAGGTGATCATCATGGGGCAGGGAGCAGCCAGACTTTCTGCCAGAAATCTGAGAGAAGAGATCCAGATGATGAACCAGGAGATCCGAAATCATTATCTGGAAAAGACAAAGAAAAGCGGCAGCTATCTATTTGAAAGCCTGCCGGAACATATGACAGATTTTATGGAAGATGTCCGACTGGGAAGAAAAAATTTCGAGGATTTAGAAAAAAAGTCTTGACCTTCCACCTGATAGAAGGTGTATAGCAAAGGTAAAAGAAAGCATATGTCCTGTACTGCAGGGAAAACGAGGCTGCAGAGAAATCCAGGATCAGAGGCAGGAGGTTACAGACTATGAAGATAGGAGAAGCGGCAAAGAAAGCGGGGATATCCCCCGGCAATATCCGGTTTTATGAAAAGAAGGGACTGCTGAAGCCAAAAAGAGAGGAAAGCAGCAGCTACCGGAGCTATACAGAAGAAGATGTAGAAAGACTGAAAAGAATCACCTGTTTCTGCATCTCACATTGTATTCTGGAGCGGATTGTTTCTTGTCTATAACCTGAGTTTTTTGAAATACTGGTCAAATAAAAGAAAAACAGCAGAATAGAGTTAAATAAAAAAGCCCCCGGGCTGTTCTGTTTCACAATGTTGAAAAGGACAGTTCCGTGGGCTTTTATCTGTAAAGACAGAGACGTACAAAAGCGCAGCGCCTGATATTTTAGTATCTTCTCCAGGTACCTCTTACGAAGAGCAGCAGGATGGGAAAGATCTCCAGTCTTCCTGCAAGCATATCGAAGGTCAGCACCAATGTGGAAAAGTTTGAATATACAGAAAAGTTCTGGGTAGGACCGACCATTTCAAGGCCAGGGCCGATATTGTTGAATGTAGCGGCTACAGCTGAAAAGTTGGTGATCAGGTCAAAATCGTCTACGGCAATGAGAAGCACAGAAAATGCGAAAATCAGCACATAGGCAATCAAAAATACATTTGTGGAACGGATGACTTCATGGTCTATGGAATGCCCGTCCATTTTCAGCTTTTTGACACTTCTTGGGTGTATCAGAGTCTGCAGCTCTTTGCCGATAGTCTTTACCAGGATCACCAGCCGGGATACTTTAATACCGCCTCCGGTACTTCCTGCACAGGCGCCTACCAGCATCAGGAGCAGCAGGATCGTCCTGGGGATTTCCGGCCATAGATTAAAATCTGTAGTAGCGTATCCGGTGGTAGTGATTATGGAACCTACCTGGAATGCAGCCTGCTGGAAAGCTTCCCCGAAGCCGGAGTACATATCTGTTACCATAACTGCGATCACAACAGTAGAAGCCAGGATAATGCCGAAGTACCAACGAATCTCTTCGATAGCAAAAGCCTCTTTAAATTTTTTGTGAAGGATCAGATAATAGGCATTAAAATTGACACCAAAGAGGATCATGGAAATAGTTACCACTACCTGAAGGTATACCGAATAGCTTGCCATACTGTCGTTTTTGATCCCGAAGCCACCGGTTCCTGCAGAACCGAAGGTAATGGTCAGGGTATCAAAAAGCGGCATGCCCCCGATCAGCAGGAAGATGATTTCTATGATAGTTATTCCCAGGTAGATCAGGTATAAGGTTTTTGCCGTGGAACGGACGGTAGGGGTCAGTTTGCTTACAGAGGGACCCGGGCTTTCTGCCTTCATCAGGTTCATATGAGAACCGCTGCCGGTAATATGAAGGATAGACAGCAGGAAGACCAGAACTCCCATACCTCCGATCCAATGGGTAAAGCTTCGCCAGAAAAGAATACATTTAGGAAGAACCTCTACATCCGTGATGATACTGGCACCTGTGGTGGTAAAGCCGGACACCGTCTCAAAAAGGGCATCTATGGGATTGGTGATAGAGCCGCTGATGAGAAAGGGGAGAGACCCCATAATACTTAGTATGATCCAGCTCAGAGCTACTGAGACAAATCCTTCCTTGGTATAAAATATTTTGTTTTTTGGCTTTTTATGTACCAGCACACAGCCGAAAAGTACACAGAGCAGGCCGGTGATCACAAAGGACCAGCCGCAGAATTCCTGGTAGATAATAGCTGTAATGCAGGGAGGCACCATAAAAGCTGCCTCGAAGAATAGTACATAGCCGATTATATATCTTACAATTGCATAATTCATGTCTGCCTCCGGTCTTATCTTTTCAGTATATCTTTTAAGTCTTTCAAGCCTTTAACAGTAGTTACTACGATTACTGCGTCTCCTACCTGTATGGTGTCCTGACCTCTGGGAATATGGACTTTTCCGCCCCGGTTAATGCAGGCCACCAGAAGATTATTTTTCAGATTCAGCTGAGCCAGAGGAATATCTGTTACTATAGAAGATTCTCTTACATAGAACTCCAGAGCTTCTGCCTGGCTGTCCAGGATCTGGTACAGGGTTTCTACATTACTTCCTACAGAATTGCTCATGGCTCTGACATACTGAAGGATATAGTCAGCAGTGATATACTTGGGATAGATCACGCTGCCAAGATCCAGTTCATCTACCACATCATCGAACATCAGACGATTTACCTTAGTAACCAGCTTGGCCTTAGAAACCTTTTTGGCAAAAAGAGAAAGGAAGATATTCTCTTCGTCAAGATTTGTAAGAGTTACAAAAGACTCTGCCTCTGCCAGTTCTTCTTCAAAAAGAAGTTTTTTATCAGTTCCATCACCGCAGATGATGGTGGCTTCCGGGAGAAGATCGCTTAATTCCTCACACCGCTCTCTTCTGGATTCAATAATTCTTACTTTAATCCGCATTTCAATCAGCAGAGAGGCCAGATAATATCCCAGAGTGCCGCCGCCTACAATAAGGGCATTTCTTACCTGATGGGTATGTACCCCGATTTTTTTGAAGAACAGGGCGGAATTTTTGGGAGAGGCAATGATGGATACCAGATCATTGTCCTGCAAAGTAAAGGAACCGGAAGGAATATAAACATTTTCCCCACGTTCCACTCCGCATATCAGGATATCGGTACGGAATTTTTCTATGACCTCCATAACAGACATTCCCTGGAGACGGAATTCCGGAAGAACTTTAAACTTCAGCAGTTCCACACGGCCTTTGGAAAAGGTGTCCAGTTTGATGGCAGAGGGAAACCGAAGAAGCCGGGAAATCTCCATCGCGGCTGCCAGTTCAGGGTTAATGATCATGGAAATTCCTAAACGCTCTTTCAGGAAATGTACTTCTTTATTGTAGATAGGATTCCGCACACGGGCAATGGTATGACAATCGCTGACTTTCTTGGCAATCAGACAGCAGAGAAGATTCAGCTCATCAGAACCGGTTACCGCGATCAGGATATCTGCCTCTTTTAGTCCGGCTTCGGACAATACCCGGATACTGGAGCCATTTCCTGTGATACCTAATAAATCGAGATCTTCTGAAAGCTGCTGTATTTTTTCTGAGTTAGTATCGATGACAACTACCTGGTGTTCTTCGTTGCATAGCTGTTCTGCAAGCGTCCATCCTACCTTACCGCAGCCAACAATGATAATATTCATGGTTACCTCCAAATTAGTGATAAATTATTTGTAAAATATTATGAAAATATAAAAAAAGATTAAAATATCAGACCTATTATAGCACTGCAAAATTTAAATGCAACAAGATATGATAAGATTTTACGAATTCCTTACATTTTCATAGATTGCTGTATAAAAGTTTTAGGAGAAAGGACTTTTGGGGGATTTTCTGTTATTCCAGAGGAATTATTGACAAGAAGGCGTACTGAGAGTAATATATAGATGACAGATATATAGAACATCTATATAAATATAAAATGGATTTTTGAAAGGAGGCAGTGTTTATGAAAGCCGGGAAAATTGATAAAAGCCTTCTCTCGGGAAGCACTACCCTTCTCCTGCTTCAACTATTGTCAGAGAAGGACATGTACGGCTATGAGATGATCGAGACATTAAAAGAGCGTTCGGAGAACATCTTTGAGCTGAAGGCGGGAACTCTTTATCCCCTTCTTCACGGGTTGGAGGGGAAGAAATATCTGGAATCCTATGAGAGGGAGGCCGGGGGAAAGATCAGGAAGTATTACAGGATCACCAGAGCAGGAAGAAAACATCTGGAAGAAAAGAAAAAGGAGTGGGAGACTTATACCGGCACAGTAGGCCGTGTTCTGGGAGGGCCTGCCTATGGAAGTATATGAGTATTTAGATCAGGTGGAGAAACAGATACGCCAGGAGGCTGTGCGGGAAGAAATCCGCACAGAACTGCGGCAGCATATTGAAGACCAGGCGGATTTTTATCAGGAATCGGGCATGAGCCGGAAAGATGCTGTGGAAAAAGCAGTAGAAGATATGGGAGACCCGGTGGAGACCGGCGTGCAGCTGGATATGGTCCACCAGCCGCAGCTGGATAAAAAGCTGATGCTGGCAGTGGCACTGATATTAGCTGCAGAAGCAATCCTTCAGATATTCTATTATTTGAGGGTAGAAAGACAATCCCTGGTTATTTCTGTTGTGGCGATGCTGATGTTTGGCCTGATAAATTTTCTGTGGATGCTGATGTTTGCTGCGAGAAGCTTTTTTTCCCAGAAATTTCATAAGGCCTCTACCTGGTTTGTCATGTGGCTGTCGATTGCTGTTTTAGGGGTTGTTTTCGGAGGAACAGGAATCAGCGGAACAGAGAGAGCTGGCCTTACCAGCCCGGAAGTTCTGCAAAGAATGGCAAGTATGCTCATTACTATGCTTCCGGCTATATATGGAGGAATGATTTTTGGCTATCGGGAGAAAAAGACGGGATTTGCTAGGCTTATGGCTATCTTCGCCGGAGATCTTATTCTGGGCTTTCTGATCGGCGGCGGTATCTGTATGACACTGTTAGTACCTGCCCACATGGCTCTCCTGACAACAGGGATAAAAAAGAACTGGTATGGGGAAAAAAGGAAGAAACTTTTGGGAAGGATGTGGATTCTTTCCGGCATTTTGTCTCTCACGGGGATTTTGGTATCTGTTCATCAATACAGATACAGGCAGCTATGGAAGGATAATATACACAGTTATCTGGCCATGCCCGATCTGCCCGGGATCCTGAAGGTTCTGACCGGTGAATATTTTCCAGTAAGTCTTTGTGTATGTGCAGCAGTAATTTTGGGCTTCTTTCTATGGATGATCCTGGATATCCGGAAACTGACCAATGATCTGTGCCGGATACTGTGCCTGGGGATTTTAGGAGGTTTTTTGGTACAGACATTATATTCTCTGGGCTGTCTTGCCGGACTGGGACCATATGAATATGCATTTTTTCCTTTGCTGTCGGTATGGTACAGCGGCATGGGCGCCATACACTGGTATCACTACTGGTTTCTGGGGATTTTCCTGAACTGCCATAAATCCGACAGGATCATTCCGAAAAAAATGAAATAAAGACCAATGTAAAAGGACTGTCTCAAGATCCGAAACAGGAAACAATAGTTTCTTGCTCCGACGGATTGAGAGACAGTCCTTTTGACGTAGCATTTTACCTGAAATAAATTCCGCTCCAATAAACGTTATCCTTCACAATGGTCTCAGGAGGCAGTTCCACTCCATCCAGGGCCCATTTTTTAAATTCTTTAAAGCCAACCCGGTCAATAATATAGCCTACATGTTCCTTCCCACCGGGAGCTTTTGGGTCAATGTATTCTTTTGCGAATTTATAAGTATTCAGGATTACTTTTACAATGGTATCCTCGTCAGCCCAGAGAAGAAAATCTTCTCCCAGTCTTGGGTTTTTCTTTCCGGTACGTCCCATAATGGTGAGACGATAATATTTTTTCCGGCTCCTTGTCCAGGCTCTGGTAGGGCATTTGGTGACGCAGACCCCGCAGCCTACACATTTTTCTGTGTTCCGGACGATCTTATAATTTTCCATGTGGAGAGCGTCTACAGAAAGCTGGTCGCAGCCTTTGATACAGGCGCTGCAGCTTACGCACCGGTTGGGATCGTACTGAGGTTCCGTCATGCCGATAATGCCGAAATCGTGCATTCTGGCTTTGATACAGTCGTTGGCACAGCCGGTAAGGGCAATCTTAAAATGCAGATCATTAGGGAAAATAGCTTTCTCGATCCGTTTTGCAAAGGCCGCCGTGTTGTAGTTTCCGAAAGGACAGACCCGGTTGCCCACACAGGCGCTGACGTTTCTGGTGCCGGAAGAGGCGTAGCCGGTGCCGGGAGTCTCCTGATTGATCTCCAGGTTTTCAATAATGGGCTGAAGTTTTTCATTGACCTTTGCCATGTCCCGGATAGAGATCCCTTCGATCTCAAAGCCCTGGCGGGTAGTGATATGCACCTGGCCGTTGCCGTATTCTCTGGCAATCGCTGCTACCTGGGCCAGCACCTCTGCGTTACATGCCCCTCCGGGAACACGGACTCTGGAGGCTACGATATCTCTGTGTTTGGTCACACGAAAAGCGTTCTTTTTTAACTTCTTTGTATTTACATCAACATGCATCATTCCAACCTCCTTAATCCAGCAGTTTTTTGCCTTCAGTATAATTAAATACCGGGCCGTCCAGACAGATATAGGTGTCTCCCATCCGGCAATGGCCGCATTTGCCCAGACCGCAGCACATCTTTCTCTCCTGGGAGATCCAGATCTGGTGGTCTGCAATATCCAGCTTCTTAAATTCTGCCACAGCGAATTTCATCATTACGGGAGGCCCTACTACGATGACAGCTGCATTTTCCTTATTCTCAAAAGTAATATCCGGGATATATTTTGTCACCAGTCCCACGTTCCAGCCAGGCTCTTCGGCTGCGTCTACGGTAATGGTGAGATCCATTTTCTGGCTTTTCCACCGCTCGATGTCTTCTTTAAAGAGCACATCTTTGGGAGATTTGAATCCTGCAATGACGGTAAGGGATGTTACTTCTTCCGGGTGACTTCCGAAATAGTCGATGATCCCCTTTACAGGAGATACCCCTGTTCCTCCGGCTACCACTGCAAGTTCCTTTCCCCGGTAATTTTCCGGAAGGAAGCCGTTGCCGTAAGGCCCTCTCATAAAGAGACTTTTTCCTTCCTGGTTTTCAAAGATTTCATTGGTCACTTTGCCTACTTTCCGGATGGTCAGATCTACATAATCCTCTCCAATGCCGCTGACAGAGATGGGAGCCTCTCCGTATTTGGGAACAGAGACTTCAAAGAACTGACCAGGTTTTACCTCTCCCACATAGTGCATGCGGAAGGTGTATTCGATATCAGTATGGCGGATGACTTTCTGAATCTGGGACAGAAAAGGCATATAGGCGTTATTCATGGCTGTTCCCTCCTATCGCTGATAATTTATTTAAACATTCTATGTAAGAAATATATTCTGGACACACATTCTCACATCTGCCGCAGCCTACGCACATAGGGTAGCCGAAGCGGTTTTTGTAATTCTGGATCTTATGGAGCACCTTGAACCGCATACGCTCTCCCTGATCTTTGCGGAAGCTGATGCCCCCGGCAATGTCGCTGTATCCGTCTACCTGGCAGGAAGCCCAGACTCTCCGCCGTTCTCCTGCATTTTCATTATCCCGGTAGAAGATATCCTGCATGGTAAAGCAGGTGCAGGTAGGACAGACAAAGTTGCACCGTCCGCAGCCGATACATCTGCCGCTGTATTCTTTCCATACTTCATGAGAAGCAATATTTTCCGGGAGAGTTTCCGGGATCGGAACAGTTTCTTCATTTTCTTTTACATACTGGATTTCCTGGCTGTCCCGGGGAACGGAGATATCTTCTGCATAGGTAGAAAGAGCTTCATCTTTCAGCTCCAGGTAAAGACCTTCTTCAGTAGGGTGGGCGTAGCCGTCATAGTTTTCCGCCTGATTGGTTCCCATGGAGACACAGAAGCAGGATTTAAAGGACTGGCTGCAGCCCATTAAGATAAATCTGGCGTTTTCCCGGATATTTTTGTAGTAGAAATCTTCCGGTCCGTTGTGAAGATAGATCTCATCCAGACGTTTTAAAGCATTCAGATCGCAGGCTCTTAAAAAGATCAGCCGCTTCCTTTTCTCCTCGGGGATTTTTACGCTGTTTTCTGTAAAATACATGATGGTATCAGAAATAGGCAGCAGCGCCTCCTTAAAGCTGTAATCGGATTTTTCATCCCAGACAATTTCATCAAAGGACTCTATGATACCGTAGCGGACGATATCTGTGTCAGAATAACATCCGGCGCCGGCATAAAGCCTGGGAGCAAATACATCATAGTCTTTTTTCAGATTTTCCAGAAGCCGGGACAGGGCTTCCTTATTCCAGAGATTTCCCATAAACACACTCCTTTACATTTTATAAAATTCGGCCAGACCGTCAGGGTTTGGAAGGATGAAATGGCGGTCACGGCAGATAAGCAGCCCCCTGGCCGTCAGGCTTTTGCAGGCTCTGGAAACATTTTCCCTGGGCACGCCTACAAAGTCCGCCATTAAAGTCATGGTAAAAGGCAGGCGGATATACACCCCTTCTTCCCGCCGTTCTCCGAAGTCTCTCCCTAATTTCCACAGCTTTGCCGCAATCTTCCGCTCCGTGACCATACTGCCTGAGGTATTTTTCAGCTGATGGGCCAGACGCCAGAGATACCGCTCATATTCATCCAGTACCGCCTGGGTGAGAGGAAAGCTTTCCTTCATAAAGCCCAGAAAGCTCTTTTTGGGAATTTTCAGTACCAGGACCGGCGTGATAGATTCACAGGAAAGAGACAGGGAACGGGAACTGTTTATATCATGGTTCAGAAGATGGCCTTTCCCCAGAAAAAACAGGATTTTCCGCTGTCCGTGTTTGGTGATGTTGTAGACAGATACTTCCCCCGACAGGAGAAGGAGCACATTTTGGATATTTTCACCGTTGGAAAAAAGCAGGTTTTTTTTCGGTATATTCTGGATATGTCCGGCATTTAAAAGAGTCTGGACAAGCTCCAGGGGCAGACGGTGAAAAAATTTCAAGGCCTTTAGCTGGCTGGCAGATATAGTTTCCATGACTTCCTCCTTATGGAAATAGATTCCTGGTTTCAGTATAGCATAGAATAAATCTGCTGTCTGTGATATACATCACAGTAGGCTTTGCATAGTGCGGGGATAAATCAAGATAGACAAATCCTCTTAGAATGGATTATACTGTAAGAACAGATGATAATATCTGCTCTGACAAATGAAGTATTGACAGAAAGGAAGTTTGTTATGGGAGAGCGATTAACCCAAAGCGATGTGAAAAAGATCCAGGAGGAGATTGACTACCGGAAACTGGTGGTAAGGAAAGAGGCCATCGAGGCTGTAAAAGAAGCCAGAGCCCAGGGTGATCTTAGTGAGAACTTTGAGTATTATGCAGCCAAGCGGGATAAGAATAAAAACGAAAGCAGGATCCGTTATCTGGAGAGAATGCTGAAAACCGCCACGATTGTTTCTGACACCTCCAAAACAGGAGAGGCAGGTATGAACAACTTTGTGGAAGTTTATTTTGAAGATGATGATGAGACAGAAAGGTATAAACTGGTGACCTCCATCAGAGGAAATTCCCTGGATAACAAGATCAGTATAGAATCTCCTCTGGGAAAGGCTATCCTGGGACATCATGAGGGAGACAGGGTCTATGTGAAGATCAATGATAATGCAGGTTATTATATTCAGATCAAAAAAATAGAAGATACCACAGATGATGAGGCAGACGCTATCCGGAGCTTTTAGCGTAAATACAGAATAGAGAGCGGATTCCCTGGCTGAACAGGGAAGAACTGTGGCTGAGGTGAAGAAATGATTTACTGTGTGGAAGACGAAAGAAATATCAGGGAGCTTCTGGTATATACTCTGGGCAGCAGCGGTTATGAGGCAAAAGGAGTGGCCAATGGCAAAGAACTGAAAAAGGCTTTAAAAGAGGAAATACCGGATCTGATATTGCTGGATATTATGCTTCCGGGAGAAGACGGATATGCAGTTCTGGAATATCTGAAAGGAAGGCCGGATACCCAGGACATCCCTGTGATCATGGTCACCGCCAAAGAGGCGGAGTATGACAAGGTCCGGGGACTGGAAGGGGGGGCAGATGATTTTATCACCAAACCTTTCGGTATGATGGAGTTTCTGGCCAGAGTCAAGGCCGTGCTGCGCAGAACAAAAAAGCAGGAGATTCCCAGAGAGTACCACTATAAAGAGTTGACGGTAGATATGAAAAGCCGCAAAGTCTGGGAAAATGGGAGAAGCGTAGACCTTACTCTGAAAGAATTTGAATTACTGCGGTATCTGCTGGAAAATCAGGGAACTGTGCTCAGCAGAGAAAAAATCCTGGAAAAAATCTGGGGATATGAGATTTATGGAGAAACCAGGACCGTAGATGTTCATATCCGTACTCTGCGGCAGAAGCTGGGAGATTCCGGCAGTCTGATCGAGACTGTACGTGGAGTAGGATACCGTATAGGAGAAGAAACATGAGACAGAAGATCATGACCCATGTAACGGTGCTGGTCGTTCTGACTGTACTTCTGACTTATCTGGCGGCCAGCCTGGTCATGTACCATAAATACAGAGGAGACATGGAGGCAGATGTGATCAAGGAGGCAGAATATATCCGATATGCCCTGGAAAACGTAGGGGAGGAATACCTTGAAAAAGATCTGGGCCAGCTGACTACCAGCCGGATCACAGTGATAGATTCCCAGGGGAAGGCAGTCTATGACTCGAATCCTGAGGAGGACCAGAAAGATTTTCAAGAACTTCAGGAATTTCAAAACGCAAGGGAAGAGGGGGAGGGCCAGTCCCTTCGGTTTTCGGATATGTTTTCCCGTCAGACCTTTTATTATGCAGTTAGGCTGGATGATGGAGATATTCTCCGGGTGGGAAAGACCACAGACAGTATTTTTCAGACCATGGTTTCCAGCTTTACCCTTTTGGGAATCATTATGATTTTAATTCTGGTTCTGGGATTTCTTTATACGAAACATCAGGCGAAAAAACTTATTGAACCCATTAACCAGCTGGACCTGGAGAACCCCCTGAAAAATGTGGTCTATGAAGAGCTTCGCCCACTGTTGAACCGGGTGGACCAGCAGAACCGCCAGATCGCCAGTCATGTGGAGGAGCTGCAGCAGGCGGAAAAGGTAAGGCGAGAATTTTCGGCAAATGTATCCCATGAGCTGAAAACGCCTCTGATGTCTATTTCCGGTTATGCAGAGATCATGAAAAATGGAATGGTCCGCCAGGAAGATGTTCCTGAATTTGCCGCCAGGATTTATGATGAAGCTGCCAGGCTTTCCAGTCTTGTTCAGGATATTATTGAATTATCAAAACTGGAGGAAAAAAGCGGTGAACTGCCTTTGGAGACCGTGGACCTTTATGAACTGCTCCAGGATATCTGCAGGAACCTGACCCTTCCGGCAAGTAAAAAGAATATTTCTATTCAGACAGAAGGCAGCTCTGTGAAAATACGAGGGGTCCGTCATGTGCTGTATGAAATGTTTTATAATCTGGTGGACAATGCTGTGAAATACAACCGGGAAGGGGGCTGGGTAAAGGTTTCTCTTAAGGACCGGGAAAATGGCGCTGAATTTACAGTAGAAGACAACGGTATCGGCATTGCCAGAGAAGAACAGGACCGAATCTTTGAACGCTTCTACCGAGTGGATAAAAGTCATTCCAGAAAGACGGGAGGAACTGGTCTGGGGCTTTCTATCGTGAAGCATGGGGCGGCCCTGCATCATGCCGGCATCAGCCTGGAAAGCCGTCTTGGAGAAGGAACAAAAATTCAGATATTTTTTCGGAATCCGGAGGTAAGTGAGAAAAAATAGGAGAGGAGCAGGCCTATGGCTTATATTGAATTTCAGCATGTGAAAAAAATTTATGGCAAGAAAAATGAGGCAGTGATCAAAGCCCTGGATGATACGAATTTTTCTGTAGAGGAAGGGGAGCTGGCGGTGATACTGGGGGCCTCCGGTGCTGGTAAGACTACGGCTCTGAACATTTTGGGCGGAATGGACCAGGCTACAGAAGGAGAAGTAATCGTAGCAGGAAAGCACCTGAATAAATTTTCTGAAAAAGAATTGGTGAAATACAGAAGAAATGATGTTGGTTTTGTATTCCAGTTTTATAATCTGGTGCCTAATCTGACTGCCCTGGAGAATGTAGAACTGGCAGTGCAAATCTGTAAGGATTATCTGGATCCGGGAGAGGTACTGAAAAAAGTAGGGCTGGGAGACCGGATGAAGAATTTCCCCGCTCAGCTTTCTGGCGGGGAGCAGCAGAGAGTAGCTATAGCCAGGGCTATAGCAAAAAATCCAAAGCTTCTTTTATGTGACGAGCCTACAGGAGCCCTGGATTATAATACAGGAAAGCAGATACTCCAGCTCCTTCAGGACACTTGCAGAAAAGAGCATATGACAGTAATCATCATTACCCACAATTCAGCCCTGGCGCCTATGGCAGACAGGATTATCCGATTTAAAAGCGGAAAGGTTACAGATATTACATTAAATGAAAATCCAACGCCGATTTCAGAAATCGAGTGGTAAAAGGTAAAAAGAAAAGAGGGCAGACAATATGGATATCAGAACAGAAGTGAAAAAAATGAAAGCAGACAGTCCTGTTATGGCAGCTCTGTCTCCGGAGACGAGGAATAAAGCCCTGGAGGCTGCGGCAAAGGCTCTGCTGGAGAATAAAGAGGAAATTTTCCGGGCCAACAGGGAAGATATGGAGAACGCCGAAAAATCCGGATTAGGCCAGGCGGTGATGAAGCGGCTGAAATTCGATGAGCATAAGCTGGAAGATGTAATCAAAGGAATCCAGGATTTAATCAGACTGCCAGACCCCCTTTCTCAGGTACAGCTTGCAAGAGAACTGGACCAGGGACTGGAACTGTATCGGGTTACCTGTCCCATTGGCGTGATCGGAATTATTTTTGAGGCCCGGCCTGATGCCCTGGTACAGATTTCTTCACTCTGTATTAAAAGCGGCAACTGTGCGGTTCTCAAAGGGGGAAAAGAGACTGCCAGGACCAATAAAGTACTTTTTACTGTAATCCATGAGGCAGTTACAGGCTGCGGCCTTCCCCAGGGCTGTATGCTCCAGGCTGAACTGCACAATGAGATTGACGAACTTTTAGCCTGTGATGACTGTGTGGACTTGTTGATCCCAAGAGGCTCCAATCAGTTTGTACAGTATATTATGAACCATACAAAGATTCCGGTAATGGGGCACGCAGATGGTGTCTGCCATATCTATGTAGATGAAACATATGATATGGAGAAGGCGATTCCAATTATTGTAGATGCCAAGACTCAGTATACTGCAGCCTGCAATGCTGTAGAGACGCTTCTTGTAAACCGGAAGGCAGCAGGAGAATTTCTCCCGGCTGTAGAGAAGGCTCTTACAGAGGCAGGTGTAAAGCTTCGGGGAACCAGAGAGGTGGGAAAAATCGTTTCCTGCGAGGTTATGGAAGAAGAGGAGTTCCATCGGGAATATCTGGATTTGATCCTTTCTGTAAAGATTGTAGAAGACCTGGAAGAAGCAGTTGCCCATATTAATACATACGGTTCTCATCACACGGACTGTATTATCACAGAAAACAGAGAACATGCCCTGGAGTTTATGCAGCTGGTAGATTCCGCAGGGGTATATCAAAACTGTTCTACCAGATTTGCCGACGGTTTCCGGTATGGATTCGGAGCAGAAGTGGGAATCAGCACCGGAAAAATCCATGCCAGAGGTCCTGTAGGACTGGAAGGACTGGTAACTTATAAATATAAGCTTTTCGGCCAGGGGCAGATCGTGGGAGAGTATGCATCAGGAAAGAAGTCTTTCCATTTCCGCGACCTGGATAAAAAGGAATATCTATGACGGGAAAAGGAAAGATTCTGGGACTTAGCCTTATGCCGGTCCTAATGTGGCTGTTTGTACAATGTGCGGTGGTTCTGGGATTTCCACCCGTAATGAACTGGCTTGGAAGTGTACTGTCCGCTTTAGGGGCAGATACCGGAGGCTTTTACAGTTTTCTTGAGATTAATGATACCTATTGTATCTATATACTGATGGATGCGCTGGTTCTGATCCCTGGTACACTGTGGTTTTGGCGCCTGCCTGCCAGAGAAGAGAAAAGGCAGGGGGGATTTTTTGGAATCTCTCCCGGAGGTGTTCTGCTGCTGGTGCTGGCAGGGCTGGTTCTGCAGCTGATTTCCAATTTCCTTTTGATCATGGTATTGACCGCTTTTCCTGAATTGATGGAATCCTATTCTCAGGTTCTGGAAAATCTTGGTATGAACAGTCCTACGTTTCTTTCTCTGCTGTACACGGCGGCAGTGGCTCCCATTGCAGAGGAGCTGCTTTTCAGAGGGTTGACTCTGAGAATTCTGGAGGAGGCATTTCCCTTTTGGGCAGCCAATCTTCTCCAGGCTTTCTATTTCGGCCTGATCCATGGGAATCTGGTCCAGGGAGGATACGCTTTTCTGGCAGGAATGGTACTGGGATATCTGGTGAAAAGAAAGGGTACTTTGGCAGCCGGGATACTGTGCCATTTTGGAGTGAATTTTTCAGGAGTATTATTAGGACTTTTATAGGAGCATGAGCGATGAAACATTTACAGATGATGATAAAACCGGCATCTTCAAACTGCAATCTCCGCTGTTCGTATTGTTTTTATGAGGATGAGTGCAGAAACAGAGAAATACCTTCCTATGGCCTTATGTCTCTGGATACGCTGGAGATATTGGTAAAGAAGGCTCTTGAGGAGGCAGAGGATTCCTGTACTTTTGGATTCCAGGGAGGAGAGCCAATGCTGGCAGGACTTTCCTTTTTTCAGAAATTTATTGAATTTACAGAGAAATATAAAAAGCCGGAAACCAGACTGTCTTTTTGTATACAGACCAATGGAACTTTAATAGATGATGACTGGGCGGAATTTCTGAAGAAGAACCGCTTTTTGGTGGGAATTTCTCTGGACGGTATTGGAGAAATCCATGACCGCAGCAGAAAAGATACTCAGGGAAAGGATACTTTTAAGAGAGTACTAAAAAATGCGGAATTTCTCCAGAAGAAGCAGGTAGATGTGAATATTCTCTGTGTCCTCACAAAACAGAGCGCCAGAAAAATCCGTTCAATCTATGAGTTTTTGAAAAAACATGGATTTTATTATCATCAGTATATTCCATGTCTGGATCCTCTTGGCGAAGAACGAGGCAGGAGGCCCTGGTCTCTGACTCCGGAGTATTATGGCTCTGCTCTGAAAGAATTGTTTGACTTATGGTATAAAGATATTATGGAAGGACATCCGGTTTCTATCCGGGAATTTGATAACTGGCTGGCTATGCTCCAGGGGAATCCCCCTGAAGCCTGTGCCCAGATGGGCAGGTGCTCTATGCAGAATATCGTGGAGGCCAATGGAGATATATTCCCTTGTGATTTTTATGTGCTGGACCAGTACAGAGCAGGAAATATCCAGGATGAGGATTTCCATTTTGGCCGGGAAGATTTTTCAGAAATAGATTTTCTCAGAGAAGGCAGAGAAAGGGGCAGGGAATGTCCTGACTGTCATTGGTATCCGTTGTGCAGAGGAGGCTGCCGAAGAGATTATACAGAGGAAGGAAGGAATTATTTCTGCAGAGCCTATCAGGAATTTTTCCCTTATGCTATTGAGAGGCTGGAAAGGCTGGCTGCCAGGGGCGGCAGATTCTGAATCAGAGGAAAAGAATTCTGAAAGATATGCAAAAGAGTACTTGAATTTTTTGGTATTTAGTGGTAGAGTTAAATAAGGGAACATAAAAAATGTTTCAAAACAAGAAATATAGTGCATTTCTCAAAGGAGGAACAGAAAATGGCAATTTTAGTGACAGGCGGAGCCGGTTTTATCGGAAGCCACACAGTAGTGGAGCTGCAGAATGCAGGCTATGAGGTAGTTGTTTTAGACAATCTTTCCAATGCCAGTGAAAAATCACTGGAGAGAGTGGAACAGATCACAGGAAAACCGGTGAAATTTTATAAAGCCGATATCCTTGACAGAGAAGCGTTAAATAAAATATTTGACCAGGAGCAGATTGATTCCTGTATTCACTTTGCAGGCCTGAAAGCTGTGGGTGAATCTGTACAGAAGCCCTGGGAATACTATGAGAATAATATTTCCGGAACATTAACATTGGTAGACGTTATGAGAAAGCATAATGTAAAGAACATTATTTTCTCCTCCTCAGCTACAGTATATGGTGATCCCGCTTTTGTTCCCATTACAGAGGAATGCCCAAAGGGGCAGTGTACAAATCCATATGGCTGGACAAAATCCATGCTGGAGCAGATTCTTTCAGATATCCAGAAAGCAGACCCGGAATGGAATGTAGTTCTGTTAAGATATTTTAATCCTATCGGTGCTCATCCAAGCGGACTGATGGGAGAGAATCCAAACGGTATTCCAAACAATCTGATGCCTTACATTACCCAGGTGGCTGTTGGCAAGCTGAAAGAACTTGGCGTATTCGGAAATGACTACGACACTCCTGACGGAACCGGGGTAAGAGATTATATCCATGTAGTAGACCTTGCCAAAGGCCATGTAAAGGCTCTGAAAAAACTGGAAGACAATTCCGGACTTTCCATCTATAACTTGGGAACCGGAAAAGGATACAGTGTGCTGGATATTGTAAAGAATTTTGAAGAAGCTACGGGAGTGAAAATTCCTTATGTGATCAAACCCCGCCGTGCAGGGGATATTGCTACCTGCTATGCCAGTGCAGAAAAAGCAGAGAAAGAGCTGGGCTGGAAGGCAGAGCATGATATCAAAGATATGTGCAGAGATTCCTGGAACTGGCAGTCTAAGAATCCAAATGGATATGAGGACTAAAAGAAAACTGGAATATGGCAATAGAAAAAGGAGCTGCTGCAGAAACGGGGCTGTCGCATTAGTCAAAATCGAGAATATTTATACATTTTATTGCTCAGTCTGTGCCGCTTTGAGCCTATAGTCTCAAAGCTATGATCGACAAATTCGCATAAAATGTATAAATATTCCTGAAATATGACTAATGCGACAGCCGTTTCCTGCGGCAGCTCCTTTTTATTCCCGCGGGCAACGAGCCAAGCGGGCATGCTCGCATGTCCATTTGGCGACTGCCGCGAGGGTCTTTGACTAATAAAGTTTTTTGTGTTCGTAAACAGGTTCGGTAGTAAGCTGAACCCCTAATTTCTTGAAAATTTTCTTATCTACAGAAGAAAGCATTACCGAGGAGTGGACCTGACAGCCTTTCAGCTTGGGTAACTGTTCCAGAGCAAGCTTAGCGATATCACTGGTAGCAGCGCTGCTGGAGAGAGCAATGAGGACTTCATCGGTGTGGAGCCTTGGGTTTTTGCTGCCCAGGTACTCAGTCTTCAGTTTTTGGATAGGCTCGATAGCCACCGGAGAGATTACATGAATTTTATGCTGAATGCCGGCCAGCTCTTTCAATGTGTTCAGAAGAAGAGCAGCAGAGGCTCCCAGAAGATCAGAAGTCTTTCCTGTAATAATCTGTCCATCTTCCAGCTCAATAGCAGCAGCAGGTCCGCCTGTCTGTTCTGCCCGCTCTTTGGCAGCAACAGTGACCTTTCTGTTTTCAGGAGAGATTCCTGCCTGCTTCATCAGCAGCTCAAGTTTGAATACTTCTTCGTCGGTGCTTGTCTCCTCCACGCGTCCTGCCAGAGCCTGATAATACCGGCGGATGATTTCCTGCTTAGAAGCTTCCCGGCATACCTCGTCGTCTACAATACAGTTTCCAGCCATATTTACGCCCATATCTGTAGGAGACTGGTAGGGGCACTTGCCGAATATACGCTCGAAGATTGCGCTAAGTACAGGGAAGATTTCCACATCTCTATTATAGTTTACTGTAGTTTCGCCATAGGCTTCCAGATGGAAAGGATCGATCATATTTACGTCGTTAAGGTCGGCAGTAGCTGCTTCATAGGCCAGATTCACTGGATGTTTCAGCGGAATATTCCAGATAGGGAAGGTCTCAAATTTGGCATAGCCTGCATGGATGCCCCTTTTATGCTCATGATAAAGCTGAGAGAGACAGGTTGCCATTTTTCCGCTTCCAGGTCCAGGAGCAGTGACGACTACCAGAGGGCGTGAAGTTTCTATGTATTCGTTCCTGCCGTATCCTTCGTCGCTGACGATAAGGGGAATATTGCTTGGGTATCCCTCGATTGGGTAGTGGATATAAACCCGGATGCCCATACTTTCCAGTTTTGTCTTAAAAGCATTGGCACTGTTCTGTCCAGAATACTGGGTGATCACTACACTGCCTACAAAAAGGCCTCTTTCCCGGAAGGCATCAATGAGACGGAGGACATCAATGTCATAAGTAATCCCCAGGTCACCTCTCACTTTATTTTTCTCAATATCACCGGCACTGATGACAATGACAATTTCCGCATGCTCTGAAAGCTGCATTAACATACGGAGCTTACTGTCCGGGGCAAATCCAGGCAATACTCTGGAAGCATGATAGTCATCAAAAAGCTTCCCTCCGAACTCCAGGTACAATTTATTGTCAAACTTGCTGATACGCTCTTTAATATGCTCAGACTGCATAGATAAATACTTCTCGTTGTCGAATCCTATTTTCATTTATTCGTCGCCCCTTCTTTCCTAATTTTTTATATTACTGCGTTAGTATACTACAAATGCCGGGAGAAATTCTAGCCCAGGAAGAAAAAATATTTTATTTTGTTTACATTCAACAGAAATTTACAAAAGTTTAAGAAATGTGTTCTCTTTTTCATCATGTTCATATTGACTTTATAAAGCAGAAATCTTTATAATATAAAAGATAATGTGAGGAGGAATGAGATGAATCAAAATCAGAACAATGAGCCGAAAAATGACGGACCCAAAAATAGACAGTCTCTTCTGGTACTCCTGATCTGTATTATGATAAGTCTGGTCTGCATAAACCTTTTAAGCAGAATGACCCGCAACATGACCAGTGAAATATCTTACAGTGAGTTTATAGAGATGCTGGAAAACGGAGAGGTAGAAAGCGTAGTTTTAAGATCAGATACCCTTACCATTACTCCCAAGACCCAGCGGTCTATGGCAGGAACAACGGAGATTTATACCACTCTGATGGAGGATGAAAGTGAACTGACCCAGCGTCTGGAAGATGCAGGAGTGGATAATTTTTCCAAAGAGCCTCCGGATATGACTTCCAGTATTATTTATAGTCTGCTGAGCATTATCCTTCCGGTGATCATTATGGTAGGACTGCTGAGCTGGCTGTTCCGCCGCATGAACAAAGGCGGAGGAATGATGGGCGGCGTAGGCAAGAGCAAAGCAAAAGCTTATGTCCAGAAGGAAACAGGAGTTACCTTTAAAGACGTAGCCGGTGAGGATGAGGCAAAAGAATCTCTTCAGGAAGTAGTGGATTTTCTCCACAATCCTGGAAAGTATGCAGCTATTGGAGCCAAGCTTCCCAAAGGAGCCCTTCTTGTAGGACCTCCGGGAACAGGAAAAACTCTTCTGGCAAAAGCAGTGGCCGGTGAGGCCCATGTCCCTTTCTTCTCTTTGTCAGGTTCTGACTTTGTAGAGATGTTTGTAGGTGTGGGAGCCTCCCGTGTAAGGGATCTTTTTGAAGAGGCAAAGAAAAATGCCCCATGTATTATCTTTATTGATGAGGTAGATGCTATTGGAAAAACCCGTGATTCCCGCTACGGAGGGAATGACGAGAGAGAACAGACTCTGAACCAGCTTCTGGCGGAAATGGATGGATTTGATTCTTCCAAGGGACTTCTGATCCTTGCTGCAACCAACCGTCCGGAAGTTCTGGACCCTGCACTGCTTCGTCCGGGACGTTTTGACAGGCGTATTATTGTAGACCGTCCGGATCTGAAGGGACGTGTAAACATCCTGAAAGTTCATGCGAAAAATGTTTCTCTGGACGAGACTGTAGATTTGGATGCTATCGCTCTGGCTACATCCGGTGCAGTGGGCTCTGACCTTGCAAATATGATCAATGAGGCAGCTATTCTGGCCGTTAAGCATGGGAGACAGGCAGTGTCTCAGAAAGACCTGCTGGAGGCCGTAGAAGTGGTCCTGGTAGGTAAGGAGAAGAAGGACAGGATCTTAAGCTCCGAAGAGAGGAAGATTGTATCCTATCACGAAGTTGGACATGCGCTGGTAAGTGCTCTTCAGAAAGATTCTGAACCGGTACAGAAGATTACCATTGTGCCAAGGACCATGGGGGCTTTGGGATATGTAATGCATGTGCCGGAAGAAGAAAAATATCTGAATACCAGGAAAGAGCTGGAAGCCATGCTGGTAGGTTATCTGGGAGGCCGTGCAGCAGAAGAAATCGTATTTGATACGGTGACTACAGGAGCTGCAAATGATATTGAACAGGCTACTAAGGTGGCAAGAGCCATGATCACACAGTATGGTATGTCTGACAGATTCGGTCTTATGGGACTGGCAGAGACTCAGAACCAGTACCTGGATGGACGGGCAATGCTGAACTGCGGCGATGCTACAGCTACAGAAATCGATCATGAAGTCATGAAGCTTCTGAAAAAATCCTATGACGAGGCAAAACGTCTTCTCAGTGAGAACAGAGATGTTATGGATAAGATTGCTGCTTTTCTTATTGAGAAAGAGACCATTACCGGCAAGGAATTTATGAAAATTTTCCATGAGGCAAAGGGGATGAAAGAGTCTGATAAAGAACCGCGGATCAGCGACAACACTCAGACAGAAAAGAAGGAAGATATCCAGCCCCTTTCTCAGAATACAAAAGAAGAGGAAAATTCTTCTGGAAGTGACCAGGAGTAAATTACAGAATAAGGAACTGCTGCATTAAATGGATATGCTGAAGAAAGCTTAATGTAGCAGTTCTTTTTTCGTTGAAAGAACAGGAAAGGTAGAGTGGCATGTTTGACATAGAAGAAGAGCTGAAGAAACTTCCTGCACGTCCGGGAGTGTATATCATGCATGACGATAAAGACGCCATAATTTATGTGGGCAAGGCGATCAGCCTGAAAAACCGGGTGCGGCAGTATTTTCAGAAAAGCAGGAATCTGGGCATAAAAAAAGAGCAGATGGTGGAACAGATTGCCAGGTTCGAGTATATCATCACAGACTCTGAGCTGGAGGCCCTGGTGCTGGAGTCTAATCTGATCAAGGAACACCGACCAAAGTATAATACTATGCTGAAGGATGACAAAAACTATCCTTTTATAAAAGTGACAGTGGGAGAGGCTTTTCCAAGAATTATGATGGCCAGAAAAATGAAAAAAGATAAGTCACGGTATTTTGGCCCTTATACCAGCGGCGGAGCAGTAAAGGATGTAATTGAGCTGACTAGAAAACTCTATCATCTCCGTTCCTGCAGCCGCAGTCTTCCGAAAGATATTGGGAAAGAGCGGCCCTGCCTGTATTATCACATTAAGCAGTGCAATGCTCCCTGCCAGGGCTATATTTCCCAGGAAGACTATAAAAAGCAGGTAGAAGGTCTGCTGGATTTTCTGAATGGCAATCACAAAGAGATTCTCAAGGAGCTGCGGCAAAAAATGCTTTCTGCTTCAGAAAAAATGGATTTTGAAGAAGCAGCACAGTATCGTGATCTGATACAGAGCGTGGAGAAGATTGGAGAACGTCAGAAGATTACAGATCAGCACAAAGAGGACAAAGATATCATAGCTGCTGCCATGGAGGGGGAAGATGCAGTGACACAGGTATTTTTTGTCCGGGATGGAAAACTCATTGGACGGGACCATTTTTATATGAAGATTGCCCCTGGAGACGATAGAAAAGGAGTCTTATCCAGTTTCCTGAAACAGTTTTATGCAGGGACTCCCTTTATTCCAAAAGAAATCATGCTCCAGGAAGAAGTGGAAGACCTGGAACTGATCAGCCAATGGCTGGAAAAGAAAAAGGGACAGAAAGTGAGGATTGCCGTTCCTAAAAAGGGGACTAAGGAAAAACTGGTGGAGCTGGCTTATCAGAACGCCCAGATGGTTCTTCAGAGGGACCGGGAGCGGATTAAGAGAGAAGAAGGCCGAACCATAGGAGCAGTGAAGGAGATAGCAGAGCTTCTTGGGCTGAAAGAAGTGAACCGGATTGAAGCCTTCGATATTTCCAACATCAGCGGCTTTCAGTCTGTAGGTTCCATGGTGGTCTATGAGAAAGGGAAGCCTAAGAAAAGCGACTACCGGAAATTTAGAATTAAGTGGGTGAAAGGACCAAACGATTACGCAAGCATGGAAGAGGTTCTTACCAGAAGATTTGTCCATGGACTGGATGAGCAGGAGGAGAGAAAGACAGAGAATCTGGAGGATGCCTATGGAAGCTTTACCAGATTTCCGGATCTGCTGATGATGGACGGAGGCAGAGGCCAGGTGAATATTGCTTTGGAAGTGCTTCAGAAGCTGAATCTGAATATACCTGTATGCGGCATGGTGAAAGATGACCACCACAGGACCAGAGGCCTGTATTATAATAACGTGGAAATCCCCATAAGCAGAGACAGTGAAGGTTTTAAACTCATTACAAGGATTCAGGATGAGGCCCACAGGTTTGCCATAGAATATCACCGTTCTCTGAGAAGCAAAGGACAGGTACACTCTGTACTGGATGATATTCCCGGCATCGGACCTGCCAGAAGAAAGGCTCTGATGAAGCATTTTAAGGGACTTGAGGGAATCCGGGATGCCTCCCGGGAAGAACTGGCCGCAGTGGATTCTATGAATGAAAAGTCGGCTGCAGAAGTGTATGAGTTTTTTCATAAAGGGGAAACTAAACTTCCAGAGGATTGTTGAACTTGTGCATACCATATGATAAAATAGGAATAGATTTTTAAGATAAACTGAAGGAGAGAGAGACATGAAAGGTGTAGAACTAAAAAAGATGATACAGGAACTGAACCTGTATAATAAAACACCGGATATTGACATATCTGCCAAAAGGATTAACACACCGGAGATTAACCGTCCGGCTCTGCAGCTTACAGGATATCTGGAGCATTTTGCCAATGAACGGGTCCAGATCATTGGTTATGTAGAGTATACCTACCTTTTGCATCTGGAAAGAGAGGAGAAGGTGAAAGCTTTTGAACGCTTTGTTTCCAGCAAGATTCCATGCGTGGTGTTTACTACCATGACAGAACCTGATGAGGATATGCTGAATTTGGCCCATAAATATGATGTGCCGATCCTGGTGACCAGAAATACTACTTCTGCTTTCATGGCTGAAATTATCCGCTGGCTTGGTGTGCAGCTTGCACCTTGCATTTCCATCCATGGCGTTTTGGTGGATGTATACGGTGAAGGCGTGCTGATCATGGGCGAGAGCGGCATCGGAAAGAGTGAGGCCGCTTTGGAACTGATTAAGAGAGGACATCGTCTTGTCAGCGATGATGTTGTGGAGATACGTCGTGTCAGCGATGTAACGCTGGTAGGTTCCGCTCCTGATATCACCCGGCATTTTATTGAACTGAGAGGTATTGGAATCATAGATGTAAAGACTCTTTTCGGTGTGGAAAGTGTAAAGAACACACAGTCCATTGATCTGGTGATCAAGCTGGAAGAGTGGAACAGGGATAAGGAATATGACCGTCTTGGAATGGAAGAAGAATATACAGAATTCCTCGGAAATAAGGTTGTATGCCATTCTCTTCCTATCCGTCCAGGACGTAATTTGGCAGTTATTGTAGAGTCTGCGGCTGTTAATCATAGACAGAAAAAGATGGGATATAATGCTGCTCAGGAATTATACAGACGTGTTCAGGAGAACATGGAGAAGAAAAGAGAAGAGGGAGATGAGTAACAGTGGAAAAGAAATACTGTTTTGGAATTGATGTAGGAGGCACTACAGTTAAGTGCGCACTCTTTGAAAATAATGGGGACATGATTGAAAAGTGGGAGATCAAGACTCACGTAGAGAACCAGGGAGAACGGATCCTGCCGGATATTGCAGATACTGTGCTGGCAAAGATGAAGGAAAAAGGACTGGATAAGTCTCTGGTATGGGGAATCGGCATTGGCCTGCCAGGTCCTGTAGAAGAAAGTGGAGAAATTGCCTGTGCAGTAAATCTTCACTGGGGAAGAAAAAATATCGAAAAAGAGCTGGGAGATATGACCGGTCTTAAAGTAAAAGCAGGAAACGACGCCAACGTAGCTGCCCTTGGTGAAATGTGGAAAGGCGGTGGGCAGGGAGCTAAAAACCTGATACTGGTTACTTTAGGAACTGGCGTAGGCGGTGGAATCATCATCAATGAAAAGATTGTTACCGGCGCTCATGGCGCGGGAGGGGAAATCGGACATGCACCGGTAAATCCAGAGGAATCAATCCCCTGTAACTGTGGAAACAAAGGATGCCTGGAGCAGTACGCTTCTGCAACAGGAATTGCCCGTCTGGCCAGAAAGGCTATGGATAATACCAATAAATCATCTTCCCTCAGATATTGTCCAAGCGTAAATGCGAAAGATGTATTTGATGCCTATAAAGAAGGCGATGAGCTGGCAGCTGAGGTAGTAGAAGAGTTTTCTGAATACATGGGCAGAGCTTTGGCTGCTTTTACCTGTGTGACAGACCCCGATGTGATTGTTCTGGGAGGCGGTGTTTCCAAAGCTGGAGAGCCTCTTATTGACTGTGTAGAAAAGTATTATAAAAATTATGCATTTACTGCCTGCAAAGAGACACCCATCCGTCTGGCAATTCTGGGAAATGACGCAGGAGTATACGGAGCCGCAAAACTTGTTTTAAGTGAATAAAAATAGAATATAAAATACCTGCTGTCTAAGGGGAATGGAAACATCCATCTGCCTGACAGCAGGTATTTTTTGGATACGTTGAATTCTATATTTTTAAAATAGCTATTGTATTACTTCTCCGGTGTCCGCTGGCGTTTCTCCGCCTCCGGCATCAGCAGGAGGGGTCTCAGTAGTTTCCTCAGCAGGAGTAGTTACCTCTGGCTGGGTTTCTTCAGGAACTTCTACTGGAGTTTCTGGTGTAGGCTCTTCTACAGTTGTTTCACTGTCCTCTGAGCTTCCCTCATCTGAAGAAGAATCTTCAGAATAACTGGAACTGTAATCATAACTATAGCTGTAAGTATAATGGCCGGAGCAGTACTGAGTAGGTAGCTGTTCTGTATCAAAATATTCCGTTACAGCATTACAGCTTGAGGTTGCCAGAAGGCCTGTGCTTGTACAGATGGATGCTTCCTCTACAGTAGAAGGCATCTTAAACTCTGTATCAGGAAGATCTGCATGGATCCTTTCCATAATATTCCGCCATAAGGTCTGCTGATAGGTGCGGTATGTTCCCTGAGGAAGAACCGAGTTGTCATCATAGCCTGCCCATACAGAACAGGTATAATAAGGAGAAAATCCGCAGAACCAAAGATCCCGGTAATCATCTGTGGTACCGGTTTTACCTGCCAGATGCATACCGTCAAACTGCACTCTAGTACCGGTGCCTTCTGTAATAACATCTTCCAAAACATTTGTGAGAAGATATGCAGTGCTGGGCTTGATCACAGTAGTCTTTTCAGCAGTATTGTCAATGATCACATTTCCGTCAGAATCCAGTATTTTTGTATAGAATACCGGTTTGATATAAGTACCATTGTTGGCAATTGCAGCATAGGCAGCAGTAAGTTCCAGATTGCTTACACCCTGGGTGATACCGCCAATAGCTGTGGCTGCATTTACATCCGTGTAGATGCTTCCGTTAATTTCTGTAGGTTCAGTAATAAGAGAAGTGAACCCGAATTTTTCCAGATATTCAATTCCTAATTCTGGGGTTATCTCAATCATACATTTTACAGCAGGTATGTTGTAAGAATGTACAATGGCTTCCCGCATGGTAACTGTTCCGTGATACTGCCTGTCAGCGTTGTAAAGAGGTTCTCCATTGTCATAGGTAAAAGGCTCGTCCTCAAAGGTGGTAGCCAGTGACATGCCTCCTTCATTGAGAGCTGCTGCATAAGCAGCCAAAGGCTTGAAGGTAGAACCCGGCTGCCTGTTGGTATTTGTTGCCCGGTTAAGACTCAGGCTGGCGGATTTCTCGCCTCTGCCTCCTACAATTGCTTTTACATATCCAGTATGCTGGTCAATGATAGTCAGAGATGACTGAGGCTGAGGAGTGAAATGGACAGTTTCTGCCACTACCTCATCGCCCTCTGTCAGAATAGCTGCTTTATAGGCATCAATATGAGCCTGGGCACTTTCCTCACTGTCAAATAAAAGGGTAAAGTCAGAACTTTCATTCTCAATGAAGTACTGTTCTAACATTTCTTTGCTGTAATTTTCCTCTTCTCCGTTAGCATGCTTTACGGTAAGAGCATAATCCAGTTCTACCTGACTTCCAGCAGGAAAATTATCTGGGTCACTGTATTCTTCATCACAAATCTGTTGGATAGCAGGGTCCTGAGTTGTGTAGATTCTTAATCCGCCGCTCCAAAGGGCGTTATAAGCCTGCTGTTCTGTATAGCCCCGCTTGTCCTGAAGATCCTGGATGACCTGCTCAGTCAGCTCGTCAATAAAGTAGCTGTAGGTGGTATCCTGACTCTCGTTTTCTTTTTCTACACTTTGGATCCTTTCGTACACATTGTCTGCAAGACACTCGTCATACTGTTCCTTGGTGATGTATTCCTGTTCAAGCATATGATCCAGGACTTCCTGCCGGCGTTCTGCATTATTTTCCGGATTGGTCACTGGATTGTATCGGGTAGGATTTTGCGTGATGCCGGCGATAACGGTACACTCAGACAGAGTCAGATCACTGACATCTTTGCCGAAATAATCCTGGGCAGCAGCCTGAACTCCGTAATTTCCATTTCCAAGGTTAATCGTGTTCAGATAGTTCTGTAAAATAACATCCTTGTCTTTTATCTGCTTTTCCAGTGCCAGTGCCAGATACCATTCCTGGAATTTACGTTCGAAACGTTCCAGGGTGGATTCGTTTACCCAGTCAGTGAAAACCGTATTTTTTATAAGCTGCTGGGTGATAGTACTGGCTCCCTCTGAAAAGTGTCCGCTGGTAATGCCTACTACAGCGGCGCGAAGGATACCTCTTATATCAATACCATTATGTTCATAGAAACGTTCATCCTCGATAGCAACCACAGCATGCTGGAGATCCAGGGGAATCTGATCAATCTCTACAGGCATACGGTTAGAATCCGGAGCTGTCAGTTTCTGAAGCTGCTCTCCGTTTGCATCATAAACAAAAGTAGCCTCTCCTACAGGAACGATATTGATTTCTGAAACGTCAGGGGCGTCGTCGATAAGGCCTCTCATTGCCCCGATTCCCATACATCCGCCAATAGCAATTACTGCGATCAGAGAGATGAAAATGATACGCAGAATAGAAACATTGGCTTTCTTTCCCATCATAGTTGAACGGGAGGACAGAGCATTACGTTTCTTATTCGTAGCCCGTTTTCCAAAATTCATGTAGTCTTGCCTCCTTTTCCCGTCCATTATAACAAATGAGGTTCTCTAATTCAAGAAACTTTAGAATACACACAGTATTTTCACTTTTTCATCATAAATATTCCCTGTTTCAGGGAAAGTATGCTAAAATGCAAAATAGTTGGATATAGAAAAGAGGTATTTTATGCTGGAAACATATAAAATGGTTTACGAAGGCGGAGAGGGAGAAATCCTGGAGAAAAAATCCCGATTTATCGCTACAGTACGGCCTGTAGAGAGTGAAGAGGAAGCTCTGAGCTTTATTGAGAAAATGAGAAAGAAATACTGGAACGCTACCCATAACTGTTTTGCCTATGTCATAGGTGAACGGAGGGAAATCATGCGGTTCAGTGATGACGGAGAACCAGGGGGAACTGCGGGAAAACCCATACTGGATGTGCTCCTGGGAGAAGAGCTTTACAATACAGCAGTGGTAGTAACCAGATACTTTGGGGGCACCCTTCTGGGAACCGGAGGTCTGGTGAGAGCCTATTCCAAAGCAGCCCAGGAGGGGCTGGTCAAAAGCAGGGTGATCACGAAGAACCATGGAGTGCTGATAGAAATAGGTACAGACTACAATGGAGTGGGAAAACTCCAGTATCTTTTTGGACAGAGTAATGTGCCCATCATGGACAGCCAGTATACAGAATCCGTGAAAATGCAGATCCTGGTGCCGGCAGGGGAGAAGGAGCAGATAAAAAAATCTGTGACAGAAGCCACCAGCGGACGGGCTTCTATCACAGATATAAAGGAACTGTATTATGCAGTTTCCCAGGGGGAATATCTCCTTTTTGAAAATTGAGAGATTCCGAATAGGATTACTTAACACTTTTCAGGTTCTGGATATTCTGTACCGAAAGTTTCT
Source organism: Blautia sp. An81 (assembly GCF_002161285.1). GTDB lineage: Bacteria > Bacillota > Clostridia > Lachnospirales > Lachnospiraceae > Blautia > Blautia ornithocaccae. The sequence continues at coordinate 5,980 of NZ_NFHH01000019.1, read as the reverse complement.
ATAGTCATGGACAGGATTTTCTGCTCTTCCATAGGACGGTCACTGTAATCTGTAGGAGTCTCGGCGATTTTATTTACCACGTCCATACCTTCGATTACTTTTCCGAAAGCTGCATAGGAGCCGTCCAGATGAGGAGCTGCTTCATGCATGATGAAAAACTGGCTGCCGGCAGAGTCTGGATGCATAGCTCTTGCCATGGAAAGAACTCCTGGTGTGTGGGCCAGAGCATTTGGGAATCCATTTTGAGAAAATTCGCCTTTGATAGAATAGCCGGGACCGCCCATGCCAGTGCCCTGAGGACAGCCGCCCTGGATCATAAAGCCTCGGATAACTCTATGAAAGTTGAGGCCGTCATAGAAACCGGATTTTACAAGACTGATAAAATTGTTGACAGTATTTGGGGCGATTTCCGGATATAATTCAGCTTTCATAACATCGCCGTTTGCCATGGTAATGGTTACAATTGGGTTTGCCATATGCATTCTCCTTTATTTTATGAATGATCTGTTTGAGGCCGGGGCTATGCCGCGGCTAAACGGTTACTTATGTATTATAGAAGGAAAAAATAAAAGGTGCAAGCCGGAAATTTCTGTGCTATACTAAGGTACTGATATGACCATAATTGGACGAATGGTTTGCCTGAATTTCCAACTGCTGCTTTGGCGTCAGTGGACTGGCAATGTGAGGATAGATTCATGATAATAGAAACGAACAGTGCAAAAGAAACATTTCAATTAGGAAAACAGATAGGAGAAAAAGCACTTCCAGGACAGATTTATACCTTAAACGGAGATCTGGGTGTGGGAAAAACGGTTTTTACTCAGGGAGTTGCCTGCGGACTGGGAATCCAGGAGCCGGTGAACAGTCCGACCTTTACTATTATCCAGGAATATGAAGAAGGCAGACTTCCTTTCTATCACTTTGATGTATATCGTATCGGAGACATTGAAGAAATGGAAGAAATCGGATACGACGATTACTTTTTCGGAGACGGAGTATGCCTGATTGAATGGGCGGAGCTGATAGAAGAGCTTCTGCCGGAACAGGTGCTCTCTGTAACAATAGAGAAAAATCCTGAAAAAGGGTTTGATTATCGGAAAATTACTGTAGAGGGATTGGAATAGAGGAGGAACTCCATATGAAAATATTAGCATTGGACAGTTCAGGCCTGGTGGCCTCTGTAGCTCTGGTGGAAGACGATACACTGGTGGCAGAGTATACGATGAACTATAAAAAGACGCATTCCCAGACTCTTCTCCCCATGCTGGACGAAATCAAAAAAGCTGTGGAGCTTGATCTGGAAACTCTGGATGCCATTGCAGTGGCAGCAGGTCCAGGGTCTTTCACCGGACTGCGTATTGGTTCCGCAACGGCAAAAGGTCTGGGTCTGGCTCTTAATAAGCCTCTTATTGGCGTACCAACTTTAGAGGCTCTGGCATACAACCTTTATGATACGGCTCCAGGTACTCTGGTCTGCCCGATCATGGATGCCAGGAGAAAACAGGTGTATACAGGAGTCTATGCTTTTGAGAACCATAATCTCATCACCATAAAAGACCAGGCAGCTCTGCCTATGGATGAATTGATCAGAGAGTTAAACAGTCTGGAAAGACCGGTGATTTTTTTAGGAGACGGAGTGCCTGTTTTCAGAGATATGATCGCTGAAAGGTGCCAGGTGCCATATTCCTTTGCTCCTGCCCATCTAAACAGGCAGAGAGCCGGTGCTGTAGCTGCTTTGGGGGCTGTCTATTACAAAGAAGGAAGAACCCAAAGGCCAGAGGAACATCAGCCGGAATATCTCAGAGTATCCCAGGCAGAAAGGGAAAGGGCAAAACGCCTGGCTAAAAATGGAGAAGCTTGAAATCCGAAAGATGAAAGTGGAGGACATTCCCTGGGCTGCGGCTGTAGAGAAGGAAAATTTTTCAGCTCCATGGAAAGAAGATAGCTTTCTGGAAGCCTTGGAAAAAAAAGAAAATATTTATCTCATCGCGCTGATAGATGGACAAAGAGCCGGCTATATCGGCATGTGGACAGTTCTGGATGAGGGTGAGATTACCCAGGTTTCTGTCAGAAAAGAATACCAGGGGATGCATATTGGACGGAGCCTGATGGAAGCTCTGGAAGAAGAAGGGAGAAAGGCAGGGGTTGCCTCTTTCTTCCTGGAAGTCAGAAAAAGCAATGCCGCTGCAATCCATTTATATGAAAGCTGCGGCTTTTTGTACCAGGGAATCCGGAAAAATTTTTATGAAAATCCCAGAGAGGATGGGATTCTCATGCATAAAGACCTGGAGACAGTCCAAGGTACATGAGAAGCTGCTATCTTTTGCTAAGTTTTCATCTAATTCCCACTGGGTTTTCTCAAATGTCTTTTGTATAATAAGGCAGGTAAAAGCAAAAATTTTCGATACTGAGGAGGAAAGGTATGAGAAAATACGAAAATCAAAACGAACGTCAGATACAGGAGATTTTTTGCAACTGCTGCGGAAAGAAGATCCGGATAGAAAAAGGCATAGTCCAGGAAGGGGTTTTCCATGGACAGGTACAGTGGGGATATTTTTCGAAAAAGGATGGTGAGAGCCATACCTTTGATCTCTGTGAAGAATGTTATGACAGGCTGACAGCAGGATTTCAGATCCCTCCTGAGAAAAATATGGAGAGGGAATTGTTGTAGTGCAAAAAAAACTATGCTATTATAGGTATATTTAGTAGTTACAGGAAGAAACGAGGAATAGATTATGCTGGACGTATGTCTTTTAGGAACGGGAGGTATGATGCCTCTTCCAAGAAGAAAACTGACATCCTTAATGACCCGGTATAACGGCAGTAATCTGATGATTGACTGTGGAGAGGGAACCCAGGTGGCAGTAAAAGAAAAAGGCTGGAGCTTTAAGCCCATCGATGTGATCTGCTTTACCCATTTTCATGCAGACCACATCAGCGGTCTTCCGGGACTTCTTCTGACCATGGGGAATGCGGAACGGACAGAACCTTTGACTTTGATAGGACCAAGGGGACTGAACCGGGTGGTTTCTTCTCTGAGAGTAATCGCTCCGGAACTTCCTTTTGAAATTCAATGTATAGAACTGACAAAACCAGAAGAGACCTTTGAGTTTTTCGGGTATCATATTACGGCTTTTAAGGTGAATCACAATGTTACCTGCTATGGATATACTCTGGAAATTAAAAGACAGGGGAAATTTGATCCTCAGAGGGCAAAGGACCAGAACATTCCTCTGAAATATTGGAATCTTCTTCAGAAAGGAGAAACCATTACGGAAGGAGATACTCTTTATACTCCGGATATGGTGCTGGGACCTGCCAGAAAAGGAATAAAACTTACCTATACAACTGACACACGGCCAGTGAAGTCTATTGCAGAGCATGCAGAGGGAGCGGACCTTTTTATCTGCGAGGGAATGTATGGAGAGCAGGATAAGGAAGAAAAAGCCAAAGCATATAAGCATATGACATTTAAAGAGGCTGCTGTTCTGGCCAGAGAAGCACAAGTAAAAGAAATGTGGCTGACGCATTATAGTCCTTCTTTGGTACGGCCTGAAGAGGCTCTTCCAGAAGCACTGAAAATATTTCCGAATACGGTTGCTGCCAGAGACCGTCAGTCCACAGAACTGCAGTTTGAGGAAGAATAGAGGAGATAAAAATGGGAAAAGAAGAAGTATTGATCCTTGCAATAGAGAGTTCCTGTGATGAAACCGCTGCAGCGGTAGTGAAAAATGGCAGGACGGTTTTATCAAATGTTATTTCGTCTCAGATTGATCTGCACAAACTTTACGGAGGAGTTGTGCCTGAGATCGCATCCAGAAAGCACATTGAAAAAATCAATCAGGTAATTGAAGAAGCCCTCCAGGAAGCAAATATATCTCTGGATGACCTGGATGCTATTGGAGTTACTTATGGACCGGGCCTGGTGGGTGCTCTTTTGGTAGGAGTTGCTGAGGCAAAGGCTATCAGCTTTGCAAAAAATATTCCCCTGGTGGGAGTACATCATATAGAAGGGCATATTGCGGCTAATTATGTGGAAAATCCAGATTTGGAGCCCCCTTTCCTGTGCCTTGTGGTTTCAGGAGGACATACCCATTTGGTGATCGTAAAGGACTACGGTGAATTTGAGATTTTAGGCAGGACCAGAGATGACGCTGCCGGGGAAGCTTTTGATAAAGTTGCCAGAGCTATAGGCCTGGGGTATCCTGGCGGTCCCAAAATAGATAAGCTGGCAAAAGAAGGGAACCCTCAGGCCATGGATTTCCCCAAAGCCAAGATTGAGGACGCCCCCTATGACTTCAGCTTCAGTGGAGTAAAGTCGGCGGTGCTCAATTATCTGAATAAATGTAGAATGCAGGGTGAGGAGATTGTAACGGCAGATGTTGCTGCTTCCTTCCAGCGGTGTGTAGTAGAGGTGCTGGTAGAGCATGCCATGGCAGCAGCAAGAGACTATCACATAGATAAGCTTGCAATAGCCGGAGGAGTGGCTTCTAACAGCGGCCTGAGATGTGCTATGGAAAAGGCCTGTGAAGAAAACAATATTAAGTTTTATCATCCGTCTCCTATTCTATGTACAGATAACGCAGCAATGATCGGTGCCGCTGCTTATTATGAATATAAGAAAGGGACCCGCCATGGCTGGGATTTGAACGCTGTGCCCAATCTGAAATTAGGAGAGAGATAAAATGAATTGTACAGCTATTGTACTGGCAGCAGGCCAGGGAAAGAGAATGAACAGTAAAATACAGAAACAGTTTATTACTCTGAAAGAGAAACCTATACTTTACTACAGCCTTGCCTGCTTCCAAGAAAGCCCGGAGATTCAGAATATTGTTTTGGTCACTGGAAAAGAAAGCATAGATTTCTGCAGACGAGAGATTGTAGAAGCTTACGGCTTTTCAAAGGTAAAGAAAATAGTTCCAGGAGGAAAAGAACGGTATGATTCTGTCCACCAGGGACTTCTTGCCTGTGGAGACTGCAGCTATGTATTTATACATGATGGAGCCAGGCCCTTTATTACCCAGGAGATTCTAGCCAGAGCTTTAAAAACAGTAAAAGAATATAAAGCCTGTGTTGTAGGGATGCCTTCAAAAGATACAGTAAAAATAGCAGACGAAAATCAGATGATTGCCGAGACGCCTAAGAGGAGTCTGGTGTGGACAATACAGACGCCTCAGGTCTTTTCCTATCCTCTTATCAGGGCAGCATACGACAAAGCACGGAAAGATAATATGGAAAGCATTACAGACGACGCTATGGTGGCAGAACTCTATGGAAATGTTAAAATCCCTCTTATAGAAGGCAGCTATGAAAACATTAAAATAACTACTCCAGAGGACCTTTTAATTGCCGAGAAAATCCTGGAAAAAAGGATGAAATAAAGAAAGTTAAAAAAAATAAAAAAACCTATTGACAGATTGGCTGGAGAATGCTAGAATACTACCTGTCGCTGACCGAGCGACACAATGGAGAGATATCGAAGTGGTCATAACGAGGCGGTCTTGAAAACCGTTTGTCCGCAAGGGCGCGTGGGTTCGAATCCCACTCTCTCCGCTTCGGAGAATGAGTTTTAAGACCTCCGATATTATATAGAAGATTTTTAATCAGGCTAAGGAGAAATACCCAAGAGGCTGAAGGGGCTCCCCTGGAAAGGGAGTAGGTCGTTAGTAGCGGCGCGAGGGTTCAAATCCCTCTTTCTCCGCTGACGGTTTTAAGATTAAGGATTAAAAAAACTTGACAAAACTTTGAGTTTGTGGTAATCTTAAGAAACTGTCAAAAGGAACTTTTGGAAAACCTTGAAAAAGAAATTTTCAAGAAAATGAAAAAAGTTCTTGACAAGCCAGAAAAGATGTGATAATCTGATATGGCTGTCGCAAGACAGGGACCTTGATAACTGAACAGTGAAACACATGAACTGAAAATTCTTTTACATTCATTTTTAAAAACGGTTCAACGAACCAAAACAGTAAAAGGTTTGGAT
>NZ_NFHH01000018.1 GCF_002161285.1 Blautia sp. An81 | reverse complement strand
ATATCTTCCATAGGAACTACCTGTGCGTATCCGCCGCCTGCAGCGCCGCCCTTTACACCGAATACAGGTCCCAGGGATGGCTCACGAAGGGCAACCATAACTTTCTTGCCTAACTTCTGCATACCGTCTGCCAGACCTACTGTGGTAGTAGTCTTTCCTTCTCCTGCCGGTGTAGGATTGATGGCTGTAACAAGAATCAGTTTTCCATTTGGAGCGTCGGATTCGTTCAGTAAGTTGTAGTCGATCTTTGCTTTGTACTTTCCGTACTGTTCCAGATATTTTTCATCAATACCTGCTTTCTCTGCAATCTTTGTGATTGGCTCCATGACACATTCCTGTGCGATTTCGATGTCTGATTTGAATCCCATAGTTCAACATCCTCCTTAAAAAATAATGATTTCTCTCGCCCCTTTTTCAACTCTTTTACGGTTGAAAAAAGGGCAACATTTGTTACTCGCAAATGCTGCCCAGACGGTCGGCTTTCATTATAATTCTGATTCCCCTGTGGTACTCCACATTTATCCGTCAGTAATCAGAATCTTGTTTTTTGGTAAGCTCTATTTCTTACCCTGGCTTTAATTTATCACAATCACTGGCAGTTGTCAACGAATATTTTGAAGTTTGTGATTTTTTTACCAATATTTTTTGTATTCTTTACACAATTTAACGAAGACTATTTTTCTCCATTTTAGATATACTTAACAATTTTAGTTGGTTTTACTTGTTAATAAATGCTTCAACCTCTGCTCTCTCAGGCATTACCCGCAGGGCACCTTTTTTGGTGGTCACGATAGAAGAAGCTCCATTGGCAAACCGGAGCATTTCCTGAAGATTTTCCTCTGTCAGCCCCTGGATCCCATGCTCCAGCACATAGTTCAGGGCACAGGCGCCGAAAGTATCTCCCGCTCCTGTGGTTTCTATGGTTTTTTCCTGGATAAAAGGTGCCTGGAACACTTCCTTTCCCTCATGGAAAGCCATGCTCCCTTCCTTTCCCATAGTCACATTCATCAGCTTCAGGTTCGGATATTTTTCCAGCAGTATATGGGCGCCTTCTTTAATATCTTTTGTACCGGTCATAAATTCCAGCTCTTCTTCAGAAATTTTCAGAAGATCACACTGAGATAATCCATAGCTGATCTGCTCCTTTGCTTCTTCCATGGTCTTCCAAAGAGGAGGACGGAGATTAGGGTCAAAAGAGATGAGAAGCCCTGCCTTCTTGGCAACGTCAATGGCTTTTCTGGTGGCCTTTCTTACTCCCTCGTGGGTCATAGACAAAGTTCCATAGTGGAAGGCTCTGGCAGAGGCGATATACTCCTCATCGATCTGATCTTCATTTAACATCATATCGGCTCCAGGGTTTCTGTAGAAAGCGAAATCCCGGTCTCCGTCTTCAAAAGTATGAACAAAGGCCAGGGTAGTATGTACCTCCGGATCCTCATACAGATGGCTGGTATCAATATTCTGTTCTTCCAGAGCTGCTCTTAAAGAAACACCGAACTGATCTTTTCCCACAACTCCCAGGAAGGAAGTTTTCTTTCCCAATTTATTCAGCATTGCAAGAACATTACAGGGCGCTCCTCCGGGATTGGCCTCAAAGATCGGATTGCCCTGACCGCTGACGCCGTTTTCTGTAAAATCGATCAGCAGTTCCCCAAGTGCGATAACATCAAATTTTTTACTCATAATCTTAGCTCCTTGATTGATTTATTCCTGCGGGCAGCCAGCCAAGCGTACATACCTGCATGTCCATTTGGCGACTGCCGCAAAGGTCTTTGACTGCCATAAATTATAGTTTTTTTTTCCTGTTTTCGCAAGCTTTATCGGAAATCTTCCTTTATTATAGCAATTATTTCTCAGATTTTTTCATATTATACTGGCAGACGGAAACTTCTGCTTCTCCTCTGGCTTCAAAAGCGATCCCCTCTGCTTCCAGCCCTGTGTAGATCAAAGAGGACATTGCCTTTTCACCGTCATTAACAAAAATCTCCACAGAATATTTATCTACCAGGATCCGCAGTTTAAGTTTTCCTTCTTTTTCCTCTACTGTCATTTCCCTGGTATGTATCCTGTCTCTCCTGTCTCCGCAGTATCTTCTGTCAAAAGTAAGGATGCCTTCTCTTCTGTCATAGATAACAGCGGTATAATGCTTTTCATCCATTGCCAGATAAATTTTGAACTTGTCATAATCTTCCCCCTGAATCTCCACAGTAAGGTCCATCTGACGTCCCCGGATTCCTTCCAATGACTGTTTTTCCCGGATTTTTACACCTTCATGCTGTATCTTTCCAGTACGGTACTGTTCCAGCTCCCGGACAGGATTCTGATAAAGTCTTCCTTCTTTTACCTGAAGTTCTCTGGGCATAGTCATCATGCCGCCCCATGCTAAATGCTCAGGAGAAAGGTGGTTGTCCCAGGACTGGAACCAGGCGATCATAACTCTTCTCCCATCTGGAGTAAGGGTAGTCTGCGGAGCATAAAAGTCCAAGCCATAATCAATTGCATGGATTTGCTCCCGATGGAGGATAAAATCCTCTCTGCTGCAGTTTCCTATGATGCAGAGAGTTCCGTTCCCACTGTGAAATTCCAAGCCTTCTGCCTCCATATCCTGAGGGGAAGTCAGCAGGACAGCCTTGTCATCAAGAAAGAAAAAGTCCGGACATTCCCACATTTTTCCATATTGATTTTCACATTTATCCAGGATACTTACCAAGCTCCAGTTCCGCAGATCCTTGGATGAATATACCGGTATCTGACCGCTGCCGTCTTTGCTCCTGCTTCCTATAACAGCATAGAAGGTATCTCCATCCTGCCAGATCTTAGGATCCCGGAAATCTTCCAGACTGCTTCCCTCAGGAAGCCCATCAGGATAGATTACCGGATTGTCTTCTGTTTTCCGATAGTCCACTCCGTCTCCTATAGCCAGACACTGGGTCTGCCGGATCTGCTTTCCATCTTCTGTCTCTTTTTCCTCTACACCTGTATACAACAATACATGCTGTCCTTTATACTCCAGGGCGCTTCCGGAAAAGCAGCCTGCGTGATCATAGTCTTTATCCGGTGCCAGAGCTGCCGGCATATTTTTCCAATTTACTAAATCCTTAGATACACTGTGTCCCCAATGCATAGGTCCCCAGGCTTTTGCATAAGGATAGTATTGATAAAAAAGATGGTATTCTCCTTTATATACGGAAAATCCGTTGGGGTCATTGATCCACCCGATAGGTGCGCATACATGGAAAGAAGGTTTCTGCCGGTTTACTTCTTCTGTTATATTTTTTTGTTCATATTCTCTTGCCTTTTTTAAAGCTTCGCTGACTTCTATTCTGCTTTCCATACTCATATTCTGCTTTTCCTCCTATATTGCCCTATATTCTTTTCAGGACTGAGTATCCTGCGTGGCTGCTGTATTTTCCTGGGTCAGAGACTCCTGGTACTGGTCAAAATACTTCTGTTTGATGGCCAGATAGTCTGACAGGCCATAGTCTTCCATCTTTTCCAGATAGCTGTCCCATTCTTCTTCAATACCGCCGTTCAGTATCCAGTCGGCCTTTTTCTGTTCTGCGTATTTCTTAATATCTGTATCATACTGAGATACTTTATTCGTGTCGTCAATACTCATAAATACATTTGGATATACATACTGGCTGTGCATGTCTTCCAGATAGGTTTCATGCATATTATCAAGACGCCATTTTGCATCGTCCGGCTGAGTCACATACACATCATAATAATCGTTCAGTACTGCCAGAGGGCCGTTTACAGACTGGGATTCCCGGACTTCTACCGGAGAGTTGTCCCCCAGATCTTCATGTTTTAACATTTCTCCGCCCTCAGAATTTATGCTCATTTCAAAGATATTGGGTTTCCCCTCTTCACCGTAGGTTCCCCAGTTGTTCTGCACAGACTGGAGAGGCGCATACATCTGATCGATCCAGGCTGCCGCCAGTGCGGTATCTCTGCAGCTGGTAGTCAGTACACACCGGCCTCTCTCAAAACCGCTGGTCTCACTGTTGTTCTGTCTGGTAATGTTCACCAGTCCGTCAGGGCCTGCAAGCGCCGGAAGCATTACATAATCGTCATAGTTATCAATGTTTGCGATATCCCAGGTAAAGCAAAGGCCGTATCTGTGATTTTTACCTTTTGCAACGTAGGTAGACCATTCCTGAGTAAAGGCTTCCGGATCCACCAGATCTTCCTCTACCAGTTTATGAAGCCATGCAATTCCTTCTTTATAGCCTTCCTGCACGGCTGTATAGATCACTTCGCCTTCGTCTGTCACTGCAAAATGGTCTGCAGTATCTCCATATCCTTCTCCAAAGCCGTTGATCAGGATGGCCGGATCCTGGTCGCCGTTATTAATGATAAAGGACATAGGGATCACATCGCCCTCTACTCCGCATTCTTCCTGGATCTTATCTGCGTTATCTCTGAAAGCGATGAGCACCTGTTCCAGTTCATCTACGGTAGTAGGGATATCCAGCCCCAGGCAGTCCAGCCATTTCTTGTTGATATATGGGATATCTCCGATAGCCTGAATGGCTTCCTTTCCTTCCCCCAGCTGTTCGATCCAGGGGAAGGAATAGATGTGTCCGTCGGGAGCGGTACACATAGTCCGGTATTCCGGGTATTTTTCAAAAACCGCCTGGAGGTTCGGCATATATTTATCGATAAGATTTTCCAGAGGAATGATGATTCCCTGTTTCGCATAGCGAAGCAGATCATAATCACTCATGCCGGCATTAAAAAGTCCGTCAGGAAGATTTCCGAACTGGGCCAGTGCCAGGTTCTTTTTATCTGCAAACTGATCTGCCACAAAGCAGGTCCAGTCTATATGCACATTGGTCTGTTCTTCCAGCCTTTTAAAGATCATTCTCTCATTGGGATCCTGGGTGCTGGTAGCCGGCGCACTGGTAATAAAGGAAAGCTCAGCCTGTTCTTCCAGGGGAAAAGCTACCTGGCTTACCGGCGTATCTGGATCCACATCAGCGGCCTGATGGCCGCCGCCTCCGCAGCCTGCCAGAGAAAGTACAGAAACTGCGGAAACACATAATGCCGCTAATTTTCTTATTTTCTTATTCATCATATCCTATCCCTCCATCAACCTTTTACAGAGCCAACCATAATGCCGCTGTCGAAATACTTCTGGAAGAAGGGATACATAACCAGCAGCGGAAGGCTGGATACTACAATAGTAGCATATTTCAAAAGTTCTGCAACCTTTGCCATTTCTGCGGTACTCTGGATATCTGCGATCATACCCGGCTGAGGTGTGTTCTGTACCAGGATAGAACGGAGTACCAGCTGAAGAGGCTGAAGGTTTGCATCATTTAAGTAGATCATCGCATCAAAGTAACTGTTCCACATTCCTACAAAGGAATACAGGGCCAGTACAGCGATGATCGGTTTGCACACCGGCATTAATATTTTAAAGAAATGCTGGATCTCATTGGCGCCGTCAATAGCGGATGCCTCTCTCAGCTCCTTCGGCGTGGACTGATAATAAGTCCTGGCCAGGATCAGGTTCCATACGTTTACTGCTCCCGGGAGAAGGATTGCCCATATGGTATTTACCATGTGCAGCTGATTGATCAGGATAAAGGTAGGGATCATACCGCCGTTAAAGAACATGGTGATCACAAAGATCACATTGAAAAATCCTCTTCCTACGAATTCCTTCTTTGACATGGGATAGGCAGCCAGCAGAGTAATAAATACAGAGATCAGAGTAAATGCCGCTGAGTAAAAAAGAGAATTGGCAAAACCTCTCCAGATCATGTCATTTTCCAGAACACGGCGGTAAGCGTCTATGGTCCAGTCTTTAAAGTTAAAACTGATCCCCTGGTTATTCAGTACATTGGGATCCATAAAGGAAGCAATGACTACATATACAAGAGGAATCGCGATCGCCAGAACAAACAATCCCAGCAAAGTATAACCTATCCCCAGGATTACCTTATCTGAGGTTCCCAGTTTAATCTTAATACGGTTTTCCATTTTCATCCCTCCTACAGTCCTTCGCCTTCATTGAGCTTGGACACAACAAAGTTTACAACGATCAACAGGATCACATTGATCACTGAATTAAAGAGTCCCACTGCGGTAGAATATCCGTAATCTCCGTTTAACAGACCGATACGATATACATAGGTAGAAAGAATCTCAGAAGCAGGAAGGTTCATATCTGTCTGCAGTGCATAGGCCTTTTCAAATCCGATACTCATAATGTTTCCGGCCTGAAGGATAAACTGGATCACGATGATGTTTTTGATTGCCGGCAGTTCCACATACCAGATCTGCTGAAGGATATTAGCGCCGTCTACAATGGCCGCCTCTTCCAGATCCTTGCTGGCATTGGATAACGCTGCGGTATACATGATCGAGGACCATCCTGCCGCCTGCCAGATACCGCTGGCGATATAAATAGTTCTGAAAGCGGAGGGCATGGTCATCCAGTTGGTATCGATCCCCAGCACCTGATTGATAGGTCCCACCGGTGAAAGGAACATCCTCACCATACCGCAAAGGACGATAACAGAGATAAAATTCGGCGCATAGATCAAAAGCTGGATCTTCTTCTGGATCCCTTTTCTCCGGATCCTGTTCAGCAGAAGCGCCAGGATGATCGGTACGGGGAATCCCCACAAGAGCCCATATACACTCAGCTTCAGGGTGTTCATCAGATAGCTCATAAAGTCCGGAGAAGATAAGAATCTCCGGAAATATTCCAGTCCTACCCAGGGGCTGCCTAAAACGCCGTCGATAACATTGTAATCTTCAAATGCGATCAATACTCCGCCCATAGGCAGGTATTTAAAAATAATCGTAAGCAGCAGCGCCGGTAATAAGAAGATCAGATATAACTGCCAGTTTTTCTTTACATATTTCAGTTTTCCTGATATCTTTTCCCAAAATGTCTGCTGCGGCTTTCTATAAATCTGTGCCTTCATAAAAAGCTCTCCTTTCTTTTCCTGCTCCTTTGTTTTTTGCAACTTGAAACGTTTCATTTTTTTGTGATTTAACTATATTCTTTCTCCCTTTTTAAGTCAATACTTTTTCGTCATTTTTTAGATATTCGGTACATATTTACAGTTTTTATACTTATTTTTTGTCTATTTTTCATGTTGTAACGTTTCATATAATAGCGTATACTAAAATCAGCTTACTATAATACATTTATTATAGAAAAGGAGGAGATGAATCTTGACCCCTTCTCACACACCTACTATGAAAGATGTTGCCGCCCGGGCCGGCGTATCCCTGGGAACAGTTTCTAAAGTGATCAACCATATAACCGTAGGAGAAAAAAATAGAGAAAAAGTAGAAAAGGCTATTAAAGAACTGGGATATGAGGTAAATACTTATGCCAGAGGACTGAAAACCCAGGAGACGAAGCTGATTACCCTCATTGTTCCGGACACTATAAATCCTTTTTTTGCAGCATTTACCCAATATGTAGAAAAAAACCTTTATGAGCATGGCTATAAATTGATCCTCTGCTGTGCCAACGGCATACCGGAAAAAGAAATCGGCTATCTGAATCTGGCCTCTCAAAGTAAAACGGACGGAATCATCGCTCTGACTTATACCGACGTGAGCAACGCCATACCCGCCAGGATCCCTCTTGTCTCCTTTGACCGCTACTTTGAAAACCATGATGTGCCCATGATCGCCTCCGATAACTTCCAGGGCGGCTATGCCGGCACAAAGAAGCTGCTGGAACTGGGCTGTCATCACCCGGTATTTATTCGTTTTCGCTCGAAATTTCCAGGTGAAGCAGATAAAAGAATGGAGGGATATCTCAGCGCCTGCCAGGAACTGGGGATCCAGCCCGATTATCTGGATCAGATAGATGCCATAGAGGAAAGAAGGGCCCTGGAGAACTTCATTCAGGAACATACCGACTCCCATGGCGCCTTAACCTTTGACGGTGTCTTTGCAAATACGGACCGTCATGCATATCTGGTCATGAAGATCTTAAAGGAACGGGGATTCCGGATTCCGGAAGACGTGCAGATTCTGGGCTTTGACGGAATACGTAAATACGGCATTGACGAAAGCTCCCTTTTCGTCTCCTCCATGTGTCAGCCTATAGAGGAACTGGCCAGGCTTTGTGTGGAGACACTGCTGAAGAAAAGACAGGGAACGGTAGTTCCTACTCTTTCTCTTCTTCCTGTCACTTATGGTTATGGAGGTACCACCCGGCGAGAATCTTAAAAATCTGTTCCTGGCTTTTCAAGAACCGGAGACTGAAAAATTTCAGTTTCTGGTTCTTTTTATGCAAAAATTAAGAATTTCTTTCGGATTCCATGGAAGAATCTTTAATGTATCCATGTTTAAATAGCTACAATTAGAAACTTACTAAGAGGGGGACTATACTTTGTATCTGATCCAATATCTGCCTTATGCCATTACACTTATTTTTATACTGCTGCCGGCAGTGCTTCTGGGCTTTCAGCAGAGAAGCCTGAATTTTTACGGGCTTTCCGGCTCTTTTCTGATCCTGCTCATCGTCTTCGGCTCCAGGCCCCTGCAGCTTTTTTATCTTCTTGGTTCCTTTCTCTGGTCCATACTGCTGATTAAAACCGCTATATTGTGGAGGGAAAAGCAGTTTTTCAGCACCTGGGGCTTTCCCCTCTTTTTTCTGCTCTCCCTTTTTCCCATGATCCTGAAAAATTTTGTTCTTATCCAGGGAAAACATCTTCCCCTATATGCAGCAACGGCCTGTTTTTCCCTGAAGACCATCCAGGTCCTTGCACATATATATAAAGGCCGGATACAGGAATATCCTGCAGGGGAATGTGCCGGATATCTTCTTTTCTTTCCCAGTCTTTTCCTGGGGCCTTTAAACAGCAGCAGACAGTTTCACCAAACCTGGGTCCATATACCATCTGTCCCAGCATACCGCCGCCTTCTTGTCAGAGGGCTGAAAGAACTTTTCTGGGGGATCCTTTATCTTCTTTTTATCGCCCATATTCTTTCGCTACCCCTTCAAAGCCTGGAATCCCGGATGCCGGAATCCCCTGTGTTCTGCCAGATTCTCCTCTATGCCTGCCTTTACGGAGCCCGTCTTTTTTTCTATCTGGCTGGTTTTTCAAGGATCGCTGCCGGGTGCTCCTGTCTTCTGGGCACAGAATTAAAGAGCAACTTTCAGAAACCCTTTCTCAGCGTCACTATCCGGCAGTTCTGGGACAGATGGCAGATCACTTTTACTGACTGGCTGAAGGAATTTATCTTCTGTCCCCTTTTGAAAAGGTTCAAAAAAAGCAGGCAGTTTTCCTGCCCGCTTCTGCAAAAATGTCTGGGATATCTTCTGACTATGGGTGTATTAGGCGTATTCTACGGAATCACCCCTTCCAGCCTGCTTTTCGCCCTTTACCATGGAGTTGTGCTCTGCCTGTGGGAAGTCTGGGAGACGAAGAGCCACCTTCATGAGAAATGGAAACACCAGCCTGTATACACTTTTTTTACCTGGATCTTTACTATGCTCCTGCTTTTATTCGGGTTCTTTATTCTGTCCGGAATGTTCCTGAAAATCTTATTTCTATGAGGGCTTATCACTATACATCCATTGAAACAAGTCTCTCCCTGCCTCTTTCAGGCCATTGAGCACACCATCAAAGGTCCCTGCCTTGTAGAAATTCAGGACAATGGCCCCTACAGGCACAGCCAGGATCATTCCGATAACGCCGCCGATCCGGTATCCGATATACATAAAGATCAAAGTGACCAGAGGGTTCATGCCGATGGAATCTCCTACCAGCTTTGGCTCTATGATACGGCGCACCAGCTGGGTAGTCAGATATAGGATCACCAGCCCCAGAGCATAACGGATATCTCCTGACACCAGCTTAAACACTGCCCAGGGAATCAGAACGGTTCCTGTTCCCAGGAAAGGAAGCATATCCAGAAAAGCTACCAGGATAGCCACCAGAATAGCAAATCTTACTCTCAGTATAAGCATTCCTATAAAGAGAATCACTCCGATAACGGACATGATCTTAAACTGTGCCTTAAAATATCCGCCAAATACAGTTTTAAAACTTTCTGCCATCATCCGCCATTTTTCCTGGATGATCTGAGGGGTATGGGCCCGTCCGAATTCCAGGATCCTGTCTCTGTCTGCGATGAAAAAATAAGCAGACAAAATACTGAAAATAATGGATATGAGTATGCTTGGGATATTTCGGGCGAAAGAACCCGCCTTATCTACCGTCAGCTGACTGAGTCTTCCTACAGCCTGTCCGGTAATATCCCCTATATCCTGCTGCACTTCTTTCAGACTTTCCTGCATATTTTCCGGCAGTTCGCTGATGATGCTCTCCAGGTTCCTTCCGGCGCTCTGAAAGTCTTCCCTGAAATCGGCATACATTTCCGGTGCCTGATCCAGAAAGGCTCTGGTCTCTTGTCCAATCCTTACTCCCAGGAAATAGATCGCTGCTATCACCAAGGCCAGAACCCCTATGATGATCAGCATAGAAGTATGCTTTCTGGCCACTTTCAGCCGCCGTTCCAGAATCCTGACAAGAGGATTTGCGATCATAGCGATGATCCAGCCGATAACAAAAGGCATGAAAAACTGCAGGAAACGTATACCCAGAAAAATTCCCAGGACGATACCTGTCAGCGTTATAAAAAATACCAGTATACTTTTCACATATTTTTTTAATTTCATGAAGCCTGTGGTTCTCTCCCTTTTCTGTCGATTTAAAAAGAGGCCGCTGTCGTTCAGACATAGCCTCCCTCTTTCCGACTTTTTCTAAGTATACCACAAATTAGAGAGTCAGGCGAACATTTATGTTCATTTGACTGCCTTTCTGCTCTTTTGCAGCAGTATACCGGACGGTCGGATTCTTCTGTTTTTATAGTTCGTTCAGGAAGTCAAAAGGGGTCTCATCATGAAGGAAATGCATCAGCATGTAAGAACACATGATGGCAATATTTTCTTCTTTTAAAATTCTCCTGACTTCCTCTCTGTCTGCCAGAACGACTTCAATCTCTTCGGTATCTTCCTGAAATTCTCTGGATATCCTGCCCTCCGCCTTTCCAAACACAATGGCGCAGGACTCATCGGTAAGGCCGATGGTAGTAAAAGCAGGCTTCTCATAGGCGGGATCCACTTCAATGGGAATAAAGGTAAGCCCTGTCTCCTCTTTCATCTCACGGATCCCGGCTTCTTTAAAATTTTCCTCCGGCTCTACCAGACCTGCCGGAAATTCATAAATATAGTCATCAATACTGTATCGATACTGGCGCACCAGCACTACCCGGTCCTGCTTCTCCCCATAAAGGCTGTAAATGATCACTCCGTCAGGGGTATTTTTTCTTGTTCTGAGCTTCAGCTCTTCCTGATTTTTTGCCCTGGAAGCCACATAATATTTCCCTTTTTTCCCGGTCTTGGATTCTCTGTCCAGTTCATAGAGATTTACAAAGGGATTCTGGGTTTTCTGGGTAATGCCGTTGATCTTTGCCATCCTTATTCTCCTTTTAACAGTACCCGCAGTCTCTTATAGAGAAGCAGGGTAATAAATGAAATCACGATACCTTTTAACAGGTTAAAAGGTACCATACAAAGTATAACAAATGAGACCATATTGTCAATGGCCGGATGGATTGCTGTTCCCATGGCAATAAAGCTGTCCATGGGAATCCCCATAAGAGTGCTGTATAACGGGAACATAATAAAAGCATTGGTCAGACAGCCCATAGCCGCCATCAGCAAAGTACCTGCTGCCATTCCTTTCAATGCATTGACTCTTGTCTTTTTCTTTCTGTAAAACAGGCCTGCCGGAACTACAAAGGCACAGCCGATAATAAAGTTAGACAGTTCTCCCACTCCCATAGTGGTGGTTCCATGGATCACCAGATTCAGCAGGTTCTTAAGGAGTTCGATAAGCACACCTGCTAAAGGTCCCATTGCAAAAGTTCCCACCAGCACCGGAATCTCAGAGAAATCCATTTTGATAAAAGGCGGTGCGATAAAAGGGATCGGAAATTCAAAAAACATCAGGACTAAGGCAATTGCTCCAAGCATGCCGATCTGCACGGTAGTCCTCAGTTTTGACCGGTTCTGTGTCCTTATTTTTCTGTTTACTGCTGCTTCATTGTTCATTTTCATTATCTCCTTTACATGATTTTCATAAAAGGAAATTCTTCTTCATATGGCCTGCTGATCGGATAGGAAATAGCCCTTCCCTATCCGCTGGGATACTGCGGACAGCTTCAGACAAAGCCCGCCGCTTGTCGGACGTATCGCATAAAAAGAGGACGCCCCTATTCGGGGTATCCTCCATGAAAGCCACAATGAAATATTATCATTTCTTCTCTCATCCAGACTATACTGTCGGTACCGGAATCTCACCGGTTCAGCCGTAAAATACGGGTCGCGGACTGTTACCGCCGGTAGGGAATCGCACCCTGCCCCGAAGAATTTCTTTTTATTCTGTAGTATATTATATGCCTTTATATATCCTATTTCAAGAGATTTTTCATATAAATCGCAGATTCAACTTTTCACCAATTTCATCCCGGAGGGATACTATAATGTATATAAAGTTTTTCCATCACAAGGAGTCTCCCATGAATCATTATTATCCTTTTGTAAACACGCCCCTCCCCTACGATTATGATGCCCTTGAACCCTTTATCGATGAAAAAACCATGTTTCTCCACCATAACCGACATCTCCAGACCTATATTGACAATCTGAATTCCTTAATGAAAGAAAATCCCCCTTATCAAAACTGGTCTCTGGAAAAAATCCTGTACTGCTGGTCCGGGCTTCCCTCTGATATCCGGGTTTCCTTTAAGAATAACAGCGGCGGCATTTACAACCATCGGTTCTTTTTTGAAGGAATGACGGATAAGGCCGGCCTTTTACCCAGCGTTTATTTCTCCAGGCTTATCAATAAAAATTTTGGCTGTTTTGAAAATTTCAAAAAATGTTTCAAAAAATCCGCCCTGTCAGTCTTTGGATCCGGCTATGTCTGGCTGGTACATTGCCGGGGGAAACTGATAATCACACAGACTGCAAATCAGGATACGCCTCTGGACCAAGGAGAATGTCCTCTTTTGAATCTTGATGTATGGGAACATGCTTATTATCTGAAACACTATAATGTTCGTGCCGCTTATATTGACGACTGGTTTCACGTGATCAACTGGGATATGGCAGAGCGGCGTCTGCAGAATCTGTTCTGACAGGTTTCCAAGGGCTTCTGGTATATTTTCTACTATGCTTCCCGACTGCATGGCTTTTGTTCTGCAAGGCAGTCCAAAAGGCTTATAGTAATAAAAATACTGTATCCGGTCTCTATAGATCAGATACAGTATTTTTTAAAATAATTTTTCTATTGATAGTATTCTTTTATGAACTTCAGGCTGTCCAGATATTCCTGATCGCTTCCAAGATGTTCCAGGATTACCGGCATATCAGGGTTCACGCTATCGATCAATTCTTTATACTTTTTCAGATTGATCCCGCCTTTTCCGCAGGCAGTTTCCTGAAGCTGCAGGGTAAACTCCTGACGCAGCAGTACATCTTTCAGATGGCAGCTCTTGATATATTTTCCCAGCTTTTCAAAGCATTCTTCCATAAATTCTTCATGATAGAAATACCTTTCAGGGGAAATAATCCAGTTAAACACATCCATATGTACTGCAAAATGTTTTCTGTCTACATCCTCTATAAGCTTTACATATTCATCTGGTCCCATAGGATACATCCAGGGCATTGGTTCTATAGTATAAAAAGTATTCTGAGGATCTGCTTCATCTATGATGTTCTGGATACTCTTTACCATATCCTTCCAGGTTTCTTTAGTCAGATTTTCTTTGTATGGTCCATCCCA
Organism: Blautia sp. An81; assembly: GCF_002161285.1. Classification (GTDB taxonomy): domain Bacteria; phylum Bacillota; class Clostridia; order Lachnospirales; family Lachnospiraceae; genus Blautia; species Blautia ornithocaccae. Next base: position 68,720 of record NZ_NFHH01000018.1, on the reverse strand, counting down.
TTTAGCACCTTTTGAGCCGGAAGCATTAACACAGCAACAGGCCCCCAACCTGTCTGCTAATCTAAGCTGCCCCCTGCACCTTATCCGTGCGTTTTCTCTTATCTCCGGATCCGTTGAGATCGGGTTACACCAGGCTCCCACTTCTGCAATCACAAGTCCCTGGTCTTTTGCTGCCTGTTCATAGGCTTGGATTACCTCTTTAGGAGCAGTGTAATCCACAGGAAAATTCACTGCCTGGCAACCGATTTTTTGCATATTTTCCGCCCATTCTTCCGGTGTTTTATGTTCCAGAGGACTGGATAGTCCAAGTTTCATATCATCTACCGCCTTTTCTTATTTGTCACTTTCCAGAAGTTCAATAATACATTTCAGATCCTTATACGCATTCATATAAACATATCTTCCAGACGCATCTCCATACTCGCCCTTCTGTTCTAAGGTCATACCAAATTCTTCACATCTCTTTACAGCCTCCGGCATTTTCATGCCCTGAATGTTAAAGGCCACATGATGGATTCCCTCTCCATGTTCATTAAGATAATTCCGCCAAGTGGAAGAAGCCTCATTTGGCTGGATAAGTTCTAACTGCAGCCCTGGTCCTACGTCGAAGAATGCCAGAAGGCTGTTGGCCTCCGGTGCCGGCGCTCCCATATACTCAGTCTGCATGATCTCATATTCGCCGCATATTTGGACATAGAATAGGCCGGATAGTCTGTCTTCAAAGTCAGAAGTTCTGTCATCTGTTCTCCGTCAGTATTCCTGCATGCAGCGAGTATAGAATCTCCCTGTGCCAGCCCAAGCCGGACCAGTTCCAGTCCAAGCCCCCGGTTTGCACCTGTAATAAGTCCCAGCATAGTGTTTTCTCCTTTCTCAGGCAAGCCCTGTATTTATAAAAAGCGCCGGCTTTACCCCATTACCATTTCCTGATAATTTTCCTTTGGCGTCCTTTTCAGCGAAATTTCTTTGGTTTCTCCCAGACAGGAGATTTCATACTCTCCTGCAAATCCGGTAAATTCCAAATTTCCCCGGGGGTCTGTGACCAGACTCAGGGAAGTCATCCACTCCTCCTTGATCTTTTTCTTTAATTCCACATAGGCAGGTTTCTGGGAATTGTCCTTGCGGATCAGCCCGCAGGGAGCTCCCAGCCATTTATTATCGTCGTCGAAATCCCAGGTTGTGATCGCCTGGACATAGGGGGATTCAAAAAGCACCGTGTACATCTCCACCACTTCTCTGGCCTGGCGTTCTTCTCCCTCAGGGGTAGTAGGCCAGTAAGGAATCTGATAGTCATTGAGATCCTTGATTTCCGAAGGCATGAGATGTCCCGAGATCAGGGTGTTTTCTGTAAAGTGCAAAGGCAGTCCGAAGTGAGAGAATCTCTCCAGAACCTCCTGTATCTTCTCTATTCCCCAATACCCCTGATGTTGATGGGATTGGATACCGATAGTCGAAATAGGAACTCCCGCCTCAAGACAGCCCTCTATCAATATCTCATAAGCCTGGCTGGTATTAAAATCATTAATAACCAGCATTGCCCCCGGATTACTTTTTCTGGCTTCTTCAAAGACCCTTTTGACCAATTTGATCCTTCCCATGTCTTTGCATATCCTGGTGATCCCATTATCATATTTGTCAAATACCGGCATGATCACTACTTCATTTATTACGTCCCAAGCGTCAATCGTTCCCTTAAATGCGCCAACATCGCGGCGAATCCGCATAAGCTGCCGCTCCAGGATTTCTTCATTGCTAAGATTCAGAAGCCAGGAGGCTGTCTGGGTATGCCAGCAAAGCGGATGGCCTTTGATAGTGATGCCCTTCTTTTTCAAAAACTGTGCCGCCGCCATTAAATTCTGCTGATTGGTTTTCCCTCTTCTGGCTCATACTGTCCCCAGTAAAAAGGGAGAGTAGCAAAATTAAAAAGATCCAGCCACAATTCCATTCTTTCCTGCAAGATTTCCCTTCTTTGGCCGTCCAGGTTTTCTCTGCACAATTCTAACGTATCAAAGGCGTTGCAGCCAAATAAAAATTCCTGTTTTTTCTGTCTGACCTCCACAGCTTTTCCTGCAAGAGGTTTTCCTTCCCTGTCCTGAAAATGCAGGACTGCCTTCCCTTTTCTGTGCTCTAACCTATCCATAATTCCTCCCCGATTCGTCTATCCCAAAATTTCTGCGGTACCGTTTTTTTTGTTATCTTCAATATAACATTCTTATAAATAATGCTCTATTGGATTTTTGCTTTTTATCAATGTTTTTTTGCTTTATCTTTTCATTCTTAACCATAAGCATCTTAAAAGCTCTCCAAAAAAATCCTTCAGCCCCATCAAAAAGCGGTTCCAGTCCATAATTCAGAAGTTTTACCTGACAATCCACATTTTCTTTATAAAATCCTCTGTTTTTCCACCGCAATTTTTGCTATATTATAGTTACATTTTCTGCGGTTCTATTCAATATTTCCAATAGCAAAGGAGAGTCTCATGATTAAATCGGATCTTTCTGAGCCCTGGCGTTTCGGCCATAATATGACTATTAATATTTCTTATGGGGATTTTTATACTTCTTTCCCCACCCATTGGCACAATTTTGTAGAGATTATTGCTCCGCTATCGCCAGATCTTATACGGATTTTCTGTCCTGCATACGGAAGATTCTCTGTTTGAAGAAAATCCTTTGCCCCTGCTCCTAAAGCTCCTGGACATCAGCACTAGAGATTTTCCTTTCAAAGAACTTCATATGTATGAAATTTTTCTGCATTTTTTTATTATCATCGGAAATCACAACCTTCTTATAAAAAATCAGCTTTATGCCCAGAAAACCTCCAGACAAAAAGCCGATGACCAAAAATTTGATGCGGTTACGGACTATATATGTGAACACTGTACCCGAAAGCTCACTATGGAAGAGACGGCTGCATTTGCCGGTTTCAGCAAATATCACTTTTCCCGTATCTTTAAAGAATATTATCAGATGTCCTTTCCGGAATATATTGCGTCTCTGCGTATTTCAAAGGCCACAGAGCTACTGGAAAATTCCTCTCTTTCTATCTTGGAGATTGCCATGCGGTCCGGATTTTCCAATCTTTCCTCTTTTAACCGGGCATTTAAAGAAATACATAACTGTACTCCTTCTCAGTTCCGGAAAATGGCAGAGTTTTCCCCGGATTCATAAAAGGACCGGGGTGTTTACCTGCCGGCAGCATAAAACCATAGAAAGTCTGCCCATGAGCTGCTTTCTTTTCCATAAGAAGATGCATATAGACCAACCGTACAGCCTACAAATCCTCCAGATGCTTCTGTAGTGTAATACTCCAGAGAAATCCCTTCTGCTACGGATACTCTTCCTTTTCCCTGATCCAAAAAGATTCCCGCCTTCTGATTTTCTGTTTTAAGATGTATTTCCAGTCTTTTTTTCTCTATCTGTTTTTCTGCCAGAACCTCTTCCTTCCCTTGTACCACCTGCGTCACACAAAAAAGAAAGGTTTTTCCCTTTTTTATCACTTCCATTTTCAAATGGTTTTTCTGGTTCTGAAACAGTAAAAGTCCGGCTGCGTCTCCTTCTGCTTCTAATTCAAATTCCATCTGTGTTGATACGTACATAGAATAAGAACACTGGCGTACACCCAAATATGAAAAGGCCGCACAATCCTTTGCCTGTGTCTTACTGGCATAGATGCGCAGATATCCTTTTCTTGCTTTTAAAGAATAATTTTCTTCAGATCTTTGGCATACTCCCAGCAAACGCTGATCCAGCTCCTCGCCCCAAAAATGAAACAGCACATCTTCTCCCATTTCTTTTGGAAAACGGCATTCCTCCAAAGGAATCTCCAACTGATTCTCCAGAATCCCTTTCCCCGGACTGATAACTGGCCATCCATCTTCCCAGTCTACTTTTGCCAAAAAAGTCTCTCTTCCCAGACTGCTTCCACCGCAAAGAGTACGGCTGGCAAGCATAACCATATACCATTCTCCATTTTCATCATCAAATAAGTCTCCATGACCTGCGCAGGTTATAGGATATTTTTTTCCCAAATGACGATGTGTCAGGACAGGATTTCTGGGACAGCCCTCAAAGTCTTTTTGAAGACTCTTACTTCTTGCAGCCATAACAGAATGTTCATATCCCGTTCCGCCTTCCGCATAAATAAGATAGTAATATCCGTCCTTTTTATATAAATGAGGGCCTTCCGGCCAAATCACATGACGGGCAAATCCTTTCCAGATGCGTCTGCTCTCTCCCACAAGTTTCATTTGTTTTAAATCCAGTTCCTGAATCCATATTTCCCAGTCTCCATTATGCTTTACTCCATTTTGATTCGGTCTGGTTCCTACATAATAGCAGGTGCCATCTTCATCAAAAAAAAGACTGGGATCAATCCCTTGGGCTTGCGGACCTAGATAATAAGGTTCCGACCAGGGTCCTTTCGGAGTGTCTGCTTTAACGACAAAATTACCTCCCTGATCAATATTTGTAGTAATCAGATAAAAGGTATCCTCATGAAAGCGTAAAGTAGGCGCAAAAATACCCCTGGATATTTCATCTCCCTCTAATAGAAGCTGAGACGGCCGGTCCAGAACATTTCCCAGCTGTTCCCAGTGAGCCAAATCTCTGCTGTGAAAAATCGGCACTCCTGGAAAATAAGCAAAGCTGGAATTTACTAAATAAAAGTCATTTTCTACTCTGCATATGGAAGGATCTGGATAGAATCCTCTCAACACAGGATTTTTTGCTTTTGTCATTGTCATTCTCCTATCATAATACATAGCCAAATCCAAGAATTGTAAATTTTTTCTTTTCTTCCCCCGGCGCTGGTAAAATTTCTACTATATGTTCCCGGCTCTCCGTCTCAGAAAAGAGGATTACAGCATTGCAATGTATCCAGCCATTTATCCTAGGATCTGCTGTCATTTTATAATGGCCGTCTACAAAAACATCCGCTTTGCCTGTATCGGTTTCTCCTTCATCTTTAAAAATCAAAAGCAATGCGCGGCATAAGATTTTCAGTGTGAAAGCCTCTGTCTCTTCTGCCTGGCCGGTATACTGCCAGTTATAAGGAAACTGTGGAGTCCCATATATATCCATGTCAATTTCAACCTCCTGCAGTTTCTGATCTGTACCGCAAAAGCTCCCTTCTGAAATCCTGGCCTTTTGGCAAAGTTCCTTTTTATCTAAAAGCCTTACTGTTTCAAAGTCCTTTCCATAGACCGGTTCTCTTTCCAGAAGGCTTCCATCTGTGTCTTCTTGTCCATATCCCTCTTCATTCACTTTGTCAAAAAGATATCCCAGACATTTTGCCATGATCGTATGTCCCAGATTTGTAGGATGGAACATATCATAAAAATATTGGTTTTTAGAGATTACTCTGCCTTCTTCTCTTTTAAGAGAAAATTGTGGTGATACTGCCTCTAATACGCTGACCATCGGCAGCCCGTAACGTTCTCCTACAGGTGCAAGCCGGGTCTGAAGGTTCCAGTCATTGGCAAATACAGAAAACAAAAGTACCACTGCTGGATTCCACGGCAGCCCGAGGATCTTTCTCACAAGACTTTCAAAACAGATACCTTTTGTCTCATCGCCTTCATCATTTACTGCAAATTCTACCACTACCAGATCCGGCTGTTCTCCATTTCTTAAAACATCACGTTCAAACCGTATCATACCAAGTTCCGAAGGTGTTCCTCCAACCCCGGCTTTTATATATCGTACATTATCTCCAGTCCCGAATTTTTCCGCAAATGCTTCACAGGATTTCCTTGCATAACATTCTGTGTGAACAGGTACAGCTCCTGCTCCCTGCGTGATAGAGCCACCCAGATAAGCCAGTGTAACCGTCTCTCCCCTCTTTGCTTTTTCTATGACTCGTTTCAAACGATAAGGATTTCCCAGAGATAAGAGGGAATGAGCGATCATATTCTCCGCTGCTTTTCCGGAAAGATCCACTGCATCTTCCTCTCCCTGATCTGGTATTTTCCATTCCTCTCCCACATAAAGTTTAACACTGACAACAGCCGTCTGTTCCGGTATATCAAAATAAAACTGAATCTGCCCCGGCTCCTTGTCATCCTCGCTCCAGGAAATACCAGACAGGGAAATCCAATGCTCCACTCCGTCTGCTGGTATCCTTCCTGTTATAAGAGTTCCGCCGCCATAGATATCCTTTTTCCCATACATCTGAAAAACAAATTCCAGTTCTTTACAGGCTCTCCCTGCTTCTACGCAGATACCGATACACTTTACCAGATTACGGAATCCTTCTGCTGTTTTCAATGCTTCCAGTATTCTCTCATCTGTAATATTTCCAGAAATCTGGGCGCTGTTAATTAGTCTTCCATCATTTTCGTATAAAAAATGCCCCCCTCTTTTATCCGGCTGCTCTGTACCAAAAATCTCCTTCTCACGTACAATATAAAATCCCGGCAGTTTCTTCTCCGGATCTTTCGGTGCTTTAGGTCCTTCCATTTCTCATGATCCCGTCCTTTTCACTCTTTTCTCATATAATTAGTGCCTGGTCTGCACCTTATTTCCAGATTCTGTAATTCCCGCTTAATGCCAGCCATGCAAATATATATAGGAAATTATCATAATAACGCCGGCTCCCTTTTCTAAGCGGGGTATTCCAAAATTTTTTTATACATTCGCCTGAATAAGGGCCGTCCGCTGCCAGAGAGGCCTGTGCATTTGTCGCAATAACAGCTACCGGATGTAGTGCCTTTTCCTTAAGTTTTGTCCCGTCTATAAGAAAAACTCCGTCCCAACTGTCTTTTTCTCTCACACAGTAAAATTCCTGCAGCCTTTCTGCAATTTCTTTCTGCCACGGATCCCGATGGAACCAAAGTGCATCCAGGCCGATATTTGCCATAGTCCGGTATGCGTCGCTGTAATACCAGTCATGACGTCCAAACTGAGCTTCCGTACCTGTGTGGGGGATGCCGTCGTATTCCGCATATTCCGGTGAGAGTCCTGTGTCCGGATTGCAGGCCAAATGCAGGAATACCCGGCTGTTTCCCGCTGCTTCCCTCCAAAACATTCTATCTTCTTCATCTGCCCACAAAGCAAACAATTCATAGAAATGCGGCAAATGATAAGAAGGGTCCGTAAATTCCACACCGGGAATAAACTTGATCAACTTGTTGTCCCGGTTCCACATAGGCTCTCCGGAATGTCCCGGTTCTCCCTTATGGATACACTCCCGAAGGATTTTTCTGGCCTCTCCACTGTAATCAAAAATCCCTTCTCTGTCGCCCCATCGATTAGCGGCGAAGAAAAGAGCCATTGCAAAAAATTCTTCCCCATCTGGCGCCGGACCATCAGCATTAGGCGTTCCATCTGTACCGCAAGACCATATAAAATAATTTTTTCCTGGTCCTTCCTGTATCCGCATATAAGTGCATACCCATTTCCATAACCTGTCAAACTCTTTCTGTTTATTCATCTGAACACAGACCATCATGCCATAAGACATTCCTTCCGTACGCACATCATGATTTCCTGTGTCCTCCAGGTATCCCATATCAGATCCTGATTCATGATAGAACCTTTCGTCATCTGGCCCATAAAATATTGTTTGGAAGATTTTCTCAAGGCGGCTGGTGATCTCCTCGCTGTTGTATCCCTGTTCTTCAAAAAAATTCCGATATTTTCCTGTATAAAATGCTCCTTCCACTTTTCTTTATCTCCTTTCTGTTTTTCCGGATACTCCTCCTGATCCAGAGTAATATAAAACTGCCGCATTAAGCATGACAAAGAATCTGTCTGTTCTCAATATCAGCTTAACGCAGCAGTTTATTATAGACTTACTGCTTATTCTTTTACCCCGCCAATAGTCAGGCCTGTCACAAAATATCTCTGAAGGAATGGATACAGACAGATAATTGGCAGCATAGTCAGAATCGTTGCCGCCGCACGGACTGATGTAGGCGTAACACTTCCAATGGCATTTTTCATTGCCTCTGCAGAGCTTCCCTGATTTGTTACAGAAGACAGCAGCTTCATCAGCTCGTACTGAAGAGTTGTAAATTCAGGGCTCATACGGTTGTACAGCATGGCATCGAACCAGGAGTTCCACTGTCCTACCGCCACAAACAGGGCTACTGTAGCATATACTGGCTTGCACAGCGGAGATATGATCTTCAGAAAAATCGTCATATATCCCGCACCGTCCAGCTGGGCAGATTCCTCCAGACTGTCTGGGATCCCTGCCATATAAGTACGGATAACCAGCATGTTAAAGGCACTTACCATTCCTGGAATCACATAAACCCAGAAACTATTGGTAAGTCCCAGGTTCTTATACAGCAAGAATATCGGAATCATACCACCGTTCACATACATGGTAATAACCCAGAATAGCGATAAGGATCGTTTAAATAAGAAGCGCTTTCTGCTGACAATAAAAGCCAGGATTGCATTAGCAAACAATGCTGTAACCGTTCCGAATATAGTTCGCAGTACCGTTATATAAGCGCCGGTAAGCAGATTATTTTTCTGAAGAACTGTATTATAGTTCTTCATTGTAAATTTTCTCGGCAGCAGATAAATGCCTCCCCGGAGAGCATCTGTACCATCATTCAGTGAAATCGCCAATGTATTCAGCACTGGATATAAAGTAATAACCACAAAGGCAATCATAAACAACGTATTTAATACGACAAAAATCTTATCTGGCACAGATTTCTGGGCTTTCGATTTTTTCTGTTTTACTTCTTTCATTTTCGGCACCTCCTAAAACAGCCTCTCTTCGCCATTACGCTTCGCAATCTGATTAGCAATGACGATCAGAACAATACTTACAAAGCTCTTGAAAATACCTGCGGCAGTACCGATCGCATAATCGCCCTGACTGATGCCCCATTTCAGCACATAAATGTCAATCGTCTGGGATACACTCTGTACCAAACCATTTCCAAGCAGATACTGGATCTCGAAGCCCGCATTTAATACATTTCCCACATTCATAAGAAGCAGGATAATGATTGTAGGCTTAATACCCGGTAAAGTTACATGTTTAATCTTGGCCCAGCGGCCGGCACCGTCCATACTGGCCGCTTCATAGAGAGATGGATCAATAGATGTGATAGCCGCCAGATAAATAATCGCATTCCAGCCAGTCTCTTTCCACACATTGGCAAACGCTACGATAGGCCAGAAATACTTTGTATGAGCAAAGAAATTTATAGGTTCATCAATCAGATGCAATCCTACCAAAAGTTCATTAATAATACCAGATCCCGACAGGGCATCATGCAGAATACCTGTTACAATGATCCAGGAAAGGAAATGGGGTAAGTAGGAAATTGTCTGAACGACTTTCTTACCTCCTTTTGACTGTACCTCATTTAAAAGAATAGCAAACACAATCGCCATGATAAAGGTTGCCGCCAGGTTGATCACACCCATTGCCAGAGTATTTCTGATAACCCGGACAAAGGTCACATCAGAAAACAGCTGTTTAAAATTTGCAAGTCCCACAAAAGCGGAGTGGAATAGCCCGTCCTTAGGTTTGTAATCCTCAAAGGCCATCACCCAGCCGCCCAGCGGGAGGTAATAGAAAATAATCCCATAGATCACGATGATCAATGACCAGAAGATCAGAACCTTCTGCCTTTTGATCTCCTTCCACGTAATCTTCGGTGTTGGTTCCGCTACATTTTCTTTTCTTCTCCTTTTCGCCATAGAAGCCATAATCTCACTCCTTTTCTATAAAACAGGCAGATGCCCTGTTTTTCTTTCTCTGACATCTGCCCATTTCTTTCAGAATTTTACACTTTACTGATACTTCGCAGCCTCTTCCATTCTTCTGTCTAATTCCTCCTGCATCTCATCTAAGAATGCCTGGGGATCACAGCTTTCATATGCCTCCATATATTCATCCCAGGCTGCATCAAAATCTTCTGCCATAACAACTTTTGGAAGATATTCATGCTTGATTTCTCCCATTTTTGTCAGCGCCATACCTCCAGGAGTACTGGTAGTCATATTATTGGAATAAGAATACATCGGATACCATGGGCCCGGTGCCTCGCTGGTCCCCAGCATATCCACGTAGGTTTCTGCGCCATAGGCTTCAAAGCATTTTTTTACATCATCGCTTAATCCATCGAAAAATTCTGTAGGCTGATACTGTGGCTGCATAGCGTTAATACCGTCCCTGCTGGTTCCTGCATACTGTGGAAAATAGGAATATGTACACAGGTGCGATGCCTTATAAGCAGTATCAGATGCCTCAAGTCTCTGTTCTTCTGTCTTGTAGAAAAGTCCGTTTTCATCTACCTCGTAATCTTCTCCTTCTACACCCCAGTAACGCAGATCATGAACCTCCTGGCTCAGAAGGTCGTTAATAAACTGAAGGGCACCCTCCACATCCTCACAGCTTGTTGTGATTGCAAGACCGCTGGCCTCATTCAACACACTGCCGGAGCAGTGCCACTTATTCTGGATCCCTTCCTCAATAGTGATTGGAAGAGGAACATAATCGCAGCCCTGCTCGTCCAGTCCCTGCTGCTTTAAGGAATCATTTACATTATAGGCAAAGTTCCACCACTGGTCGATCATGCCCAGTACACGTCCTGTGGAAAGTTTTGCGATATACTCATCATAGGTCTGTGTAAAGGATTCCGGATCTACAATGCCTTTATGATATTCTTCATTCAGCTTCTGGAAGTATTTCACTGCCGTAGGTGTCGTATTATAATCGATCACCTTTAATTCCTCAGGATCTACGATAACTGATCCGTCATTTGGATAACCGTCCAGGAACTGAGGTGCATTCTCCAGACAGAAATATCTCCAGTCCTCACAAAGTATGGTATATGGAATATTCTCAGTACCATCTTCCATGGTCGGATTTGCTTCCTGATAGGCTTCGATCAGATCAAAATACTGATCCATAGTCTTTACTTCCGGATAGCCAGCCCACTCCAGGACTCTGGTCTGGATCCAGAACGCTTCGTCATTATGAGTCGTCGCCTTTTCCTCTCCGTAAATGTTCTGGAACTGATTGATCCAATAAATATGCCCGTCCTCCTGACGAAGCTTATCCCATTCCTGATCAGTCAAGTATTCCTTGATATTCGGATAATCGTCAATATAATCATCTAAAGCTACCAATGCGCCTGCATCATATAGCTGTGCCATACCGTCTCCACCGTCAATAAAATCCGGATATTCTCCCCCGGCGATCATAGTTCCCACAGCCTCTTCTGCCGTCTGTCCGGTCAGCCAGGTTTCCTTGCACTTTGCACCAGTAATTTCTGCAATTTTCTGTTGAATCTCATTGTCATCATTTATCTCCGTTCCGGGCACAGCAAAAAAGGCTGTAAATTCTTTTACTCCTCCCTCCTCAGAACTGCCCTCTTTGTCCCCGCCGCCACAGCCAGCTAAAAGCGTGGAGAGCATTGCAACTCCCATAAGAGCTGCCAGCATCTGCTTTTTCTTCATCTCGCTTCCTCCTTCAATTTTGATATTATTATTCTATCTATTTCTTCTTTTTGTTACAACCTGACAAAAATAGAAAAAAGACAGGACAAAGTTTAGTTTTTTTTCACTAAACCATATCCTGTCTTTAGATTTTCCGCGATTATGTATGATTCCGGAACTTTTTTCGATAGCTTGTGGGAGTACACCCCTTCACAGAAATAAAGCGGTTGATAAAATAGTCCAGATCCCGGTATCCTACCTGTTCCGCCACCGCATAGATCTTATCTTCTGTCCGCAGGAGATACTCCGCTGCTTTTTCAATCCGATAATTGTTCAGATATTCTTTAAAGGGGATCCCATACTGCTTTCGGAACATCTGTCCCAGATAAGCGCTGTTTACATAATATTTTTTACTCAATTCCTTCAAGGTAATATTCTCATAGTAATTCTCCCTGATCTCTTTCTCCACCTTTGCCAGCACGCTTCCCTGCGTATTTCTTCGCAATTCGCTGAGATAGTCTGCATACTCCAGCATAAACGTTTCAAAATTTTCCCGGCTTCCACGTACCATTTTGGTATCAAAGGAATTTTCCCTGATATAAGAAATAATCTCGTTTTGATCCACGCTGTCATCCTGGGCCAGTCCCAAATGAGTCAGCCGCACAAGAAGATAATTCATATTGATCCGTATCATTCCCGGTTCCATATCCGCTCCATTTATTTCATGGAAAACCGTTTCTACAATTCCCTTTATCCTATCCCTATGGTTTTCCTCAACTGCTTTCAGCAGTTCTTCTATAATCTCTTCGCTTATGATCTTACCGCTTTTCTCCGTTGTTCTCTCTGAATAATACCGGATGCGCTCAGCTGCATCAAAGTTTTGAAAACTGAGAGCCATTATCGCCGTATGAAAAGAGCGGTAGATATCTTCAACTTTCTCTACTTTATCGCCTACATAAGCGGTGACAGGTATCTCAATCCCGTCCTGTACATGATTCAAAAGAGCCCGCAAAAATGTTTCTTCTGTCATATTTGCTTTCCCGGCCTGATGCACATCATAAAGCATACCAACATCATACCATTCTTCTCTTCCTGCCAGATCCATAAAAACAAAATAGCCGTCTGCATCTCCCAGGTATTGTCTGCATCTGGCATAAACACCTTTCTGCGCACACCTGATGGTCTGCGGTTCCATAATCTTTTCTCCGCTTTCCAATGCCAGGCAGACATAGCGAAGCCCTTCAGGCGCTTCTACTTTCTGGGATATGTACTCTACGGCTTCCCTGTCTCCCCTTCCCAATAAAATGGACTGCATATACCGTGCAAAATATGCCTGTTTCATTTTTTCTTCCTGAGATCTCTCATTCTCTCTTTTGTTATACAGCTGGTTCACCCTCTCCAGAAGTTCCGAAAGCTGTTCTTTCTGCACCGGCTTTAAAATATAATCTGTACATTTATATTTAATCGCCTGCTGAGCATAGGAAAACTCTCCATAGCCGCTGACGATCACAAAAAATGCCTCCGACACACTCTCTTCTCTGATTTTTTTCAAAAGCGTGATACCATCCATCACCGGCATCTTAACATCTGCCAGGATCAGATCTACTTCATTGGTTTTCAGAAAATCCAGAGCTTCTTTTCCATTATAAACCATTCCTGCAATTTCATATCCCCACTTTTCCCAGTCTATCAGCACAGAAAGCCCCTGTGCGATAAAAGGCTCATCATCTACTAACAGTACCTTCAGCATCTTTATCCCCCTCCCTAAAATATTTCACAGGCGCTGATATTGTCACAATGGTTCCCACCATTTTCTCGCTTTCCAGTGAAAAATGAATATTCCCCTCTGTCTGCATCTTCAGCCTCAGGCATGCGTTGATCACACCTACTCTTCCTTTTTCCCGAAGCATCTCAATATTTGCGTTTTCCATTCTCTCACGCAGATAATAGAGATAGGACTCCGGCATACCGCTTCCTGTATCTTCCACTTCCAAGTAAAGCTTTTCTTCCTGCCGATATGCTTTCACAAAAATCCAGCATTTCGCCGCCTTATCTTCAATCCCGTGTACACAGGAATTTTCTGCGAAAGTCACAAGAGAAAGTTTCGGAATTTTATAGCCTGCACATTCCTCCTGGATTTCTATGGAATAGGAAAGGCGGTCTCCAAAACGATATTTCTGCAATCTCAGATAAGCTTCTACAAATTTCTTTTCTTCTCCTATAGTTACCATATCCGTTCCCCACTCTACATACTGTCGTTCCATAACAGCAAGCTGCTCGATCATATCTGCAGTCTCATACTCTTGTTTCAATACGCTGCGCATCCGGATATTCTCCAGTACATTAAAAAGGAAATGAGGATTTATCTGCCCATGGAGGGCCAGCAGTTCCGCTTTCTGTCTTGCAATATTCATCTCCTGCTGTTTCAGCCTGCTTTTATAAACTGTTTCGATCAGGGAATTGGTCTTTTGGGCCATAATATTGTAATTACGCATAAGAGAGGCAATTTCATCCGTTCCATGGATACTTTTAATTTCTTCCAGACGTCCTTCCACGCTGTAGTTGAAAATCCGGCTCAGAAAGCCGATGCGTTCCACAAAATTTCTCCGAAGCGCATTCATAAAAATCCATGGAAACAACACATTTATCAGAAGCATCAGTACCAGAATCGGAAAGCTTTTAATCATAACCTCTCCCACACCGCTGCTGTAAGGTATCACATAGATAGTCAGTTCCTGTCCGTAAAACGCCATTCTTTCCGTATATTCCCCGCTTCTATACCCCACGCTGCTGATATAAGAATAATTCTGACTGCTGTTGCCCAATCCGGTATTGGATAGCAGAATCTGTCCCGTTTCGGAGCAGACGTACACATCACCTCCATAATTCGCCATTGTCATTCCCTGGTTGATGGCATTATAATCCAGATCTATTCTCAGGAGCTTATTGTACTTATCCCGCTTATATCGGTCCAGTTTCCGTACAAAAGACAGCTTTTTCACCGGGCTTGGGTTGGTCGGCCCTGCATCCTCATAGTAAAAATACATCTGCATGTTCTGTCCGGAATCCATAAAATCCCGATACCATTTTTCCTCTTCCACAGATTCCATACGCCAGAAGCGTCCGCCGTTGACGATGGTGCCGTTATCTGCATACATCCGGATAATGGAATTGCTGGTTCCCAGCGAGCTGTCAAAAAGAGAGTCTTTCAGCAGTTCCTGATACTGATTATAATAATCCAGCGTCGATTGAAATTCTGTATTCAGAAACTCATTGATATACTTGTTAAAGTAAATATTCTTGGAAAGCATGACCGTCTCCTCTGTAGCGCTGTTTAAACTATATTTCACAGCGCTGACGATGCCTCTGCTTGTTTCCTGTTTCGTATCATATTCTCTTTTGACGATCAACCCGATGATCACTGCATCCGTCAATACCAATGGAAGTATCATACAGTAAAAATACAGCAAAAACAATTTTTTTTTGATCTTTAGATTGTTAAGGCGATCATCCAGCCAGTTTCGAAATCTTCCCGTCATGGTAGTTCTCCTCATCTGTCTTTTCCGTTTCATCCTTCTCTTTTCAGGCAGATCACATTCCAAGGCATTTTTCCAACTCTGCTTTTATACTGCCGTTTCCTTTCCATCTCGAAGACCCGTTTCCATTTAAAACTGCAAAGCTGTTCCTCTGTATTTACGACCTTCGGGGCCTCCCCAGCAGTATAAGCATTTTCCAGAAGCTCCTTGATCAACAGCGTCTTATCTGCATAATAATATCCCTGTTCTCTGATCTTTTCAAAATCATCTACGCCAATAGGCAATGGTTTAAACCTCATGCACTCACCTCTTTCCCCTAAGTATATACCATCACCCCTCCCAATTCCAGCAGAATTTCCTCAAGCCAGCCCAGACTCCACCTCACATTTTCTATACACGCAGAAAGCCCCCTGTGTTTTCTGCGAATTTGTCGAGCATGGTTTGAGACCTCAGAATCAAACCAGCGCAGACTGAGCAAGAAAACACAGGGGGCTTCCATCCCGTCTATAAATAACTATGACAGTTCCAGTTTTCCAGTATACAACTGATAGTAGGTTCCCTTCAGAGCCAGCAGCTCTTTATGGGTACCTCTCTCGATGATCCGTCCGTGTTCCAGAACCATGATGGCATCACTGTTACGGATAGTGGACAGTCTGTGGGCAATAACAAATACGGTACGCCCTTTCATCAGGTTATCCATACCCTGCTGGACAATACGCTCTGTACGGGTATCGATGCTGGAGGTTGCCTCGTCCAGGATCAATACCGGCGGATCTGCGATGGCGGCTCTGGCAATAGCCAGCAGCTGCCTCTGGCCCTGTGACAGTTCCTCGCCGTCTCCGGTAAGTACCGTGTCATATCCTTTTGGAAGCATATTGATAAACTGGTCTGCATGAGCCAGTCTTGCTGCCGCGTAAACTTCCTCGTCTGTAGCGTCCAGTTTTCCGTAGCGGATATTCTCCATAATGGTTCCTGTGAACAGATGAGTATCCTGAAGAACGATTCCCAGGGAATGACGGAGATCTGCCTTCTTGATCTTGTTGATATTAATTCCGTCATAACGGATCTTACCGTCCTGTACATCGTAAAATCGATTGATCAGGTTGGTGATGGTTGTCTTTCCTGCTCCGGTAGAACCTACGAAAGCAACTTTCTGGCCTGGCTTTGCATAGAGGGTCAGGTCGTGGAGTACCATATGGTCATCCGTATATCCAAAGGACATATCGAAGAATCTTACATCGCCTTTCAGCTCTGTATAGGTAACGCTTCCGTCTGCCTGATGAGGGTGTTTCCATGCCCAGAGGCCTGTACGCTCCTGGCACTCTGTAAGACTTCCGTCTGGATTTCTCTTTGCATTTACAAGAGTAACATATCCGTCGTCTACTTCCGGCTCCTCATCGATCATATTGAAGATACGCTCTGCACCTGCCAGCGCCATGATAATGGAGTTAAACTGCTGAGCAATCTGCATAAAAGGCTGCGTAAAGCTTCTGGTAAACTGAAGATAAGAAGCCATAACACCCAGAGTAATTCCTCCGATTCCTGCTACAGAAAGGACACCGCCGAAAATAGCTGTAAGAACGAACTGCAGATTTCCCATGTTTCCGATAATAGGCCCCATCATACTTGCAAAGGTATGTGCAGAAGATGCACTTTCGAAAAGTCTTTCGTTTAATCTGTCAAAATCTTCCTCTGTCCTTCTCTCATGGTTGAAAACTTTGATAACCCTCTGTCCATTCATCTGCTCTTCTACATATCCGGTAACATCAGCCAGGTCGATCTGCTGTCTGATGAAATATTTTCCGCTGTTTCCTCCCACGTATCTGGCTACAAGGATCATCAGCAGGATGACCAGCACTGCCAGGGCTGTCAGGATGGGGCTTAAAAGCAGCATGGAAATAAAGGTTACTACAATAGTAAAGCTGGACATGAGCACCTGTGGGATAGACTGGTTGATCATCTGTCTCAGGGTATCCGTATCATTAGTATACAGACTCATGATAGAACCGTTTGTATTCTGGTCGAAATAACGGATCGGAAGAGTCTGCATATGCTCAAACATCTCGTCTCTTACTTTCTTCAGCACGCCCTGGCCGATAATAACCATCAGGCGGTTGTACACAAAGCTGGCGATAACGCCCAGTATAAAAATACATGCCAGAACTGCCATTGCCTGATACAGCTCTGTGAAATTCGGATTCTGCTGTCCCACCAGGGGAAGAATAAAGTCATCCAGCAGGAATCTGAGAGAAAGTGACACAGCAATAGAAGAGATAGAGGTCATAAGTATACAGATCAATACAATGATAAACTGTACCTTATAAGGCCCTGTCACATATTTCAAAAGTCTTCCTGCTGTCTTAAGGGTACCTGCGTTTACCTTTGGCTTATCATTTGGTTTACTCATTCTCTTCACCTCCCTTAATCTGCGATTCATAAATCTCACGGTAGATGGCATTGGTCTTCAGCAGCTCTTCAGATGTTCCTATACCGTTGATCTCACCATTTTCCATAACAATGATCATATCCGCATCTTCCACAGAAGAGATCCTCTGAGCGATAATGATCTTGGTAGTATCCGGTATTTCCTCTCTGAATGCTTTTCGGATCAGAGCATCTGTCTTGGTATCTACCGCACTGGTAGAATCGTCAAGGATCAGGATCTTCGGTTTCTTAAGCAAAGCTCTTGCAATACAGAGTCTCTGCTTCTGACCGCCGGAAACATTATTTCCGCCCTGTACGATCATAGTATCGTACTTATCCGGGAATTCCTGGATAAAACTGTCGGCCTGAGCCAGCTTACAGACTCTCTGCACCTCTTCATCTGTAGCCTCCTCATCACCCCAGCGGATGTTGTCGTAGATGGTACCTGTAAACAGCACGTTTTTCTGCAGTACCATAGATACCTGATCACGAAGAGATTCCAGTTTGTACTCCCGTACATCTACGTCTCCTACTTTTACGCATCCTTTTGTTACGTCATAAAGCCTTGGGATCATCTGCACCAAAGTAGATTTGGCGCTTCCGGTCCCTCCCACGATACCGATCATCTGTCCTGACTTAATATGGAGATTAACATTCTTCAGAGAAAGATTTCCTCCTTCTCCCGAATAACTGAAGTCTACATTCTCAAAATCAATATCTCCGTTGGCTACCTCTGTCCTTGCATTTTCTTTATCAGACATCTCAGGAACTTCATCCATGACCTCTGTAATACGGTCTGTAGAAGCCTGGGCGATCATGATCAGAACGAAAACAAAAGAAACCATCATCAGAGAAATGAGGATCTGGATAGCATAGACGATAACACTGGTAAGCTCACCAGTCTCCATGGTTCCAAAGACAATACTCTTTCCTCCGATATAAACCATACAGAGCACTACCAGATATATGGTAAACATCATTACCGGATTATTCCATGCAACGATCTTCTCTGCTTTTGTGAACAGTTTATAAACAATACCGGAAATCTTATGGAACTTCTCGTCCTCATGTTCTGCTCTTACATAAGCCTTTACTACTCTGGCTGCATTTACATTTTCCTGGACCGTATTATTCAGTACGTCATACTCATCAAATACACGGATAAAATGAGGATGGGCCTTTTTGGCGATAAAAATAAGAATACCGCCCAGAATCGGCACGGTGATCAGCAGCATCAGGGCAATATCCGCATTAATGGTCAGCGTCATGATAAGAGACAGCACGATCATGATCGGCGCTCTTACCAGCATACGGATGGTCATCATATACGCCATCTGGATGTTGGTGATGTCTGTTGTCAGTCTGGTTACCAGACTTGAGGTTGAAAAATTGTCAATGTTCTTAAATGAAAATTCCTGTATTTTATAGAAAATATCATGCCTCAGATTCTTGGCATATCCAGAGGAAGCGATGGCTCCCATCTTACCTGCCATTGCGCCGAAAAACAGCGACACCATAGCCATGATAACCAGCACTACACCGATACTCAGTATGTATCCCATATCTCCGTTGGCGATACCTACATCGATGATCCTGGCCATAAGAAGTGGAATCAGCACTTCTATCAAAACTTCAAAGATTACGAGAATCGGCGTCAAAATAGATTCCTTTTTATATTCTCGTACAGATTGAAGCAGTTTCCTATTCATACATTTCTTCCCTTCCTTTCATATAATCTTCTTCTTTGGCTAAATTTTCGGACATTTTCTTCAGCACCTTAAGACAGGTCTTGTAGTCCTCCTCGGTCACTCCCGCCCGCAGCTTTTCTTCCACAGTCCGGATATTTTCCATTACTTCCCTCTGTATGGTAATGGCCTTTTCCGTGGGAAGGATCCTTTTCATCCTTCCATCCCGTTTAGAGGACTTCCTTTCGATAAAGCCCTTCCTCTCCATGAGCTGAAGTATTTCCGTAACGGTAGACTTGCTGACTTTGAATTCTTTCTCAAGATCCTTCTGGTATACAGGATTCTCCAGGGATCTGACAAGAATATAATGCAGCACACGGTTCTGCATGGTAGTCAGTCCGCAGTCTTTCCAGGTGTAGAAAAAAATCGTCCGTTTCAGTTGATGGGATACGATATTGATGATTCTTCCCGCATCCTCTTCCCTCTTGGGATTTTCCTGAATCAACTTCTTTTTTTCCATTCTCTCACCTCACTGAATTAGTTCGGGTTCCAAATAGTTCGTTTCCGAACCAATATCATTATACGGCCCTTGTTCTGTATATGTCAATGCATAAAAATAGAAAAAAAGTATGTTTATTTTCAGGAGTTTTAGTCAAAAAAACAGAACCGCCTAAGTCCTGTTTTTCTGTACTTATCTTCAATTCTTCTCTGGCGGTCCTGTTCTTTTTTAACTTGCTCTCTTCATCAGATTTCAGCTGTGGCCTCTTTCAGCCATTCTCTTTCTTCTTCAATCAGCATAGGGCCTATAGTATCATATACTCTCCTGTGATAATCGTTCAGCCACTCCAGTTCCTCCCGTGTCAGCATTTCCGGAAGAATCGCTTCTCTTTCATAAGGCACCAGAGTAACCGTCTCAAATTCCATAAACTGTCCGTATCCGTTCTTCTCCGCTTTTTTACAGAGGAGGAGATTCTCTGTACGGATTCCGTATCTCCCCTCCAGGTACAGGCCTGGCTCGTCAGAAGTAAGCATTCCCTCTTCCAAGGGTGTTGCATTCCCTCTTCTTCCATTTGCCCTTATCTTCCAGTTAATATTCTGAGGGCCTTCATGTACATTCAGAAGATATCCTACCCCGTGTCCTGTTCCATGGTTAAAGTCCAGTCCGCGAGCCCAAAGAGGACCTCTTACCAGCACATCCAGATTTGCTCCACTGCATCCTTCCTGGAATTTTGCCATAGCAAGGCGGATATGCCCCTGAAGCACCAGAGTAAAATGTTCTTTCTGCTCTCTGGTCAGTTCTCCCACTGCAATAGTCCTGGTAATGTCTGTGGTTCCCTGCCAGTACTGTCCGCCAGAATCAATCAGGAAGAATCCCTTGGGCTCCACTTTAGCATAGTCTGTCTCCGTAGGAGCATAGTGGCACATTGCCGCGTTTGGACCATAAGCACAGATAGTCTCAAAGCTCAGGTCCAGACAGTCTGGATCTTCCATACGGAATTTTTTGCTCTCTAAAGAGGCGCTGTACTCCGTCACATCTCCTCCCGGCACGTTCTTTTTCAGCCAGTAAATAAACCGGCACATAGCCCTGGCATCTTTAATATGAGCCACTTTCAGATTTTCCATTTCTACCGGATTTTTATTTCCTTTAAAAATTGCTGCCGGATTTGGACGGAAAATAATCTCCCTTTTCTGTGGAATATTTTTATACAGAGAATAGTTTGTACACAGATCCTCCAGCATTACCTTCTGAGAATCCTCCAGTTTTTTCACATCTTCATAAACCTGGAAGTAGGGGTGCAGCACCACGCCTGCCTTTTCCAGCTCTTCTCTGACCTTTGAGGACACAGCCTCTTCCTGTACATAAAAATGTACCTGGTCCATAGTCAGTATCACATAGGAAAGGACTACCGGATTATATTCAATATCATTTCCTCGGATATTCAGCAGCCATACAATGTCATCCAGACTGGAGATTACATGGATCTGAGCACCTGCCTCTTCCATCTCTCTGCGGACTCTGGCAATCTTCTCTTCTCTTGTTTCTCCTGCATATTTCACATCCAGGATATAAACCGGCTCTTTTGACATCTGAGGACGGTCTGACCAGATTTTTCCTGCCAGATCATCCTGGCACTTAAAGGTTCCTTCTTTCTTTTCCAGCAATTCTTCATACTTTCTGCCCTCGGCAACACTGATGGTCCGTCCGTCACAGCCCAGGCATCCCTTCTGAGGCAGGACCTCTTCAATGAATTCTTCTACTGTAGGCACCCCTTCTTCTCCCATCTTCATAAGGGTCACCCCTGTGCCGGCAAGCTGCTTTCCAGCCTGGATAAAGTATCTGCCGTCTGTCCAAAGGCGGGCCTCATTTTTTGTGACAATAAGGGTTCCTGCGGAACCGGTAAATCCAGAAAGCCAGGCTCTTGCCTTAAAATAATCTCCTACATACTCTGACTGATGAAAATCTGCAGTAGGCACCAGGTACACATCGATTCCCGCCAACTGCATTTCCTGCTGCAGTTTTGCAATCCTTTCTTGATTTACATTCATTTTAACCCTTCCTTTCTCTTAATGAATTCCCTTCATGGTGAGAGAAATTCTCTTTTTCTTCATGTCTACGCCCAGAACCTTTACTTCTACAATATCTCCTACGCTGACAGCTTCCAGAGGATGCTTGATATACCGGTCTGTCATCTGAGAAATATGTACCAGGCCGTCCTGGTGCACGCCGATATCTACAAAGGCACCGAAGTCAATAACATTCCGTACGGTTCCTTTCAGGATCATTCCTTCTTTCAGGTCTTTCATCTCCAGTACATCGGTACGGAGGATTGGTCTGGGCATTTCTTCTCTGGGATCTCTTCCCGGTTTTGTCAGCTCCTTCACCATATCCCGGAGGGTCATTTCTCCAATTTCCAGCTTCTTGGCCATCTGACCATAATCTTTCACATAATATACTGCCGGGCCGTTAAAAATGTCTTCCGGTTTCATTCCCATCTGTGCCAGGAATTTTTCTGCTGCTTCATAAGATTCCGGATGTACGCTGGTACCATCCAGAGGGTTCTTTCCTCCCCGGATGCGAAGGAATCCGGCACACTGTTCAAAAGCCTTCGGTCCCAGCTTTGCTACCTTCAGAAGTTCTTTTCTGTCTTCAAACCTTCCGTTCTCTTCTCTGTAAGCCACAATGTTTTTGGCAATTGCCTTGGAAACGCCGGACACATATTCCAGAAGAGAGACAGAAGCTGTATTCAGGTCTACGCCCACCCGGTTTACACAGTCTTCTACCACTCCGGAAAGTGCTTCTCCCAGTTTCTTCTGGTTCATATCATGCTGATACTGTCCCACACCGATAGATTTCGGGTCAATCTTTACCAATTCTGCCAGGGGATCCTGAAGTCTTCTGGCAATAGACGCCGCGCTTCTCTGTCCCACGTCAAAATTCGGAAACTCCTCCGTAGCCAGCTTGCTGGCAGAGTATACAGAAGCCCCTGCTTCATTGGTGATCACATACTGGACTTTCTCAGGAATCTCCTTTAAAAGCTCCACGATAACCTGTTCAGATTCCCTGCTGGCAGTTCCATTTCCCACAGAAAACAGGGTAATGTTGTATTTTTTAATAAGCTTTTTCAGCGTCTCTTTAGCTGCAGCGATCTTTGCCGGAGTAGTCGGCGCTGTAGGATAGATAACTGTAGTATCCAGAACTTTACCTGTAGGGTCTACTACTGCCAGCTTACACCCTGTACGGAAAGCAGGGTCCCAGCCCAGAACTACCTGCCCCTCGATAGGCGGCTGCATCAGAAGCTGTTCCAGGTTTTTCTTAAACACCTTGATAGCTCCGTCCTCGGCTTTTTCTGTCATGTCACTGCGGATTTCTCTTTCAATAGCAGGAGCGATCAGACGGCGGTAGCTGTCTTCCACTGCTGCTTTTAAGATTTCTGAGGTATTGGGATTATCTTTGGTGATCACCTGTTTTTCCAGATAGCGGAGAATATCTTCCTCCGGAGCCTGGATCTTCACAGTAAGGATCTTCTCCTTTTCTCCACGGTTAATGGCCAGCACTCTGTGGCCTGCCACTTTGGAAACCGGTTCCTCATATTCATAGTACATATCGTATACTGTAGATTCCTCTGGCTTTTTCGCAGCAGATACCAGAAGGCCGGATTTCATGGTCATCTTCCGGATACGGATACGGTAGTCTGCCTCATCAGAGATACTTTCTGCCACAATATCCATAGCTCCTGCCAGAGCTTCCTGAGGCGTTTTTACTTCCTTTTCTTCAGAGACAAAGGCTGCTGCCTCTTCTTCCATGGTCTTCTGTGTCATCTGCAGGAGTAGGATATTTGCCAAAGGCTCCAGTCCTTTTTCTTTTGCAATGGTAGCTCTTGTCCTTCTCTTTGGACGGTAAGGCCGGTAAAGGTCTTCCACTACCACCAGGGTCTCTGCTTCCAGAATCTGTTTTTTTAATTCTTCTGTCAGTTTTCCCTGTTCTTCAATACTGGAAAGTACCTGGTTTTTCTTATCCTCCAGATTTCTCAGATAGTTCAGTCGCTCGGAAAGGTTACGGAGCTGTTCATCGTTTAAAGCCCCGGTGACTTCTTTCCGGTATCTGGAAATAAAGGGGATCGTATTTCCTTCATCTATCAACTTAACAGCAGCTTCTACCTGCCATTTTTCTACTTTTAATTCCTGGGTGATTTTCTGAATAATATCCATATAATAACTGTCCCTTTCTTTTGATTCTTTAACCCATAAAACTCTAACACGTATTTTCCTAAAAATCAAGGAGGTCTTGCCCCCTTTACCCATACATGCTAAAATAGGGAAAAACACTACAGAAACGAGGTTCTAACTTATGGACAATCCAACAGAAGGCAACTACTATCAGCCTTATCGTCCGGAGGATCCGGCACCTGCTCCGCCTCCCCGGTATTATGACGGGAGCCAGAACTTTGCTACCCTTTCTCTGGTTATGGGAATCCTGGCTCTTGTCTCTTTGTGCTGTTTTCCCTTTATATCCATTCCTTTTGCCGGACTTGGAATCTTATTTTCCTGTCTGTCCAAAGGGAAGTTTTCCCGTCCCGGCCCTGCCAAGGCGGGCATGGCTATTTCCACAGCCCTGCTGGCCATTCTGCTGACTCTGGGAATCCTGGTCTCTGTTATGGTATTCTCTTCACCTATGGGCAGAAGCTTTTTCCAGGATTACATGGATCTGCTTACTTCTGATACAATAACAGAGCAGGAACTCTATGATTTTATTGAGAAATACACCGGCGGAATTTCTGATTACGGTTCGGATTCCTACTCGCAGCCGGATACGCCTTATTATGACAACGGCGATGATGCCTATGATGATTTTTTTGAAGACTATTACGATTATTTTAACGGCGGTGACAGTTATCCAGGATATTCTTACCCCGATGGAGACTACTTCCCTGAGTACCAGGAACCAGACTCCGGAACAGGGGACAATTATATTTAAAGGATTCCTGTCCCCCAGAAGATTTTTGCAAAGTTTTTTATGATACACTGGAGGATGATCACAACGACCTCCAGGTATAGAAATTTATCTGTATAGGGAAGACCAATTTTCAGCCGCCCTTTTGACAAGATTTCTGCTGTGTGGGAAACCATAAACCATACATAGAGAACGGCTGTAAGGACTACCGCTGGATGGTACAGAAAAGACTGAAGGATATGCCCTGAAAGCAGAAGCCGGAAGGCTCTTGTGCCTCCGCAGCCCGGGCAGTACAGTCCTGTAAGGCTGTGGAACAGGCAGGGCGGAAGGGAAAACTTCAATCCCAGAAAATGCTCTGCTCCCAGCCAGAAGGCCAGCAGCCCCAGCAATATCAGGCCGCAGATATAAATGCCCTTTTCCTGCTGTGGGTTTCTGTTCTGCTTCATGTTTTCCCCGCCTTTCCTGTCAGAAATGATAATAGAAAATTATACTACAGATTCCATATCCACGTAAACATTTTTCAGATTGGAGATATCTTTATGAGACGTTCATCATCAGATTTAAAGGCCTTGTCCAGAGAGGCCTTAAACGGACAATGGGGACTTCCCGTTGCCGCCTACCTGCTTATTTTTATCTGTTCCATTATCCTTACTCTGGTAATCACGGCACTTTTGTCACCTTACAGCGTGCTGAGCATCGTCACCTGTCAGATTATGATTTATATTGTAAATCTTTTTGTTTCCCTTCTTCAGGCAGGTAATATGAAGATGCATCTGAATATCAACCGAAAAGAGGCCTTTGAGCTGAAGGATTTGATTCTTCCCTTTACCATGCAGCCGGACAGGTTTTTAACTGTAAACCTGATCCTGCTTCTGGCAGAAGTCCTTCCGTCTCTTCCTCTGACTGTACTCAGCTATCGGACAGAAACCATGGAATCTCTGTTTTTCTCCCTGGCAGCTTCTCTGGTACAGTCTTTGATAGGCCTTATACTTTCTCTCTTCTTTGGCCTGTCCAATTATCTTCTTCTGGACAATCCGGAGATGGGTGCCATAGAGTCCCTGAAGATAAGTTTCCGTCTGATGAGGGGAAACAAAGGCAGATACTTCTATATTACTCTGAGCTTTATTCCTCTGACTATTGCCTGCGTCTTCACCTGTTATATCGGCCTCCTCTGGCTGGAGCCTTATATTGCCAACACTATGGCTCATTTTTATATGGATGTAACCGGAGAAATAGACAATCCCAGACCAAAAGAAGAACCGCCCATGCAGGAACAGCCTTTTAACTACATGTAAATCGAAAAGGAGCTGTAGCGTTAGACATATGTCTAACGCTACAGCTCCTTAAATTAAACCGAAAACCTATTTATTTTTCCAGCAGGTGCCAGATCAGTTCATGTCCTTTTTCCACCATTTTTCCTGTTTTTTGGGCTTCTGCCTCGCTGTAAGAAAGGCCTTCCTTTTTCTCCTGATTTCTGCTGTCATAAAGCACATAGGGTACAGGGTTGGCAGTATGGGTCTTCACAGATATGGGCGTAGGATGATCCGGCAGCACCAGCATCCGGTAGTCTTCTCCTGAGGCATCCATTCCCTCTTTGATTCTTCCCACAACTCTTCCGTCCAGATACTCAATAGCCTTGATCTTCTTCTCTATGCTTCCCTGATGGCCCATCTCGTCAGGAGCCTCCACATGAACATACACAAAATCACAGTCATCCTCCAGCAGGGCTTTCAGAGCTGCATCTGCTTTTCCTTCATAGTTAGTGTCCAGTCCTCCGTTGGCTCCTTCCACAGAAATATTTTTCATTCTGGTTCCCACAGCAATTCCTTTTAAAAGATCTACTGCTGAGATCATAGCTCCTTTTTTATGAAACTTCTCCTCAAAGGAATCCAGAGAAGGTTTTGTTCCTGCTCCCCAGAACCACAGACTGTTGCCGGGGTTCAGTCCTTTTTCCATTCTGGCCAGATTCACAGGATGATCTTTCAAAATCTCATAACTCTTTTTCTGCATTTTAAGAAGCAGAGGTTCTTCTGGAAGATACTCCTGTATCTTCTTTCCCCGTATATCATGAGGTGGAGTAAGGGGCACCGTCATTCCCTGTTTCCAGATCAGGCAGTGGCGATAACTGGTTCCCGGATAAAACTGAAAGATTTCATTCTCCAGCTCTTTTTTCACCGCCTCCAGCAGTATTTCCGCTTCTTCAGTGGTAATCTCATCTGCACTGTGGTCCAGGATCCTCTTTTCCTCATAGTTCTCCTCTTCCTGGGATAAAGTTACAAGGTTTGCCCGTATGGCTACGTCTCCTTCCTTCATATCCACGCCGATATTCAGGGCCTCCAGAGGGGATCTTCCGGAATAATAGAGCTCTGGATCATATCCCAGCACAGACAGGTTTGCCGTATCACTTCCCGGCGCCATTCCTTTTGGCACATTCTTTACCATTCCCATTTCTCCCAGTTGTGCCAGACTGTCCATTACAGGAGTGGCCCCATAGGCCAAAGGTGTTTTCCCTTCCAGCTCTTTTAAGGGCTCATCTGCCATACCGTCTCCTAAAACCACAATATATTTCATTCTTTCTTACCTCTTACGCTCTGATGCGGATCCTGCCCAGGATTTCAGGCAGAGCAGCCGCTTTTTCGTCAAATGTTCTCTCACTCATCAATTCTGTAACAAATCCGAATTCCCCTTCAAGACCTGGAACGCCTATAAATTCAGCTTTTCCAAAAAGCACTTCTATCTTCTCTTTATCTTCCTGAAGATTACCCTTCACTCTTACAAAGAACCTATGCTCCACATCCTTTATGTCAACCTGATCCAGAACCTTGCTGCTCCAGTAGGTTACTACAGTCTTTCCAGGATGTTTGGCGCAGTCTACTACATCTCCCACAACTGCGCTGGCTGTAGGCAGCTTTCCTGCTCCGCTTCCATAGAACATAGCATCTCCCAGTACATTGCCGTGGACAAAAATAGCGTTAAAAACACCGTTTACACTGTAAAGAGGGCTATTCTTTCCCACCAGTTCCGGGCATACCATAGCGTAGAATTTTTCACCTTTCCGCTTGCTGGTAGCCAGCAGTTTTACCTTCATTCCCAGGAGACTTGCATACTTCATATCTTCTGCTGTGATCCTGGTGATTCCCTCGGTATAAATATTCTCATAATTCACATGAGCCCCATAAGCCAGAGAAGAGAGTATGGCAATCTTTCTGCAGGCATCATATCCTTCTACATCTGCTTCCGGATTCCGCTCTGCATAGCCTTTTTCCTGAGCTTCCTTTAATACACCCTCAAAGTCCGCGTACTTATCTCCCATTTCTGTCAGGATATAGTTGGTGGTTCCATTAAGGATTCCGGTGACCTCGTCAATTTCATCTGCCGTAAGAGAAGAGTTGAGGGGACGGATAATGGGAATTCCGCCTCCGCAGCTTGCCTCAAACATATAGTTTACTTTATGGGCCTTGGCAATCTCGATAAGCTCCAGTCCATGTCTGGCCACCAGCTCTTTATTGGAGGTACACACAGATTTTCCGGCTTCCAGAGCTCTCTTTGAAAAAGTATAGGCAGGTTCAACCCCTCCCATAACCTCTACCACGATCTGAACTTCCGGGTCATTGATAATAGTCTCAAAATCATGTACCAGAATATTTTCAATAGGACTTCCCGGGAAGTCCCTGAGATCCAGCACGTATTTAATGGAGATTTCCTCTCCGGCTCTCTTCTTAATACTCTCCTTGTTGGTATCCAATACTTCCACAACACCGGAGCCAACGGTGCCGTATCCTAACACTGCAATTTGAATCATAATCTTCTCCTCTGCCTATTCTCTTCCTAATATTTTCAGATAGTGCACACCCTTAATATGTTCTATATTTTCTACCATTGCTGCAGCGTCCCCTTCTGTGGGAAGGATTGCCACGCTTAAGGTCAGGCCTGCTACGCCGTTCATAGGGATACTCTGATGTATAGTCAGGATATTCCCGTGAAACTGGGCAATAGCCGCAAGCACTGCAGAAAGCAGCCCTGGTTCATCATCCATCTGAAGGATAAAAGTAATATTCTCCCCCTTGGTTTTCTCTTTAAAAGGAAAGATATCATCTTTATATTTATAGAAGGAGCTTCTGCTTATCCCCACTGCTTCCACTGCCTCCTGTACGGTATCCAGCTTTTGGGTATCCAAAAGTTTTTTTGCTTCTACTACTTTCAGAAGGACATCTGGCACCGCCTTTTCCGTTACTACGTAATACTTATTGTGATCTGCCATAGGTTTCCCCTTTGTTCTTTCCAAAAATACATTTGTACGTCCACAAAAGATAGTACCATACTTTATCTTTTTAGGCAACTATTTTTCCTTTTTTCCCAGAGCGGACCATTTCAGATAAGCATTGATAAAATTGTCGATGCTTCCGTTCATTACCGCGTCTACATTTCCAGTTTCCTCGTTGGTCCTGTGGTCTTTAACCATAGTATAAGGCTGCATAACATAAGAACGGATCTGATTTCCCCAGCCGATCTCTGTCAGCTCTCCCTGGATTCCGGAAAGCTTCTTCTCATTTTCCTGCTGCTTCAGCATATACAGCTTGGCTTTCAGCATCTGCATAGCCTTGTCTTTGTTCTGGAATTGAGAACGTTCATTCTGGCACTGTACCACAATTCCCGTAGGGATATGGGTAATACGCACTGCCGATGAAGTTTTATTAATATGCTGGCCGCCGGCGCCGCTGGAACGGTAGGTATCAATTTTCAGATCATCCGGGTTGATCTCCACATCCAGGTCTTCCTCAATATCCGGCATTACATCGCAGGAGACAAAGGATGTCTGTCGCTTTCCTGCTGCATTGAAAGGAGAGATACGTACCAGACGGTGAACCCCCTTCTCAGATTTCAGATAGCCATAGGCATTTTCTCCGTTTACCTGGAAAGTAACAGATTTGATGCCTGCCTCCTCACCATCCAGATAGTCCAGCACTTCTGTGGAAAATCCATGCCGGTCTGCCCACCGCAGATACATTCTATAAAGCATGCTGGCCCAGTCACAGGATTCTGTACCGCCTGCCCCTGCATGAAGGGTCACAATAGCGCTGCATTTGTCATATTCTCCTGAAAGCAGGGTCTTGATCCGGATATTCTCAAACTCTTCCTCAAATTCATTCAGCATTTCTTCAATGTCAGGGATTACAGAAGGGTCATTCTCCTCATATCCCATATCGATCATCAGCTCAATCTCTTCTTTCTGATTCTGGAGCTTGTGATAGATCTCCATATCACTCTTTAAGGCGCTTAATTCCTTCATCATTTTCTGGGAACGTTCTGCATTGTCCCAGAATCCGGGAGCCTCCATTTCTCTTTCCAGCTCCTCTACTCTCTGCTCTTTATTTTCCAGATCCAGGGACTCCCTCACTTCTTCAAGAGGCTGGGCATACCCGTTGACCCTGGTCTTAAAGCCGTCTAATTCAACCACTCTGGTTTCCTCCTTCTTATTTTTTACTGATCAACCTCAACTGTCACCATATAGATACTTACCTGAGGTTCTACCTTGCGTACTGTACCTGTAAGTTTTGTCAGGGGCTTCTTCAGATTACTGGACATTGCCACCGCTGGCTTTATGGTATAGTAATACATGACTCCTGACATGGTAATGGCCTGGTCTTCTTTCAGCTCCACCCGGTCCCCCGGCTTCACCAGTCCTTCCCGCTCCATGGTAAAATCCACCATCTGTCCCATAACCTTTCCTCCTTTTACAGCTTTCCACGCATTTGACTTTAACTGACAAACTGCTGCAGTTACAGTCTCCTATACCTACAGCAGTTTACTTACTTTTCTCTACCTATCTGAGCCTAATTTCCCTGATGTCACCCGATCTTCTTCCTGCCGCAGCACTGTTTGTATTTTTTGCCGCTTCCACAGGGACAGGGGTCGTTGGGATATACTTTTTTCTCTGTTTTCTGCACAGGCTTCTTAGGACCGGAATCATCTTTGTTGGTTCCTGTCACCTGAGCTACCTGCTCTCTTTCTACCTTCTGCTCCAGACGTACATGGTACAGAAGCCGCAGGGTTGTCTCCTGAATGGCAGCGATCATGCTGTCGAACATCTCATATGCCTGAAGTTTATACTCTACCTTGGGATCTCTCTGACCGTAAGCCTGAAGGCCGATACCCTGGCGGAGCTGGTCCATATCGTCGATATGATCCATCCATTTCTGGTCAATAACCTTCAGAAGGATCACACGCTCCAGCTCACGCAGCTGTTCTGCCTCGGGAAATTCTGCTTCTTTTTCTTCGTAAAGCTTTACAGCCTCTTCTTTCAGCTTCTGTTTCACCTGGTTTTTCTTCATACCCTTAATATCCTCACGGGTAATGGGCTGTAAAGGAATAATAGGCCGGAGAACAGAATTCATTTCATTCATATCCCATTCTTCCTGGTCCACGTCATCAGAAAATACCATATCTACAGCATGTTCCACTGTATCTGTGATCATCTTGTAGATAGCATCCCGCATATTTTCGCCGTCCAGAACTCTCCGGCGCTCTTTATAAATGATTTCTCTCTGTTCATTATTTACCTGGTCATACTCCAGCAGGTTCTTACGGATGCCATAGTTGTTGCCCTCGATCTTCTTCTGGGCTTTCTCAATGGCGCTGGAAAGCATTTTATGCTCAATCTGCTCATTTTCCGCCACACCAAGGGACTTAAACACATTCATCAGCTTTTCAGAACCGAAGAGGCGCATCAGGTCATCCTCCAGAGACAGATAGAATCTGGATTCACCTGGGTCTCCCTGACGTCCGGAACGGCCTCGCAGCTGATTGTCGATACGTCTGGATTCATGTCTCTCTGTACCGATGATCTTTAAGCCTCCGGCTTCTCTGGACACCTCGTCCAGCTTAATATCCGTACCACGGCCTGCCATATTGGTGGCAATGGTCACATTTCCCGCCTCACCGGCATGGGCTACGATTTCCGCCTCCATCTCATGGAATTTGGCGTTCAACACCTGATGCTGAATACCTTCTCTTTTCAGCATACGGCTTAAAAGTTCTGAAGTCTCAATGGTAATCGTACCTACCAGAACCGGCTGCTGTTTTTCGTGGGCTTCCTTTACAGCTTCCACTACCGCCCGGAATTTTTCTTTTTTTGTCATGTAAACGGCATCTTCCAGATCTACACGGGCAATAGGCTTATTTGTAGGAATCTCGATAACATCCATTCCATAAATATCCCGGAACTCTTTCTCCTCAGTAAGAGCCGTACCTGTCATACCTGCTTTTTTCTTATACTTGTTAAAGAAGTTCTGGAAAGTAATGGTTGCCAGAGTCTTGCTCTCTCTGCGCACCTTTACATGCTCTTTTGCCTCAATAGCCTGATGAAGTCCGTCAGAATAGCGGCGGCCCGGCATAATACGTCCGGTAAACTCATCTACGATCAGAACCTCGTCGTCCTTTACCACATAGTCCTGATCCCGGAACATCAGGTTATGAGCCCGAAGAGCCAGGATAATATTGTGCTGGATTTCCAGATTCTCCGGATCTGCCAGGTTTTCAATGTGGAAGAAATTTTCCACCTTATGAACGCCCTGCTCTGTCAGGTTTACGATTTTGTCCTTTTCATTAACAATGAAATCACCTGTCTCTGTGATCTCCTCACCCATAATGGCGGTCATCTTAGTAACCTCGCCGCTGGCCTCTCCACGCTCTAACTGTCTTGCCAGAATATCGCAGACTTCATAGAGTTTGGTGGATTTTCCACTCTGTCCGGAAATGATCAGAGGAGTACGGGCCTCGTCGATAAGTACAGAGTCTACCTCATCGATGATGGCATAGTTCAGATCTCTCTGTACCAGCTGTTCTTTATAGATTACCATATTGTCACGAAGGTAATCGAATCCCAGCTCATTATTGGTTACATAAGTGATATCGCAGGCATACTGGGCTCTTCTCTCGTCATTCTTCATAGAGTTCAGCACCACGCCTACAGTAAGTCCCAAAAACTCATGAACCTTTCCCATCCACTCAGCGTCACGGTTTGCCAGGTAATCGTTGACGGTTACAATGTGTACACCCTTTCCTTCCAGTGCGTTTAAGTAAGCAGGAAGAGTAGATACCAGGGTCTTTCCTTCACCGGTCTTCATCTCTGCGATACGTCCCTGATGGAGGATAATACCGCCGATAAGCTGCACCCGGTAATGTTCCATTCCCAGAACACGCTTTGCAGCCTCCCGGACAGTGGCAAAAGCCTCAGGAAGCAGATCGTCCAAAGTTTCCCCTTCCTGAAGGCGGTTTTTATATTCTCTGGTCTTGCCTCTCAGCTCTTCATCGCTCAATGCCTGCATCTGGGGCCTGAGAGACTCGATCTTATCCACAGTAGATTTGATTCTTTTCAGCTCTCTCTCACTGTGGGTTCCAAACATTTTCTCAATTACATTCATGCATTGCACTCCTATAACTATCCATTTTTTAAACTGTCAAAGATTATTGTAACACTTTCCCTTTATGAACACAAGAACAAAGAGCCTTTCACAGCCATAAAAAACAGGGATATCCCCGCATTTATATAATCCTGCTGAGATATCCCTGGAGGAATGCCCTTTAAAAACTGCCCGTCAGAACAATTTGCAAAGGTATTTTCACTATTTAATCTTTTTTAATCTTATTCAGCTGAGCATTAATGCTTTCCATAAATCCTTCTGGAGCAAGGGAACCAGCCATCTCTCCTACTTTTTCCAGAGTCATAGATTTCATCATATCCCACATACCTTCTCCCGGCTTAACAGTCATGTTCATGGTCAGTTTGAAGGCAGTAGCAGCAATTTTGACAGCTTCTTCATTTTTTGCCAGCTCTTCCATGGTATCTTTGATGCTGTACATTCCCTCCGGGAATTCCATAGGCGCCTTTAAGTCCAGATCTCCCACCGCTTTAAACCAGTTGGCAACACCTTCTGCTCTCTCGTTAACTTCCGGAAGCACATAGATAGAAGGCTCTTTCTCTACTTTTTCAAGAGTCATGGTATCTTTCAGGTCTCCGGCTTCCGCCACGATGGTGTTAAATCCATCTGCCAGAGCTACGTCAAATACGAATACCTTCTCTGCGGTCTGCTCTCCCACTTTTTCTCCATTAAGATACAGAGTAACTGTAGGAAGATTAGAATAAACCCGGATCTGAGTAGTTTCTCCGGCTCTCTGAGCGTAACGTTTGCCGCAGAGATGAACCATAGGCTCTTTGTTCCAGTATGCTTTATAAATATAGTAGCTGTCTTTCTTGGTCTTTCTGTCAATAGTCATCAGACCCTTGTTGTTACGTCCTGCCACGCCGCCTTCGTTTCTTGCAGCACAGCCGAAATCGAACATGTTCCATACATGGCTGGACCAGAGCCATGGACGCTCGTCCAGAACTTTTGCCATATGCTCATGGTACAGTGCCTGATATTCTTCACTGTAATCCTTGCATGCAGGATTTGGTCCGTGGTAGGTGATAATGCCTTCACAGCCGTATTCAGAAACACCTACACAGATGTCCGGGTGAACCTTATGGAAGTTATCAAACCATGGGCCGTTGTCTTCCATCTTTCCGCCGTACCAGCCAAAGTAGTGATTGTAGCTCTCTACATCGGTGATGCCATGCATTGGGCTTTCTACCGGAGTCATGGTTACATGTGCAATGGTTGTGAGGCGGGTTGGATCCAGCTCTTTTGCCAGAGCGTTCAGTTCTTTATGATTTTCCACCAGCTTCTCGGAAATACCGCCGATAAGGATCTCATTGGAGATGCCCCAGAAGCAGATAGAAGGATGGTTATAATTCTGGATGATCAGCTCTTTTAACTGGCTGATGCAGTTCTGATGAGCCTCCGGATCTTTATTGAACACACTGATGAAAGGAATCTCAGCCCATACTACAAATCCCATTTCGTCGCAGGCGTCATAGAAATCCTGAGAATGCTGATAATGAGCCA
Organism: Blautia sp. An81; assembly: GCF_002161285.1. GTDB lineage: Bacteria > Bacillota > Clostridia > Lachnospirales > Lachnospiraceae > Blautia > Blautia ornithocaccae. Next base: position 34,268 of record NZ_NFHH01000018.1, on the reverse strand, counting down.
GACGGATTGTATTAGCTCCCAGCTCTTTGATCAGCGCTGCATCTCTGTAATGATCTTCTCTTGTCAGGGCATTTCCTTTGTAAAGCATGTCCTGATGACGGCTTACACCGCGAAGAGGTGTTTCTTTTCCGTTAATGATAAATCCTTTATCTGGATCACAGGAGAAGCTGCGAACACCGACTTTTGCAGAAATCTCGTCGTATGCCTCGTTTCTTCTCTGAAGAGTTGCTTTTACGGTATACAGATATGGGCTGTCGATCTCCCATTTCTGTGCATCAGGTACATAAAGAGTGATTCCTGTACTGTCAGCCAGACGGCAGCCGCTGGCAACTTCCTTGCCTTCAGCATCTGTAATGGAATACAGTACAGTAAAGTTTTCGTCGATATTTTTCACATATGAAGTAATTTCAAAGGCTGCGCCGCCGCAGTCACATGGCTTTGGTGTTACCTGGATACCCGGACCTCCATAATATTCCAGATCAAAATGAGCATCCGGCACACTGATCAGATTCACGCCTCTGTAAAGTCCGCCGTAGAAAGTAAAGTCTGCTGACTGAGGATATACGCTGTCTTTGTATTCATTGCTGCAGGCAATTACCAGGAGGTTTTCTCCTTCTTCTTTGCAGAGAGAAGTGATATCTGCACGGAAAATAGAATATCCCCCTTCATGGTAGGTCACTTCAGTACCGTTTACGTATACAGTAGCCTGCTGGCCTGCTGCCAGAACTTCTACATATACCTTTCCTCCTGCCAGAGGCTGTTTCGGTGTCTCGAAAGTCTTCGCATACCAATATCTTCCTCTGTCGTATGAACCATTTCCGTCCTGTCCGTCAATGGCATTCCAGGAATGGGGCAGCTGTACGGTCTGCCAGTCTGCCGGCAGGCTCTCAGGAAGCCCTGCATCCTGCTGAATAAACTTCCAGTCCTGGTTCAGGTTAATCACATTTCGCATAAATTCTCCTCCTTTTGCACGATGTGTTTTACTAATTGTTATTCTACCTTTCCTTTTACAGAAAAGAAAGAAGTATTTTTAGGGCTTTTTGAACAATTTTTTGCTTATCTTTCACACGCAAAAAGGAGTCCCTCCCAAAGCATTCCGCTTTACGGAGAGACTCCTCATGACTTTCATCCAACTGCTGTAATCAGCCGAAATCCGGCTCGATCAGTCCATAAGTATTTCCTTTTCTTTTGTAAACCACATTTACTTCTTCTGTTTCTGCATTTAAAAATACGAAGAAGTTGTGGCCCAGCAATTCCATCTGTACGCATGCATCCTCAGGATACATTGGTTTGAACCCGAATTTTTTCGTGCGGATGATCTTGATCTCGTTAGTATCATCTTCGTAATCATGCTCCACAAATTCAGGCTGAAAACCTGTACCGCTCTGCTTTTTATCGATAATCTTATTTTTGTACTTTCTCAGCTGTCTTTCAATAATCTCCTCCACCAAGTCAATGGAGACATACATGTCGCTGCTGACCTGCTCGGAACGGATGATATTTCCTTTCACAGGAATAGTCACCTCAATCTTCTGCCGCTCTTTCTCCACACTTAGTGTGACAATAACCTCTGTGTCAGACGTGAAGTATCTTTCCAGCTTTCCAAGTTTATCCTCTACTGCTTTTCTCAGGCCCTCTGTAACATCAATATTCTTTCCGCTAATTACAAACTTCATTATGTCCAACCCCTTTACGTGTATTTTACAAGAGTTTTTCTTGTAATGTAACATTATTATACCAATATCATATTTCCAGTTCAACTGTTTTTAGAAAATTTTAAGGGATTTCTATGTATAGTAACACAGCTCTAAAATTGTGTGGAGAATACAGACAAATTTTAGCGTTTTCTCTGATTTCAAAAATTGTAACAGTTCAGCCTGCGCCATTCACAAAGCTGAACTGTTACCAAAAATTCTATCTGTTCTCTGTGGCGTTCTCAGCGTTATCTTTTATGGAATCTCCTGCCCTTTCCACACCGTCTTCGATATCGTCTCCCAGGTTTTCAGCCCCGTCTTTCAGAGCCTCTCCTGCGTCCCCGGCCACACCGTCATCTTTCATTGAATCCTCTGCAACGGTCCCTTCCTTGTTATCTGCATTATTATCATTTCCGCAGGCAGTGCCTCCTGTGAGGATTACCGCAGCCAGCAGACACAGGACAAATTTCTTTATATCTTTGGCTTTCATACTGATTTCTCCTTTTCTATTTGGTCTGCTGTTAATATGTGCATCTATCTGTCTTTTTATACAAAAAGAGAGCCAATGCCTTTAGCAAAATATGCTAAAAGACACGGCTCTGTTTTTTTATTTTTCTTCATCAATTACATGGCTCATATTATACATTCCCGCCGGTCTGCCTTTCAAAAACTTGGCCGCTTCTACGGCGCCTTTTGCAAACACTGTCTTTGAATAAGCAGTATGTTTAAATTCAATAACTTCATCAGGACCTGCAAAGATTACCTCGTGGTCACCCACAATGGTTCCTCCCCGCACAGCAGAGATACCAATCTCTTTTTCGTCTCTTTTTTCTCTCTTCTGGCTTCTGTCATAGACATAATGGTACTGGTTGTCCATAGCCTCATTAAGACTATCTGCCAGGGCAAGAGCTGTTCCACTTGGAGCATCCACTTTCAGATTATGATGACGTTCTACAATCTCCATATCAAATCCTGCCGTAGCAAGGACCTTTGCCGCTTCCTGTATTAATTTCAGCAGCGTATTGATTCCCAGAGACATATTGGCAGAGCGGAGCACTGCCGTCTCTTTTGCTGCCTCTTGAGTCTTCTGGAGCTGCTCCTGAGACAGACCTGTAGTACAAAGTACCAGAGGCAGCTTTCTGCTTCTGCAGTATTCCAAAACTCCATCTGTAGCCTTTGCTGATGAAAAATCAATCATAACATCTGCCGGCACATCACATTTTTCAATATCTGTGAATACTGGACATGCATATAATCCTTTATCTTCCAGATCAATTCCGGCTGCCAGCTCCGTTTCCGGGTCCTGGGCAACCAATCCGGCGATTACCTGGCCCATATGTCCATTGCAGCCGTTCATAATAATTCTGACCATTTTTTTCCTCTTTTCTTCCGTATCTCATCTGCTTATACTTAAGCAAGTTTCAGTCCAAAATCAATCATAGCCTGCTTTAATGCTTCTTTATGGCCTTCTTCCATTTCTGTAAGCGGCATACGAAGAGGTCCTACCTCTTTTCCCATGAGATTCATGGCTGCCTTTACAGGTATAGGATTTACCTCAGAAAACAGCGCCCGGACCAGAGGCAGTGCTTTCAACTGCATTTCACAGCTCTTCTGAACATTTCCTTCCAGATAATTCATAACAAGGTCATGGGTATATCTGGGAGCAATATTTGACAGAACAGAAATAACTCCGGCTCCTCCCAGAGCCATGATCGGTGTGATCTGGTCGTCATTTCCAGAATAGATATCCAGTTTTCCCTTTGTCATAGCAGCAATATCCGCAATCTGAGAAATATTTCCGGAGGCTTCTTTTACTGCCACAATATTCTCTACATTTTCTGCCAGGTAAAGCAAAGTCTTAGGTTCAATATTAATGCCGGTACGTCCCGCAATATTATACAGGATGATCGGAAGCTTTACAGACTCTGCTATGGCTGTATAATGAGCAATAAGCCCTTTCTGTGTAGCTTTGTTATAATATGGGCTGACAAGCAGAAGGCCGTCTGCCCCCATCTTTTCTGCTTCCTGAGACATCATAATGGCTGTTTCTGTACAATTGGAGCCTGTACCTGCCACCACGGGAATTCTTTTATTTACTTTATCAATGGTATACTTGATCGTCTCCATATGTTCCTCATGGGAAAGTGTGGATGATTCTCCTGTTGTCCCGCAGATAATGACTGCATCGGTTCCCTCTGCTATCTGCTCTTCCAGGATTTCTCCGAGTTTTTCGAAATTTACATCCCCATTTTCCTTCATCGGTGTTACAATTGCTACACCTGCGCCTTTAAAAATAGACATACCTCTTCCTCCTTCTGCTGTTCTCTTATGTTTTCAACTGTGTTCAAAGCTATTTGACAATTTCCAGGGAGACCACTCTGTCTGCTGCCTCCTTCAAAGCTTCTGTGACCATAGTACCGGTCAAAATCAGCTCTGTCTCATCATCTTTTGCTTCGATCAGCCCTTTCACCTCTTCTTCCGAAACAATTCCCAGTTCCAAGGCGCAGAGGATTTCATCCAATATCAGCATTTCGCATTCTTCGGTAATCAGCACTTTTCTGGCAAAATTTAATCCGTTGCGGATATTCGCGTTCTCCTCCTGCTTTTCTTCTTCTGTCAGATCTTCATAATACTTATCCTTTTTCTCGAATCTGAACAGACGGATATCCGGCTCCAGCACAGAGAGATAATCCAGCTGAGTGGTTGCTTTTCCTTTTAAAAACTGGATCACTATAGCCCTCTTTCCATGCCCGACAGCTCTGACTGCCTGCCCTATTGCCACACTTGTTTTTCCTTTTCCCGGGCCGCAGTAAATCTGTGTCAATCCTCTTTGTTCCATAATAATACACCTCTTACAGACTGCCTTTTTCGGTTTCAATTAAATTAAGAGTTGTGTATATATTACTACACCTGTAAAAATATTGCAATAAAACAACAGCAAAAACTGCCTGCAGCCAGGTATGCAGTCAGTCTGCATACTCCAGTTTGCTCACAGATACTTCGTAGGCAGTCCTCTTCTCTGTCTCATTTTCTCCCAGCTTCTTAATATATTCCCTGCTTTGGATCCTTCCCCACAGCAGCACATGGCCTCCTACTTCAAAGGCCGATGCATAGCGGGCGTTTCTCCCCCAGCATATACAGGGTATGTAATCTGATTTTCCATAGGGACGGTTTACTGCCAGGAGCAGATCCGCAATTTCTCTTCCCAGAGGCGTTTTTCGATAAACAGGAGGTTTACAGATATAGCCATCCAGGAATATCTGATTCGTCTTTATAGAATCATCTGCTTCCTCTACAAAAGAAAGTTCCCTTACAAATACTGAGAGCACCAGCCGGTTTTTCTTTTCCTCGTGCCGGTTGTAGGAACGAAACTGTCCCTGTACCATAATATACTCTCCTTCATAATCCTGGGTTACATCCACCAGGCGCTCAGAGACCATAAGCGGAATCCTGTCCTCTGAATCACTGAGCCTTTTTACCAGAATATCCACCAGGTAGAACCCCTCGCCGAATACTTGATGACTAAAGGTAAAACTGGATGCGATTTTGCCCATAATGGACACCTGATTGTTTTCAATTATTTTATCTGCCATGATTTATTTCCCCTTCCTCTTTCTGGTATCTTGTCTATATCATGTTTATTCAGGGAAACAGATTTTTAGAACAACTATTTTTATTTTTTCACATTCCTTCTATTTCTTTACACTGTATTTTCCGGCGATTCCTCTATTGATACTTATATTTAAGTATGATAGAATAATTTCCGGATTTTAAGGGAAAAACCCTATTTAATAAGAAAAGAGGTTATTGTCATATATGAAAACAACAAGAGAAGATATTCGCAACGTAGCGATCATCGCCCATGTTGACCACGGAAAAACTACTCTGGTAGACCAGCTTCTCCGGCAAAGCGGCGTTTTCCGGGAAAACCAGGAGGTTCAGGAAAGAGTCATGGACTCCAATGATCTGGAACGTGAAAGAGGAATCACTATCCTTTCCAAGAACACAGCCGTACACTATAAAGGAACCAAAATAAACATTATCGATACCCCAGGCCATGCAGACTTCGGCGGCGAAGTCGAGCGAGTGCTCAAAATGGTAGACGGCGTTATCCTTCTGGTAGACGCCTTCGAAGGCGCCATGCCTCAGACAAAGTTTGTTCTGAAAAAAGCTCTGGATCTGGATCTTCATGTAATTGTATGTATCAATAAAATTGACCGGCCAGAAGCCCGGCCCAGCGAAGTCATTGACGAGGTTCTGGAACTTCTTATGGACCTTGATGCATCTGACGAGCAGCTTGACTGTCCTTTCCTGTACGCTTCAGCAAAGACCGGCCACGCTGTCCTTGACCTGGCTGATACACCAGAAAGCATGGAGCCCCTTTTTGAAACCATATTGAAGTATATCCCTGCTCCAACAGGAGATCCTGAAGCTCCCACACAGGTTCTGATCAGTACCATTGACTACAACGAGTATGTGGGCCGTATCGGCGTCGGAAAAGTGGAAAACGGGACTATCAGCGTTAATCAGGAGGTCATGCTCTGCAACCACCACGACCCGGACAAGATGAAAAAAGTAAAGATCAGCAAACTCTATGAATTTGATGGACTTAATAAAGTAGAGGTTAAAGAGGCAGGTATCGGCTCTATTGTAGCCATTTCCGGTATTGCAGATATCCACATCGGAGACACCCTTTGTTCTCCGGAAAATCCAGATCCAATTCCTTTCCAGAAGATTTCTGAGCCTACTATTTCTATGAATTTTCTGGTAAATGACAGTCCCTTTGCCGGGCAGGAAGGAAAATTCGTCACCTCCCGTCATCTGAGAGAGCGTCTTATGCGGGAGCTGAATACAGATGTAAGTCTCCGGGTAGAGGATACAGACAGCACTGACTGTTTCAAGGTCTCCGGAAGAGGCGAGCTCCATCTCTCTGTTCTTATCGAGAACATGAGACGTGAGGGCTATGAATTTGCAGTAAGCAAAGCAGAAGTCATTTATAAGGAAGACGAACGTGGAAGAAAGCTGGAGCCAATGGAAATTGCTTATGTAGATGTTCCTGAAGAATTTTCAGGGACCGTGATCCAGAAACTCAGTGAGAGAAAAGGAGAACTCCAGGGCATGAGTCCTGCCAGTGACGGAACCACTCGTCTAGAATTTCACATTCCTTCCCGTGGTCTTATCGGTTTCCGTGGGGATTTCCTCACTTCCACCAAAGGCACCGGAATCCTGAACACTGCATTTGACGGCTATGCCCCCTATAAAGGCGATATGCAGTATCGCAAACAGGGCTCACTCATTGCTTTTGAAACAGGGGAAGCAGTAACCTACGGCCTTTTCTCTGCCCAGGACAGAGGTACTCTCTTTATTGGCCCAGGCGAAAAAGTATACAGCGGTATGGTCATCGGGCAGAGTGGAAAAACCGAGGATATTGAACTGAATGTATGTAAGACCAAGCATCTTACCAATACCCGTTCTTCCTCCGCAGACGAAGCCTTGAAGCTGACCCCGCCAAGAATCCTCAGTCTGGAACAGGCTCTGGAATTTATCGATACAGATGAGCTGCTGGAAGTCACTCCTGAGTCTCTGCGAATCCGTAAAAAAATCCTGGACTCCCGCCTGCGGAAAAGACAGAATATGAAAAAATAATTATCTTATCTAGTAATAGAAATAGTTCGCTGTAAAGAGCAAAGATGAACAGCCCTTTCGTTTCTGCTCTTTATGGCGTTCTTTTTTATTCATTATTTTACATATGACCATATTGATATTTTTTTATCAAATTTACCGCCTATCTTAGACACTAAAAACAATAAATTGTATTTAGTTTTCTTATATTCTTTATTTTCAGATAATTATATATTTAACAATCTTTTTTCTTTATTTTTCCCAAAAAATATAGTAAAATAAATGTACATAAATCACCAGACAAATGAAAAATTTTTTCCTGTAATATATTGACATTTTTTTAACAAAGCATTATAATAGTCTCAACACTTGTTAAATATTTATCAATATCAACAGAGAATCTTATCTCTCTGTTATATAAAACTATTTCATTTTACATTTTTTAAGGAGGATTTCCCATGGCTAAAAAAACAGAAAGCAATGTACCGGAAACCGTCAACAGCGTAGAAGCCCTTCAGGCAAAGATCGCTTCTATGCGTGAGGCCCAGAAAAAGTTTGCTTCCTATTCTCAGGAGCAGGTAGACAAAATCTTTTTCGAAGCCGCTATGGCAGCAAACAAACAGCGTATCCCCCTGGCCAGAATGGCCTGCGAAGAAACCGGCATGGGTGTTCTGGAAGATAAGGTTATCAAAAACCACTATGCAGCAGAGTATACATACAATGCCTATAAGAGAGTAAAAACCTGCGGTGTTGTGGAAGAAGACAAATCTTACGGTATCAAAAAGATTGCGGAGCCCGTGGGAATCGTAGGTGCAGTTATCCCTACTACCAATCCTACTTCTACCGCTATTTTCAAATGTCTGATCTGCTTAAAGACAAGAAACGCCATTATCATCAGCCCTCATCCCCGTGCAAAGAAATGTACCATTGAGGCTGCAAAGGTTGTTCTGGAAGCTGCTGTAAAGGCAGGGGCTCCGGAAGGAATCATCGGCTGGGTGGAAGAACCTACTCTGGAACTTTCCAATGAGCTGATGCGTTCTGCAGATGTGATCCTGGCTACCGGCGGTCCCGGAATGGTAAAGGCTGCTTATTCTTCCGGAAAACCGGCTATCGGTGTAGGTCCCGGGAATGTTCCGGTTATCATGGACAGCACCTGTGATATTCAGACTGCTGTATACTCTGTGATCCATTCCAAAACCTTTGACAACGGCATGATCTGTGCTTCTGAGCAGTCCGTAACTGCCATTGCAGATATATACGATAAGGTGAAAGCTGAATTTGTCAAGAGAGGCTGCCATGTTTTAAATAGTGAAGAACTGGACAAAGTCCGCAAGATCATCCTTACTGAAGCCGGCACCGTAAATGCCAGGATCGTTGGACAGCCAGCTTCCGTGATCGCTGAACTTGCCGGAATTTCTGTTCCGAAAGATACCAAGATTCTTATCGGCGAGGTGACTTCTGTGGATATCTCTGAGCCATTTGCTCATGAGAAACTTTCTCCGGTTCTGGCTCTCTACAAAGCGAAAGACTTTGATACTGCTCTTGACATGGCAGACCAGCTGGTAAAGGACGGCGGATACGGACACACAGCTTCTATCTATGTACATCCTTCACAGACAGAGAAACTGGACAAATTTGCAGACCGTATGAAGACCTGCCGTATCCTGGTAAATACACCTTCTTCCCACGGCGGCATTGGTGATCTTTACAACTTCAAGCTGGCTCCGTCACTGACTCTGGGCTGCGGTTCCTACGGCGGAAACTCTGTATCTGAAAACGTAGGAGTAAAACATCTGCTCAACACTAAGACCGTTGCCGAAAGGAGAGAAAACATGCTGTGGTTCAGAACACCTGAGAAGGTTTATTTCAAAAAGGGCTGTCTGCCTGTAGCTTTAGACGAGCTGAGAACTGTTTACGGCAAGAAAAAAGCTTTCATTGTTACCGATACATTCTTATATCAGAGCGGTTATACAAAACCAATCACTGACAAGCTGGACGAAATGGGAATCCAGTATGACTGCTTCTTTGATGTAGCTCCGGACCCCACTCTTCAGTGTGCACAGAAAGGTCTGGAACAGTTAAAAGACTTCGGACCAGATACTATCATTGCTCTGGGCGGCGGTTCCGCAATGGACGCAGCCAAGATCATGTGGCTGATGTATGAACATCCGGAATGCAAGTTTGAAGATCTGGCTATGGATTTCATGGATATCCGCAAGAGAGTCTATGTATTCCCGAAAATGGGCATAAAAGCCATGATGGTTGCCATTCCTACATCTTCCGGTACAGGTTCTGAGGTAACACCTTTCGCCATTATCACTGACGCAACTACAGGAACCAAATGGCCAATCGCAGACTATGAATTAATGCCTAACATGGCTATCGTTGATACAGACTTTATGATGACTCAGCCGAAAGGACTGACCAGCGCTTCCGGTATTGATGCTCTGACCCATGCGTTAGAGGCCTACGCTTCTATTATGGCTACAGACTTCACAGACGGTATGGCATTAAAGGCTGCCAAATTGATCTTTGACTACCTGCCATCTGCATACGAAAAAGGCGCAGCGGATCCTATCGCCAGAGAGAAAATGGCAAATGCTTCTACCCTTGCCGGTATGGCGTTCTCCAACGCTTTCCTGGGAATCTGCCACTCCATGGCTCACAAACTGGGAGCTTATCATCACCTGCCACACGGTATCGCAAATGCCCTGCTGATCGAGCATGTAATGCGCTACAACGCAGATCCGGCTCCTACAAAGATGGGAACCTTCTCCCAGTATCCATATCCACACGCTAAGGAAAGATACTGTGAAATGGCACGTTTCGTAGGTATCCAGGGTAAAGATGACGATGAAGTATTTGAAAACTTCATCAAAGCCATCGCTGATCTGAAAGCAAAAGTAGGCATCAAGAGAACCATCAAAGAATATGGAATCACTGAGGAAGATTTCATGGCAACATTAGATGAGATGGTTGAGAACGCCTTCAACGACCAGTGTACCGGCGCTAACCCAAGATATCCGCTGATGAGCGAAATGAAAGAAATGTACTTAAAAGCTTATCATGAAGGTTGATATTTCCTCTCTTCCCTATAAATGCCTGGGGCTGTGAGCAAATGCCTATGGCCCCGGCATATAAAAAACCTTAGCCAGGCTCTTTTTCCATACAGCCCGGCTAAGGTTTTTTCAACCTGCGGATAATTAGTCGGGCAAGAAAAATAAGCACCGTTCCCGCCACTGAAGACCCTCCGGCAAGCAGGCAGAACATCTCCAGATTTTTCCGGGAATATTCACTCTTTTCTTTTTTCTTCATAGTGTTCACCCTCTTATCAACCAAGTCAAACATGACCCTTAGGCTCGCTGCCTGCAGAAATGAAGCTATATTTTTATTATATAAGATCTATATAAAATTTAAGGCAGGAAATTGTAAATCCTGTGTAAATCTTACCGGTAAAGCAGCTCATTCCCTCTTCTTTCCAGACCTCTTTGCATATTGACTTTTCCCATGGAAGGCGCTATACTTACTTCATTCTAATGCCACGAGGAGATTTTATGATGTATCTTTTTATTTTTTCCAATCCCATTTGATGCCAGTTTTTCAGAGTCTTATCAAATTACGGATAATTGCCCGGATTTTGACAGGCTCTTGTTTTATTGACGTCAAATTTAATATGGAAAGGATAATGGAATATCATGAAAAGAAATCTCTGTCTTTTATACGGGATTGCTTTCTTACAGGGAATGGTGTTTTACAGTCCGGTTGCGGTTCTTTACCGTCAGGAAGCCGGGCTGACCCTTTTTCAGATTTCTGTTATAGAGAGCATATCCCTTTTTTTATGCTTTGGGCTGGAAATCCCCTGGGGGATCCTGGCAGACAAGATTGGCTATCGGCTGACTATGGGGCTGTGCTGTCTTATTTACTTTGTTTCCAAAATTATTTTCTGGAAAGCCTGGAACTTCCAGGATTTTCTTTTGGAGCGCATTTTTCTGAGCATTGCAGTCTCCGGGTTATCTGGAGTAGATATTACCCTCCTGTATTTCCATGCCCCTGAAGGAAAGTCTCAAAAAGTCTTTGGCATTTACGAAAGCATGGGAACCGGTGGGCTTCTCACTGCCGCTGTCTGCTTTTCCATCTTTTTAGAAAACCACTGGCGCAGAGCAGCCTTCCTGACTGCTGCTGCCTATGGACTTGCCTTTGTCCTTGCTCTGTTTCTCGGAAAACCGGAGACTCAGAGAGCGGAAAAGCCTTCGGGAAAAGCCAGCAAATCGCCTCTGAAACTTTCACAAAATGTCTTACACGCGGTCATCCCCTCCTTCCTGTTCTTTCTCTCCGGTGCCGGCTTTCTGGCAGAAACCCGGCAGTATATTACAGTATTTTTAAATCAGCCTCAATACATTGCCTGTGGCCTGTCTGCCGGAACCATTGCTCTGCTGTATATTCTGACCCAGATTGCAGGCATGGCAGGTCCCTGGTCTTACTCCCTCACAAAAAAACTGGGGATTCCTTTATTTTCAGCCTGCTGTTTTTTGTGTCCGGCTCTTTTGTGTTTTATTCTGGCCTTTACCCACAGTCCTCTGTGTTCTGCTATCTGTATTCTGGGAATCCAAGGCTTCATCTCTCTTTTTCAGCCTCTCCAGACAGAGCTTCAGAATCGGGGAATTTCCACCCCTCGCCGTGCTGCAGCTCTGAGTTTTCAGGCTATGTTTCTGGAAGTCACCAGTGCTGTATTAGAACCAATCTTTGGTTCTCTGGCTCAGAAGAATCTTGGTCTCGCTTTCAGCGCTGGAGGTTTCTTCTGCATAGGAGGATTCTTTCTGTTTCTTCTCTGGTACATATTTTTCTTCAGAAAACCGGCTGAAGTATAGTGTCTTTGGTCTGCAAGCAGCCCTCCGTCTCTGGCTTATATACAAAAACACAGGTAGCAGAATTTATTCTACTACCTGTGTTCCTTCGCCTAAAAACGTATATACTTTTCCATTCTCCAGGGTGATTCCCTTTGCCTCGGCCAGTTCCTGGACTGTCACAAGTTTGTACCCTTTTTCCATCAGATCCGGGATCAGCCTGAGAGCTGCATCTACAGACCACTCATGTATATCGTGCATAAGAACTATAGATCCATCCTGAACGTTATCTATAACGCACTGGTATGTCTGATCCTCACTTTTCGTCTTCCAGTCCTTTGTATCGATGCTCCATTTTATAATGGGCATTCCTGCAAGATCCTGAACACTCTCATTATATGTACCGCCAGGAGGTCTCAAAGTATCCGGAGCCCTTCCTGCCGCATTCTGGATCAGGCTGTTTGTCTTTTCAATTTCCTCTGTAATCTGTGAGCTGGTAAGTTTTGTCAGATCCTTGTGGTCATATGTATGGTTGGAAAGTTCCATTCCAAGCTCCTCCATCCGCTTCACTGTATCCGGATATTTTTCCACATTCTGTCCCAGCATATAAAAAGTAGCCCTTGCTCCGTTTTCTTCCAGGCAGTCCAGAAGTTTGTCCGTATATTGTCCTGGCCCATCATCAAAGGTCAGGGCTACCAGAGGCGGCTCTTTTGTACTGTCATAGACTCCATTTTCGTCAAAATAGCAGTCTTTTCCGTCGATCTGTTTCCAGCCGGTAATAATGTAACCATTTTCATCGAAATAATACTTTTCTCCGTCAATTTCCTTCCAGCCGTTCTGATAAATGGTCCCGTCCTCATTCCGATACCATTTTCCCTGTTCGTCAGTCTGCCAGCCGACAAGAGATGTACTCGATGCCATTTTCGCCACATCAGCGCCAGACATTACCGGCTGCTTCTGTGCCTGGATTTCTCCCTCTTTTGTCAGTTCTTCCACAGAGTTCTGGAAACTGTTGGTCTGTATTCTGTCCGCCAGCATATAAACGCCAAGTCCTACCAGGACCAGGGCCAGAAGGATAATCGCCGCAAAGGGCAGGCGACGTATGATCTGTCTTCGCTTCAACTGCCGCTGTTTCTCGGCCTTTCTCCGCTCTAGCATTCGAAGCAGCCTGGCCTCATATTCTTCATCTGTATGAATTTCCGGAAGCTTTTCTTCTCTATATTCCTTCTTTTTCAAAGATTTTATCCCTTTACTCATATATATCCTATACGGCTCCCTTGCTAGTCTTCTGTTCTCCCATTATAACCAATAGGTATACTTTTGTATAGGGAATTTCTCTATTTTTCTACACTTTTTTACAAAATATTTTACAAGATTCCCAGGTGTTCCAAAAGTATTCTCACACCCAGGATAACCAGGATAATACCTCCTGCCAGCTCTGCTCTGGATTTGTATCTGGCGCCAAAAATATTTCCCACTTTCACGCCTATGGCAGAAGTAATAAAGGTGATCACGCCTATCATCCCTGCTGCCAGAACAATGTTCACCTTCAGAAAGGCAAATGTAACGCCTACCGCCAGAGCATCAATACTTGTAGCTATAGCCAGGGGAAACATGGCCTTTGGCCCCATGTTCCCCTCTGGACAGACTTCCTCTTTATCCAGAGACTCCCTTATCATGTTCACGCCGATAAAGCCCAGAAGAATAAATGCGATCCAATGATCCACTGCTGTAATCTTATCTCTGAACTGACTTCCCAGAAAATAGCCCAGGGTAGGCATCAGAGCCTGAAATCCTCCGAACCAGAGACCGGCGGTCACCATATGTTTTACTGACAGCTTTTCCTGGGCCAGGCCTTTGCAGATAGAAACTGCAAAGGCATCCATAGCCAATCCCACGGCCAGAGAAAATAAAGTAATAATATCCATTTGCTAACTCCTCTCTTTTTCCCTTTTCGTTGATATCATCTCCTGTGAATCTGTACTTGTCCAGTCAACGACTGCACTTTACCTGGCATACTGGGCAAAAAAAATAGAAGGCACAGCATGGGCCTTCTACTATTTTATGATACAGAGACTCCACCTATGGCATTACAGGTACATGAGTCTCGCAATTTAAGACAAGCCAGGCAGATTATGCCAGTATGTTGACTTGCCACGTATCTTCTAATACGCTTCCTACTCCCTCACAGGATTATGATTTTGTTTAAAATATCACATTCTTTTTTAAAAGTCAATAATTATACTAAGAAAATCCTTTTTTCTATTACCCCTTCTCCTCCTTTTTATATAATGAGAAAGAACAGAAAGAAATATAGGATTCACTGTTTTCTTCTCTTTCTCTCGGATCTCAGACCCATATATCCGCAGAATACCGCTGCGGCTCCCAGCATCAGCAGAATGATCATAATGACATTCCATGCATTATATGGAAGCTCCCATTTTGTAAAGTCAAAGGGAATGATCAGGGAGTAGGGTTTATCGGGTTGGCCATATACCGGAATCATGATCTGGTCAAAACCGGCAGGCGCCAGCCATATCCACAGTCCCATCCAGGCAAAAGCTGCCGAGGCTCTCAGCCAGCGGTTTACCGGAAGATAGCGCAGCGCCCCCATAACGCCCCAGGGAAGGGCCAGGAACAGCAGGGCATTGGGGAGGCTTAAAGTCCAAAAGCTTCTGGGATTTCCCTCCTGAAGGGCTGCCACAAACAAAAGGAGCAGGAGAAATACCGTCTCTGCTGATAAATATAGGAGAGATTTATGCCGGTACAGAGGCAGATCCCGGAGGGTCTGCCTCAATATAACAGGCAGAAATACCAGTCCCAGACCCAGAAGAACGCCCAGCGCTGCAGTAAAGAACCAGCTTCCCTGATCGTTAAGATCACAGACCAGCAGCAAAAAGAGCAGTAAGCCGGTTTCTATCAGCAAATACATGGATATCTTCCTTTCTCCCATCCACTGGGACAGCGGAAGCTGGTATAAGAGCACCGGCATGATAAAGAGACTCAGACCAAAGATCACACTTACAGCTGCTACGGGAAACCAGGTTTCTCCCGCTGACAGGCAGGAAGCCAGAAGCAAAAGTATGGGCAGTCCTGTCACAGTCAGAAGATAAACGGATGTTTTTCTGTTGGCCATAGCCAGAGGCAGCTTATAATTATCAAATCTGGGATCCAGTGCCGCAAGAGCCGGCACCAAAGTCAGGGAGGCGGCCATCAGCACTCCGGCGGCTGCAATAAAAAACCAGTCCAGAGTATGGGAAGACGCCAGATTTCCGATGCCGCATCCCAGCAAGATCATTCCATAGATCACATACTGAATGATCCGGTAGTTTCGTGTCAGCTTCCTGTATTTTTGCGCCAGCTTCTCAGAAACTCTCCGGCTGGTGTCCTCGCTTCCCGTAAGAAGCTCGTGTTCTGTTACCTGCAGGATGGCGCAAAGGTTCTGCAGGATCGTAATGTCCGGATAGCTGAGCCCTCTCTCCCATTTACTGACCGCCGATTCTGTCACATATAATTTCTCAGCCAGTTCCTTCTGGGTCATTCCCAATTCCCGGCGTCTCTGGAGGATATAGGCTCCAAATGTCTTCTTATTTTCCATACACTTCATCTCCTCTCGATCAGTCACAGCAAAAGGCAGAAAATTTTACCGGCCTTGCTGTTTACTATCTACAGGATAGGAAGCAGAGTTGAAAAAGTCAAGAATACCAGGCGAATTTGGAACTCGACTGTTAGGAAAGTCCTTGTATTTACTGGGGTTTTGGGGTATTCCGGTTTCTCATATACTTTCATAGAAAAAGCCCCGGCAGGATAAGAATCTTATTCTGCCAGGGCAATATTGCTATATAATTTCCCCTTAATATTTATTCTGTTAAAAGGCTTTCTTTATGGAGCTCACAAGATTATCCACTTCTTCTGCATTTACCAGGAAATAGCTGTTTCCGTTTACTTCCAGCAGATCATAGGTATCGTCGTAAGAATAGTAGGCCACCTGGATTTCCGGATACTCTTCACTGTTTCTGTGGAAAGTGATTTTCAGTCCCGGTTCTTCTTCCTTTGTAATCTTCTCCTCCTCGGCCTCTGCTTCCAGCATTATACTGCAGATTTCCTGATAAAGGGTGGTAAAATCTGTTTTCTCTACATCTTTATTTCCAAATTGGTATTCCCCATTTACGGAATCCACATTCATTTCATAAGATTTCTTTCCTGCCTGAATTTCCAGACTTTCTACTGTATCAATGTTAACCAAAACCGGAATCTTCAGAATATAGGAAAACGGGTCTAAGCCGAAAATAGAATCTATGGTGCTGGCTGACAGCTTATATATCTGATCCTCAAATCCCTGTACTGCTGCAAAACGATTTCCTGCCCCATCTTCATTTCCCAGAATAATAGTGGCTGTCTTATCTGCATAGTCTGTCTGTTTTGCCTGGGTGGCATCCAGCGTATTCACAAAGTCAAGTGTGATACTTGTCTGTGAATCAGCAATTCCTGTATCCATTTCAGCATCTACAGCTACTGGCGCCTGAAAATCCAAGCCGCAAAGCACATCAAAAAGATCATACATTGTCTCTGTATTTACCGTCACAGTCTCATCATAGGGATTCAGGATTTCCCAATAGTCAAAATCCATCTTGTACCCTGCCGGTTCATTTGAAAGGTTGAAAATCTCCTGACCGTCTTCTACCAGTACCACCTTTCTGATGCCATCTGCCACAAACTGTGGATGTTCCGCCTGAGTGGTCTCCGGCTTTTCTTCCTGGACCTGACTGCTCTCTTCCGCATTCTCTGCGGTTTCCTGGCTTTCTCCTGAAGCACTTTCCGTTTCCGCTTTAGTCTCCTCTGTGTTTCCGCATCCATATACTCCTGACATTCCAAGGGAAA
The DNA here is from genome assembly GCF_002161285.1 of Blautia sp. An81. GTDB lineage: Bacteria > Bacillota > Clostridia > Lachnospirales > Lachnospiraceae > Blautia > Blautia ornithocaccae. The sequence continues at coordinate 17,227 of NZ_NFHH01000018.1, read as the reverse complement.
CGCTCAATCCCAGGATTACGATTTTCTTTTTCCAGTTCTGCATAGCTCTTCAGTCCTTTCTCTTTCCTCTGGTCAAAATTCCCCTCCTGTTCTTCTACTAAATCATGTACATTCACTAATATGTAGAAGGGACAGGATAGGGTATGCCTATTCTGCCCCTTATGTTAACATAAGTAGTTTTCCTTTTCTATAGAGAAATCTGTCTTCTTTCTTTATCCAAGTGTCACATTTATTTCTGCTGATTTTTTCCCTGTAAGTTCCTGGCTTCTTTCATCAGGCTGTGAAATTCCGGCAAAAATCTTGAAGTTCCTGCTGTCTACATGACGCTCTCCTGCCTGGTCTACAACTGCCATAGCTCTGTTTGCTACAGTAAGAGTAACGTTCTTCTTCTCTCCCGCTTCCAAAGCCACTCTTCTAAATCCGCACAGGCTATGATTGCGCACTGCCAGAGGAGACTCCAGATCCTTAATATAAAGCTGCACTACTTCTTCCGTAGCTCTTGTCCCTTTATTCTCCACAGTAACTTCCACTTCGATATCAGAATCTGCAGTCACCTGATTGAGCACTTTCGCAGATGTAACCTCAACATCCCCATAGGTCAGACCATATCCAAAGGGATACAGCGGTTCATTTTCAATATAACGGTAAGTCCGTCCTTTCATAGTGTAATCCGTAAACTCCGGCATGCCTTCCAGATCTTTATAAAAAGTCACCGGAAGCTTTCCTGAAGGAGAAGTCTTTCCGAAGAGCAGGTCTGCTACAGCCTTTCCTCCTCTGGCTCCCGGATACCATGCCAGAAGGATTCCGTTACAGTTCTCCTGGGCATAATTTAAGTCAATCGCACTGCCTGCCATCAGAACAACTATGGTAGGTTTCCCTACTGCAGCCACTTTTTCTATAAGTTCTTCCTGAACCTTTGGCAGATGGAGGTCATTTTTATCTCCTGAAGCATCGCTGTTTCCTGTATCTCCTTCTTCACCTTCCAATGTCTCATCAAGCCCCACGCAGATTACCACTACATCGCTGTGCTCTGCGGTAATTACAGCTTCCGAGATACGATCCTGTTCCCACGCCAGGTTTTCTACTCTGTCCTTATATAAATGACAGCCCTGAGAATATAAGACTCTCACGTCTTCTCCTACTTCGTCTTGGATTCCTTCCAGCACGGTAATATATCTGGATGAAGTTCCATGGTAATTTCCAATCAAAGCAGCACGGCTGTCTGCATTAGGTCCTACTACTCCAATAGTCTTGATCTTCGATTTATCCAAAGGCAGCACACCGTCATTTTTCAGAAGTACACAGCCTTTTCTGGCTATATTAAGGGCTTCTTCCACATGTTCTTTACATTCTACCTTTTCATATGGAATTTCATCATACTCGCTTCCCTCAAAAAGTCCCAGAAGATATCTTGCTGTAAGAGCCCTCTCTGCCGATTTTGTAATGTCCTCTTCCGTGATCAGTCCGTCTTCTACAGCTCCCAGCAGGTGCAGATAAGTATTGCCGCAGTTCACATCACATCCTCTCTTCAAAGCAAGTGCAGCTGATTCTCTGGCATTTTTTGTAATTTTATGGTTTTCATGGAAGTCTTTGATGGCCCAGCAGTCAGATACAAAATGTCCGTCAAATTTCCACTTGCCTCTCAGTACCTCTTCCATTAAATACTGGTGTCCACAGCAGGGGTCTCCATTTGTTCTGTTATAAGCTCCCATAACAGATTCCACATCCGCTTCTGTCACTAACGCTTCAAAAGCAGGAAGGTAGGTCTCCCACATATCCTTCATTGTGGCTTTTGCATCAAATTCATGCCGGATCGACTCAGGGCCGCTATGTACTGCAAAGTGTTTTGCACAGGCAGCCGCTTTCATTACCGGTCCGTCTCCCTGAAGTCCCTCTACAAATTTCACACCCAGACGTGATGTCAGATAAGGGTCTTCACCATAGGTCTCATGTCCTCTTCCCCAGCGTGGATCTCTGAAAATATTCACATTAGGAGACCAGAATGTCAATCCCTTATAGATATCTCTGTCTCCATGTTTCGAGTATTCATTGTATTTTGCTCTGCCCTCTGTGGCAATAATGTCTCCTACTTTTTTCATCTCTTCCTCGTCAAAAGCCGCAGCCATTCCGATAGCCTGAGGAAACATAGTAGCAACTCCTGCCCTTGCAACTCCATGGAGCGCTTCATTCCAATAATTATATGTAGGTACTCCTAGTCTTTCTACTGGCGATGCGTCATATTTTAACTGAGCTGCCTTTTCCATAAGTGTCATTTTACTTACCAGCTCTTTTGCCTTTTTTCTTGCCTCTGACCGTTCTTTTTTAAAATTTTTCATACACTATCCTCCGTTCTCATTGATGTACGTGTTTATTTTACACTGGATCCCAAATCTTTCTCTATCTTCTTTATGCGAAAAACTGCCCATTTATTGCTCTATGATCCTGTCCCTTATTTCTGCATTTCTTCCCGGTATTTTGTAGGAGATTTCCCTGTATGCTTCTTAAAAGCCAGAGAAAAATAATTGGTGTCACGGTATCCTACCATCATAGCAATCTTTCCTGTCTTCAGGCTGGTGGTTTCCAGAAGAGATTTTGCCTTTTCTATGCGCTTCCGTACAATATATTCATTACAGCCTTCTTTAGTTACTCTTTTAAACAATCTTGAAAAATAATTTGGCGTAATATACAGAGACGCCGCAATATTTGACACTGTAAGTTCTTCTGTTAGATGTTCTGAAATATAATATTTTGCTTTATCTACAATCTCATGAACACTTTCCTCTTCCTTCCCCAGCATTTGATTCAAAAACATCTCTGTTACCTCACATGCCTCTTCACGATTGGCAGACAGAAGACTTTTTGATAATGCATCCAAGCGTCCCGACTCTGTCTCCTTAGACTCCCCCATATAGGCAAAATAGGTGGCAGATGCCATCTCAAAGCAAAGCCTGCGCACTGTCTGCTGCGATAAATTATAAGACTTGGTAGCCTTTGCAAATGTGCGGAAAGCTTTCATAACATACTCGGTATTTCCCGTGTTGGAACACATGATTCCCTTTAGCTCACTGAAAATATCACGGAAAATATTATTTTTATTCTGCTCTCCGAAAGTCTGGATAATATCCTGAATACTTTCCTTCTCTGTATCTAACAGATATTTAGCATCATTATAAGAAATGTGCAAATTCGAAAATCCCGATACAGCACTTCCCATCACAATCTTAGGGTTCGTGTCAAACTCATCTTTGAGAATTCCTGAAAGTTCCTCAATATGTTCCAAGACCGAGCTCTCTTCCTCTGTAAAATAAACAATTCCTATGATACCATCATCGGAAAAAGTGATTCCTTTTCCCTGAGCGTCTACAACACTCATGCAAATATTTTTCACCGACATCTCGTGAAAATCCTGCTCTGATTCCTGTCCGGAATAATTTTGGGCAGGCATGATCAGCACAATCTGAAGTCCCTGGTCCATCTGAAATCCATAGTACTGTTCCAGAACACCCATGAACTCACTGCTTTCCTTAGACCGGTTAATAATTCCTCTGATGCACTTTTCCAGCTCCATCTGTTCTGCCGTCCCCTGGGTTCTCTGGCGAAGAAGGAAATTCCGCTTTTCTTCTTCGGCTTCGTTTAAATACGCCACCTGTTCTTTAAGAACTCTGGAAAGATTTTCTTCCTCAATTGGCTTCAGAAAGAAGTCCTGAACCTGAAGGCGGAGACTCTGTCTGGCATACTCAAAGCTATCATATCCCGTAAGAACGATCACTCTTAATTCCGGGATTATATCCCTGGCTTTCTCGATCAATTCCAGGCCTGTCATTCCGTTCATCTGGATATCTGTGATCATAATCTGGGGTTTGTAATTTTCCAAAACATCCAGGGCTTCGGTTGCCGAAGCCGCGGTATATACTTCGCCAATCCCCAGCTGTTCCCAGGGAATCACTTTTTTCATTCCCATACGGATCATCTTTTCATCATCAACAATTAAAGCTTTATACATTTATCATATCCCCTTTTAAAATTCCCTCGTCCACTTTTGTAGTATAGGGAAGCTGTATTTCTACAGTCACTCCTCCAAACTCATTTCTAAGATAATACAGACCATAATCTTTCCCGTAAAGCAGCTCGATCCTCTTATTGACATTCCTTACTCCATAGCCAAAAGATTCATCATACTCTGAAAGCTGCTGGTTCATAGCGTCAATCTGAGACTGAGTCATTCCGCTTCCAGTATCCTCCAAAGTAATCAGCACCGTATTTTCTTTTCTTACAGCCTTCAGAAAAACACTTCCTTTTCTTCCTTCTTTTACTTTTATCCCATGATAAATAGAGTTTTCCACCAGTGGCTGAAGAGTCAGCTTAGGAACCATTGCATCTTTACAGGTATCATCAACCTGAAACTCACTTCCAATAATGTTATCGTAACGCATATTCTGAATGATCAGATAATTCTTGATATGTTCAATCTCTAATCCTAAAGAAATCACATCATGCCCTTTGCTGAGACAAATCCTATAGTATTTTGCTAAAGCCATAACCAATGTGGAAATTTCTTTATTTCCATCTGCCATAGCCTGCCAGTGAATACATTCCAGGGTATTATAAAGAAAATGGGGCTGGATCTGGGATTGCAGAGAGTTAAAACGAATCTGCTCTATCTGATGCTGCTCCATTTTTACCTGTTCCATAAGTACCAGAATTTCTTCCATCATGGAATTAAAGCCTGTAGCCAGTTTCTGGAAATCTTCTCCCATACTCGCTACATTTAATCGGGACTCCAGGCAGCCTGCCGCTACCTCGTCCATTTTCTGTACAGTCTGATCCAGAGGCCGGTATACCCGGCTTATGATACCTTTTATGACAAAAAAGCTCAGAATAACCATGAAAAAAAGAATTGCCGTCATAATGATAATAGTTCGGACGCTGGGAGCATACAGCTCCATATTTTCAATACTGCTGACAATGTAATAGTTCCAGTCTGACACTTTCTGATAGATATAGAGCCTGCCCTCCCAGGAAAATTCCCCTTCGCTTCCTACCATTTTCTCTTTATAGGATACAGTTTCTCCAATGCTGTCCAGATCATGATCCGCAATAATCGTACCGTCTGTCTGTATTACTGCTGTCTGCCTTCCAGTTCCTGATTTATCTTCCAGGATCTGTTCCAGCACCGGATTTGTAAAGTTCATGCACAGAAGTCCTCGTTCCATCATAATGGTATTCAGATCATAGATCGGAAAATATACACTAAGCGTATATCGATCTCCCCTGTAGTACTTGTTGGAAAATCCTATGCGTATAGTACCATCCCGCACTTCCCCGCACTGCTGGTAATCCTGGGCATAGACCTGCTGAAAATCGCTCGAAGTTAGCGCCTCTATCCCTTTATAGAGATAATCGTCCATCTGATAGCTTACAATGCCGATAAAATTCATATCTGGATACATATTCTGACAGCTGGTCATAGTATTAACCGCATTGTTGGCATATCCGGTATAGGAAGGATCTCTCTTGCTGGTACAGTGAAGATAGCTCTGCACCGTATCATCCATTACAATAGCTATGGCGAGGGCTTTATATTGTTCCAGAGAAGATGCATAGTTTTCAGACATGGTATCATTATTTGTCTGCAGCAGTTCTATGGATTTTTCCTTCATGGAGGTTACTGAGGAAATGGTGGATACAGCCAAAATAATCAAGGTCATAACAATAATGGCTGTGGTAACCAGAACCTGCATTTTCTTATCCAGTTTCCATTGATTAATTTGTTCTATCCACTTTTTCATTTTTGCCCTCCTAATGTCTTTACTTTCAAGTCTCTATGAATATTAGTATATATTTATTTTTAACCTATGTCCACAGGTTTCCTTTCGCTTAAGATTAAAAAAAGGGCGTATAAAACGCCCTTTTTGAATGAACTCAACCTTTTACAGCTCCTGCTGTCATACCTTTCACCAGCTTATCCTGGAAGATAATAAACATTATGATCATAGGAAGCAGTGTCAGTGTCAGAACCGCCATGATCATAGGCGTATTCATGGAATACTGTCCCTGGAACTCCCAAATAGCCAGAGGCAGCGTCCGGTTTTCAGAGGACTGTGTCAATGTGTATGCGAAGGAGAACTCATTCCACATATTTACACCGTTATAGATTGCCAATGTAGCCAGTCCTGGTTTGGAGAGCGGGAGAATCATGGAGAAAAACATTTTAATCTTTCCGCATCCGTCGATTTCCGCAGACTCTTCAATCTCCCTTGGAATCTCTTTCATAAAGCTAGTAAGAATAAACACAGAAATCGGAACAGCAAACGCTACATAGGGTCCGATCAGCGCCCAAATACTGTCATAAAGACCTGTGGCCTGGGACATCTTAAACACAGGAATCAGTGTAATGTGTACTGGAATAGACATACATGCAACAATTCCTGCATAAATAGGATTCGCCAGCTTGAACTGGAATCTTGCCAAAGGATAAGAAGCGCAGGAGGCAATAAACAGAAGCAAAATCAGGGAAATTGCAAGCACGATCACACTGTTCATAAAATATTTTCCAAATCCGCCTGTAAGCACTTCCTGATAATTCGCAAAATTCAAGCTCTGGGGAAGTTCAAAGACACCCACTGTAAGCATTTCAAACTTCTCTTTAAAAGAGTTTAATACCATGAATATAAAGGGAAGGAAAGAGACTACCAGGTAAAAAATTGCCAATGCAAAGGCGATTACCCAGCATATTATACTTTTTACTCGACTTTTCTTATAAGCATCCATATGTTTTTACGCCTCCTTCTTTCCATTTATCAATTTCATTGTAATAAGAGCGATCATAGAAATCAGAATGAACATTCCGCCTGCAACAGCAGAACCGTAACCCATGTTGAAGTTGCTGAAGGACTCTTTATACATATATGTTGCCATTAATTCAGTAGAAGTTCCCGGACCGCCTCCGGTCATTACGTAGATCAAATCGAAATACTTCAAAGAACCTACCATAGATAGAATGGCTGCACTCTTCATGGATGGCACCAGAAGAGGAAGTGCTATTTTCCAGAAATACTGTCCTCTGGTAGCTCCGTCAATTCTGGCTGCTTCAAATACATCATAGGGAATATTTGTAAATGCAGCCATAAAGTATACCATATAGAACGGTGTAAACTGCCAGCATATAACAGCGATTACTGTAAGCAGCGCAGTTTTGGGATTTCCCAGAAGGTCAATGTTTCCGCCTCCAAACCAACCGGATATGGTACTTACAATACCGCCGTTTGTAGCCAGAGCATAGGTGAACAGGAAACCAATAGCTACAGAAGACATCAGCAATGGAATAAACCAGATAACTTTAAATACCGTAAGTTTTTTCCCTCCAAAGTCCAGGAAGGTGGCCAGGGCAAGTCCCAGAGGAATCTGGATTACAATAGAAAGCACCATGATGATCAGATTGTTTTTAAAAGCAATCCAGAAACTTTTGTCCTGGAGCAGTGTGATCCAGTTCTGAATACCAATAAACTTTCTGTCAGCAGAAATTCCATTCCACTGATATGTACTGGTGATAAAGGTATCTACAATAGGATAAAAAATGTAGATTACCATCAGAATAGTTACCGGTGCCAGGAAAAGCGCCGCTACTTTTCTCGTATTTCTCTGCCTGATGACAAGCAAAGAAGTACTCTTTTCTTTCATAATGAATTCCCTCCTTCTTATTACTTTAAGAACTTTTTGATAGTATCAATACTACCAAAAAGTTTAACAAAACTACATAGAACAATCTTCCCAGAATCTATAAATTTCTATCCATACTGTTCATTTTTTATAGATTTCTTTAGCGGTTTTATCCAAAAAGAAAGGCTCTGTTTCCAGAGCCTTTCCGATTATTCCGTCATGTTGCTTATTCTGCTTTCTGAGCATTATACTCTTCCATTGCCTGCTGCATGGATTCCTGGGCTTCCTGAGGAGTCATAGTGAGACCAAATACCTCCTGAAGACCATCCAGATGTGCATTTGAAACTGCTGGCGGCAGATACTGATCGTACCACAGCTGGATTTCAGATGCGTTGTTAGCAGCTTCTACAACCTCTATTGTAATTGGATCTGTCAGTTTTTCTTCAATTCCGTTAACTGGAGGAATCTTTCCGCTTTCTACTCCAAGGTCAATTACCTCGTCAGACAGATGTGCTTCAGCACACTCAAAAGCAGCTTCCAGTTTTTCACCCTCACAGTTAAATACAATAAACTGGTCACCTACTGTACCGATCATAATAGATGGGTCAGCCTCAGAGCCTTCAATTGCCGGGAATGGGAACCAGCCTATCTTCTGATAAAACTCTTCGCTGTCAGTAGAGAAAGTACCTGTATACCAGGAGCCGCAAAGAAGCATACCTGCTGTTTCCTGATACATTAACTGTTTTGCCTGTCCATCATCTTCACTCAGAGAGTTTACACCATCTGGGAAGTATCCTGCATTTACCCACTCCTGGATCTTTTCTCCAGCCTGGATAAAGCATTCATCAGTAAAGCTTCCTGTTCCTGCAACTGCATTCTGGAACGGTTCCAGTCCGCCGTATCTTGCAGCCAGATTCATAAAGTACATAGAACCTGTCCATTTAGAGCTGTTTGCCAGAGCGAATGGTGTAATACCGTTTTCTTTTAAAGTTGCACAAATATTTTCCAGATCAGCTAATGTAGCAGGCTCTTCCAAACCATATTTCTCGAACATCTCTTTGTTATAGAAAATACCTGACATAGATACATTCTGATAAGGAACTGCATAAATATGATCATTATAAGTTGCCTGACCGATGGCAGATTCCATCAGTTTGTCTTTAATCTCAGAATTATTAAACAGATCATCAATAGGCTGACCGAATCCAGAGTCAATATATTCATACATAGGTCCTCCAGACCAGCAGGAATACATATCCGGGCACTCACCAGAACTCATAGCCACAACCAATTTTTCTTTGTAAGAGTCATTCTGAGTTGGAACAGATGTTACAGTATATCCAGATTCCGTTTCAGAGTTGAATTTTTCAACCGCAGCTGTAACAATATCCTTATCAGGACTCTCTGTACCAATGTTCCAATACACAATCTCCTTGTCATCTCCTGAACTGGAACCGCCTGAACTGGATCCGCCATCACTGCTTCCACCGCCTGAACCGCCGCAGGCTGCCATAGAAGCTGCCATCAGAACTGCCATGGAAAACGCTGCCAGTCTTTTCATTCTTTTTTTCATACTCTTTCCTCCTTTTCCTTTTGCCATTCGGCATCTTCAATAGTTTTGATGGCTATATCATAGCATTCCATGTATATAATGCCCATAAAATAAAGTGTCCTTCTTCTATAATTTTCTTTCTTTTCTATCCTCTATGTCACATAATTATAGAAAAAGCTCTCATATTTTTAATAGTTGATTTTCCACTGAGATACTGTTATTCTTTTTATTATTACATTATTCCTTGGAGTCTGAACTATGAAAAAGATTTTCTCCGGTTTCCGCGAAAATATAGCTTATCCGGATTCTTCCAATTTCCGGGTAATCCTCCAGAAAGGCTGCTATCATATTGATCCTCACTGGCATCCCTGTGTGGAGATTATCCTGCCCCTTTCCGGGGATTATCAGGTAAAAACTGAAGAAGAAACGTATCATCTGGATAAGGGCGATATTATATTTCTACACTCCGGGACTATCCATGAACTCACCGGGTCTTCCAAAGGCACCCGGCTGATCTTTCAGTTTGACGTGGAAATTCTGTATTCCCTGAGAGAATTCCAGTCTCTGCTGTTTTCCTTCCCCTCTTTTTTTATTCTGAAGCGGAACATAAAAAATCCTACTTATATAGCAGCAGAGAAACTCCTCCTCTCTGTGATACTGGAGTCCAGACGCAAAAAGCTCCTCTGGGAGGCCAGTCTATATTCCCTGGTCCTGCAGCTTTATACCTTGCTTTTCCGGTCTTCTGCTCTTCAAATGCAGATTCTTCCCGGTAAAAATCCAGGCAGAATAACTGGCCGCCAGGAAACTCATCAATATCAGGAAAAATTTCTGGCTGTATGCCAGTATCTGAATCAAAATCTCTCCTCAAATATCACTCTGGAAATGGCAGCCTCCTATGCAGGCTTTTCCAAATTTCATTTTTCCAGACTTTTTAAGGAATTTGTTGGAATGTCTTTTTCTCAGTATGTTACCGGGCAGCGGCTCCACAAAGCAAAACTGCTGCTGTTGACTACCCAGGCATCCATAACCGATATTGCAATGGAAGCCGGTTTTAACAGCAGCAGCACTTTTAACCGGGTTTTTTATCAATCTGAAAAAATGTCCCCCTCAGGTTTCCGGCAGAGTCATGCAAAGCTGAAAACCTGATTTGCCGATATTTTATTCTCGTACAATCTGCTTATTATCTGTCCCATTTATCGCACATAGCGTTGATCTGGTCTGCAAATCTGGCCAGATCTTTGTTTGCTCCGCCTTCATTATGACGGATAACTGTCATAAGCCTCTGTCCAGCCGCAAGTAATCTTGCATATACTCCAGCAGCTTTTCTGGTCTTTGCCTTCTCTCTTGCATGTTTTACTGCAATTCCCAAAGTTTCCTTTACTACCTGGCCGGAAAACAGATCTACAATGGTTCCGCTGTAAGGCGCTACAGCAGAATATCCCAGCTCACTCTCCAGTCTTTTAGCAAAGAGCTCACATACCTGGTCATCTCCATGAGTTACAAAGACTTTTTCAGGCTTTTTCTTGAAGGCTCCTGCCCACCGCATAAGTCCTTCATTATCTGCATGTCCGCTGATTCCCGGCATCCGGATGATTTCAGCGTTTACATGTATTTCTTCTCCGAAAAGTTTTACTTCTGTGGCTCCTTCGATCAGGGCTCTTCCCAGTGTTCCAACTGCCTGATATCCCACAAAAAGTATCGTACACTCCTGTCTCCAGAGGTTGTGTTTCAGATGATGTTTAATACGTCCTGCATCACACATTCCGCTGGCAGACAAAATAACTTTTGGCTTCTCATTCACATTGATCGCTCTCGACTCGTCACTGGTAATAGACAGCTTTAACCCTGGAAATGTAATAGGATTGATTCCCTGATTGATCAGTTCCATGGCCTCTTCATCATAGCATTCACTGTAATGCTCTTTAAAAATCGTTGTGGCCTGTACTGCCAGAGGACTATCTACATACACTTCGAATCCCGGAAATTCCGGAAGAAGATTATCCGCCTTGATCTTTCTCAGGAAATACAGCATCTCCTGGGTCCTTCCTACGGCAAAAGAAGGAATGATCACATTGCCACCCCTCTGGAATGTTTTTCTTATGATACTGGTGAGAGCTTCTATATACTCCGGTTTTTCCCCATGGCTTCTGTCTCCATAGGTAGATTCCATGATCACATAGTCCGCACTTTCCAGGTATTCCGGGTCTTTGATAAGAGGTTGCTCTGTATTTCCAATATCTCCGGAGAATACCAATTTCCGCTCTTCTCCATCTTCTGTAATCCACAGTTCAATACTGGCGGAACCTAAAAGGTGTCCCGCATCTACAAAACGCACTTTGATCCCTTCTGCCAGCTCAATGATTTTATGATAATCACATGCTGCAAACTGCCGGATCACTCCCAGGGCATCTTCCATGGTATACGCAGGAACGAATTCCGGCTGTCCATTTCTCCTGGCCTTTCTGTTCCGCCACTCTGCCTCAAACATCTGGATATGAGCACTGTCACGAAGCATAATATCACAGAGGTCACAAGTAGCCGCAGTAGCGTAGATTGGTCCCCTGAACCCCTTGGCATAGGCCAATGGGAAATTTCCCGAATGATCAATGTGGGCATGGGTCAGCAGGGCAAAATCGATCTCAGAAAGAGGCACGGGAATCTCCTGATTTTCATACTGGTCCGGCCCCTGCTCCATACCACAGTCCACAAGAAACTTTTTCCCTGCTGCTTCCAGAAAATAACAGCTTCCGGTTACTTCATGGGCAGCCCCTATAAAAGTCAGTCTCATAAAAAACCCCCTTTTTGTTGTACTAACCCCAGAGTAAAAAACTCCCTTTGCTCATTGCTTTACGGTATAATGAATCTGCTATTTTCATTATACCCCAGAGGGGAAAGAATGGACAGAGATTTTCTGGAAATTATATAAAATTTATTATTCTTTCCAATAATTCCTACAATATTTTATTTATTTTATAAACTCTTCTTGCATTCATTGATTTCCTCGTAAGACGTATCGCAGAGCATCATAATCTGCTCATTAGTATAGCCTTTAGAAAGCATATTGATGATAATCTTACGGCGCTCTTCTTTTATGCCTTCTTTTCTTCCCTGAATTCTTCCTTTTTCAATATTCTCCTGATCTCTCATCAATAAAGTCATATACTCATGCCTCCACTTCCGATTTTTCTTTGCCTCAGCAACTGCTTTCTCAAGCTCTTCTACATAAGGGTCTGGGGTTTTTCTGCCATCTACATAATCCAAAAAGGCTTTTAGCTGGGGAGTTACATCTTCTCGGTCACTCTTTGTATTCAAAAAAATTTTTACCGCTCCATCCCTCAGCACGATTCCGTTATTCTGTATACATATGTTTTCAAATGTATATATGTGTCTGTTATCCTTAAAGATGTCTTCCATACAGATGAAAATTATATAGCTTTGGTTCAGTCCTCTGTAAGATTCTCCTCTGTTAATCAATTGAAGGTCTATCATCCCCTGATAATATCTGCTCCTTTTGGGTAGCTCACCATTATTCGTTGTCTGCATTTCGATATCATAGACTTTCTCTTCAGAATCCTTTACATATACATCCAGCCTGACACTTCTTGCATCTACGTCTTCCTTAATCGATTTCTGCAATTCCGGATATTCAATACGCTCAATCTCCAATTCTGGAAAAATCCGTTCCAAAAGCTGTATACATAATTTCGGGTTACTCATTACTTTCCCAAATAAAAAATCATTAGATAAACCGAGACTTTCCCAATCTTCCTGCCGTTCATTTGTTTCCATACTTATAATCTCCCGCACTATTGTTATTATGCTATCTTTTGTATGGATATTTCTATATTCATTATACAAAAGGGGTAGCGGAATTACAATATTACGGGACTGGGAGTCAGGGTTGTTTCATGAACTATCCATGAGCAGTACTACCTTTTACAATCTTGTTATTACATCTCTCATATCGTTTCTGGTAAGCTGGTTACGTAAAAAAGCGTAAACTATCTCCCTATCCCTTTACAACGCTTTTTTCCAGAGGTATTCTTTATATATAGTCAATACAGACTGGCTATGCCCTGAAACACATACTGTTCCCGCAAGGCGGCATTGTCACAAAAGCAGTCCATCATTTCTGTCATTATATTTGTCAGGCCTGTTTCATACATTGCCAGGCGTAAGATATTGTATGCATATTTTCTGATGAGAGATAGATTGTTTCGGGACTTTTTGGCTGGCGATCGATCTTCCCTGAATGTGTCGTCCAGTACATGATGAAGCCGGTTCTCTATTGACCAGTGCATTCTTTTTATGTTTCCCAGTTCCTCTGCACTAAGGATAAGGTCTGATATCAGTGCCATACACTGCACATCTTTCCCAGCTCCTTCTTCGGCACAAGGAACTGGGACTCTTCTGGAGCCTCTTTTCAAAAACGCTTCCTTTGACGGAGTAATATCATTCCCCTGGCTGTCTCTTTCAACGGGGATCCTCACCTGCTTGATCCGACCAATACTTTGAACGTGCGGCCATTCTTTTTGGCTTTTGGTCAGATTTGAGGCATCCTTACATATTTGGCATCTCCTATATTCATCTCTGTCCCGATTCCTTTCCACCTGGATGACCTCTTCATATTTTTTAAGGAATTCCCCCATTACAGGATCTAAAGTTCCACCTTTTTTCTTTTTGATGTTTTCCCCTTCCAGTTTATCCATGAACGTATGGATCTCCTCATAAGCCTCTGGCTGGTTTTTCTTTACTGCCATCACAAAATGCCCTCCCTGTTCATGGATCTGTTCCATGATCGCCGTCTGTGTCCCAATCGCATCAATCGTTACGGTGCTTCCCTTTATATCCAGAAGCTTTAATAATTCGGGAATCACCGCAATCTCATTCGTCTTTGCATCTACCGGAAGCTGTGCAAGTATCAATCCCCGGACCGTTTCCACCACATTCAGCAGCATCGGGGTTGCCGCACCTTTCGTCTTCTCCGTTGCGCCGCGCAGTCCTTTCCCATCAATAGCCAGATGCGTATTCTTCGAGTCCACGATCTCGCCGATCCATTCCATAAAAGCATACAAGGCTAATTCCTCATCAATGCCGCACAGCATTCGTGTAATGGTAGAAGGCGAAGCGATCCCGTGTTTTAATTCCATATGTTTCTGCAGCTCTTCCAGATGGTTTTTGCACCATTTAAGGCTCCTGCGGATTGTTGTCCGGCCGCAAAGGAATCCAAGGGTGACACATACCAGCATTTCTGCAAGATCGTGTTTTTTTTCTCTGCCGCATCGATAATCCGGGATCTGCCTGAAATAATGGATCAGCTTTTCTGTCAGAAATGTTCTTTCAGCACATTTCCAAGGACACCTGGATCTTCTTCAGAAGCTCCTGCTGTTCTTTATTCACTTTTGAAATGATTTCATTTTTATCCAGGCATACTAAATAGATCGTTTCCAGTCTGTGCAGTTCTGCCATACCAACACCCCATTTTTTATAGATCCTGCGGGACAGGGATGATGACTGAGCTGCAAACTGATATCGGAAATCCGATTCCTTTTTCACCGTCCGTGTTTTCTGGATATAAGAAGTTGGAGACTGTTTTAAAAGAATGATGGAAAGCACATCCTGCCAATCATTCCCCAATGGTTTTTTCCAGTTATCCGGGCATAGCTCCCAGACGGCTTTTGAAAATCCGTATTCCCACACCTCCGCATTGGTTAAAGATACTTTTCTTTTATTGCTTTGTATGACTCCTTCCGGAGTGATCACGCCGATATAAGTATCGACTGGCTGCGGATACTTTTTCCCTTTTATGCGTCGGGATGTCCTTTTATAGAGATAATACGAATCCCCTTTTTTCTTCACAGTAGTTCCCTTTGACCGATACTTTTGGACCCAATCCGGATACTTTTTTTCAGTTACTGGCATAATATCCTCCTTTCCGTATAGGTGGAGTATACCTATACAGAAACAAAAAGTCGAGGGTTATACATGTATTTGTATAACACGCATAACCCTCGATAAAATCTGAACTTCTTATACTTTTAAAAATCATTCATGAAACAACCCTGACTGGGAGTTTATCTTGGTTATTCGACAAAAGTTCTGGATTTGTTGTATTGAATGTGAGAGGTGGGTATAAGAAAAACTGGAGTCCGAAAATTAGGATTCCAGTTTTGTTTTTAATTAATATTTACAAATAGGGATGATAGTAGATCAAACAATATAATAGATGAGGGCGTAAAATTTTCTGTGTCTATAGGGAAAATCTTCTTTGATAAGAACCAGATATGTATAATTGTATTGTCCAAATTTCTGGTTTTCTGCTGTCGAATTATTTATCTGATAATAGTATTGCCCATTCGACTCAGGTTATACATGAATTTTATAATTTTTTCAGCACAAATAACGGCATCAGCAATCCCTTTTCGTGGGCTCTGCCCACACCCGGCCTCGGGAATAAGCTGGGATTTTCTGGGAATACTATAAATGCCGAAGGGATAAGGTGAAGACAGGAGCTGGATGTGTTTACATCCACTCCTGTTTTCTGTTTACAGGTATGCTGTCAGTCTTTCATCGTATAAAATGATCAGTTGGTTCAACACCTGATCCCAGTTCCGATAACGCTGAGTCCACTTCTTTGTTACATTTCTACTTGCAAGAAACAGCATCTTTTCAAGAGCGGTATCACTTGGAAACACACTCTTTGTTTTTGTAACTTTCCTGTATTGACGGTTCAGTCCTTCTATGATATTTGTTGTATACATAATTCTGCGGATATCTCCGGAAAACTGAAAAAAAGAACTTACATCTTCCCAGTTGTTTTCCCAGTTGCTGATCGCATAGGGATATTTCTTCCCCCATTTTTCCTTAATCGTTTCCAATTCCGAAAGAGCTGCGGATTCATTGGGTGCGTTATAAACAGCCTTGAAGTCTGCAGAAAACTTCTTCAGATCGTTATAATTCACATATTTAAAAGAATTGCGCAGCATATGGATTACACAGCGCTGGATCTGTGCCTGTGGGAAAACGGCCTGGATTGCATCTTTAAATCCGGGGAGGCCGTCTACGCAGAAAAACAGCACATCCTGCACACCACGATTTTTCAGGTCGTTGAGCATTCCAAGCCAGAATTTACTGGTTTCATTCGCTCCCACAGTAATACTGAGGATCTCCTTATAGCCTTCCACGGTAACTCCCAGTACAATATAAGCAGCACGGCTGAGGATTCTGCCATCTTCACGGACTTTATAATGGATGCAGTCCATGAAAACGAACGGATATACAGGGTTTAATGGACGTGACTGCCATTCCTTCACTTCCGGCAGGATCTTGTCCGTGATTTTGCTGACCATTTCAGCGGAAAGTTCAATGCCATAAAGTTCCTGAAGCTGATCATGAATATCCCTTGTACTCATTCCACGGGCATAAAGAGAGATCACTTTTTCCTCAATCCCGGAAATATCCCGCTGATATTTAGGAATCAGCTTTGGTTCAAACTCACCATTGCGGTCACGGGGAACATCGATCTGGAATTCCCCATACTGGCTTTTGAGTGTTTTGGAAGAATGTCCATTCCTTTTATTATCGCTCTTCAGATCACCTTTACAATTTTTTTCATAGCCCAGAGTTGCATCCATCTCGGCTTCCAGAAGCTCCTGCAGGATATATTTGAAGCTGTCTTTAAGAAGGGTGTAAACATCAGCCACACTGGTAATGTTGTTTTCTGTAATAATCTGTCGGATTTGGTCTTTTGCTACTGCCATAAATAAACTCCTTTTCGATAAGAATTGTCATATCTGTAATTCTTACCAAAAAGGAGCCATTTTTTACCAAAGCCACAAAGTTTTTTACACTACCATGCTAAATGCTTCATTTACCAATAGTTTTTTGAAGCCTCAAGGCCTGAGGTTTTGTTGTCATGCCCATTTATCTGGAGCTACTTGGTTTCCTATAGTTTTTGCACAGAAAATCCTGTATAATCATGGGTAAGAACAAAAGATTGAAAGTCCATAGGTAGTG
>NZ_NFHH01000017.1 GCF_002161285.1 Blautia sp. An81 | reverse complement strand
CTATAGGATTTGTACTAACCAGCAAAGTCAGCAAATCTTATTTTACTCTGAGGTATCTTTTTTTCTCAACCACCTTTCGTGGAATTCCCTATATTTGTATTATACAGGAAGCTCCTGTAAGGTACAATCTATTATGTAAAAGGAGGTGACTATGATGTATGAAGATTTTGTCCCGGAACGGCTGGCAAAGCTAAGGGCGCTAAAGGGTGTATCTGCCCGTGACATGTCTTTGTCACTGGGTCAGGCGAACAATTACGTCAATAATATTGAGAATAAGAAGTCACTTCCCGCCATGCAGTCCTTTTTCTACATCTGCGAATATCTCGGCGTAACACCCCAGGAATTCTTTGATGAAGGAAATGCCTGCCCGCAGACGCTACAGGAATTTATAACCGAGGCCAAAAAACTGGACTCAAAATCAATGGAATATATTCTCGGCATTATGAAAGAACTCAATAGCAAACGGTAGAGCGGCCAGCAGTTGGCCGCTTTTCTTAATATTGTACCCGGTAATCTCCTGATAATGTCCAATCCCTATACCGGCGATAATCCCTGTTTTGTCCTAAAATGATCCGCCTTTTGTCTGACGGTTCAAATTCCTGCTACATTTTTATCATTTCCCGGTGCTGCCAAAGGCTCCGGTGCCACGCTGCTCCCCAAGTTCCGTCACAAAATCCGCGATTACTACCGGCGTAATGACGAGCTGGCCGATCCTTGACCCTTTGGGAACATGCCGCATCTGGCTGCTCACATTGCTAAGGATCGCGTGGATTTCCCCGCGGTAGCCGGAATCTACAGGCGGCAGCTCGCAGACCAGCCCTTTGACGGCCATGCTGCTGCGGGGGAACACATATCCGGCAAACCCATCCGGCACCTCGATCCCAAATCCCAGAGGGATTTTTGCGATCTCACCGGGCTGTAAGGTGCAGTCATAAGGCATATACACATCCGCACCGGCATCGTTCCCATGTGGCCGGTAGGGTCTCTGGCCCTCCGGCACACCAAAATCGATCAGCTTAATCTTCATGGGCGCCGCCTTCCATAAGCACCGGGTAATCCGCTGCCAAAATCCCGCCGGGCGTCATGCTGCCCGCGATCTTTCTTCCGCAGCTCATTTTCCCCTCCAGGCATTTATCCCTCTGGCAGAAAGGGCCGGTAAGATCGGGAGCAAAGAGTACCGGGCTCAACGAAAAAAGCTCCTGCCAGATTTTCAGGAGCACGATCCGGGTCTCGTCCGTATTGCGCCGGCATACCTGCTGGCCGATGATATGTTTCCACTGGTAAGGCGTGGCACTAATAATCAGCACATTTCTAAGGCCCTGGGGCGTGGCATAGCCCGCCGCATCGTGCCCGATCCCTGCCGCGCACAGTTCTTCGTAACAATCCATATCGGATTTACAGCTTTCCAGATACATTTCCTGAATTGCCTTCGGCGCAGTCAAAATCTCATAGGGTACGGCAAAGTCTGCCTGCCCCGCATAGTTGCTGTACTGTAAGGACGCGCTCATAAACTTTACTTCGTTCTGGTGCCTGGTGATCTGTGCCAGGAAACGCCTGCTTGCGCCTACAATGGCAACGGTAATGACCGCGAATTTCTGGACCGTGGGGTGCGGGAGCTTGCTGATCGCTGTTACGGTATCATTGCTGAACGACTTTTCATAAAGCGCCGTCAGGTCCTCCATTGTATTGATCTTATGCCCGCGCTGGGTAAGTCTGGCCGCAAACACCATGTTTTTCTCGGCCTCCGCCACCGCCTGGCAGTTCAAAACCTTTACTTCAATTCTGTTGATTGGTCTGTCCCTCCTTTACAATCGCTTTCAGTAAAAACAGATAGTTAAGACTGTCTGTGATCTTTTCGTCCCATGTGCCGGCGTCGAAACTCACGCCATCGGCAAAGCACATGTCATACAGGGAAACGATATGTTTTGCCAGCATCCCGGCAAGGGCACACTCCGGTGTCGTGTGCTGCAATGCAGCGGCAGCCTTGAAAGCTCCCAGCCGGTCCGTATCGTCCCCGGTGTATTCCTTTGTTTTCTTTTGCAGGATTTCCCTGCATAGAGCCACCTGCCCGTCAAAAACGGCAATGACCTCTTTCTGTGTGATAAGGCATCCCTCCTTTGAAAATGGATTTGTCCCGAATCCTGTATAGAATCCGGGACCATTTACGCGCTCGGCAGATAAATCCAGTCGTGCATCAGGCACACGCTGGGCTCGTCCTCCCTGGGGACCAGCCGGTAGGTACATTCCCCGTAAACGGTCCGCTTGTCCTCGATCTCCATTTCATAAGCCTTGTAAAAGCGGTATTCGATATTGGAGATAATACATTTAAGCGTCTGCAATGCCTCCCGCTGGGAGGTCACGATCAGGTCACGGTCCACGCTGCGCTGTAGGAACAGCAGCGACTTGTAAAGCTGTACCTCCGTGCGGTAGGGCCGGCAGTCCATCGTCTCCAGCCAGTGGCAGAAGGCTACCGGGCCGCTTTCAACCAGTTCCCGCTCCGGGTGGTAATACTCGTAGCAGTCCAGGTTGGCCGTGTTCAGCAGGTACAGCATTTCCCTGATCTCATTTTCCGGCATGTCGTAAAACCTAAGAAGGGAGCGGTACAGATGCACATAGCCGGGTATTGAAACAATGGTATTCACCATAGAAAAATCCTCCTTGTAAATGACTGGTGCGGGAGCACATGCCCCCGCACCGGTTTTCAGTCTGTTCAGTTGTTTACTTCCACCAGCTTTGCCATGACGATGAAGCGGCTCGCGCCTCCGGGCGTACAGGTGGAAAGGGTCAGCACCTTATCGCTGCTTGTCACCGTGACGTCCGTTTCCACAACGGAACGCTCCGCCATAGCGGTAAGCCAGGTCGTATAAGCGCCGTCATCCTTCCAGCTAAGACGCCAGGGAGAGGTATCGCTGCCGGATTCGGAAGGCTTTGCCACAAACGCCGCGAAAATCTCACAGAGATAACCGCCCTCCGGGGTCACAAGGTACATCTGCTTATGGGTATCAAAGTAACTCTGCTCGTCATACTCATTCAGGACTGCGAACATGGAGCCGTCCCGCATGTTATGGCCGTAAATAATGGTGTTCCGGTCAGAAAAATCCGCCTTGTTCTCATAATCCGCGAACAGGCATCCCACCTTATTGTAGGTGCCGTCATACAGGTGGTGCAGGTAATACTCGTTGTCGTCCGCCTGCGTTACCGGGTAGTTGATGACCGTATCGGGAAGGTTCAGCCAGCCGATGATGTCCGGCCCGCTTTCCCGCAAAGATTCAAAATCCACCGCAGGAAGGACCACGGAAGGGGCTGACCCAGCAGGTTCCGTTTCAGCGGGCGCCATCCCGGTCTCCATATCCTCCGGCGTTTCGGTCTGCTCCGGCAGTTCCGGCAGCTCCACCAGCCCCGCAAGGTCATCATAAGCCCCGGCGCTTTCGCTGTACTGGCAGAGGTCACGGACCATCAGGAAGCCGCTGCCTAACGCCAGTGCCGCGCAGAGGGAGAGGACTGCAATGCCCGCAGACTTTGTCCTGGAGGTCTGTCTGCTGTATTTTCCTTTCTTGAAATAGAGGGCAGCAAACACCCCGCCGCCGATCAGGGCCAGTGCCAGGAGGCCGCCGTACAGGAAAATAAAATTGTCATCCCCGGTCTGCGGTACTGCCTTATCAGGATTAGACGGTGTGGAAGGCTTGGACGGTGTTTTCGGATTATCAGGAGTTTCCGGTTCTTCCGGTTTCTCATTAAAGAACTGGACCGTTGCGGTCTGGTCCGCCTTGATCTCCACCGTGGCCGCGTCAGGAATGATATAGTCCTTGCTTGCTCGGTTAGAAAGCTCGGTTACGGTATAAATGCCAACGCGCAGCCCCTTGACCTCGATCACGCCGGATTTCGGTGTGGTGAAGGTCTCGCAGTAAGAACCGTCCGCGCTCTTGACCTCAATGGCAAAGCCGTCCTTGCGTCCGTCACTGGAATCTTTGGTGATTTTCAGGTTTCCGCGGTATGCCTCATTGGTAAAGCCCCGGCCTGCCTCGCCGTTTTCGATCACAACGGTCTGGCCGTCCTCGGTGATCGCAAAGTAATACGCCTTTTCGTCAGGCTGGTAGCCCTCCGGCGCTTTCTTTTCCTTTACGAAATAGCCCTTAGCCAGAAGATTCTCCGCCATGTGGAATCCGCCGTCTGTCTCTTTCAGGGTGCCGACCAGCGTATCTTCGGCATCCAGCTCCTTGTTGCTGTTGGTGTCCTCATACAGTTCAAACACCGCGCCGGAGAGGAAGCGCAGGAAAGTATTTTCTTTGTCGCTCTCCACAGAGGAAGGTTCATCCACCGCCTCGGTCTTATGGAGCTGTACCCGTCCGCGGATCAGGGTATCATCCACACGGATTTCGATTGTCTGTCCGTCCACACCGATATAGATATGGTGTTCCTCCGGGCTCACCGTATAGAGCGCGGGAGCGGAGATTTCCTTTACGATCCAGTGGCCGTAAGGGATATTTTCAAAGGCAAAGCTGCCGTCCTCGCCGGTGGTTACGGTAAGCAGCGCGTTTTCTTCGGTAAATTCCTCGGTATCAGGCGTAAACAGGCCCATCACCGCGCCGGCCAGCTTCACATCCTCGCTGCCGTCTGTGCTCTCGCCATATTTCACGCCGTCAATGTGCCCGCGGAGCAGGTCATTGGGAACAGCCTCACCCTCATTGACAAGAATCTGTACCAGCGCCGCCTCCTGGCCCGCATATTCAAAGACTACCGGGTATTTGGTATCGGAAAGCACATAGGCGCTGTTGGTGGTGCGCTCCTGCACATAATAGCTGCCAAAAGGAAGGTCGGAATCAAAGCAAGCGTCATAGCCGCCCGCCTCATTTGCGGAAACGGAGACCACTTCCAGAAGCCCGCCTGCCGGGATCACGCTGCCATCCGCCGCCGTCAGGTCAGCGGAAGCATACAGGCCAAAGGAAATGTCCTTGTATTCCTCATTTATGCCAAGCCCGAAAAGCTCGTCTGTTTCCAGGGCTTTGAACAGGGCCACATCCACCTTCTGGCGCTCGTCATACAGGGATGCGGCGGTCTGCGTGATCTCCACGGTCTCGCCTGCATAGGTCAGCTCCGCATATTCCGGGGCCGCATTTACGACCATGCCAGCCGGCGCCTGCCGTTCTTCCAGACGGTAACGGCCCAGGTACAGAAGCCCGCTTGTGGCGGTTCCATCTTCCCCGGTGGTAAGAGTCTCTACAACCGTGTCCTTTGCTACTCGGAGGGTCCCGTCGCCGGTATAAATATCCTCGTCAGCGATCACATCATAGACCGCGCCGGGAAGCCCGGCCACTTCATACACCGGCTGATACAGGCCGCCGTTTTCCTGGACGGAAGCGAACACCTCGCCGGTCTTTGTAATGGTGAGCTGGCCCTTCTGGGGCATGTTGTACTGTGTGACGGTCACAACCGCCTCGCTGCCGTCAATAGTGAACGGCACGGGCTCACTGGAAAGGACATAACCGTAAGGCGCCGCCACCTCATAAAGCTCATAATCCCCGGTATGCAGAGGTTCCGGCAGCATGAGCCAGCCTTCGTCCGAAACATAGAAGGTATCAAGGGTCTCCGGGTTCGGGTAGAAAATTTCCTGGGTGACAAATTCCCTGGTGGAAAGGTCCTTGATCTGGAAGCCGGTGCCGGTCATCGGAATAATGTTCCCGGTCTCGGCGTCGCATTTCTCCACTTTGAGCCTTGCGGTAATGGTGCGGTTATTCAGGATATAGCTGTAGGTCTGGCCGTTTGCGGAAATAAATACCGTAAAATCCGGGATAAAAGCCTTTCCATCCTCACCGGCTACCTGGTGGACCGTATAATGGCCGTAAGGGAGCATTTTGGAGGAAGCAAAGCCATCACTGTCCGTGATGAGCAGGTCGCGCTCGCTTTCCTTCGCCGCATCATAGCTGCCCGCCGCCTTCAGGTAGATTTCAAAGACAGCGCCGGCCTCCGGGCGCTCGATCACTCCCTCATTCGGTTCTTCCGTATTTTCATCTTTGGACACATCCGGGTCCGGGTCGTCCGTATGCTTTACAAGCTGGATATTGCCATAGATCACGGTTTCCGTGACCTGGTTTTCCGTGGTGTTCAGCTCCACCTCGTACAGCGTCGGGGAAGCGCCCACCTCGTAGACCGTATCATCCAAAAGGTAGCCAGTGCTGGGCTCGATCTCCCGTACCGTCCAGCTATCGCCGCAGACATAGTAGCGGGTCATAAAACTGCCGTCCGGCCCGGTGGTATAGGTATCTACCAGATCGCCACCACAATAAATCCCATAGGTCGCCCCGGCAAGGGTGGCGTCGCCCTGGGCGGTCCCGGTGTCCGCGTCGCTCTTTACCACATGCACACGGAATTTCTTCAGGATATTGCTGAAATGGACGGAAGAAGTCTGGCCGCTCTCAATGGTGATGTACTGTGCGGAAGGGGTCACATAGCGGTCAACCGGGATTTCCGTCACCAGATAGGTGCCGGGCAGGAATTTCTTTTCCACCTGGCCGTTATCCCTGGTAGTAACAGTCTCATTGACTTCATTTCCCAAAATATCCGTGCCGGAAATGCGGAAGGAAATGCCGGACACAATGCCGTCCTCACTGGTCTTGACGATCTTTGCGGTTCCGTAGGTCTCCGTTTTGATGTTCATAAAGAAGGAAACCGGGTCGCTGGCGCCGGTCATCATAGTCTGGTAGCCGGGCCTGCCCCAGATCAGCATATCATTGGCAACCGGAATATCTTTTCTGAACTTAAAAGAAACCGGGTCCATAATCATGTTTTTGCTGGTGAAGGTGTACTGGTTGCCGTTCCTGCTCACGGTCACGCCGCTGCCGGAAAGCATTTCCAGGTCAATATTCAGGTTGTTGGTGTCGGTAACAGTCAGGGTATAGACCTTTCTGCTGGTGTCCCATTTCAGTTCCAGAACAGGGGCATCCCCCTTATTCGCTGCAGTAAAGGAAGGGACGGTGGAGTGGGACGCCACCTGTTCCAGAATCCAGTTGTATGCCTTTTCCGCAGGACGCCCGGCAACCACGCTGTAATACTGGTCCGCCGAAGCATGGCCGTTGCTGTGTCTGCTGTAGGGGTCGCTCCGAAGCTGCTGCTGGTATTCCCAGAGGATGATCTGCGTCGCAATCTTATAATCGTCCTCATTGATCCCGGAAACAGGAAGGAAGGCGCCGGGTTTCCAGCCATAGATCGCCGTCAGGGTAATGCCGCGCTTGGCAGCAGAAGGGAGCATATTCAGATAATCGCTGTTGGTCCCATTCTCCGAAGTATAGGTATTTTCGGAAGTGTTATAGGCAATCCCGCTCTCCACACAGTAAACATGATGGCTGATACCTTCTGAATCCGTCAGCATATAGTGCCGGTAGGCATTGCCGCCGGAACTGGTGCGGACATCTACTGTGCCATCCGAATGATAGGCAAGAAAGGTATAGGGTGCAGGCGCGTAATAATGCTGCCCGTCAGACCCTACATACTGGTCGCCCAGCCAGGAGCTTGCTTTCTGGCCCACGCCTGCCGCAAACGCCTGGGCGGGGAGCAGACTAAAGACGCATACCGCGCAGAGTAAAAATGCCACGATCCTGTGCAGACCGCGGCGGTGTGTGTTTGTTTTCATATTCACGATAGAAAGACCTCACTTTCATAAAATAGGTAAGGACGGCGCATTACTCGCCGTCCTCATGGGTGCTATCCTCAAAGTCATCCTCGGAGAGATATTCCGGTTCGCCGTAAGCCTCGTCCGGGTCAAAGCCCTCCCCGTAGCCGTCGTCCTCGTCAAATTCGTCCTCGTCCGCCGCTTGCTGCTTCGGGCGCACGATCTTCACATAGTAACCGACGCCTCCGACTGCAAGCAGGGCAACAATGATAAAGATAATCGTGCCGACGCTGCCGGTATCTTTCTTCGACTGTTCCGGTTCAGCCGGTTCCTCCGGCTCTGCCGGCTTTTCTTTCCCGATGCAGCCGTTTAAGTCATTTTTGCAGACCAGGCAGCCGGTATTGACTTTTCCGGCCTCGCATTTTTCCTTACAGGTGCAGACATCCGCAGCCGGGATCACGCTCACGCTGCCATCATTCTTTTCCGCAAGGGCCATCAGGTCCGCCTCGGTAACGCCATTCAGGAAATACACGTTGTTGTCGTCACGCTTGCCGTCAATGATAAGATAGAACACATTCCCGGCCTCGGTGGTAATGGTGTAAAACTGTTTATCCCCATCCTCGCCGGTTGCACTGTCCAGCACGGTCCCGGTTCCCTCCGGGGTGAAAGCACCATCCGGGACGGAGGAAGTGGTGGGTTCC
This sequence comes from Blautia sp. An81, assembly GCF_002161285.1. Classification (GTDB taxonomy): domain Bacteria; phylum Bacillota; class Clostridia; order Lachnospirales; family Lachnospiraceae; genus Blautia; species Blautia ornithocaccae. The sequence goes on along the minus strand of NZ_NFHH01000017.1, from coordinate 75,570 downwards.
GGTGTGCCGGAATTTCCTGTACTGCCGGAGCTGCCGCCCTGGGAGTTTGTGCCGCCCGAAGCCGTTCCCGTATTGGAACTGCCGGAATTGCCGCTTTGGGTGCCGGTGCCCGTGCTGCCGGAAGAAGCTGCCGGGGTCTGCGCCGGTTTCGTTGCCGGTGTGCTGCTCTGGCTCGCCTGCGTGGGGGCAGCCGGTTTTTCCGTGGGCGCCGGTTCCTTATAATAGGGGTTGTCAAACTTCACGGTATCAGAACGGTTCCCGGCATAGTCCACCGCATAGACGCTCACTTTTTTATCCGTGCCGGCATAATCCTTCAGCGAGACAGAGGCTTTCCCGTCTACAAGGGAATTTACACGGGTCTTGTCGATATAGACAGCCTCCACGCCGGAATTGTCGTCGCTGCTTACGATCTTTACGGTTTCCTCATCCAGCACCGCCGTAAGCGTGGGCGGCGTGGTGTCCTTGTCACCGGCGGCAAAAGCCGTCATGGGTAAGGTCATGGCGCCTATGAGAAAGACAAGCGCCACAAGGAGAGAGATTCGTTTAGTCCTCATGCACTTCCTCCTGTTCCTGCGGCGAAGGTTCCTGTACGGACGCCATCTGCCGCGTTTTTAAGAATTCGGCCAATTCCTGGGGCGTCAGGTGATAGCTGCGGGCCACCGCCACAAAATCGGTGTTCTCCAGCTCCGTTTTCTGTTTCTCCAAATCCCGGAGCCTGGCCTGCTGCTCCGCGATCTTCGCCTTGGTCTTTTCAATGTCTTTTGCCAGTTTTTCAATTTTAGGGTTCAATTTGTTACCTCCATTCTGTTAAGGCAGACGGCCAAAGGTGTAGAAGTGGCTCTGCCAGTAACTTGTATTGATATTTGCGTAAGAGATCGGGTCCCCACAATGGATCATCATTCCGTTACCCACATAGATTCCCACATGGCTCGCGCCGCTGGTGTTATAGGTCCCCTGGAAGAAAATCAGGTCGCCGGGCCTTGCGTCCGCGCTCGATACAGGCGTACACACGCCTAGAAGCCCATCCGCGGTAAGCCGTCCGAAGTTCCAGCCGGTATGGTTGACTACCCAGGAAACGAAGCCCGAACAGTCAAAGGAAGTGGAAGGGCTTGCACCGCCCCACACATACGGATAGCCTAAGTATTTCTCCGCCTCCGCGATCATGGCCGCGAACTGTTCATCCGCAAGGGCCTCCGGTGGAATATCGTAATCAAAGTAGCTGCCGCCTCCGCCCGCGCCAATGTCTGGCAGGCCGATACTGTTGGTATCGCCGGTATCTGCAAAATACAGCGGGTTTAAATACTGCCCGTCCACCAATACCTCCAGGTGCAGGTGCGGCCCGGTAGAATTGCCAGTGCTGCCGACCTTTGCGATCACATCCCCGGCTTTTACTTCCTGACCCACGGACACAAGAAGCTGCGAACAGTGGCCGTATTTCGTGGTAAGGGTATGCCCCTCGTAAGCCTCGCCTTCAATGGCGACACACAGGCCGTAGCCGCCTGCGTTTCCTGCCAGCGTCACTGTTCCGTCATGGCCGGCTAAGATTTCCGTGCCCTGGGCCATGCCGATGTCAACACCGGTATGGTAGTCCTTTCCCCCGCTGATGGGGTGTACCCGGTAGCCGTAGTAGCTGGTGACATAGGGCAGCCAGTTTATTCCAAAGACATTTTTCACATACTGCCGGTTGCCCTTGGTCTGCAATAGAATCTCACAGATTTCTTTCTGCTCGGAGCTCATGCGCTGTACCACCAGGTTTGCAAGAGGCGTGGCCGTGAGCTTTACATTCAAGATGTGCCATTCATAGGGCACTTCTTCCTCGGTTTCCTCGCCGGTCTCCGGGTCAACATGGGTCTCTGTCCGGTAGCGGATTTCCGTTTCCTCCGTAAAGGTAAGGGAATACTGCTCATTGAAAAGCTGCCGCAGGACGCCCTCGATCTGCTCATAGGTAAAATTCTGATAGGCAGAAGTGAGATAGCCCATCAGGATATAGGGGTCATGCTCGATAGCGCCGATGTTATAGCGGTACTCGTCATAACCGGGCCGGTCTGTTTCCACACGGTCTATTTCCATTTGCAGGTCTGTTTCCCACTCGGTATAGATAAGCTCCGCGTTGTTGATGTCCTGATCCTCCGCCAGATAGGTAGAGGCGGCGATACTTCCCAGGCCCCCGGTCCCGATATTGGAAAACGAGGAAAACAGCGAAGAAATGAGAAATACCACCAGAAGCAGAAGGACGAGAATGCCGCAGATAACCGGGTGGCGCTTGACGGTGTTTACCACCGAGGCAGCGATCTTTTCCGTTGTAACGGCTGCGTCCTTTGCCCGCTTTCCGGTTTTCTGTGCCTCCCTTGCGGCTTTGGCATACTGCCGTTTCAGCTTTTGCTTCTGCCACATCCGGGCAAGGAGATTTTTCTTTAACTCCGGGTGATCCGAAAGGGCCTGCCGGTAGGCAAGCTGCGCGTTAGCCCTCGCTGATTTCTGCTGCAGCTTTGTCACCCGGCGGTAAGGCGCTGTTTTATGGCGGTGGTACAGGGTGCGCACCCCGGCCTCACCCACAAGCTCTGTGCGGTGGGCGGCTTTCACGCCAACATTTTCTTCCTCCGCCTGGTAGATTTTCTTATGCGCGTAACCGACAGCCGTATTTGCAGCCGCCTTTACCGGGCGCATGGGAAGGGAACCCTTTACATGGGCCCGCTGGGATTTTACTTCCTGCTCAAATTTCAGCCGCTTTTTTGCTTTGCCGGTCTCCGGGTCGGAAGCCGTCTCCATACGCAGTTTTTTCCGGGAAGGCAGACGCGCCTCGGCGTCCTCCAGCTTCTTTTCCATACGCTCGGCCCTGCGCCTCGCCTGGGTCAGCTTTTTATCCGCCGCCTCCGGTGGCAGCTCGTCAGCGGTAAATTCCAGCTTGGAAGGCCGTTTTGGTTCTCCTTCGGCTGATCCCGGCTGTTTCTCCTGGGGTTCCTCGGCTTTTGCCGCCTCCTGGAAACGCTGCTGGTATTTGTTGCCGTGCTGGTGCATCCGGCGTCTGCCCGGTGTTTCCCCGGCATTTGTACTGCCGCCATCTGAAGCAGCGGAAGCCTCCGAACTGCCGGAACCGGACAACTCCTGGCCGCCGCGCCGGGAAAAGTCTGCATCCTGGCGCCGAAACCTGCCGGAATCCTGCTGCCTGCTTTCGCGGAAGCTGTCACGCCCGGAAAAATTCGGCCCGCTTTGCTGTGAATCGCCGCGGCTGTCCGGAACAGAATCCCCGGACGCCTGCCGGGAAGCAGTATAATCCACACTGGAATCCGCTGCCGGAACTGTGCCGTCCTCCGAACCCCCTTGATACAGGTTCCTTCCTCTATGTCGGTTATCTTCCTGAACAGGAGCATCACGGGCCCGGCGCAGATCAAAATCCTGGCCGCGCACCTCACCAGCCCGGACGTCTGTTTCTGTTTTCCTTGCCGGCTGCCGTACCGCGTCTTTGGGTCGTCTGAACTCTTTATCACGGGACATATCCATCACCTCCAGTCTGAATTATCGTTGTTGGTCTGCCGACGCTCATGCCCCCGCCACTTCATCCGGCCTTGTGGTAAGGACCGAATACAAAAGGGTGTCCTTCGGGAAATGATCCACAAAGGGAATAATCACGTTGCCAAAGAACAAAAGGCCCTCGCCGGGGCCGGAATGGGTCACATAGGAAAGCTGGTGGGGCGAAATGCCTAACTGCTTCGCCAAAATCTGCCGGTCTCCCTGAGCCTGGTTGAGCATGTAGATAAAATCTGAGTTTTCAAAAATGTTCTCGATCTCCCTGGAAGCCAGCAGGTCCTTCACATTCTGAGTTAAACCACTGGGAATACCGCCCCATTTTCTAAACCTTTTCCAAATTTCGACGCTAAAACTCCCTGTCTGGCCTTTCAGCAGGAGGTGGAATTCGTCGATATAGAACCAGGTCGTCTTATGCTTGGAGCGGTTGGCCGTAACACGGTTCCAGACCGCGTCCTGCATGATAAGAAGGCCGATCTCTTTCAGGGCCTTTCCCAATGACTTCAACTGGAAGCACAGTACCCGGTGGTGATCCATCTGGATATTGGAACGGTGGTTAAACACATTCAATGAACCGTTGACGTAGATTTCCAGCGCCGTGGCAATATTCTGTGCCTCCGGCTCGCTCTGTTTGCGAAGGAGGTCGTACAGGTCCCCCAGGATCGGCATGTTTTCCGGGCGCGGGTCCTGCAAATAGTCCCGGTACACAAGCCTTGTGCAGCGGTCAATGATCGTCTTTTCAATGGGGGAAAGCCCCTCCTTGCCGCCGATGATAAGGTCACACAGAGACAGGATAAAATCACTTTTCAGGGTGATCGGGTTTTCATCGTCCGAATAGTCCAGGTTAATGTCCATCGGATTGATGTAGTTGGTGGAGTTAGGGGAAATGTCAATGACCTGCCCCTGGTCTCCAAACTGTTTTACCAAAGGTCCATACTCATTTTCCGGGTCTGCTATGATAACGTCGTCCTCCGTCAGAAGAAACACATTGACGATCTCACGCTTGGCAGAGAAAGATTTGCCACTGCCGGGCGTACCCAGGAACAGACCGTTGGGATTTTTCAGGTTTTTGCGGTTCGCCATAATCAGGTTATTGCTAAGGGCATTGAGACCGTAATACAAAGCTTCGCCCTCCTGGAACAGTTCGCAGGTGGTAAACGGTACGAAAATAGCCGTGCTGCTGGTGGTAAGCCCGCGCTCGATCTCGATCTGGTTCTGTCCCAGGCATAGAGAGGACATAAGGCCCTGCTCCTGCTGGAAGTCCAGACGTTTCAGGGCGCAGTTGTATTTCTGCGCCACACCGGAAGCGGCGAAAATATCGTTAAACAGCTTTTGGCGCTTCGGGGCGATATTTTCCACCAGCACCGTCACAAGGAACATCCTTTCATTCCTGCTCTGCAAATCCTGCAAGAGATTTTTCGCTTCTTCGCCATAAGTGGCAAGGTCGGTAGGTATGATGTCCATGTCATAGCCGGAGCGGACCGCTTTTTTCTGTTCCTCAATCGTCATTTTCTGCAAATCGGACATCTTGCGTTTGATGTTCTTGATCGCCTGGGCCTGGTCGATAGACTGGATATGAAGGTTCACCGTTACGGCGTCGTTCAAGTCCAAAAGGTCGGCAAGCAGCCGGTCCGTCAGCTCCGGGGCCAAAATCTGCAAGAAGGACACCGCGCCGGAATGGTCGCCCACCCGGAAGGTTTTACCGTCCTGTGAGAAGGAGAGGCCGGAAGGGGCGATATAGTCCTTTGTGGAGAGCCCGGTTTTCGGCAAATCCGACCAGTTAAAATGAAATTTCTCCTGGCCGTCCGGGTGGAGCTGGCTGTGCAAAAGCTCCAGACGTTCCAGCCCGTTCAGGGGCCTTGCCTGCGCGCCCAGGGCTTTGAAGTTCCCCAGCACATCCGTTTCGATCCGTTCCAGACGCATTTTCGCCGTGCGAAGGTCCTCCGCCTCAATCCCAAACGTGATATATTTCCGCTTGGTAAGACCGTTGTTGCCCTTTTGGAGCTGGTTCTTCAGCATATCCGCGTACTCCCTGCGGATTCCGTCGTACTCGTCGCCACGGGTAGGAATATCTATGCTCCGAACAAAGTCCTGCATATTGGCCCGCTGGTTGATGAAAGTGAGCTGCACATGGATCGAGGCGTCAAAGTAATTGAGAAAATCGCAGTAGCCCTCAAAAATCTGCGCTTTGTCGTCCGCCTGCGCGAGCTGGTAGTTAATATCAAAGAACTGTACCGTCTTGGTGTAAAAATTGCCGCTCACACGGCAGATACCGTCCCGGTACATTTCCTTATAGGGAATACTCTGCTGGACCGTCTGCGGGGCGTCCGCTTTCAGCCCGGAAAAAAAGCCGGGCCTTTTCTTCGGCCCGGCCGGAGAGGCAGTTTTACTTCCTGCCTTTCTTGCTTCGGCGCGGGTCTTTTTTGCCTGCTTTACGTTTCTTTGCAGACGTTTTTCCTGCGCCTCCTGCTGTTTGGTTTTTGGCAATCTGTGATACCTCCTTTTTGGATATAGATTTATAGAGATTTTCCGTCCGGTAAGGACGGTTCTTCGGCCAGAGCTTATAGCGGAGCCGGTTCCTCAGCAATTTCTCGGCAGGCTGCCCGTCCTTCTCATACATGGCAAAGAAGAAAAAGGGCATCATCAGGCCGATCATAAGGAGCACCGCCGCCGAATTGCCAATGGCGCCGCGGGTAAAGAAATATACCGGCAACCCCACCAGCGCGGCCAGACTGAAACAAATAAGCTGGCGCTTTGTCAGGCCAGCGGCTACTTTGGTCTTGACTTTGGTTAAGTCTTTAGGTACGGGTACATAAGGCATTTCATTGTCACCTCCGATCTGCGAGAATCTTTTCTATCCAATCTGCGGCATTGTGATACTGCAATCCACTTCGTTGCCCCACACGTCCCAGCCGGGCGTCTGCTGCCTGGCGAAAAGCTCCACCCTGGGCTGATCTCCCATGAGCTTTACGATCTTGTCCCGCACTTCATCGGGCTTCTTGCTGTGCTGTTCGATATGGGAGATCACAAATTGGTGGATTCCCGCACACTGGCGTTTCGGGTGCCCGCGTGTTGCCAGCAGGCACACCTCCGCATTAGAGCGGGTCCAGAAGCCCATCCCATAAAACCATGTATCGGCTTTCCGGTTCTGCTTCAGCCACAGAAACGCCAGGGTCTTATAGTGGAAGCCCCATGCCTCGATTACCCGGAACGCCTCATTGAGCTGCGGGAAGGTAGCCCATAGAAAAAGCGCACTGTCTTTGGCCGCAAGGTTTGCAACCGGCAGTGCGCATATTTCATCTATGCTCATGGTGGGGTAATGGTTTTCCGCCACGCCTTTGCCGCGCTTCATGTCATAGCGCCAGGGCGGGTCCGCGTACACAATGCCATATTTTCCGGCCTCCGCCATCAGCGGGCCTGCTCACTCTTGGCAGGTGCGGGCTTTGCCGGCTGCGTCTTGACCTTTCCGGCATTTTCTTTCAGGGCGCCGGTCAGGGAAGGCTTTTCCGCACCCCTGGTCGCTTCAAGGGTGGCCTGCAAATTTTCAATCGCCTGGCCGTACCCTTCGATCAGGGCGTCACCCAGTTGCCTGCGGAAGTCCGCCGTCACCGGCCAGCACACATCCCTCCATTTTCCCTGTTTATCCTGGGTGGAAGGCATGTTGACATACAGGCCGTTTTCGCCGGAGCAGATACGGAAGCCGTCGATTTTAATACAGTCTCCAATCGTCACGTTGGCAAAGGCCATAAGATTTCCCATCGGGGCAATCGGGCGCACGGTCACATCCAGCTTCAAGCCTTCGGACGCCTGAGTGTCCGGCTGCATGGGTTCGGTATTGGTTTTACTCATAATGAAAGTTCCTCCTTGTTAGAATGTAGTTGTTACCCGCTAATGCGAGTTAAAAATGCTCTTTGATAACGAGCCTGTCTTAAAGAGGGCGAAGGCCAGCAGGACGGTATATCCCGCCGTGCCCCAGATCGCACCGTGAATATCGCCGGACGAGGGGATCGACTGGACCAGCACCGCGTAGATCGCGACGCATACCAGGATCAAGAACCCCTGGAATCCCAGGGCGAACAGGGAACGAAGATAGTTCGTCCCCATCTGTCCCCATTCACGGTTTGCCATTGTGGAAAACGGTATGGGTGCCAGACTGACCGTGAGATATATTTCAATCATGCGGCCATAGACAATGACAAAGATTACAATAGACAGTACCCACATGCACAGGTTGATGATGTTAGTTTCCAGCCACAGGCCGATCAGCTCCCACATCCCCATTGCTTCAAGCTGCGTTTCCAGGTCAGCCAGCGCCGCCGTGACATCCAGATTTCCGTTTATCACGCCGGCGCTCTGCGATACCACATTTTGGGCGACATCAAACACCGCCATGACAATCGTAAAGCAGTTGGTAAGCAGGTAGGTGGCTACAAAGGTCTTGAAGATCCACTTGAAGATGTTGAACGTATCAAAATCGTGCATGTTATTCTTTTCCAAAATCATCTGAATCAGCTCATATACCAGCACAAAGGTCAGAATAATGCCCGCAATGGGAATGACGACGGTTTCAGAAAGATTCTGGATCATACTGAACACGCCGCCATTCCAGCCCTGCGGGGTCTGTCCGACCTGCCCGGCCACATCCGCGACCTGGCTGTTTACCGATTCAAAAATACTGGTGTACTGCCCGGTGATTGCTTCGATCAGGCCCTCTTTGATCCAGTCTGTTATCCAGTCAAACAGACTGCCCATCGGCTATTAACCGAACAGGCCGGACAGGAGCGGAATCAGCGTGGCACCCACCAGGGCGATACCGCCGCCCGCCATAAGCTGTGTTATCCCCAATTAGTAGGAACAATACAGCTTTCTGGCGGGCGGCGGCACGTCAAGAAATATATATGGAGTTTTTAAGAATCCCCCCGGAGCGGGGGAGCGGTCAGCCTGTGACCTGCTCCACTTCCGGTATGGGTTTGAGATTAAAATGAATTTCGATAGAAATGTGTCTTGTTTTGTCGCTGTCTATGGTTTCATGGACAACGATTTCTTTAATCAGGCGGTTCAGGGTGGGAGCGTCCAGTTCGGTGATGTCCCGGTACTCCTGTATGGATTCCACCCACTGCCTTGCGTCCACGGCAAGCCGGATTTCATCGGCAAGGCGTTTCCGTCCTTCCTCAACCTTGGCTTTTAATTCCGCCTGTTCCTTCTGCGTCTTTTCCAGCAGGAGATTGAAGTTTTCTTCTGTAATCCGTCCGGCTACCATGTCCTCATAGAGCCGCAGCACCATCTTTTCCAGCACGTCAATCCGTTCCCCGTCTTTGGCAAGGGTGCGCTCCATCGCTTCCCGCTGGCCTTTCTGCTGGGCTTCGCAGGTATTGGTAAGCTGGTCGGCCACCGCTTCGCTGTCGGTCAGGGCAGCGGCGGCGCACTCCCGGATTTTGTTCAGCACAAGGGCATAGAGCGTGTCAAATTCAACCCGGTGCTGGGTACAGTGCTGCTTCCCATAGGCATTATAGGTCTTGCAGGAGAAAATCCGCTTCGGGAACTTCTCATGCGTGGTGCGGATGGTGAGAGCCTTTCCGCACTCCCCGCATTTTATCAGCCCTGCAAAAAGGTTGATTTCCCCGGACTTTCCCGGACGCTGGCGGGATTTCAGCTTTTCCTGCACGATGGCGAAGCTCTTTTTGTCCACCAGCGGCTCATGCGTCCCCTCCACCACAATCCAGTCCTCCGGCTTCTTGTCCCGGATAGTGCCGATTTTAAAGCGGTACTCGGTCTTTTGGGAAGCGATTGCGCCGGTGTAGACGGGGTTCATCAGGATTTCCTTAATCACGGAGAAGTCCCAGACGTACCGCCCGTTCTCCGGGTCTTTCTTTTCCCACTTGGTGCGGATGTTCCGGTGTCCCCGCTTCCGGTTCCACCATGTGGGGCAGGGGTGCTTCCCTTCCTCCAGCCTGCGCCGGATGTAGTTGGGGCCGTGCCCGTCCAGCGCATACCCGAAAATCTGCCGGACAACCGGGGCGGTTTCCTCGTCCACCAGCAGGCGGTTTCTGTCCTCCGGGTCTTTTTTGTAGCCGAAGGGGGCAAGGCAGCCGGTGAACTGGCCTTTCTGCGCCTTCAGCACATAGGAAGAATGGACTTTCTTGGAAATATCCTTGCTGTACATCTCGTTCAGGATATTTTTGAAGGGTGCAATGTCGTTGTTGTCCCGCATGGTGTCTATTCCGTCATTCATGGCGATGTAGCGCACACCGTTTCTGGGGAAGAAGTCCTCGATAAGCTGCCCGGTCTGCAAGTAGTTCCGGCCTAACCTTGATAAATCCTTTGTAATGACAAGGTTTATCTGCTTCCGCTCAATGGCTTTCAACATCCGTTTCAGGTCGGGGCGTTCCATGTTCAGGCCGGTGAAGCCATCGTCCTGATAGACTGCCATAACCTCCCATCCCTGCTTCTCGCAGAACTTTTCCAGCATATCCCGCTGGTTCTCGATACTGGCACTCGTCCCGTCAAGGTCGTCATCCTTGGACAGCCTGCAATAGATAGCCGCCCGGAAGCTCCCGGCAAGAAGTGTGTCCATCCCTGCATATTCAAAAGTGTTCATCATAACCGTTTACCCGCACAATCCAGACGGAACACGGTCACTATGAACCTCGTCTTTATTATATCTCATTTCTTGTGTTTTAGCAAGATATTCTTTATCTATTTTTCTGCTGTGCTTCTGTGCGATAAGGCTCACGAAAACGTCCATAGCGTCCAGCTCGCCGTCAAATACTGTGGTAACATGAATCTCTGTTTTATTTTTCGCCATAGGCAGTTATCCTCCATACATGAAAAAGCCAGACAGGGAAGGTCGGCAACGAAGTCCGACAACGGGCTTCAAAAAACCTCGCAGATAATCCTTGTCTGGCGGTTGGGTTATTTTATTCTTTTTCTTTTATTTTTCTGTTGCTTTGGTTGTTAAAGGGGAGAAAAGCCCGCAGTTACGGGATTTTTCCCGGCAACCGGCTCGGCAACGGGATAGCAACAAAGTGTGCAACGGGCTGTCCCTGACCGGATTTTTTCAGAATGGAAGCTCCATCTGCTCCGGCACTGGCGTAAATCCCTCCGGGGTTTTTCCTGCCCGGTTGTCGGTGTCCGTTGCCGGTTGCTCCCGTTCCCATCCTTTTTGCCTGCCATACCCGGCGAACATCCGGGGGTTGGAGAAATAGTTCCAGCCGGTGACGCACTGGTTCATTATCTCGTTGATTTCCCGGATTTCCCATTGTTTCGGCTCATCAAAATCATGGTTCAGGGCTTCTTTGTAAAGCTGCTTGGAGCAGACGGTATCGCCGGGGTAGCTGTCAAGGAAAGCCTGAATCATCCCGGCCTTGGTGTCCTCCGGCATGAAGTCCCGCTGGCGTTCCTTTAGGTAGCGCACCATTTCTGGGCTGAATGTCAGTTTCCATCTGCCGCTTTTGTAAATCTCCATCGCTTCCGCCCACACTTGATTGATATAGGCTCTGGAAGCGGCTTCGTCCTCTAAAATATGCGTTTCCGCCTGCTCCGGGCATACCTGTATGGGGATGAAGCGGCGGTTGCCGGAACGGTCAAGGGGCAGGAAGTCAAGGGCGTTGGACGTGCCGCCGAACACGCACTGCCTTGGGCGGTCTGCCGGGTGGGTTTCGTAGGGTATCTTGTAGACTTCCTTCTGGCGGCTCAAAAAGGACTTGATTTCCTCTATGCTCTTGGCGTTTGCGGTGGCAATCATTTCCGACATTTCGATTATCCAATGGCCTTGTAGCTTGCGGTATACGTTGTCATCGTCCAGCTTCCGTAAATCATCGGAGAACCACTCGTCTTTGACTGCCAGCAGCCGGAAAAAGGTGGACTTCCCGGCTCCCTGCCCTCCCACAAGGCAGAGCATGACTTCAAACTTGCAGCCGGGGGAAAATGCCCGGTGGATGGCTCCCAACAGGAACAGGCGCAGGGATTGGTAGGTGTAATCTTCCTCACCGGCTCCCAGAAAGTGCCGCAGGCAGGAGCGTATCCGTTCGGTTCCGTCCCATGTCAGGCCGTTTAAATAATCCCGGACAGGGTGGTAGCTGTTCTCATTGGCGGCAAGGTCGGCGGCGTCCTGTATCTTTTTCTCGCTTGTCAGGCCATAGGTCTTTTCCAGATACAGCCGGATATATTTCATGTCCGTATCGGTCATGGGGCTTCCGGTGGCTCTTTTGTAGCCGATTGGCTTTAAAATATCGGTGCGGTCGGTCAGCAGGTTGTAGGCAACCGCCCCGGAAAGGAGCGGGTCGCACTGGAACACGGTCAGGCAGTTGCTCATGCTGTTGCGGAAGCCGCCTTTCTCGGTGGTTTCCAGCATGGCCTTTACTTCCTCAACGCTCCGGGGCGGCTCGGCGTTTTCTGCCATGTTCGCTATTTCCTGCCGTATCTGGGGCGGTAAATTCTGCCATTCGTCTTTCAAGGTTCCTCACTTCCTTTCCGTGTCCTGTGATAAGGGCTGCCCGCTCCTGAATGTCCCCGGAGAGAAGCACGTCCATCAGGTATTCCACTCGGCTCATGTTCTGCAGGGCTTCCACAAACCGGGGGTTCCATGCTTCATCGGACTGGCGTGGGGCGTATTCCTCCTTCCAGCGGCGCAGGAGATGGTAATAATCGGACAGCACCCGGAAACAGTGCCGCTCCATACGCTTAAATTTCTGTTCCTCGGTTTCCCTCCGCAGGCGTGGCCGGATAGGTTCCTTCCCGGCGTTCCTCCCGTCCTCATAGGAGATGGAGAAGTCCTGCGCCAGCATGAGGGCGGCTTCTTTACTGCCGATACCGTGGAGCCGGGAAACAAAGTCAATCACGTCCCCGGTGGCTCCGCAGCCGAAACAGTAAAAGCGGCGGTCAACTTTCATGCTTGGATTCTTGTCGTTGTGGAACGGGCAGACGCACATCCCGTTCCGGTTTACCTTAATTCCATAACGCTCCGCAGCCTGCCTTGTGGTGACGGACTGCTTCACGGCTTCAAATACGTTCAATAGGCGTTCCTCCTGATAATCCCAACGTGGGCGACACAATGTCGCTCACGTTGTCGGTAAATCCATTTTGTTGCAAAGAAAAAGGCGCTTGCCTGCGGTTTCCAATCACAAAACAAGCGCCTGATTAAAGTTCCATATTCTGTTGTTTCTGTGTCCGGGGCGGCTGGCTTTTCGCTGCCTGCTCCTGCCGGATGCGTTCTTGCCGCCCTTTCAGGCTCTCCTGAACGGACGGCTTCCTCCCCGGATCGGCGGTCTGGCGGTACTGTTCGGATGGCAACACTTGGTTTAGCCAGTGACGCACGTCACGGAGTACCTTTACGTCTGCCTGAACCGCTTCCAGCTCCTTCCGCTGTCCGGGCAGGGCGGCGGCAAGCTGTTCCCGTTCGGATTCCAAATCTTTGCGGGAGTAGGAGTTGCCTTTCAGGTTGGCTTTCAAATACCGGATGGCGGCATTGTAAGTGTCCAGTTCCTCCCGGTGGCTCTCCGCAAACTTCTCCTTTTTCTTCTTCCAGCCGATAGCGGCATACTCCGCATGGACTGGCTTGTTCGCTTCATATTTGTCAATGTAGGACAGCATGGTGTTGATGGCTTTTATGCGCTTCTCGCTTTTTTTCATGCTCCCCATGACGGAAACGGCGGCCTTGCTGATTTCGTCCAGCCGGGTGTCAAGGCTCTCCACGGTGGAGATTCCTTTCTTCCGCAGGAAGTCCATAGCCGCCTGCACTTTATTGTAGTCGGCAACTGTGCCTTTGAGCTTCCCTCTGGAAGTCCAGCCGGCACGCTCCCCGCCCCGCTGTTCCAGATACTGAAAAAGCAGCTCCGGGAGTGTCGGCTCCCTGGCCTGCTCCAACGCTTCCAGTAACACGGCCTTTTTCTCTTTCAGGTCGGCAATCCAGCCTTTTAAATGGCGCACCATCTGGCGGATGGACTGCATGAGGGAGTTGGCGGCTTTGATGTCCCGGTTCAGGTTGCCGATGTTGGTCTGGATTCCCTTCTTCTCCATCTGGCAGGCGGCTGACCCCATGTGGACGGTGGGGATTTTATCAATCCCCTGTCGGGCATAGGAGCGCAGGTCAAGCCGTTCCGGGCGGTCGTTGGCTTCCAGATAGCGGTTGGCCGTGTCCGCCCATCCCTGCCGCCAGATTTCGGCATACTTCTGGTCGTTCCAGTCCACGGTGTTCTCCTTGTGGCTTTTCCATCTGCCGGACGGGAGCCGGATGCGCTCCCCATTCTCGTCAAGGTCATAAACTTTGCGGCTCTTGGGGAGCCATTTTCCATTTTCGTCCATCGCCCGCATGGTGAGCAGGATATGGGCGTGGGGGTTCCCGTCCCCCTTGTCGTGGATGGCGAAATCGGCAATCATGCCTTTGGAAACAAAAAACTCCCGGCAGTAGTCACGGATAAGGTCGGCGTACTGTTCTGCGGGGATTTCCCTTGGGATGGCAAGCACGAACCTCCGGGCAAGCTGGGAGTTCCATTGTTTTTCCTGTGCTTCGGCAGAGTTCCATAAAGTATTGCGGTCTGCATATTCCGGCGGCGCATGGGGCGGGAGCATGATTTCCTTGTGGGTGACTTCGTTCTTGTAGGGATAATATTTCTGCTCCTGGTCGTATTCAGAGAACAGCTTTTCGCCGCTCTGGTAGGCGGCGGCAGAAACAGCGGATTCATTGTTGCTCCGCTTGATGATTGTGATTTTGCAATGCGGGCATGGCAAGTGTGCGCCCTCCTTTCTCCCGGATTCCGGGCATAGAAAAAGCAGGATAACTTTTTCAGTTTCCTGCTTGGGTGTGCCGCTGATGGGCGGCAAGTATTTAGTTTTTTGTCGGGCTGTCAGTTTGACAAACTGGAATTTATCTCGCTTCATATCTACAATATCTTCCCATTGTAACTATATCTCCACCATTACATTCATAGGGTACTTCCTTTATAAATTCAAACCCTAATTTTTGAAGAACATAACCTGATGCCGAATTTTCTATCGCATACGTTGTACTGATTTCTTTTATTTTCATCACTTTAACTGCGTACTTCATAACTGCACTCATAGCTTCGGTCGCATATCCGTTACTCCAAAACTTCTTTCCCAAATTGTAAGAAATATCCCAATGTCCCTCTTCATCATTGAAAAAAATCAAACAAGTTCCTATTATTTCGTTTGTACTTTTCAAAACGATAATCCATCTATTCCACTTGTCATTTTCCAAATTTCCAAGTTCAAATTTCACAAAGCCTTTTGCTTCGTTTATGTCATCACTTGCTTTCCACCACATATACTTTGATACATTTTCATCTTGCATCCAACAGCTAAAAATCGCTTCTGTATCGTCTGAATGGATTTCTCTTAAAATCAATCTATCTGTTTCTAACTTAGGCGTAATCATGTTTCCCTCCGTCAATTCCGATTTGTCACTGGCTCTATTATACAGCTTTAACTTGCTAAATGGAATAGGCTCTCTAAAAATTTTCAGACGATAAGTTCCACAAAGGGGTAGCTGGCAAAGCCAGCGCAGGGGTAGGGTAGCTTCCCCTGTGATGATTGACGCAGATTGGAAATCTACGGAAATCATCCGCTGTCCGCAGGACGCCCCCGGCAGGGCGCAATGCACCACTTCCCTAAGTGGTGTATAATTGCGCCCTCTTTCAGAGGGGCAGTCCACGGGCTACGGCTCTGGAAGCAATTATGACCGTTCCCGGTCTGGCTCTTTTCTCTTGGGATGTGGCTTTTCCGTCCTCGCCTGTGCCTTGGCTTCGGCAAGCCTGCGCCGGATGGAATTGTCCCGCTTCTGGATAAAACGCTGCTTCGTGTCACCGATAAAGCGGCGGCACTCCGGCTCCGGGATGGCGTCCAGCTTTCGGATGGTACTCTCCACAATCTCCCTCGTCTGCCGGTCACGGATAACCGGCACGATTTCTTTCAGCCCCGCAAGGGTTTCTTCCTTCGTACCGGCGGCGTACTGATAGACCATAGCCAACTCGTCTTTTGAAAAATTCATCTTCATTCTGCGCCCTCCTTCTCTGTGCCGTTACCAGCGAACACTTTTTCCATAAGCTGCCGGGTGCTGTCCTGCCGGAACAGCAGCTTCAAGAACAAACTGACCTGTTCATCCGTGATGGCTTCCGGGTGGGGAAGGTAGCTTTCCAGCATGGCGGCTCTGGTGCAAAGCCGGTGCGTCCGTTCCTTCCGTGTCAGCGTCTTTATCTGGTGTTCCAATATCTTTTCTTCATGCTGCGCCCTCCGCAGCTTCTTTTCCGTTTTCTCTATCTCCTGATTGAGTTTTTCCAGCTTTTCATTCATAGGCGGCTGTCCTCCTTCCCCGGAATGAGTACATATATTTTGTTGGGTTCCCCGAAGCCCTGACGCACTCGCAGTATCAGTCCGGCGTCCTCCAATTCATTCAGGGAACGCTTTACGGTCATGGTGCTGCGGGCAAGTGCCGCCGCCAGTTCCACGATGGGAAAATGGATAAATAAAATCCCGTTGGCGTCCTCTATGCCGGATACGAAAACAATATCCAACATCCGGGCGTACATGACCTTTGCGGTGCTGCTGATCGGGAGCCGCAGCATGGCTCTCGGCAGCGGCATACAGGGCGGCAGGGTGGTGTCTGCGGTCATAAATTCAACTTCCATTCAATCGGTGTCCTCCTTTGCTTTTCGTTTTGAGCGTTTGGAAAGATAATGGGGGCAGTCTACAATGACCGCCCGGAAACTCTGCTTACAAGTGCGCTGGCATTTCCGGCAAAGGTCGTTGTACGTTACCCGCCCCCGTTCATTGAGGAAGAAGGACAGTTCCAGCTTCCTCTTTTTCGGCATTCTCGGCATGGTGCCTCCTTAAACAAAAATCCGCCCATTTTAGCCGTAACAGCCGCAATAGACGGATAGCAGATTTTAGTGTCGTGTTTCGGGGCGATTTTCAAGGGAAAAGCGGCCATAGAGCCGCCCGAAAATCCCCCGTAGTATTACGAATAGGGTAGACTATGCCCTATCAGATTGTTGTGTTTCGGTATCAATTCGGTGTTCATTTTCGCCGGTTCTCCCTGATGTCGTTCCTGCCCCTGGCTCTCACAACGGCGTTTCGCTCCCTTTGGTACGCTCGTTGCGGTCATGGTTCCTCCATTTCCCTGCCGCAAGTCGCTGCGCTACATCGCCGGGGAGCATATCCCATAACAGGCCGGTCATTCGATTGGAATAATCCATCGATGAACTAAGCCCATTATGGCACATTTTTGAGCCTTCTCCCGTATATCCACAAAGTAGGAAAACCGCCCCAAAATCGAAAATTTCCACGATTGCGGAACGGGTATGGTATAATGGGATGGACGACGGCAGCCAGCCGCAGGAAGGAGCGATGTATCTATGAAAACCCGCATTTCCGTACAGGAACGCCTGAAAGATTTACGGGTGGAACAGGGCTTAAATCTGGAAGAACTGGCGCAGAAAACCGGCATTTCAAAATCAGCCCTCGGCAGCTATGAAAACGACAACGATGAATACAAGGAAATCAATCACGGCAGCCTGTTGAAGCTGGCAGACTTCTATCAGGTGTCCGTTGACTATCTGCTCGGCCTGACCAACAACCGGAAATATGAAAACACGCCGATAGAAGAATTACATTTGAGTGATGAAGTCGTGGAACTGCTGAAAAGTGAACGCTTCAATAACCGGCTGCTGTGTGAGATTATCTCCCATGAAAAATTCAAGGAACTGCTGGCAGACGCAGAAATCTATGTGGACGGGATGGCAACCATGCGTTTCCATGACATGAACAGCTCGCTGGCTGCTGTGCGGGCTATGATACTGGAAGAACATCCCGAAGCGGTGGCAGACCGGGCAATCAAAGTGTTGGAAGCCGGTCAGGTAAAGGAAGAAGATTTCTTCTGCCATGTGACGCACAAAACATGGGATATTATTCTTCACGACATACGCAAGGCGCACGAAAATGACAATGAAAGTGCGCCGGATACCACTCCCGCCGATGAACTGATACGGGAAGTACAAAAGGCCATGCAATCGCCGGGGGACAGGGTTCAGCAATTCACGGAGATGTTCTGCAAGGCGTTCCAGCTTAAATATAAGCGGCTCTCACAAGAGGAACGAAGCCTTTTGAAGAAGCTGTTTAAGAAATCCCCGCTGATAAAACAGTCTGGTATGAACTTCCGGCGCAGGCCGTGGAAATGAAAACTGCCGTTGTGGGAATTGGTGTTCCTACAACGGCAGCTTTGGCTTTCCTTATTCAGTTGTGAAGCGGAACTTGAATATCGCCGCAAGTAACATCTGCGTGATATAGTCCTCTGCGTCTTTGTCTACTTCTCCTCCCAATAAAGCAAAGTTC
Source organism: Blautia sp. An81 (assembly GCF_002161285.1). Lineage (GTDB taxonomy): Bacteria > Bacillota > Clostridia > Lachnospirales > Lachnospiraceae > Blautia > Blautia ornithocaccae. The sequence goes on along the minus strand of NZ_NFHH01000017.1, from coordinate 57,699 downwards.
CTTATGCTAGTTCTTTCTTGAATATCCCAATACGCTTACAATATAAGAGAAGATAAACAGAATGATTGCGATAAGAAAGCCTGCCAAAATGTATGTCGATATTGTATCAGTTAACGAAACAAGTCCCGGCCCATCCTCGAAGTATTTAATAAGATAGAAAATAGGTATAATCACGAGAAGCCCCATTGTCTGTGCCGAACGGAAACCAAACCAATAGGTAAGGGGCAAACAAATAGCTGTCCATATCAGAGGAATAATGATAGCTGCCGATATAGACACAAAAAGCAATGTTCCATCAAAACTTTGGTATATGATACCTGCGACAAAGTAAAGAAAAATACTGGCTACAATGCTCAATCCTATTGTCAGCAGAACGGAAACGTATTTACTTCCTACTGCAAGGAATGAATTTACAGGCATAGTAAGCTGATATTTTTTCCATCGTACTTGTTCATCACTGGCAAAGCTCATTACATTCTGCATACCGACAGTCATAGCAAACATGATTGTCGCTAAAAGTCCAGAAAAATCGCCGGCGTTCACTAAAAGTAAAATAATAGCTGCGGCTGCTATGATAATCAGCTTTTTGTCGATACTTTTATAGAATAAAGAAAAATCCTTATAAACCAGTCCTTTCATTCTTCCGAACCTCCTTTGATATAGAACAGCATGATTTCTTCCAAAGAAGCACTGTCAACAACTATATTCTTGTATTTTCTCCGGGCAGCTTCTTTGTCCCGTACAAGACATTCCATACTTACATTTGTTTTCCGTGAGATGATATAATCCTCCGGCTGTATCTCTGCAAACTGTTTTTTCTCACAACGGATAATTCCATACTGATAAATTAAAGTATCCTTTTCTTCCTCAAATACAATCTTTCCCTGATGTATTAAAATGACATAATCCGCTATCTTTTCTATGTCAGATATGATATGAGAAGAAAAGAAGATGGAGTGTTCTTCATCCTGTATGAAATCTAAAAACATATCCAGTATTTCATCACGCACTACTGGGTCAAGACCGGTCGTAGCTTCGTCTAAAATCAGAAGTTTTGGCCTGTGCGCCATCGCACATATAATGGATAGTTTCATCTTCATGCCTTTAGAAAAAGAACCAATCGGCTTGGAGAAGGGGACATTGAACTTCTTCATGTATAAGTCAAACAACGAATTATCCCATGTATGATAGATGCCGGAAAAAATCTTTGCCACATTCTGCGCCGTGAAAAATTCATGGAAATTACACTCATCAAATACAACGCCAATTTCCTGTTTAATGGAACTGTCAAAAGTATTTGTCCCTAATATTTCAATCGTTCCACTATCCCTTTTCAACTCATTCAGGATGAGGTTGATTGTAGTGCTTTTTCCAGCCCCGTTTTCTCCAATAAATCCGACAATCCTTCCTTTTGGTACTTGTAATGATACATTGTTCAGTGTAAAGCCCTCGAAAGATTTACACAAATTTTTTACAGAGATATTGTTTTCACCCATTTTGTGACCTCCTATTATTCCTCATACAGCACTTTTAGGATATTTGCCATCTGCTCATAAGAAATACCATGTGAACGTCCAATATCCACAACCTGCTGTAATAATTCTTCTGCTTTCCGTAACTGTTCCTCTTGGATAAACTCCTTATTTTGAGAAGCAACGAAACTGCCTTTTCCTGAAACAGTTTCAATAAATCCATCACGAGTTAAATCCTCATAAGCCCGTTGGACAGTTATCACACTGATATGTAAATCTTTCGCCAATGCCCGCATAGAGGGAAGCATTTCCCCGGCTTCCAATGTTCCATTCATAATTTTATTTTTTATCTGCGAACTGACCTGTTCATAGATTGGCTTATCGCTACTATTGCTTATGATAATCTCCATAATTTCCCCTTCTGCGTTCTGTGCGTATTTAGCGTACTTATTCGCTAAGTACAGTATATATGATTATACAGAAGCTGTCAACAAAAAAATAGCAAAAGCGGTAAATATGCTTTTGCTATCTGGTATTCCAATATTATTCCTTTTTATCATCTTCCAATTCAATCACATCCAAAATACCACAATTCAGGGCTTCGCAGATACGAACCAGCGTTTCCATACTGATGTTCTTACCTTTACCCATGTTGGCAATCATATTTGTGGTAAGACCGGCAGCAATCCGCAAGTCCTCTTTCCTCATATTGCGCTCAACCAGCGTATGCCAGAGGGGTTTATAGCTTATGTGCATTTATCCTCCTGCCTTTCTCCCGGTTCCGGGGTTCCTGTTCCCATTATATCAAAATTCTTGCTATCCCACAAACATTTCTTGACACAACCGCCGGTTCCGTCTGGATTGTGCTTTTCCTTTCTTCTCTTGATTACATCTACTTAGCCATAAGCTGTTTCATACCCTGAGACTTGGCACCGGGATTGTCATTGCCATAGCCTTCCAAGAGGTTGATAACACCCCATGCGCCGAGACCCGCGCCCAGGGCGATCACGAGAATTTTCAAAGTGTCAATCGCGCTTGCGAAAAATGCCATAAAGTTAGTCCTCCTTAAAATTCATAAAATTTATTGTTGTGGCCGCATTGGGCCTGAAACGAAAAAAAGCCGCCGCCATGCTCAAATAGAAAACCTACAAAAACATGGCGGCAGCATAAGGGGCAGGACAAGACCTGCGGGGAATATTCAGTTGTCAGGGAGAATCACGAATCCGCAATGGGCGCCTCCTTTCCAAAGGGTATATAAAAGCCCGCCATATAATAAGAAAATAATACAGCGGGATTTTACGCGGTTGTCTGTGCTGCCAGTTCTTCCGGCGTGATCTCATAGTTGGGGTACAGCTCTCCGGGACGTACAGGCAGCCTTGTAGACAGGTATTTCTCTATGTCAAAGGCATTCTTTTCGTCAAAATCCGAAAGGTATTTGTAATTCGGGTGTTTGGTAATATCGTACTTCCGGGACAGGAAGGGACGTACGCCTCTGATCTGCAGGAGGCATTTGCCGCCGTCCATCACCGCAAGCTCGTCAACGGACATTAAATCTTTGCCCAGCTTTTGGAAATTCTGTCCGTGGGATTCCTGGGTGCCCTTCGTGACGCTGGTGTTATACATATCAATGGTTTCTTTCCCCAGCAGGGAATTCCAGCTTTTCAAGGTGGTTTCCTCCTTACCGCCCAGGAAAAGAGAAGAATCACAGTTGCCTATAATCGTGTCCATGTTGTCCTTATAAAGCGCTTTGAGCTGGCTCTGTGCCTGCAATACCAGGCAGGCGGATATTTCTCTTGAACGGATCGTTGCCATCAGCTTTTCCAGGTTCGGGATTTGGCCGATATTGGCCGCCTCGTCGATCAGGCACCGCACATGGACCGGGAGCCTGCCCCCAAATTTATCATCCGCCCGCTCACAGAGCAGGTTGAATAGCTGGGTATAAGCCATACTGACAAGGAAATTAAAGGTCGCATCCGTATCACTGATGATAAAGAACAGTGCCGTTTTTCTGTCGCCCACCAAATCAAGCTCCAGCTCGTCATACATGGTAATCTCCCGGACTTCCTTAATGTCAAACGGGGCAAGTCTGGCGCCGCAGCTAATTAAGATCGACTTAGCCGTCTTGCCCGCCGCTAATTTATATTTCTTATACTGACGGAGGGCGAAGTGGTCCGGGTCTTTCTGTTCCAGCGCATCAAAGAGAAGGTCAACGGCATTTTTGAAACTTTCGTCGTCCTCCCGGACCTCCATAGCGTTTATCATTTCTACCAGGGTGGAAAAATTCTGCTCGTTTGTCGGGGCCTCATAATAGATATAGCCGATCAGCGCCGTATACAGCAGGGTCTCGGCTTTGACCCAAAAATCGTCGCCGGATTTTCCTTCCCCTTTGGTGTTTGCAATCAGCACCGTTACCAGTTTCAGAATGTCCTTCTCATTGTGGATGTAAGCAAAAGGGTTATAGTGCATACTTTTTGAAAAATTGATCGTATTGAATACCTTGATCTTATAAGGCTCATATACGGTTTTTCCATTCTTTCCCCTGACCGGTTTCCCATCCTTATCCAGTTTCGGCGTGCCGCGGCTTAGCAGCTTTCCCACTTCGATCAGGACCGTACCTTTCGGATCGGTGACGACATACGAACTATGGAGCTGCATAAGGTTGGGTTTTATAAAAAATCTCGTCTTGCCGGAGCCGGAACCGCCGACTACCAGCACATTTTTATTGCGGGCATGGGCCGGGTTCTTCGGCCTGCCGGACATCATAAGCCCCTCGGTCTGCGTCAGGATCATGTTGTTTTCCGGTTTCGGGTCCATGAAAGGGGCAATGTCTGTTTTATTCCCCCACCGTGCAGAGCCGTACTCCACATCCTTGCGGTACTTTTTTGCATTTTTCCCTTTCACATATACCGCCAGCCTCACTACGGCGGCACCGCAGAGGCCAGCAAGCCAGTCCAGCGTCGCACCCGGCCACATGCTTTGAAATGCCAGCGAGAAGCCCTCGGACAATCCTAACAGTTTCTGTGAGGCGTCCGCTCCAGGGGCAAGGCGCACCGCCTCGCCCAGCTTCGCAAATACCAGAAGGAACAGGAGATAGGGCAGGTGGAGGATCACCTGCTTTTTCAAGGTATCGGTATCTATCTTCAACGTTCCGGCCCTCCGTGTTCCTTGTTCTTCACCCGGTCACGGCCAAGCGCCTGTGCCAGCTCTCTGAATTTATGGAGCTGGGTAAGCAGCGACGGCCTGGCGCTCCGGGCAAGGTCTTTCTGGGTATATTCCTTAAAAGCCGCCGTCAGTGCGTCCGCCTGGTTCGCTTTGAAATAGACCGTCCACTTCGGCGGGTCGGTCCCCAGCTCTTTTTCAATATGGTAGCGGACCTGGTGTTTCCTGGCGTACCGCTCAAAGGAGCGGATTCTGCCGGACACTTCAATAGTGTTGGCTCCTGGGTCCTTACAGGTCAGCCGTTTCATGCTGTTCCTGCCGACTTTCGGGGTCGTGCGTTCCTGCTCCATCTTCTGGAGCACGGCGGCAATGGCAGAGCGCAGCACCCGCCCGGACAGCTTCGCCGCCTGGATGGAGACCGATACGGTCCGCTGTTCCAAATCTTCCTGCATAAGCATCCTCCTTCCTGATAAAATCTGTAATTATAAATTGGGAAACAACTGCCTTACCGGGCGTCCCCGATCACCTGCTGGCGGGGTGCGTGCTCAAAGGCTTTTGCCGCCTGGTCTGCCTGGATTTTCGCATGTTTCAGAAGCGTCTTAATGATGGTGGCCGGGTGGTCCTGTTCCTCTAAATGCGCCACCATACCCCTGCAGCCCTCCGGGAGATATGCAGCCATATCCTTACAGGCATCCTCCAGGCCGCCCATGAAGCCCCAGCAGCTATCCGACAGCTCGCCGTTTTTGTAAAGCTCAAAGCCGTAGCACTCGCCCCGCAGGTAGGAATCATAAGCGGCCACTTCGCTGCGCATCAGGTCCTCCGCCTTTTTCCGAATGGCGCCGGTCATTTTTTCGCCGCCAAATTCCTTCAGCGCATCCTCTTTGGCAACATAAATCCATCCGACCTGCCCGCTGTCCCAGGGGTCATTGAAACTTGTGGTCTGCATGGCAAGGCCGCTGTGGTCCATCAGATAGAGGGGCAGCGTAATGTATTTTTCGGAGATCACCTTCAGCATGGCGTCATCAACCGCCCGTTCCTCCGTCTTTGGCCCGTGCCGGAACCGGCTGCTCACAATGTTTACCATGTGTTCATAGCGTTTCAGCCCCGCTTCATCATGCCCCACGGTGTCTAAATACATCTCCCGCAGGAAATCGTCTTTATCCATGTAATTGTGGCTGTCACCCAGCGCATAGCGGGAATGGAAGCAGGCCATTGTCCCAAAATGTTCGTCTACCTCACGGGGAGAGATTAAAATGTCGTCCGGCTGCACCATCAGCGCATACGGGCCTTCTACTGCCATCAGCATAAGCCATCAACTCCTTTCCGGTTCCCTGGGCTTTTTATCCGGCGCTTTCGGCCCTGCCTGCGCCGCCTGTTTCCTCGCACTGTCAAGCTGTTCCCGCACGGAAACATCCCGCTTTGTCTCTGGTGTTCCTGCGCCGAAAAAATCCGGCAGCTCCTTAAAGCCGATACTGTCCACGTACCAGGCGGCATCCGCGCCATTTCCATGCAGGACTACCACATCAGAAACGGAAAGGGAATGGCCCTTGAAATCTTCCGGGTGGTCGATATTGAACCGCCGGTAAATATCCTCCAGCGTTTCGCCCGGTTCCCGCTGCATGGCATAGACCATCCGGTAATTGTCCCGGTCCACGGAGAGCCCACTGCTTTCCAGCCAGTCCAGGGACATAAAACGCAGGTTGTCTGTATTGTCCGATAAGTCAAGCTGGTAAATGGAATAAGCGCTGATCCCATACTCTTTTTCATAGGAAGAAATACGCTCCAGAAGCGGCGCCGTTTCTCCCTCCATGTGTTCCTCATGTTCAAATGCCGCCAGCCTCATGCGGATTTTCCCGGTATCTCCTGAAAGCAGCTCGTCCGCCATGCGCTCCTTTTCTGCATGGAAATCCGGGTACAGGTCTGCATAGGCCCCGCTGTTCTGCCTGAAAAATTCATCCAGGTCGAAAGCCAGGTCCGTGGATTCGTCAAGCCTTATATCATCCCCGCCCGGTTCCTCCATGGCAGGTGCCGGCTGCTGTTTTTCCTCTGGCGGGAGGGGCTGCTTCACCGCAACGATCTCACCCGCCAGCCGGACAAATTTTTCCGGGTATCTGAACTGTTCCTTATACTGCTCCATGAAATAATCGGGAAGGTCGGTAAAACTTTCCTCACCGAGACCGGCTATGAAAAAGGTGCCGGCCATGATCTCGATCATCTCGCCGTCCTGGTTGTAGATTGCCCGGTTCAGGGGCAGCCCGTTTATTTTCCCTTCATCATTGCAGACAATCGCGACGGGTTCCGCATAAGGGTAGTAGCCCTCTATGCCTCCCCCGACTGCCTCCTGCATGGATTCAAGGCTCCCGTCCAGCTCGGCCTCATAAGGCGCTTTCCCCGGCTCTATCATCAACACTTTCAAATCTGCATATCCTCCTTCTTTTTAATTGGCGCCTTCGGTTCTGCCGCAGCCTTTTCCCGTTCCCTCGCCGCAGACAGCTTTCCCAGCACGGAGGGCTTTTCCTCTTTTCCGGGCGCGGAAATAGCGCCCTCCGAAACATCGGCGGCATGGCTTGGTTTTATTGGTTCCCGGCCCTCCACGGTATATCCAGGGAGAAGCACACCATTGACCGTAAAACAGTTTTCATGCTCTTTCGGAATAGGCGGTGAAATCTCCGCGAACAGATGGGAATAGGCTTTCTTTCTCCCGTCCAGGTACCTCTCGGCGGCGGCCTTGTCCGTGTAGCGTTTCTTATCCTGCCCTGCAAGGTGGATGTTGTAGCCTTTCCTGGGTGAATTGATATACAGGTCCCATGTTACATACCAGGCAGTCGGAACATCCTGTTTTGCCTCCCTGTTATATGTTGTCTGTTCCCTGATCTGGCAGAACATCTTATAAACCCGGTTGCTGATCTCCATCCAGTCCTTGTTGTTGGAAAAGGGCTGCCAACAGTTCCCGGTATGCTTTACCTCCGGGGTGCGTAAGTATGCCAGCGCCCGGTCAAGCCGCTGCGTGGCCGCCGCCTGCTGTTCCCATTGCTTCGCTGCCGCCACCACGATGTCATAGGCTTTCTTTTCTCCCTCAATGCTGTCCTGGCGCATGGCCTGTATCGTTTCTGCCCCCTGCGCAATCAACGCTGAAATATCTGTGTTCTCGCATGATACCGTGTGTTCCACCTGCAGCTTGTAGCCTTCCGACAGGTCCCCGGAGCGGTGCACCCGGTAATCTTTGTTTTCCTCCAATCCTTCCACCTCCTTAAATCTCCGGCGCATGGCTCTTTTTCGGTGCCGCCTGTGCCGGGGTAGTTTTTTCTGCCGGTTTCACCGCTGCAAGCTGCGCCATGACCGAAGGCCGGTCCGACGTAAATATGGAAATCTGTTCATTCTCCGCCAGCGGCTGCGCCGGAAGGGGCAGCGTTTCGTCCGAATGGGTCAGTATCTGCTCCCGTTTCAGGTCTGCCACGATCTCGTCAAATACCGCATTGATGGCTTTCCGTTCCGCACCCTCCGGGAAGGCTTTCAGGACTGCCATTTCCCCGCCTTTGTCTGCCGCAAAGGTAATGGCACAGTCTGCGTGGCCCGCCAGATAATCCGATTGGCAGGGCAGCTTATCCTTGATATAACAGGCAAAGGCCCTGGCGGTCATTTCCGTATTGCTGTCCCAATAGCCGCCGTCCTTTTCGCACTCCTTACCCATGCGCACGGAATTCCGGTAAAAATCGGTTTCCACCCGCCCGATCTGCGGCGCCTCCTGTGCCTGCATCCCGGACAGCATGTGCTCGAATATTTCCAGCCGTTCCCGCTCACTTTTGGGGATCACCCGCCCGGTGACAGACTTCTTGAAAGCGCTGATCTGCTCCACGGAACCGGCCTCGCCGGATAGAAACGACTCTTTAAGAACCGCGTAGGTTTTCATCTGTTCCTCATTGCCATGCCGTTTCAGGGAACCGAGCACCGCCGAATCCAGCCAGCCTGCCGCATTTTTCCGGGTTCGTTCTGTCTGCGCTTCGGTGCGGGCCGCAGCCTGCTCCAGTGTCTCCGGCTTATATTTCATGGTATCAATCAGCTTCTGGAACGGCGCATAGAGGCGGGGCTGTTCCGAGAGCATCCCATTCGCACCCATCTTCGTACCCAGGTAATCGTCAAACCCGTGCCACCATTCATGGGCCAGGGAGCCGGCCCCGTGCATCTTCGTAAGGTTGATGACCTTCCGCAGCGGTTCATAATGGGCCGCCGCGTTGCCGCTGCCCCTGGCGCCGAAAGCGATGGCAAGCGTTCCCTGGTAGGCAATATCTTTATCACTGATCTGCAAGGCCGACGCCAGATCCTTCAGCGCCTCAAATCCCATGTTGAGGGAAGCCTGCCGGTCATTCTGGTTCATCCAGTTCCCAAATTCACCGCCGCGGAACCCGAAGGTATCAAGGTAGTGCTGCCCGGTGATCTCCATGCCGTTTCTGTAATCCGGCCCGGTGCGCCGCACATGGGAGAGCTGGGGAGGCACAAACCGCGTCTTTCCGCTTTTGCTGCGCCCTTTTGCCAACGCCTGCACCCATTTCAGGGCGGCCTCCTGCGATTCAAAGTTTGTCTGCAAGATGGAATAGCCCTTCGTCACATAATAGGTGTCAGGTTTCCAGTCATTATTTTTGGAATAAGTATTCTTCCCGTCGTTGAAATGGATCGCATAGCCCTTCGGCACCTTCTGGTCTTTGGAAACGCCAAACTGTTCCTTCTGTGCTTTCTGTGTGAAGTTCCGCTCAAAATGCGCGGCAGAGTGAACCATCAGGGCATTGGACAGCTTGTTTGTAATGGCCGGGTTCTCCCGGCCCTTCTCCGTCGCCTGGTAATGGATGCCGCCGCCCCAGCCCTGCACCTGTTCCAGATACCCGTTTTTCACAAAGAAACGGTCATAGGCTTTCATGGCGTCCTCCACGGTGCGGACTTCCGAAACCACGCTCTGCAGCTCCCGTACCGTCTGGATATATTCTTTCTGTCTTGCAAGGCGCTTCTCCGGCGTGTCGTCCCTGCGGTAATACTGCGGGGAGGCGTTCAGCCCGTCCCTCGCCTTTTTGATAAAATAGACCACGCCAAGGGAAATCCCGTCATCAAGCATGGCTACATAATCCGGTTTCTTCCAGATATTATCCTTTTTTACGAATTTCTCGGCCTCACGCTCATTCATGGCGTCCAGGTCGTTCACATAGAGCCCCCGGTCCTTCCATAAATCTTTTTTTGCGCCGCCGATCTTTTCCCCGAAATCTTCATGCTGCATGTTATCCGCCAATCATTATCACCTCCAGTCTGTCATAAAAAATCACCGCTCCGGGGAAGGGCGGCGTTCCTGTAATTTATCATGCTGCGGGCGTATTCCCATGATCCGGTCCGTCTCCCTGCGGACCAGCCGGTCAAGCGCACCCAAATCCTCCGGGGTAACGGCAAACTCCCGGTAATTCTCATACCAGAGCCCCGTGACCGCCGCAATCGGCAGTAGCTTTTCCGGCCCTCCGGGAAAGAGGCGGTAGACCGGACCGCCGTCAAGGAGCATCTGCTTCGCTGTCCCCAGGGGTATGCGGTACATATCTGTGTCCGGGTTCTGCGCCTCCTCCATATACTCCACATTCAGCCGTTCCTCCAAATCCTGGGGCATATAGGAAAATGTGTGCTCCTTCCATTGGCTGAAACGGTTAGAATAGCGGTACTGCCATTCCGTCACCTGCTCCGGCGCATAGAGGTAGCGCCAGGTTTTCAGGGCGTCCTTTTCGCACAGCTCCATTGATTCCCATTTTTCAATGCCTGCCTCCGCCTTCGTGCCGTCCCGGTATTCCATGCTGACGCCGTAAGGGTAGAGGGTATTTCTTTCTATGTCCTGCCGCAGCGTGTCAAGGCCCATCATCAGGACATCCCCATACGGGCGCCCGTCCTCCCTTCGTTCCGTGTGGAACAGGAAGGCCCTGGCACCGGGGTATTCCGTCATGGCGGCCGTCCGGTAAAGCTCCGCCGAAGGGCAGTAGGCAAGCAGCGCGTCCGAAAGCCACATGTGATTCTTCCCCATGACGGCAATGGAATCCGCCCCGGTATTCGTGGCAAGCGCGCGCAGGTTATATTCGCTGTCCCGCAGGAAATCCCCGGCCAGGATATGGAGCTCATAGGCAAATACGCCTAAATCCGTATCGCGGACTAAGTGAATCTGCGGAAGTGGTTCCTGTTTCAAGTTCATTTCCTCCCTTCGTTCTGTTTTTATCACCGGCTGCCCCTGTCATGGGACGCCTCCGGCTGGTGCTTTGCCGGCGCTGCCTTCGCCGCCTGCTCCCGCATGGCCTCCAGGACGGAGGGCCGGCGCTGTGCCCGCTGTTCCAGCCTTGCAAGGGCATTCAGGGAAAGCCCTACATTCTCGCCGATGGCAGACGCAAAAGCGCGCTCTATCCTGAAAGCTCCCTTGAAGGCATCTGCGACCCTGCCGTTTTCCTTCGCCTCCGCCTGTGCGGGTTTCCCCTGGATGGAGCGCCCCATGTTCTTCAGGTGCCGGCCTGCCTCATGGAATTCCGTGCTGAACGCATCGATCCTGGAGACCGCACGGTCACTGGACTGCACGGTCCTTTCCGCCGCTGCCTGCACCGCCTCCAGCGCTGGCCCAAGGCGCAGGAACCGGGAGACGCCGTTCAGGGCCACGGCGCCGCGGTCGGCGAAATCCTTAAGGATATTCTTGCATCCTTCCACGACCTGCCCTTTCAGCTCCAGGATGCGCTGGCGCATGGCATCCACATTCCCCTCCAGAGCCTTACAGTTCTTCTGCAGCAAGGCTTTCAGGGAGCGGTCCTGCACCTCCTGTATCTTCTGGCGCATCTCCCCCAGTTCCTCCAGTGCAGCATCAAGCCTCCGCTCCATGGACGCCACCTGGCCGGCCAGTTCTTCAAGCTCCCTGCCGCCCGCGGGGTCATTCCCCATCAGCAGGACGATCAGCGCCTTCACCTGCTCATTTTCGTCTGCAAGCACGTCCTGGGCTGCCTGCAGCGCAACTGGTTCCGCTGCCAGAAGTTCCATATCTGCCATCTATGAATCCCTCCTGTCTGCGGAGGGCTCCCCGGCAATCTTGCCGACAATCTCCGGACCGGTCTCGTAAATCTGCATGAGCCGCCTGGCCGTTCCGCTTGGCTGAGCGGCGCCGCTGGTCCAGAGCCGGACCGTGGAAGGGGCGACATTCATCAGAAGCGCAAAGCCTTTCTCGTTCATATCCAGCTTTTCATCAGGGCCTTAACCATATCGGGGCCGTAGTCCGGGCACCGGGCAGCTTCGGCAATCATCTGTAAAGCCGTGTTCTCTGTGTTCGTCATTTCTGAAATCCTCCTGTCAAATTGAAATAGCCGCCTGTTTTTGGCGGCATTGCCGTTGTTGGTCTTTCATCTGCCCTATAACGTGGAGCAGCATTTCGTTGTAGTCCTTTCCTGTACGGGGTGGGTTGACGCCCACACGGATATGCCGGAACCGCTGATCTTCATGGAGCATTGCCTTGATCCTCCTGGCATTTTTAAGGCCGCCGAGGTCATTGTCCATGTAGAGGCTGACACGCCGGATTTCCGGGTGTCGTTTCAGAAATGCGGTCAGCGCCACATGGGAAGTGCCGCCCAAAGACAGACGGTAGCCGTCCCATTTCCAGCCTTTTAATTCCTGCAGCGTGGCATGGGAGAGGGCGTCAATGGGCGCCTCAAATACCGCCACATGCCGGCTGTCCGGATTCCTGGGTGGATAGCAGAAGCTGTATTCCTTGTCGCTGCCGTAGACATCTTTCCTAAGGCTGCCGGCAATGCTCCGCATACAGGCAAACTTTGCTTTGCCGGCTTCATCCTTTCCCACAAACACACAGACCGGCTCGCCATGATGCCGCGCCTCATAGAACAGCCCGTCCCGGAAACACCGGCTGATCACATCCGGGCTGATCCCGCGCCGCTGCAAATAAGAAACGGCAGAAGTGGCGCACCGTCTGGCCCAGGGGAGGGAAAATGCTTTCTTCTCTGGTTCCTTATACACACGCCCTGCCGCTGCCGTGCTCCGATAGGCCGGCGTCTGCTGGATTTCCCCGCCGACCAGCGTATGGACCGCATCCACCAGCCCGTAGCCCCGTATCTGGATCAGGTAATCCAGGGCGTTGATACTCCGGCCCCGGCTGTTCCAGTACCAGTACCTTTTCCCGGTCACATAGACCAGGCTGTCATGCTCCTTGTGGCGGTAATTCGGGCCGTCCCGTTTCAGCACTCCAGGCTCATGGAACTGCAGGTAGGCAAACAGGTCCGCCTCACGCGCCGCCCGAATCTGCTCCTTTGTTACGCCGGGCATGACACCGGCACAGAAATTCTTTTCATCGTGCCCCGCCTCCTTTCTGTGATGAAAAAAGACGCCGGAAGGCGCCTAACAGCCGTACAGGTCATGGTTGACCTCTGCACGGTAATAGCTGTCCATTGTTGCCGGGGCATTATAGAGCGCCGCCAGCAGGTATGCCTTGATGTTCCCGACTTTCGTGGTGTTCCTGTCAATGCAGTCAAAGACATACTCCAGGTGGCCGGAATTGATTTTCAGGAAGCGGCCCTTTACCACCTCCCTGGGAAAATCATCCCCGGCGATACGGATATATGGACGTTTGGATAAAACCACTTCAAGCATAAGCTCCACCGTCTCGTCTAAGCGTTCTTTCCCATACCGGGAAACCATACAGCCATACTCAATATTTTCTTTCAGGATTTCACGGTAAGCGTCTGCCAGCTCTATCCGATCCATCCCATCCGAACGGCCTGCCGCCTCCGGCCCTGACGGATAGATTGATGGATGGGTCCTTGATATATCCGTTTTTGATTTTTTAGTTTTTAATGAATTAGTATTTAATTGTGCGGGATTTCCCTGTCCAGGTTCCCCCTGTTCAGGTTTTGCCTGTCCTGGATTTACCTGTCTTGGATTTTCCCGTTTAGGTGAATCCTCCTGTTTTTCAGCATTTACAGGCTTTTCATGGATCGTATACTCGATGTCTCCGAGCTGCCCGTTCTCATAGCGGAGGCGCTGCCTGGTGAGGTACCCGTGCCGCTCCAGCTCTTTCAGGGCGGTAGTGATTGAATCCACGCCGTCCTTGCAGATATGGGCGAGCCCCTTTGTGGTATAGTCCCAATCTTCCGGCAGCGACAGCATGAGCGAGAGAAGCCCCTTTGCCTTTAAGGACAGTTCCGTATTGCGCAGGTGGTGGTTGCACATGATCGTGAAGTCCTTTGTTTTTTCTACCCGGAATACAGCCATAACAAAAACCTCCTTCCTTTCCCTCCGGGCTACAAGGCGCGGTCCCTGCGGTCATAGTGCAGATGGCCGCCCGGCGCAACCTTCGCATGGTTTTTCAATTTGACTTCGCCCCGTTCCTGGCTGTCTATGAATTTTTGGTAGCCGACATTCGTAAGGAACAGGCGCATCTTATCTCCTTTATCCCCGACAGGGGCATTACCTGAAAGCACGTCAAAGACGATCATGTGCTTTACTTCCGGGTCGAAGCGTTCCAGGGCCATGATGTCATGCCCCTTCAATTTCTCCGCACCGGATTTCTGCCTGGCCTCCGCCAGTAGTTCCCCCATCGTCTTAGGCCCTGCCGGAATCCGGTAGTTTTTCCGAATATCCTGAATAAGAGCCAGGCAGTCTTTTTCCGGCATGGCATCCAGCTTTCGCACAAGCTCCGCCGCCGTTTTCCTCCTTACCGGGTCCGGTATATAGGGGAGGCACATGCGCAGCTCATATGTGACATCTGATTTCCCATAGCCTTCCGTCTGGAATATCAGGCGCTTTTCCATTTCGTTCAGTTCCATGTGAATCTCCTTTCTCCTGAAAATGAGTACAAAAAAAGGACGCCCACCTATAAAAGTGAAACGCCCACGGCAATCAGCGGCCAGGCAATACACCGGACCGCTGGCGCTATTAAATTTTGTCGTTAATGAAACAGCCTCCTTTTTTCGATATTTTTCTCGTCAGATTTCAACTTGGAAAAGGAATTGAATAAATGACGGCAAACGCTCAAACCCCTTGAAAATCAAGGCTTTTTCCGTTTGTCGTTATTATACCGTAACGGCACACACATGGAACTATCCTGGCAGAGAATGGTGTAAATCCCAAAACCGTTATGGAGCGGTTAGGTCACAAGGATATAAAGACTACATTACAGACTTATACATTTAATACTAATGTAATGCAGCAAAATGCTGTTGACATATTTGAAAAGGCCACACAAGCATAAAAAGAACGGCCTATTCACTGTTCAATGTGTTCAGCCGTTCTTGACTATTTACTACTAAGTTTAATTCTCTGGGTGGCAAATGGGTGGCAAATACACTGAACTCAGCCATAGAAATGCTGTAGTCCCGCCTATTTCCGGGCCAGAGACACCACCGTCTCTATCCCCTCCGTATGCGGAAACATATCCACTCCCTGGATCAGCTTCACCTGCCACCCGTCTTTTGTCAGCAGCTCTAAGTCTCTTTTCTGGGTTTCCGGATTGCAGGATACATATACGATCTTCTCCGGTCTCATGGAGGACACTGCCCGCAAAAACTCCGGCGTACTTCCGGCCCGGGGCGGGTCCATAAATACTACGTCTGCCCGCTCCCCTTTTGCAGCCATTTTCCGGATAAAATCTGTAGCGTCTGCGCAGAGAAACTGGGCGTTCTGGATTCCGTTTTCCCTGGCATTTTCCCAGGCACATCTTACAGCGCTTTTATTTAATTCCACTCCTATAACCTTTTTTGCTCTGGAAGCTGCGGAAAGACCGATGGTTCCCACTCCGCAATAGGCGTCCAGCACAGTCTGGCTTTTGTCCAGTCCTGCCGCTTCCACAGCAGTTCTGTAAAGAATCTCTGTCTGTACCGGATTGATCTGATAAAAACTGGAGCCTGAGATTCTGAACCGGATACCGCAGAGTGTATCCTGGATATATCCTTTTCCATATAGGATTCTCTCTTTATAGCCCAACACAGCACTGGTAGAACGCTCATTAATATTCTGTACAAGAGTAGTGATCCTTGGACAGAGCTGGCGGACCCTTTTTGCGAAAGCTTTGGCGCCCGGCAGCACTGGAGAAGAAGTGACCAGCGCAGCCAGGACCTGGTCCTCTGCAAGACTGTGGCGGACCAGAATATGACGGACTAGCCCTGTTTTCCTGTCCTCATCATAGACCGGATACTTAAATTCCCGCACTGCCTTCCTCACGGCTCTGACAGCTTCGTCCAGTGCCGGATGATGCAGCAGGCAGTTTTCTACGGGAATTACATGGTGGGTTCCCTGGACATAGATTCCGCTCTTCACCTGTCTGCCCTGGGCATAGGTAAAGGTAGAAATTGCTTTATTCCGATAATGCCAGGGATTTTCCATTCCAATAATGGGCTGTGGTTTTCCGAAATTCCCCAGAAGTTTTTTTATCTTTTTTTGTTTTTTTCGAAGCTGCTCTTCATAAGGAAGCGCAAGCATGGGACAGCCCCCGCATCCCTGCTTTAAAAGAGGACAGGAAAGCTGTTCCTTTTCCTTATATGCTTTATATGCTTTTTCTGTGTGCTTTTCTTTAATTTCCAAGTCTTTCCCTCAGCTTTTCTCCGATTTCTTCGTATACCGGCACATCTACCTGGTACTGTTTGCCCAGCCGCACTACCTGATAGATCAGACCGTCAACTTCTGACTGTTTGCCTGCGGCAATGTCTCTCTGCATAGAAGAGCTTGCCGTAGGGGCCAGGTCATCCATGATCTGCAGGTTAATCTCCACAATGTTTTCCGGCAGCTCCACAGCCATAGCAGATGCGATTTTCTGGATCTCCTTTATAAGCTCTATAAAGGTTTCCCTCTTCTCTCCGCCTTCCTGCATTACAGCAGCCGGAGCCTCATAGCATGCTCCCACAGCAGCCATAGGTGAAACAAAAGAGAATTTCTGAAGGGCATCTCTTTCTATATTAGAAGACAGTACAGGAAGGATTTCTGCAGCTTTCAGATCTGCCTCAACTTTTTTCAGCACAGGCATGACTTTTTCTTCTATTTCCTTTGAAGTATCTTTTCTAAGACCATAAACCACCCGGAAGATTTTTCCCGACATCAGGATTTTTCCAGGTTCTTTAATCTGGGATGCAATATAGATACATCCGTCCGTGACGGTAATATCCGGCAGCATTTCCTGAAGCTTTCCTCCGGTTCCATAGATATTTAAAATAGGGATCACAACGGTATGGGCATCCGCTGCTTTCTTAATAAACTCTGCCGCCTCTTCCAGAGAATACCCTTTTACACATACAAAGATCACATCTGCTGTTTCCTTATATTCCTCCATAGAGCAGGCCTTTACCGGAGCCACAAAAGATTCCCCTGCCAGCTCAATTTCCAATCCATGGGCTTTCATTGCCTCCATATGTCTGCCCCTGGCGATGAGGGTTACATCTTTTCCTGCTCTCGCAAGATAGCCTCCGATAGGTCCTCCGGTTCCCCCGGCTCCTATGACCAGATACTTTAATTTTTTCTCCATCTTTCTTTCCCTCCTGTCAAGCGCTGAATATTCTTTCTCATTTTATCATAATTACATCAGGTTTTCCATGACTTAAAAATTTTCCATAAAACCTATTGACAAATGTACTTACTGTATATATACTGTACCTATCAAACAAGTACAGTATATATACAGTAAGTACACCGAGGTGAAAAGATGAATATTATTTTAAGTAGCAGCAACAGTCAGCCCATCTATGAACAGATTGTCACTCAGATCAAGGCCATGATCATGAGCGGCGAACTAAAACCTAAGGATCCTCTCCCCTCTATCCGGGGACTGGCCAAAAGCCTTCATGTAAGTGTGATCACCGCACAGCATGCTTATGAGGAACTTCAGCGGGATGGGTTTATTGAAACCGTGGCAGGCAAAGGAACCTTTGTAGCTGCCCAGAATCAGGATTTTATCCGGGAGGAACATCTCCGTATCGCAGAAAAAAAGCTGATGGAGGTGGCTGATATCGGGAAAGAATATCATATTTCCTGTGACCAGATGATCCAGATTCTTCGGATGTTTTATGAGGAGGAATAATATGGAACCAATTCTTTCAGTTGATAAGCTTACAAAAAAGTATAAGGATTTTACCCTGGATCATATAAGCTTTCAGATTCCCCGGGGCATGATCGTAGGAATGATAGGAGAAAATGGGGCAGGAAAGACCACCACACTGATGTCTGTATTTGAAATGATCTCTCCGGACAGCGGAGAAATCCGCCTCTTCGGCAAAAACTGGCAGGAAAGCCGGAAGGAAAATCTTCAGAAGGTTGGCCTTGTCATGGACGGATTGAATCAGAATCCCCGCCTCTACTGCAGGGACCTGGAAAATACTTATAAAAGAATCTACAAAAACTGGGACAGCCGATTATTTCATCAGTATCTGGAGCGTTTTTCTCTTCCACTGGACAAAAAGATCAAAAGTTTTTCAAAGGGTATGCTGGTAAAGCTGAATTTTGCCCTGGCTCTCTCCTATCATCCGGAGCTTCTGATCCTGGACGAAGCCACCTCAGGGCTGGACCCCGTCATGAGGGATGAGATTCTGGAACTTCTGCAGGAATTTGTCATGGACGAAAATCACTCTGTGCTGATTTCTTCCCATATCACCAGCGACCTGGATAAGATTGCAGACTATATCCTCTTTCTCCATCAGGGAAAGCTGCAGTTTTTCCGCTCTATGGAAGAGATTGAAAACAACTATGGGATTCTCCGCTGCCGGAAGGATTTTCTCCAGATTCTTTCTCCATATGACTATGAAGCCTATATACCAGAGGATTTTTCCTGCAAAGTGCTGGTTAAAAACAAGCAGGCTCTCCTGAACCAGTTTCAGGATCTGGTCATGGATCGGGCCACATTAGAAGATTTCATGTTATTTTCCACAAAGGGGGTATTGCCATGTCAGGATTAATTTATCGGGATATTATTACCCAGATCCGTCGTTCTTTTCTTGGAAATATTATACCGGATATACTGTTTTTTCTCATGTTTCTCATACTGTTAGGAAAATATAAATTCAGTCCGCTGAGCATCGTTCTTCTCTATCTGCCTACACAGACCTCTATCATTCCGATCACTTTAATAGAGGCGGACTCCAGCTATAAAGGCCGGATGCTTTCCATGACCTTTCCCTTTTCCAAAAGAGAGCTGGTCCTTTCCAGATACCTTTCCTGCTGCCTGTATCAGCTTTACGGCATCGGGGTTATGATTCTTTTCCTTGTGCTGCATTTCCTTATATACAGGACCTACAGTCCTGCTGTCTATCTGGGGATCTTTGCAGGCGGCCTTCTGATCGCTTTATTTATGACGCTGATCAATGTGATGGTATCTTTTGTTGGAAATATCAATATTTCTACGATCTTCTATACCGTTTTTGTTTTACTGGCAGCAGCTGCCTATATCCTGTATCTTTTTCTGGATATAGATCCACTGGATCTGCTCATTCTTCCACTTCCTCTTCTGTGGGGGATCGCAGTGGGGATCGTGGCAGTCACAGGGATCATCTCCTACAGTGTCTCTATGAAGGCTTTTATCAGAAGCTGCCGCTAGCATTGGCTTCTTCTCTGCCTATTATCTCGGCCAGCTCACGGCATTGCTGTTCGCTGTCCGTTGCCGGTCGGATGCCCGCTCGTGCAAACAGGTTGGTCGTCCTACCGACGTATCGCACAAAATACCGCTGCACCACGCCTTTTCATGCTGTGGTGCAGCGGCATTTTTATGACAGACATTTCTTTATAAATCTATCTGCGATCCCGCAGACCTCCTCTGTCCAGAATTCTGCGCCTCCGTGGTCCGCTCCCCGGATCAGGTACAGGCAGGCTTCTTTTCCTGTTTCTTTCAGTCTTCTATACAAATTTACACTCTGGCGGGTATTCACGATCCGGTCCTTAGTCCCATGGAAGATCAGCACCGGAGGAAGGTCTGTGTCTTCTGTAATATTGCATTCCACAGACAGTTTCCTGCACAGATCCGGCCGTTCCTTCAGATTCACTCCCCCCATTTCCATGCCCTCAGGGCTGTCCGGCATATGATGATTGATGGTAGTGGGATTACTGTCTTTCAGCATAACGCTGACAGAACCATAATAGTTTAAAATCCCCTTCGCTGAGGCTGATATTCCCGGATACAAATTGGTTGCCTGATCATCATCCTGAAGGATTCCTGCAAACATAGCTGTATGGCCTCCGGAGGAATCCCCTCCTATTACAATCTTCTCCGGATCGATCTGATAATTTTTGCTGTTTTTCCGCATAAAGCGCACAGCATTCCTGGCATCCAGAGCCTGGGCCGGGAAAGAGGCCTGTCCTGAATGCCGGTACTCCACCACAGCGATCACATAACCCTTTCCCGCCAACCGGGCCAGCATAGGAATCTTGGCATAAACATCCTGTTTCATCCAGGCAGACCCCTGGACAAACACTATACAGGGGTAGATTTTCTCCGGTTCGTTTCTGGTAAAGGGCTTTATGATCTGAAGATGAAGAGGGATTCCATCCACGTTGGCGTATTCCACATCATGAAAATAAGCAAATCCGACTTCATCTCCTGTAGTGGAAAGAACCTCCGCTCCTTCCACAGGCTGGTCAAATTCCGGAAAGTCTTCATAAGTCCAGTCTTTAATCTCCATATTCTTCCTCCTTATCCGTTACATTTTTCTTTACACCGTTTTAAAAGACCATCTGTACCAAAAGCATATAAAGAGCCGTTCCTCCCGCAATCGACAGCAGCATCTGCCGTTTCCACAAATGGAGAAGGACCACTGCCAGAACAGCCAGCAGTTCCGGTATGCCATGGCTCCCGGAAAGCGGACTGACATTGCGCAGACTGTAGATCACCAGCAGGCCAAACACCGCCCCGGGGAGCACTTTCCCCAGATACTGTATATATTTGGGGGTTGGCTTTCCTGCCGGAAAGAGAAGAAAGGGCAGATATCTGGTAAGGGCGGTCCCCAGGACTACCATTCCTATAGTAATAATCTCCTGTGATAAAGTCATAAGGGCATTCCTCCTTTCTCCAAGGGTTTCCGAAGGAAGGAAAGTGCCAGAAGGATTCCTGCCATAGCCGGAAGGATAAAACTCTCTGCTCCAAAAGTGGCCAGGCAGAGAAGGGAAATTCCCAGGCCGGCTAAGGCGCTGGTATAATTTTTCTCTTTCAGCCATTGCTCCAGGAAGATCACCACAAACATGGCAGTTACTACAAAGTCCAGTCCCTCTGTGCTGAAATGGATCAGGCCTCCGAAGATCCCTCCCAGGGTGGCTCCGAAAAACCAGTAAAAATGATTCAGCAGAGTAACAAAAAACATAAACCAGCCCCGATCTACATCCGGCGGGACTTCAGCAGTGTAATTGATAGAGAATGTCTCATCGCACATACCGAAGATCAGATATATCTTTTTCCATCCCATTCCCCGGAATCTGTCCAGCATAGATATCCCGTAAAATAAATGTCTGGCGTTGATCATCAGGGTCATTGCCAGGGCCTGAAGGGGATTAAAAGCTCCCAGAAGCATATTTACCGCTACGAATTCTATAGAGCCTGCAAAGATAGTCAGGCTCATGACCATGGGATACCAGAAACTGAATCCCGAAACATTCATGTAAATGCCGTAAGTCATGCCCAGAAACCAGAATCCTGCAAAGATAGGTATGGTATGGGGAAAGGCACAAAGAAAGGCTTTTTTCAGTGTTTTTATATTCTCGCTCATGTTTGTCTCCTGTCAGCAGTCGTATGTATTAAGCTTAGCACCAGGCCGGTTTCTGTTCAAGAATTATTTGCAATATATAAGTCCTTTTCCGACTCTTCCCTTTATAACATAAGCCGTCGCCAAATGGACATGCAAACACGCCGGTTTAGCTCGTTGCTTGCGGGAATAAACGGAAATGCTTGCCTGTCTCTCTGCTTTGCGGTATACTAGCCGCAGAAAGGACAAATGAAAAGGAGAGCATTATGAAACTTAGAAATCTTGTTGGCGACCGTTTTAAAGAGCGCCCTGCTGACTGCGTGATCGACAGCCATGCTTTTACCATCCGGGGCGGCTATATCAAATATGTGGCAAATGGCATCTATTCCCTGTATCCTCCTATGAAGAGGATCACCAGAAAGATCGAGGAGATCATCCGGGAAGAAATGGATGCTATCGGCGGTCAGGAAGTACTCTTCCCTGTTGCCCTTCCCGGCAGCCTCTGGGAAGAATCCGGCCGTTTTGAAAGTGTTGGCGAGGAACTTCTCCGTTTTAAAGACCGGAACGGCAGCCAGATGGTCCTGGGTATGACCCATGAGGAAGCCTCTGTCCAGCTGGTAAGAGAGTATGGCCAGACATACACTAAATATCCCTTTATGATCTATCAGATCCAGACCAAATTCCGTGACGAGGCCCGTCCCAGAGCCGGCCTGATCCGTGTCCGGGAATTTACCATGAAAGACGCCTATTCCTTCCATACCTCCCAGGAGGATCTGGACCGCTGCTATGATACTTTCTATCATACCTATAACCGTATCTTCCAGCGGGCAGGAGTTCCGGAAGTTATCGCAGTACAGTCTGATTCCGGCATGATGGGCGGCAGTGTTTCCCATGAATATATGCTCCTGGCAGACGCCGGAGAGGATTCCATTGTGATCTGTCCGGAATGCGGCTACCGTTCCAATATGGAAGCAGCTCCAAATAAAGTAGTAAATGAAGGCGGCCTGGAAATGGGAGAACTGGAGAAAGTCTACACCCCTCACTGCAAGACTATTGAAGAAGTGGTAGACTTCCTGGGCGTTCCTGTGGAATATTCCTGCAAAGCCGTAATGTATCAGAAAAACTCAAATGACGAATATGTGATCGTATTCCTGAGAGGGGATTATGAAGTAAATGAGACAAAGCTGACCAATTACCTGGGAGAGAAAGTCCATCCTGCCGAGATCACTGCGGAAAGCGGAATTGCCGCCGGATTTACCGGACCTTATCAGCTAAAGGCAGATTGTCAGGTGATCTATGACTCTTCTCTGAAAGGGATCCAGTATCTGACCTGCGGTGCAAATGAGGAAAACTATCATTATAAAGGATTAAATATCCCAAGAGACCTGGGAGATGTAGACTATGCAGATGTGTCCAAGATCAAAACAGGAGGGATCTGCCCCTGCTGCGGCAAAAAGACCATTCAGGTAAAACGTGGTATCGAGGTGGGAAATATCTTCCAGCTTGGCACTAAATATACCAAGTCCATGAATATGACCTATACAGACGCCGACGGCTCTGTAAAATATCCGGTCATGGGCTGCTACGGCATCGGCGTAGGCCGTCTGGCAGCCTCTGTATGCGAGGCAAGGCACGATGACAACGGCCCTATCTGGCCTATTTCCATCGCTCCATGGCAGGTACATCTGTGCTGTATGCGTGTGGACCAGGAAGCCTGCAAAACTGCTGCAGACAGCTTATATGAAGATTTGCAGAAAGCCGGTGTGGAAGTGATCTATGATGACCGTGACATCCGGGCAGGGGCCATGTTTGCCGACGCAGACCTTTTGGGTGTTCCGGTCCGTGTGGTGGTAGGGCCCAAAAACCTGAAAAACGGCCAGCTGGAATTAGTAACCAGAGACAAAGGGATTTCCAAGCTCATAGACTTAGGAAATGCAGTGGCGGAAATCCAGGGAGTTATCCGGGAACTCTTTGAAGAGATCAATGCACAGGTAGAACCACGGAAGTAAAACTCCTTCCCCTTGGACATCCGGATCTGTATTTTCTGTTCGGGATCGGGATCTTTTACAGGTATCCCGATCCTGAACATTTTTGTTTCTTCTGATAACCTATCCATTCATTCCTTCATTCCTGATTTCATAGGTCTGCTTTTGAAAGTCCACCTGGACAGAAATTCCATTGGAGAAAACTGTCTTCTGTATCTGGGGATTCCCTTCAACAAATTCATGTCTTACCATCTCACATTTTCCCACCTTTTCATGAAGATCTGAAACAACCTTTGCTCTGGAGATACATTCTTCTAACGTCATTTCCACCCTGTCCTCAAAAGCTCCGTCTGTATTGGGATAAGCCCCCTCTCTCACCAGATAGGGTGCTCCGCCGTTTAGCAGGGCATAAAGCATATAATCTTCCTTTTCACTTACTTTCTCCATCATCCATGGCTGGATCACGCAGTCATGATAAACCAGATTATAAAGAGGCACCGGTATCCCCTGCTTAGGCGTACCAGGGGCACGCATCATAAAATCATAGGGCGCATAATGGCAGAACACCTGGCTTTGGACCGCCCAGTCATTGACCTCTTCCGAACTTGGAAGGATCCCCTTTTTCAAAAGATACTGGAAGCACAAGGCACGATGATCGTAGCATTCCTTTCTTGTCATACGGTGCAGCGGATTATCGCATTCATCTCCTTCGTTGCAGGTAAATACGTCCAGATATGCGCAGTCCAGCCGGATCCCGTGATCTTCCAGATCTTTAAAATTTCTTTTTACATAGTATGGGGCCTGGGTAGCGCAAAGATAGGACTGGGGGCCTCCCGCCCACCGCTTATGCCGTGGAATTGTTCCGTCCGGCAGACGGCAGGCAAAATTTTCATCAAAGCTGGAGGCTGACAGATGGTAATCTCTATACTGGTCGTGAATACCGAATAAATATCCGTATTCGTGCATAGTGTCCACCAGAGATTTCATTCCTTCCCATCCCCCTGCCGCTTTACATGCAGGGCTGTAATCCGGGTGGCGGTTATCATATCCCGGCTCTGCCCAGCCGTCTAAGTGGAGATACAGCTTCTCTACTCCCATCTCGTGGAGCTGCCTGATCTCCTGCTCCCTCCGGGCAAAGGTTGTCAGGCGGTTATTCTTCTCCGGTTTCTCAGGGTCATAAAAATCAGAATCCGGCTGTACAAATGTCTTGATTCCTTTATGTAAAAAGGCGCAGCCGATAAGCCGGTCTATTGATGGATTCCTTATGGCTTTTTCTGCCAGAGTCCGGAGCTTTCCCTGTTCCTCCGCATAATTTCTGTATGTCTTGCAGATAATATTATGATCGCACTGTTTCAGAAATGTATACTTAACAATGCGGCGGTAGTCTATCTTCCCAAGGCTGGGCTCAAAACGCATGGAAACCCTAGTATAAGACCCTCCTGCCGGATGTTCTGCCTGGTATCCGCTGTTCCACGGAGTCACGCACACTGCCAGGTACCCTTCCCCATCCCGGGCCTGGGCAAACCAGGGCATATAAGCCCCTGCTGTTCCGAACATCCCGTCAAATGCCGGAGTCTGAAACTCCACTTCCCAGGTATTTGGGATTAAAATTCCCTGCTGATGAGTCAGAAGGGTATACCAGCTTTCTTTTCTCTCTTCAAATTCCATAGGGCCTGGCCAAAAGACTTTCTTCACTTCCAGCCCTTCTTCTTGAAGGGGGATCCATTCGCAGTACACATCTCCTGTAGCCCCTTCCACCCAGACCAGGGTCTGAAATGTATAGGGCACGGCCTTTCCATCTTTTTCAAAGCCACCGTATGTACTTAATATCCCTTCTCCCACTCCGGTATGGAGCAGTTCATGGGTGATCTCCCCTGCGTCATGAAAAAATACATTTCCATTTTCGCATTCCATATATGGCGCATAGCTCCTGGCCCATCTCCACCGGCATCCGTCATCTTTCTGAAAAGAAAATCTCAAGGTCTCTTTATCAAATTCAATCTCCATCCCGCTTTTTGTAATTCTGTTCATGGCTGTTTTTCCTCTGGTCCCTTTCTCGTAAATACCCCCAGCGTACAAGAACCCCTTGTACACTGAGGGTATGCATGATTTATAAATACAATATCTAAGCATGGATGTCAAGAAAGAGTCTGTGGGATCTCAGCTTAATCTTTTTATCATATACAATATCCTGCCGGCACATTCCCGAATGGTCTGTTCTGACAGCAGTCCTTTTGCATAAGCTTCCCGGATATTTTTGTCATCTTCTGCATTTCCCGGCATGATAATGTCATTTCCTGCGGCTGCACATTCCCATGGTATGCTTCCGTCTTCAGGAACTGTAGTATTCCAGTCGCTCATGATCACGCCGTCAAAGCCCCATTCTTCTCTTGCCAGAACCGTGCATAAATCTCTGCTGTTGGCTGCATGAACCCCATTGATCAGGTTGTAGGAACTCATGATGGCCACCGGATTACTTTCTTTTATGGCAATCTCAAATCCCCGGAAATATATTTCCCTGAGAGCCCGTTCTGAAACGCAGGCATCCACTCCCATCCGGTTGTCTTCCTGATTATTGCAGGCAAAATGCTTAATGGTCACACCGCAGCCTTTTCGGCTCTGAACTCCCAAAGTCACTGCTGCCGCCAGTTTTCCAGACAGAAAGGGATCTTCTGAATAATATTCAAAGTTTCGTCCACACAGAGGATTTCTCTGGATATTCATCCCCGGAGCCAGCCAAAGATTGATATGGAATTCCTCCATTTCTTTCCCAATAGCCTCTCCAAATTCCTTCATCAATTCCAGATCCCAGGTCTGGGCCAGGGCAGTTCCTACAGGAAAGGCCGTACAGTACTGATAATATACATCTGCATTCTCATGATGCTTTTCCGGCTCTAAAAAGCCATTCTCCAAAGCCCCCAGCACGCCGATTCCGTAAACTTCCCCGGTCTTACGTTCCACCTGGTAGCTCTGTCTCAGACGGATCCCTGCCGGACCGTCTGCCATGATCATGGAAGGGATCCCATATTTTTCTTCCAGGGCCCGGGTAGTTTCTCCTGCAGAGCCCGGCACTCTGGTTCCCGCAGATCCCAGGTTGCTGGCTCCCCAGGTAATATTTCCATACAAAAGAGAGATCAGGTCTTCCGCAGGATGATCCTGGGCCAGCGGTGCCACATAAATTTTCTTCTCTTCCTCCATAGGCATAAACCGGCAGGAAGGAACAAGATTACTTTTCTCTTCTTTCCATAGCCCCATTTCGTCGCCACCGGCTGCAGGAGGCTGTAAATCGGAAAAGTCTCTCCGTTTCGGGCAGACCCTGTAGGTTTTCTCAATGACTTTTGTCTCAGACACAGTGAGCTTGGCCGCCAGTGTAAGGGAGGCCCCGCTGTTTCCTATCCAAAGTCCGTAACTTCCTTTGTCAATGACCCACTGATGGGATTCTTCCCTAAAGCTGGCCAGCTCCTTCTGCTCTATCCGGATCTTGATCTCCTGCTCCTGTCCCGGTTGAAGAAGCCCGGTCTTTGCAAAACCTGCCAGTCTTTTGTATTCTTTCCCTTCCCCGTTCTGAGGCGCTGTGATATAAACCTGCACCACTTCTCTTCCGCTGTAGCATTCTCCGGTATTCTTTACAGAAACGGTCAGCTCTATGTTTTTTTCTCCGATTTCCAGACCTTGAAATCCTATGGAAAAAGAAGTATAGGACAGTCCATATCCAAAAGGAAACAAGGGCCGTACAGAAAAGGTATCAAAATACCGATAGCCTACGTAAATGCCTTCTTTGTATTCATCTTTTTCCAGATCTCCATTCAGATAGCCGAAAGTCCGGGCTGAGGGATAGTCTTCATATCTTCTCGCCCAGGTTGATGTCAGCTTGCCTTCCGGCACCGCCTTTCCCAAAAGGATATCTGCAACTGCATAGCCCCCTTCCTGTCCCAGCTGGGAAATATACAAAACAGCCTGGATATTTTCTGCTTTCTCCAGAATATCCGTCAGCTCCACAGGCCCTCCGGAATTCAGGATCAGAATTACGGGAACCTGTTTTTCATGAAGATAAAGAAGGTCCTCTTCCTCATTCTGGCTCAGGTAATAGTCCCCTTTTTCCCTGCGCCGGTCCTTTCCTTCTCCGGATATACGGCTGATCACATAGATCACTGCTTTGGCTCCCTGGAGGTCCTTATCGGATATAAGGCGCCCTTCCGGCATTGCAAATGGATTTTCTGCATAAGCGTCAAAAGGATTCTCTGCCTTTTTGGCGTCTTCCAGGACTTTTTCTTTCCAGGTAAGTCTGGCATTTTCATAGCGGTTATGATAATCCCTGATCCAGTCTGTACTGGTGATAGTCACCCCGGCCTCTTCCAGGGCTCTGAGAATAGAAATATTTTCCCGGTTGTTCACATCTCCGGAGCCGGTTCCCCCTTTTACCGTCTTTTCTCCTCCTCTTCCAAGAAGAGCTACCGGCAAAGAAAGGGATAAAGGAAGGATCCCCTGATTTTTCAGAAGAACAATTCCTTTCTCCGCAGCCTTTCTCGCCAGTATCCGGTGTTCCTTTTCTCTCTTGGAAGGCTTATGATCCATAGTTCCACTGTATGTCCAATTTCCTGCTGTCATAGTTTTCCTCTCTCTATTTGTAATTGTAATAATAGAAGAAAAACGCCATAGTTTTCCTGACACAGCATAAAGGGAATGTCCTATGACGTTTTTCATATGTTTTTGATTCCTTATCCTTTTACACCGCCTAAGGTTACACCTTCGATAATGTATTTGGATAAGATCAGGTATACAAGAATGATCGGAACAATGGCCACTGTGATCATCATGTATATTTTTCCCATATCAAAGTTCATGTAGTCCGCTCCACGAAGGGTTGCGATCAAAATAGGAACTGTCATTTTGTCCTTTGACTGGATAACCAATGCGGGAACGAAGTAATTATTCCAGGATCCCACAAAAGTAAAAATCGCCTGAACGGCAATAGCCGGTTTCATGATCGGAAGGACGATCTTATTAAAAGTTTTGAATTCTCCGGAACCGTCGATTCTTGCCGCTTCCACCAGCGAAAGAGGCAGGGAAGATTCCAGATAGCTGTACATAAAATAGAATACTGACGGTGAGGCAATGGAAGGTATGATTAACGGGAGAAGAGAGTCATACATTCCCATATTTGTGATCAACCGCAGAAATCCCATAGCTGTTACCTGGGTAGGCATTACCAGAATCGCCATAATAAAAGTAAAAGCGGCTTTCTTCATCTTAAAGTCATAGGCATAAAGTCCATATGCCGTCAATGAAGAAAAATATGTACATAAAGCCGCTGAGCAGGCGGAGACTACCAGGCTGTTGATAATTCCCTGAAACATAGGGAAGGTACCGTCATTAGCAACATTTTTTAAATTTTCCAGGAAATATTTTCCCGGCAGTGCCGAAAATCCTCTCTGAAGCTCAGCATGAGAACGGGTAGCATTGACGATCAGGATGTAGAAGAAAAACAGGCACAAAAATGAAAGTGCAATAAGAATCACATGGACAAAAATGCTCCATGCTCTCTGTGCTGCTTTTGATTTCATAACTTATCTCCTCCTTCTCGCTTCTTTTGCTTTTCTCTTTGCAGCAGCTTTCGATCCGTCCGGGTCTGAATCATTGGTCATCCTATATACAATAAAGCACAAAATACCGCTGATAATAAACAGGTATACAGACAGAGCACCTGCCATACCATAGTTTTTGCTCTTTAAGTGGCTGTTCAGGAACATGATCAATGTCATAGATGTTCTGTCTGGATTACCCTGTCCGTTAGTCAGGATCTGAGGTACATCAAACATCTGCAGACCGCCGATAATGGAAGTGATCAATGTGTAAGCCAGGATCGGCCTGATCAGAGGCAGAGTGATATAGAAAAATCTTTTCAGACCGCCACAGCCATCCAGTTCTGAGGCTTCAAAAATATCCGGACTGATTCCCATGATAGCCGCCATAAGCATAATGGTGGTATTTCCGAACCACATAAGGAAGTTCATCAATCCGATCAAAGATCTGGTCCCGAAAACCGATCCCATAAAATCAATAGGTTCTTTGATCCATCCCAATGAAGTTAAAATAGAATTGATGGGTCCGTTAGTGGAAAACATGGCAAAGAACAGCATGGCAAAAGCTGAGGCCATGATCAGGTTGGGAAGGTAAATAATTACCTTAAAGGCCTGTTTTCCATGGATTTTCAGACGGATATCTGTAAACCAGCTGGCAAGAAGAAGGGCAATAACGATCTGGGGAATAAATCCGATCACCCACAGAATCAGTGTATTTCCTCCATATTTAAACATATCAGATTTCAGAAGGCTGATATAATTCTCCAGGCCTATGAAATTCGGCCCCACTTCTTTGATTCCTGAACGATAGTATTCAAAGAAACTGTACCGGATGGTATCTACCAGCGGAATCAGAGAAAAAATCAAAAAGCAAACGAAAAACGGAAGAATAAAAAGATATCCCCATTTTGCATAGCTGATGCTTTTACTCTTTTTTTTCATAAAACATCGTTCCTTTCTGTCAGAAGGCTGCCGTACCTTCTGTACGGCAGCACTTTACCCTTTATTCCGGCCACTGTATTTCTGTAATATCCGGGTAACGTTCTTTAATTGCAGTTTCAAAGTTTTCTTTTGCTCTCTCGAAGTCAACATTTCCCTGGAAGTAATCGCTGAAAGCATTCTGGATCAGTTCCACACATCCCTGGTCGTAAGCAGAAAGAGGAGCAATCTCAATATTTTCTGCTACCGGCACATAATATTTATAAGCATTCTGTCCTCCAAGGAATTCGGAGGAGAAGTTGGCGTCATCTTCTGCCGCTTCAGACATACCACTCTTTGTGTTAGTGAAATCCAGATAGTCTTTGGAGATCTGCAGGAGATTATCTTTATCTGCTGAAAGCGCCAGGATAATATCTTTTACATGTTCCGGATTGTCTGTTCCTGTGCAGGCATGGATATAAGAACCGCCCCAGTTATATTCCTGAGGAGGATTGGTAACTGCCCAGGCGCCTGCTTCGCCGTCCCAGTTAGGACTTAAAGTAAAATCAATTCCCCAAGGCGGAAGAAGGAATGCAAAAACTTTAGAAGCGGAACCCATCGCCTTATTCCAGTCGTCATTAAACTGGCCTTTTACCGTCTTATCATAATATCCTGCATCCAGCCATTCCTTGGAGGTTTCCACCCACTCCATGATCTGAGGATCTACTTTAAGAGTTGTTTCACCCTCTGCTACCCAAGGCTGAGAAATACTGTTTCCATAAAGACGGAAAGTATCTGCATAAGAAGAAAAGGTATAGTAGCCTTTTGCCTTTAATTCTTCAGCCGTAGTCTTCAATGTATCCCAGTCCTTTACTTTCTCTCCTACTGCTGCAGGATCATCTGTGCCAAATACATCTTTGGCAATATCTCTGCGGTATACCAGAAGTCCCGGACAGCACTGCCAGGTGGAACCTCTCTGTACCCCGTCCTGGTCAGAAGCTGTTACTTTCGTAAATTCATACTGATCTGCCAGATCTTTCTCCGGATCGATCCCCAGATCTGTAAGAGGCATAGCCACATCAGCCTCAGCGTCTGTGTACTTATACACATAGTCTGTTTCAGATAAGAAGATATCCACTTTATCATCTGCTGCTGCGTCCGCCTGATTCATCAGGGCCTCATCCAGCTTCTGCTGATACACACCGTCCTGGTTTGGGTTTACGATCCAGTGGATTTCCGTTCCATCCTTTAATGTTGTAACGGTTCCGTCTGCGGAAGTCTCTTCTACTTCAGGATAAACTGCCTCTACACGGGTACGGAACTCATCATTCCAGGTATAGATGTTGATAACCTTTCCTTCTTCTGTGCTTCCGGATCCTCCCTGTCCTGAATCAGAAGAACCGCCGCAGCCTGCCAGAGCGCCGGCCGCCATAATGCCTGCTAAAAGCATTGCAACCACTTTCTTTTTCATTATATATAACCTCCTGTTCATAATTCTTTCTGTGAGATGGCCCTCTCATTGAACATGACCAGATTATAGACGCTTTTCATTTTGGGATATATTAAAAATTTCAACAAAATGTCAGATTCATGACCCGTTTTGCAAAAAAACACATTCTATGTCATGATTCTGATATTTTTCTCAGATATCTGATTTTTGTAGAAAATAAATTCTTATATAATTCCCCTAAACAAATCTGAAAAAGGAAGGAGACCGAATATTGAAACCTTTATATTTCATCGATGACAAAGGCACTTTTACTGTACAGCAGCCGGAAAACATCAGTTATCTGTATTTTCCCCTGGCCTCAGAAGCCGGATTAAAAAGTGCCGTTACTCCCAATCTGGGCGGAGACTCCAAAATAGACCAGGATACCTTTCTTCTGGAACCGGTAAGTGCGGAAAACCTTCATAATAACCGTTCCTGCCGCAATTTCTGGTTTGCAGTAAAGAATTCCGGCGTTTACTCTGCAGCAGGCGTCTCCAGCGGACAGGAGAACCAGAAATTTTCTTCTCTCCAGGATAACAGTGAACTGACTGCCGGCTTTATGTGGCAGTCTGTAAGACGAACTTCCAGATCATTGCAGTTAGAGTCCACCGTTACTTCTTTTATTCCAAAGGACTGTAATGGGGAAATCATGTATGTCACTGTAAAAAATCTTTCCAAAGAAAAGCAAGCGCTGCTTCCCTATGCCGCAATTCCTGTTTACGGACGCAGCGCTGATAATATACGGGATCACCGGCATGTAACCTCTCTTCTCCACCGTATCAGAACCGACGAATCCGGTATTCTTGTATGCCCCACCATGTCCTTTGATGAGCGGGGCCATCAGCCTAATCACAAAATTTATTATGTGAAAGGCTGCAGTGGAAAGGGAGAATTACCTGAAAGTTTTTATCCCACAACAGAGGCTTTCCTGGGCGAAGGCGGCAGTTTCACCCATCCCCGGGCTGTCTATGAAGGGGCCCCCGGCTGTCCCCCATTTACAAGGATCGACGGACGGGAGGCCATGGGCGCTTTCCGTTTCCCCGCATTAATCCTGGATCCCGGAGAAAAGGCCAGCTATATTCTTATGCTTGGCATTGCAGATCAGGAAGAGGAAATAGATCAGCTCTTTGAAAAATACAATACTGCTGATAAAACAGAAGCTCTCCTGGAAGAAACAAAAGCTTACTGGCAGAAAAAGGTAAATGTGGGCTTCCATACAGGAGACAGGGATTTTGACAATTATATGAAATGGGTATGTTTTCAGCCATTTCTCCGCCGCCTCTTCGGCTGTTCTTTCCTTCCTCACCATGATTATGGAAGAGGGGGCCGGGGATGGCGGGATCTGTGGCAGGACTGCCTCTCTCTTCTGTTAATGGATCCTAAAGACGTAGGAATGATGATTGAGAAAAATTTTTCCGGAGTCCGCATTGACGGCACTAACGCTACCATCATAGGAGCCGGAGACGGAAACTTTATCGCAGACCGAAACGGAATCGCCCGTGTATGGATGGACCATGGTCTCTGGCCGCAGATGACCACCAAGCTTTATATTGATCAGACGGGAGATATCCGGATTCTCACAAGGCAGGTTCCTTATTTTAAAGACGGACAGGCCCGGAGAGGGACCGAGCTGGATACCCTCTGGACAGAAAGCCAGGGAAACCTTCAAATGACCGGCCAGGAACAGATCTACACCGGAAGTATCCTGGAGCATCTGCTGATCCAGCAGCTCACCGCTTTTTATGAGGTGGGAGAACACAATATCTGCCGGCTCCGGGGAGCAGACTGGAATGACGCCTTAGACATGGCATCAGAAAGAGGAGAAAGTGTAGCTTTCACCTGTGCCTATGCTGGGAATCTCCGGGAACTGGCTGAGCTGATCCGTGTTTTAGCAGACACCGGATCTGTCAAAACCACAGACCTGTTGGAAGAGCTGGAAGTTTTACTTAAGGATGATAAAGAACTTTACGATAATATCAGCGAGAAGCAGCAGGTCCTGGCCCGCTTTACTTCCCTGTGCCGCCATCATGTCAGCGGCAGACGAAAAACATTTTCTCTCCTGTCTCTTGCTGAAAATCTTGAGCACAAAGCCCAATGGCTGTCCGGGCACATCCGGAAACAGGAATGGATCCAGGCCGGCCAGGGAGAAGGCTGGTTCAACAGTTACTATGACAATCACGGCCAGGCTGTAGAAGGTATCCTGGAAGACCAGGTACGAATGATGCTTACAGGGCAGGTTTTCGCCATTATGGGAAAAGTAGCCGAGGACCCTCAGATCAGAAGCATTATAAAAAGCGCCGATCATTACTTATATGAAAAGGAAATCGGAGGATACCGGCTGAATACAGATTTCCATGAATTAAAATTTGACCTTGGCCGGATGTTTGGATTTGCCTATGGGGAAAAGGAAAACGGAGCTGTATTCTCTCATATGGCTGTCATGTATGGAAATGCCTTATATCGCCGTGGCTATGCAAAGGAAGGCTGGAAAGTCCTGAAATCTCTGTCTGATACAGCTCTGGATTTTAACACCAGCCGGATCTATCCTGGGATTCCCGAATATTTCCGTTCAGATGGCCGGGGCATGTACCACTATCTTACAGGAGCCGCCAGCTGGTATATGCTGACCATGGTCACACAGGTCTTCGGCGTCCGGGGAGAAGGCGGGGATCTTATCATCGCTCCCAAACTTCTGGCAGAGCAATTTGACAGCCAGGGAAAAGCTTCCATCCGGATCTCTTTTGCCAATAAAACTTTAGATGTCATCTTCGAGAATGCAGACAGAAAAGACTATGGTAACTATACCCTTGCTTCCGCTGTCTGTGAAGGCAGGGAACTTCCCGTTGTTGATAATTCTTATGGGGTTCTCTCCCAAAAAACACTGGATAGTCTGGGAGATGGGTTGCATTCTGTCACTATAAAACTTATTTAAATAGAAATTGAAAGGCAGGTATTCATAATGAAATACGGATATTTTGATGATAAAAACCGAGAATATGTAATTGAACGGCCGGATACCCCGGCTCCCTGGGTGAATTATCTGGGTTCTCCTGAATATGGAGCTATCATCTCCAACAATGCAGGGGGATACAGTTTCGCCAAATCGGGAGCTAATGGAAGGATCCTCCGGTATGTCTTCAATAATTTCGATCAGCCGGGACGATACCTCTATATCCGGGATAACCAGTCAAAGGATTACTGGTCTGCTTCCTGGCAGCCGGTAGGAAAAGATCTGGACAGATATGACAGCCAGTGCCGTCATGGTCTGGGCTATACAAAAATGACTGCTTTCTATGCCGGGATCCGTTCCGAAGCTCTCTATTATGTTCCTCTTGGAAAAACCTATGAAGTATGGGGGCTTACAGTGGCCAATGAGTCTTCTGAGACCCGGGAACTTACTTTAACCGGATACGGAGAATTTACCAATCACAGCAATTACGAGCAGGATCAGGTCAATCTTCAGTACTCTCTTTTTATAACCAGGACCCTGTTCCGGAATAATTCCATTATCCAGCAGATACACGGAAACCTGGATGCCCAGCCGGAGGACAGGCTTGTAGATGAAAAAAATGTCACAGAACGGTTTTTCGGTCTGGCAGGGGAAAACGTTTCTTCCTACTGCGGAGACAAGGATGTTTTCCTTGGAAAATATCACGGATATGGGAATCCCCAGGGTATAGTGTCCGGAGATCTGGGAAATGTTACCAGTTATAACGAAAACTCCTGCGGCGCTCTCTCCTGCATCGTGACATTACAGCCGGGAGAATCTAAAACCATCCTCTTTGTCCTGGGAATGGATTCCTCTGAAAAATGTGCAGAAATTCTGGCTTCCTACAAAAATCCACAGGAACAGATCCTCCAGGAGATTGAAACGCTGAAAGCAGACTGGAACGGCAGACTGGATCATCTCCAGGTAAAGACACCCAGTCCTGCCTTTAACACTATGATCAATACCTGGAATGCCTATAACTGCTTCATAACCTTCATCTGGTCCCGGGCTGCCTCTTTCATCTACTGCGGTCTGCGCAACGGATACGGCTACCGTGACACAGTGCAGGATATCCAGGGGATCATCCATCTTTCCCCGGAGATGGCGGCTGAAAAAATACGTTTCATGCTGTCTGCCCAGGTAAACAACGGGGGAGGACTTCCTCTTGTAAAGTTCACCCATAACCCGGGACATGAAGATACTCCTGACGATCCTTCCTATGTACAGGCTACGGGACATCCCGCATACCGGGCAGACGATGCCCTTTGGCTGTTCCCTACAGTCTATAAATATATTTCCGAGACAGGAAATACCGGCTTTCTGGATGAAGTCATCCCCTTTGCCAATAAAGAGGAGGGCAGTGTCTATGAACATCTGAAACGGGCGATCCAGTTCTCCTTGGATCATCTGGGACCTCATGGCATGCCGGCAGGATTGTATGCAGACTGGAATGACTGTCTCCGTCTGGGCGCTCAGGGAGAGTCTTCTTTTGTTGCCCTGCAGTTCTACTATGCACTAACATTAATGAAGAAATTTGCTCTCCATAAAAAAGACGACCAGTATCTCCGTTTTCTGGAAGAGACTCAGAAAAGCATGGGAGAAAAGATCCAGACTCTGTGCTGGGACAAAGACCGCTTTATCCGGGGATATACCGAATCCGGAGACCGGATCGGGGCTGCCGAAGATCCTGAGGCTAACTTCTGGCTGAATCCTCAGAGCTGGGCAGTGATCAGCGGCCTGGCTACCGAAGACCAGGGAGATCTTATCATGGAAAATGTCCATAAACGTCTCAATACCCAATACGGAGCCATCCTTATGGATCCTCCTTATCACGCTCATGCCTTCGACGGCGCTCTGGCAGTGATCTATAATCAGGGCGTAAAAGAAAATGCCGGTATCTTCTCTCAGTCTCAGGGATGGCTGATCCTGGCAGAGGCTCTGAAGGGACATGGAGAACGGGCATTTGAATATTTCCTAGAAAATGCTCCGGCAGCCCAGAATGACCAGGCAGAAATCCGCCGTCTGGAGCCCTACTGCTACGGTCAGTTTACAGAGGGCCGGGCCAGCAGCCACTTTGGCCGGTCTCATGTCCACTGGCTCACAGGTACCGCCTCAACGGTTATGGTCGGATGTGTAGAAGGTATTTTAGGACTCCGTCCCGATCTGGAGGGTATCCGGATCTCCCCTTCTGTTCCGAAGGACTGGGATCATTTTGAGATCCGCAAAGATTTCCGTGGAAGGAAACTGCATATTTCTGTAGAGAATCCTTCCGGTCATGAATCCGGATGTGTAAAGCTGCTCTTAAACGGCAAAGAACTGGAGGATAATTATATCCCGGAAAAATTGCTTCTGGATGAAAATGAAATCACTCTGATCCTTTAAAAAACAGCACCGGATAAGGCCTGCACAGAAAGCCTTATCCGGTGCTGTTTCCACTTCTTATGGTTCAGACTCTGTTTCTTTTGTAATATCCCACTGTACCATATAATATTCGTCCCGATACTTTTTCGGAGTCATTCCAACTACCTCACGGAACTGCTGGATAAAATGGCTCTGGGAAGAAAAAGCCAGACGGTTTGCAATTTCTATCATGGAATAATCACTGTATCTCAGCATGTTCTTTGCCATTTCAATTTTTTGTTTTCGTATATATGTGCTGACGGATTCTCCAGTCTCTTTTTTAAACAGCCTGGAAAGATAGCTGGCAGAAACCCCCAGCTCATCAGCCAGATCTTCAATGGTGATCCGCTCCTTAATATGGGAATATATATACTCTTTGCAGACATTAATATGTCTGGAATTGGTATCGCTGCGGAAATATTTCCGCATTTTTTCCGTATAATCCATGACCATCTCGTCATGAAGCTTCTGGACCTGTTCTTTTGTGGAAATATCGTCCAGTTTCTGAATATAAAAGTCGCTAAGCCTGAAAGCCTGTTCCAGCTCCATGCCATTTTGCCTGCACAGACGGGTGATCATAGCCGTTGTGATCACGAAGTGATATTTCAGATTTATCACGGGGTCTTTCGATAAAACGCCTACACCTTCCTCTTCCACAAATCGACCTTGTTCACAGTTTTTCTTTACCTGCTCTACGTCTCCGCTGGCCACAGCCCGGTAGAATAAAAATTCCTCTGTGGGCTCCCGGTGCTCCATCTCATCTATATCATCATCTGCCTCTAGCAGAAGCCACTCATCCTTATAAGCCATAAATTACGCCCTCCTCTAAACAGATTTTTCCCTTCTGTTCATTATACAGGAAATATGAGATCTTTTTCAATTCTTACAATAACAAAAAGTCCCTGGGCTTTGCTGAGTTTTCCGTATAAATAATCCATATCTATATAGCTTTTCTTAATCAGAAAATTGTGGAAACTCATAGGTCATGAAACTTTTGGCAGAACTCACACCATTATTTCCTCCGGTGCCGGATTCTTCCAGCTTCCTGTCCGGATTTGGACCAACAGTGAAGTTGCAGACATCCATTTGCGTTAACTCTTTTTACTGTAAGCGCGGTATTCCATAGGCGTAACTCCAAATTTTCGCTTAAATACCCTGTTAAAATATGAAATATTATTAAACCCTGACTCCAGAGCAATGCTGGTCACAGAGAGATTTGTTTCCGCAAGCTGGCGGGAAGCCATTTCCAGCCGATACTGATTGAGATATTCAATACTGGTCAT
Organism: Blautia sp. An81; assembly: GCF_002161285.1. Lineage (GTDB taxonomy): Bacteria > Bacillota > Clostridia > Lachnospirales > Lachnospiraceae > Blautia > Blautia ornithocaccae. Next base: position 19,722 of record NZ_NFHH01000017.1, on the reverse strand, counting down.
ATTCATATGCCGTTTAAAAAAACGCATAAAATGGTACTCACTGAAATGACAGAGCTCTGCCAGCTCCTTTACGGTAATCCCCTGCTGATAATGATCCTGGATAAACTGCAGCACCAGCTTCAGCTTCTCTGTAATCTCTCTGTGTTCCTGACTGCTCCGCTGATACGGTACCTGGCTGTACAGCAGGAAAAACAAATGGAGAAGCTCCGACTTAATCTCCAGTTCATAGCCAAGGGGCTTTTGAAGAAAGGTCTGCCGGATTTTCTCAAAGGATTCCCCAAGGAGCCTGGCCATGGAATCTTCTGCCGGAAGATATACAGGAAAACGAAGCATTCCACTGATCAAAGGGGCAAAAAATTCTGTAGTACAAGAGTCTGTTCTTTGACTCTCCAGCATATCCAGGCAAAAAACAAAGCTGTCTGTAATAAATTCTGTCTCAGGCTGTTCGCCAGTTCCATGAAGCATTCCTGGAGGAAGGATCAGAATATCCCCCTGACTGATTTTATAGGGATGAAGATTAATCTGATAGATGCAGGTACCTTTCTGCACCAGAGTAATCTCAAATTCCTCATGCCAGTGTACCGGCAGGTTACTGATTCCAAGAGGAAAAACACAGTGATAGTATTCCAGGGGGAACATGGCAGAACCATGCTGCACCGCCTCAAACAGGTTAGGGTTTTGTTTCATAAATAATCTCCTTTGACAGCAGGATTGTGTTAGAAAAAGCTGGAAATATGCAAGAAAATCCCTTCTGCTGCCGCTATAATAATATCATAAGGCATTAAACTGTGTCAAAGCAGCAGAAAGGAGATAAAGATGATCCATAAATTTCGTTTCGGAAATCCGCTGAATACAGAGGCGGTAGTAGAAAACTACCCCGTTGAAGAAGGTAAGATCCCTTGTATAGAAGTAAAAAAAGGAGAAAAAATTTCCTTTAAAATGACTAAAGGGAGGCCGGTATATGGCCTGGGCGAGCAGGTACGGGGCATTAATAAAAGGGGCTGGATCTACACCAGTGACTGTACCGATGACCCTAACCATCGAGAAGACACCCATTCTCTCTATGCGGCCCATAATTTTCTGATATTTGCCGAAAAAAAGCCCTTCGGAATCTTCCTGGATAATCCTGGAAAAGTCACCTTTGACCTGGGGTATACTCAGCAAGATACTGCGGAGATTACCATGGATAACTGGGACATGGACCTGTATTATATAGACGGAAAGGATCTCAAAGACATTGTGCATCAGTTCCGCCGTATGATCGGACGGAGCTATATCCCGCCCAAGTGGGCTTTTGGCTTTGGTCAGAGCCGCTGGGGTTATAAATCTGAAGAAGACATCCGAGAAGTAGAACGCCGGTATCGGGAACTGGATATTCCCCTGGACAGCATCTACCTGGATATCGACTATATGGAGCGATTTAAAGATTTTACTTTGAACGATGAAACTTTCCCAAATTTCCCGGAATTTGTAAAAGAAATGCAGGAAAAGCATATTCATCTGGTTCCTATCATTGATGCCGGAGTTAAAATTGAAGAAGGCTATCCTGTTTATGAAGAAGGGGTAGAAAAAGGCTATTTCTGCAAAGATGAAGAGGGAAAAGACTTTGTTGCTGCCGTATGGCCAGGCCGGGTACACTTCCCGGATATGCTGAATCCGGAAGCCCGCCGCTGGTTTGGTCTAAAGTATAAATTTCTTCTGGAACAGGGCATTGATGGATTCTGGAATGATATGAACGAGCCTGCTATTTTCTACTCAGAAAAGCGGCTGGAAAAAGTATTCGATGAACTGGAAACTTTCCGGGGAAAAAATCAGGACCTGATGACTCATTTTCACTTTAAAGATCTGGTCCTGGGACTTGCTAATAATCCGGAAGATTACCGCAGCTTTTACCATAATTTCAATGGAGAGAGAACTCCTGTGCGTCACGATAAAGTCCATAATCTGTATGGATACAATATGACCCGTGCAGCCGGAGAAGCCTTTGAGGAACTGGAGCCTGACAAGAGAATCCTCATGTTCTCCCGCTCTTCCTATATTGGAATGCATCGATACGGCGGAATCTGGCAGGGTGACAACCTGTCCTGGTGGTCTCATCTGCTGCTGAACATCAAAATGATGCCTTCTCTGAATATGTGTGGATTTTTGTACACTGGCGCAGACCTGGGCGGCTTCGGTGCTGACACAACAGAGGACCTGGTGCTGCGCTGGATGCAGTTCGGCCTCTTTACTCCTCTGATGAGGAACCATTCCGCCCTGGGAACCCGTGAACAGGAACTGTATCAGTTCTCAAACAGTAAAGCCTGCGGAAATATGATAAAAATCCGCTACAGTCTCCTACCTTATTTATACAGTGAATACATGAAAGCCGCCCTGAGAGATGAGATGATGTTCCGCCCCCTGGCCTTTGATTATCCTGAAGATTCTTTTGCAGATCAGGTAGAAGATCAGTTGATGGTAGGTGACAGTATCATGGTGGCTCCGGTCCATGAGCAGAATGCTGCTGGCCGCTATGTATATCTGCCGGAAGATATGATGCTTGTGACTATGCGGACTCCAGAAGACTATGATGTCCGGGTCATGGAAAAAGGCCATCACTACGTGCCCGCAGCCATGGAAGAACTGATTTTCTTTATCCGGAAAAATCATGTAATTCCTGTGGCAAAAAGCGCAAGAAGCGTAGCGGATATGGATTTTGAACATCTGGATCTGCTAGGATATGTTACAGACAAAGCAGCTTATGAGCTGTACGATGACGACGGAAACAGCAAAGACTATGAAAATCCGAAACACTTTACAGAGGTAATCGTCTGCAGCAACGGAAATATTTCTCAAAATGGAAAACTGAAAAAAGCATTTGGAAAGTTTAACGGTATCCGCTAAATCTTTAAGGAACTGTCGCATTAATCAAAATCGAGAATATGTTTTAATGCAACAGTTCCTTATTACCATCCTTCTCTATTCCCTGCGAAATACAAAAAGTTCATCTACCCGTATCTGAAGCTCCATTGCCAGACGAAAGGCCAGCGAAAGAGTTGGATCATATTTATTATTCTCTATGGCATTTACCGTCTGTCTGGACACACCGCATTTTTTTGCCAGCTCTTCCTGGGAAATCCCCAGCCCTTTCCGGATTTCTCTGATTCTGTTTTCCATATTATCCACCGTGCCTTTTCTTGAAAAATAACAGTGCGCCGAAATAAACAATCCCTGTAGCTGTTAAATGGACAAAAGGATTGATCGCCATTTCCTGTCCGCTGGCAATACTTTCAATGACCTCGATTATCAAAGCACCTGTCATGCCAAGAAGGGTAAAAGCACTGGCTTTCCATACAATAACCTGCCCTCTTTCGTCTCCAGGCCGGACCAGAGATATGATCATAAGAATATCCAGCACGGCAAAAATCAATAATACAGCCACAAAAATAATCGTTGCAACAACTGCTTTGTCCATAAAAATCCCCCTTAACTTCTAATATGTCAAATCCTTTTTACATTTTCAGTATAGTGCTTATGATACAAAATGTCAAACTCTTTTTACACTAAAGATTTTCAAAGCTTCTCCTGTCTTCTTCTATCATTTTTCCCTGCCCTATGCTATGATGAGTATATCTTATAAGTCTTGCACGAGGAGGCCTTCCATGGAAATTTCTTTTCTTCAGATACAGAATTTTAAATCCATAGAAAACATGATCATCCGGGATATCGGATCTGCCTTGATTTTAGTGGGACAAAACAGTGTAGGGAAGTCTTCTGTCCTTCAGGCTGTTGCCGCTGCTATGGGAGAATATCGCCCTTCTGCTTCTGATTTTAACCTTCAGAAGCAGAACATTGAAATTTCTATTTCCCTCTCCCTGACCTCCCGGGATCTGGAACTTCTATTTCAGGCAAAAAAAGTCAGCTCCTATAAACGGTGGGACTCCTGGTATCGGGATTTCTGTCAGAAGCTTCCCTCTTTCCAAAAGGATGTGCTGACCTTTTCCTATATTGCCAATCAGAATGGCAGTATCCGGTACCATGACGGTTTTCATAAAAACAACCGCTACATTCCCCAGCTTCTTCCCTCTGTCTATTTTCTGGACAGTGAAAGGAATCTGGAAAAGGTCCAGCACAATCTCCTGTCCTTTACCGAAGATGATCTGCTGAATCAGATGCGTATGGACTGCTGCCTTTTCGACCCAATGAAAAAATGTACCCACTGTTTTTCCTGTATTGGCCTTCTGAACAGGAAAACCCCGGAAGAGCTGAACGCCTTCGAAACAGAAAAGCTTCTGGAATATAAATTGTATCATATGAATCTGAAAGATTTTTCAGACAAGGTAAACCAGTATTTCGGAAAAAACAGCGGTTACCATGGGGAGATTACCTATGACCTCACCAGCCATACTGGAGAGCTTTTCCAGGTTCATGGATATATCCGACAGAGAAACCATGAAGATCCTTTTCCCGTATCTCAGCTGGGAGAAGGCATGCGGAGCATTTACCTTTTGTCTCTTCTGGAAGCCTACATGGAAGAAGAGGACCGGCTTCCTGCCCTTCTCCTTATGGAAGATCCGGAAATCTTTCTTCATCCTCAGCTTCAAAAGACTTCCAGCGAAATCCTTTACCGGCTTTCCAAAAAGTGCCAGGTAATTTTTTCCACCCACTCTCCCAATCTGCTGTCCCCATTTAACAGCCGGCAGATACGGCAGATTGTTCTCGATGAAAAAGGTCTTCCCAGCCTTCGGGAAAAGACCAGCCTCTCACGGGTCCTGGAAGATCTGGGCTACTCTGCGGGAGATCTCCTGGGTGTGGATTTTGTTTTTATCGTAGAGGGAAAGCAGGACAAAAGCCGCCTTCCTCTTCTTCTGGAAAAATACTATTCCGAAATCTACAACGAAGACGGCAGTCTCTCACGGATTTCTATTATAACTACTAATAGCTGTACCAACATCAAGACCTATGCAAACCTGAAATATATGAATCAGGTCTACCTGAAAGATCAGTTTCTCATGATCCGGGACGGAGACGGCAAAGATCACCAGGAGCTGGTCCGTTCTCTATGCAGATATTATGAGGAACGGAATCTGGAAGATGTAGACCGCCTGCCCAGAGTGACGTCGAAAAACGTGCTGGTCCTGAAATATTATTCTTTTGAAAATTATTTTTTGAATCCAGAGGTTATGGCCAGGCTTGATATCCTTCCTAAGCCGGAAGATTTCTATAAAATCCTTCTGGAAAAATGGACAGAATATCTCCATCGCACCCGGAGCGGACGCCACCTCACTCAGGTTCTGGGACAGAATCTGGAAACGGAAGAAGATATTAAGGAGAATATGGAAGAGATTAAAATCTATATCCGAGGCCACGATCTTTACAATATCTTCTACGGCCCATACAAAAAACAGGAGACTGACCTCTTAAGAAAATACATAGACCTGGCTCCCAGGAAAGATTTTCAGGATATACTGGAAGCTATTGAAAAGATACCCTTTTTTGAAAACAGAAAGCGGACGTGAATATTCAGGAACAAAAATTTCTACTTGCATTATTTCTATATTTATGATAGTTTAAAGAAAAGAAGCGGTTTTCTACCGTACAGTCATGGTGACTCAAGCGGCTTACTCGCTTCTTTTTTTATATTTATTATATCATATAAAAATAATCCATCTAAAGTCATCCTGACAATAATTGAAGCACTATATAGATTAAGCCGCCTGTTGAATTCATTGCTGCTTTGGACTTGTATATAAAATTTAGTATCATACCGGTACCAGCCCTCAGACGCATCTTTCTTATGTTTTTTACTTTTGTTTTCAGTCCATCTTCTGTTTGTTGCATACTGAATCATTGGTTCAATAACTTGCACCGCATTTGCTTTAGCTTTTGCCACTGCTCCTCTTAAAGATTTTGTGTATTTTGAGCCTGTATATTCATCTGGGAAGTTGCCGGCTATCACTATTTTATCTTGATATTCTTCTACCTTAACTACCAATCCCACATAAGACTTCAGATACTTTTCGACACATTTCCATGGGATATTCTGTTTACCTGAAAATATAATATTTTCAACTACTGGAATATTTCTTATCTCTATATTCTCCAAAGTACACCTCCTTTATTTATTTCCTGCTGCGCAGTCTTTTAGCATTAGTTGGCAGATAATTTTGTTTGGGGAATAGCACTGTTAATCACTAAAAAATAACTTTTTAATACTGAACATTCATAAATGAATCAAAATAGAACTAAAGAAAATAATAGAATTGCTAATTTAAGCATATCATGAAAAATTATTGCATTCAACCTTTTTACATCTGAAAGACCAATGTTGTTGAATGCGTGATTTTATATCATCTGTCGTTCCAACATAAATTTGACAATACTTATCAAGTATCATCAGATAATATCCTCTAATTCCTTTCCATTCTTTTAAATCATGTACACATTTAAACTCTTTATTGTCTTGAAGAAAGTTAGTGATTTCATGTTCAAATTCATCATGATTTAAACACGAAAAAAATTTCATATTTAAATCAAAATTTTGAAGACATTTTTCTTTATATTCAAGACACCATTCATCTGTATAATATTTCCCAGTTTCATCAGTATAAGCATCTCTTATAACTAAATATGGGCTTTTGTTAAAAGAAGATTTATTATTGATAAATGCATACTTTTCCCTTGTTAGTTCTAGGCCATATTTTCCAGAACGTACAGTTACACCAAAATGTTCCATAGTAAGCCTCTATTAATTTTACCTTATTCCATTCTATATAGACAACGGACAGCAAAACTCTTCATTAATATATAGAAAAACGGGCAAGAATCTTTTAGCCTCTTACCCGTTTTCTGCTGCTCGCTTATCTAACTGTCATTAAGTTACTTTCTCTTCAGCAATATCTTATTTGAAATACTCCACTCCGGACTCGAAGATCTTCATGTCCTGCTCTCCGTAGATATTAATGGCTACGCCGTCGCCTCTTCTTTCGGAATGAGCCATCTTACCCAGAACACGTCCGTCAGGGCTGGTGATTCCTTCGATAGCACAGTAGGAACCGTTTACATTCCATTCTTCGTCCATAGTAATGTTTCCATTCAGGTCGCAGTACTGAGTAGCCACCTGGCCGTTCTCAAAGAGTTTCTTCAGCCATTCTTCGTTAGCTACGAACCGTCCTTCACCGTGGGAAGCCGGATTGGTGTAAACTTTTCCAAGCTCTGCCTTTAACAGCCATGGGGATTTGTTTGTCACCACTTTAGTGTAAACCATCTTGGAAATATGACGTCCAATGGTATTAAAGGTCAGTGTAGGAGATTCTTCTGTCTGTCCCATGATCTCACCGTAGGGAACCAGTCCCAGCTTGATCAGGGCCTGGAAGCCGTTGCAGATACCAAGAGCCAGTCCATCTCTCTCATTTAACAGACGCATAACTGCTTCTTTGATCTTTGCATTCTGGAAAGCTGTCGCAAAGAACTTGGCAGATCCATCAGGCTCGTCACCGGCGGAGAATCCGCCTGGGAACATGATCATCTGTGCCTGGTCAATGGCTTTTTCAAAGACTTCCACGGAATCACGGATGTGCTCCGCATCCAGATTCTTGAATACCTTGGTAATAACCTTTGCTCCCGCTCTTTCAAATGCCTTTGTGCTGTCGTACTCGCAGTTGGTTCCCGGGAATACAGGAATGAACACTGTAGGCTGGGCAATTTTGTGGGAACAGATGTGTACGTCCTTGGTGTCATAGAGACCCTTATCCATACTTTTGGTAGCATCATCTGTTTCAGAACCGGAACGTGTCTTGAAGACTTTCTCCAAAGGAGCTTTCCAGGTTTCCAGAGCTTCTGCCATAGTAATCTTCATATCTTTATATTCCAGGCAGGCAGTATCTGTCACTTCACCGATCACAGTATAGGTAATGGCCAGTTCTCCTACCTTTCCATCTGCCACTTCACAGATAATATCTCCAAATCCAGGTGAGAACAGGTCTCTCTCATCTACATTATGTTCAATCTTCACGCCTTTCTGATTGCCAAAAGCCATTTTGGAAACAGCGGCGGCAATGCCATGACGGTCCAGAGCATATGCAGAGAGGATTCTTCCTGCCTGAACGTCTTCTCTGAATTTACCATACTGTTCCTTCAGGGCCTCAAAATCCGGAAGATCATAGGCAGCTTTGGGCATTCTCAGCCATACCAGCTTACTTCCTGTTTTCTTCAGCTCCGGTGTGATAATATCTTTTTCTTTTGCCACGTCCACAGCAAAGGATACCAGCGTAGGCGGTACATCGATATCATTAAAGGTTCCGGACATAGAGTCCTTGCCGCCGATAGAAGGAAGTCCAAAGCCAAGCTGTGCCGCATAAGCTCCCAGAAGAGCAGCGAAAGGCTGACTCCAGCGGTGAGGATCTTCGGTCATTCTCCTGAAATATTCCTGGAAGGTAAAGCGGATCTTGCTGTAATCTCCGCCGGAAGCTACGATTCTTGCCACAGATTCTGTCACAGCGTAAACAGCTCCGTGATAAGGACTCCAGCTTGACAGATAAGGATCAAAGCCATAGCTCATCATAGTAACAGTCTCGGTCTTGCCGTTCTGGACCGGAACTTTTGCAACCATGGTCTGGGTTTCTGTAAGCTGATATTTTCCGCCATAAGGCATAAATACGCTTCCTGCACCGATAGAGCCGTCAAACATCTCCACCAGTCCCTTCTGGGAGCAGGTGTTCAGGTCTGAAAGTGTATCCAGCCATTTCTTTTTCACATCTCCGATATCAGAAGCCCTGTCTAAAACATTTCCTTCTTTGTTAGGAACCTCTACATATACATCGGTCTCCTGATGAGCGCCATTAGTATCCAGGAATGCTCTGGACAGATCTACAATAGTGTTTCCTCTCCAGTTCATCACCAGTCTGGGGCTCTCTGTAACAACAGCCACAGGTACAGCCTCAAGGTTTTCCTCCTGGGCATAGCCAAGGAAGGTATCTACATCTTTGGGATCTATCACTACTGCCATACGTTCCTGAGACTCAGAAATAGCAATTTCTGTACCATCCAGGCCGGCATATTTCTTCGGCACCTTGTCCAGATCGATCTTCAGACCTGCTGCCAGTTCGCCGATGGCTACGGACACGCCCCCTGCACCGAAATCGTTGCACTTCTTAATAATCTTGCTCACTTCTTCTCTGCGGAACAGTCTCTGGATTTTTCTCTCAGTAGGAGCATTTCCTTTCTGTACTTCTGCGCCGCAGGTCTCAATAGATTCCTCTGTATGGACTTTGGAAGAACCGGTAGCTCCGCCGCAGCCGTCACGGCCTGTACGTCCTCCCAGAAGGATGATGATATCTCCCGGATCTGAGGTTTCACGGATAACGGCTCTTCTTGGAGCAGCTCCCATAACAGCCCCGATCTCCATACGTTTTGCTACATAATTCGGATGATAGATTTCTTTTACATAACCGGTAGCCAGACCAATCTGGTTTCCATAGGAAGAATATCCTTCTGCAGCTCCTCTGACCAGCTTTTTCTGAGGAAGTTTTCCCTTCATGGTATCTTTCACAGATACGGTAGGATCTGCTGCGCCGGTCACACGCATAGCCTGATATACATAGGTACGTCCGGACAGCGGGTCACGGATAGCTCCGCCAAGACAGGTAGCTGCGCCTCCGAAAGGCTCAATCTCTGTAGGATGGTTGTGTGTCTCGTTTTTAAAGTTGATGAGCCACTCCTCTTCCTTTCCATCTACGTCTACAGGAACTACAATAGAGCAGGCGTTGATCTCTTCAGATTCTTCCTGATCCTGAAGCTTTCCCTCTGCCTTTAATTTCTTCATGGCCATCAAAGCCAGATCCATCAGGCAGACAAATTTGTCATCTCTGTCTTTATAGATCACCTGGCGGTCTGCCAGATATTTCTCATAGGTTTTTACAATAGGCTCTTTATAATCTCCTTCTCCGAACTCTACATTTTTCAGCTCTGTGGAGAAGGTGGTATGACGGCAGTGATCGGACCAGTAGGTATCCAGCACCCGGATTTCCGTCATGGAAGGATCTCTCTTTTCTTCTGTCTTAAAATAGTTCTGAATATGGAGGAAATCCTTGAAGGTCATAGCCAGATTCAGAGAAGCATAAAGCTCTTTTAAGGCCTCCTCTTCCATTTCTGTAAATCCTTCAAAAATCTTTACATCTTCCGGCTCGTCAAACTTGGTCACCAGAGTCTCCGGCTTTACTGCCTCTGCTTCCCTGGAATCCACCGGGTTAATGCAGTGATTCTTAATAGCCTCCAGTTCTTCATCGGAAACATTTCCCTCAATTACATAGGTAGTAGCGGAACGGATAATGGGTTGTTCATCTTCTTTCAGGAACTGGATACACTGTACTGCAGAATCTGCTCTCTGATCGAACTGTCCCGGCAGATACTCCACAGAAAAAATCCTGGAGCCCTCTGCTGCTTCAAAAGTTTCCTTATATAAATCATCTACAGGCGGCTCAGAAAATACACAGGTGCATGCCTTCTCAAATACCTCATCAGAAATATTTTCCACATCATACCGGATCAGCACACGGACGCCGGTAACGTCTCCGATTCCCAGATAACTTTTAATCTCATGTCTCAGCTCTTTGGCCTTTACCGCAAAATCCGGTTTTTTCTCTACATAGACACGCCTTACTTCGCTCATGTAAGCTCCTTTCTGCCCCTGGGGCAATAACATTTGTATAGCACTCTATGAACTCAGTTTATCACAATTCACATTATAAGTAAAATTAATATGACTAATATTTTTTATAAGTCATACTCATCAATAAAGATTGTCAAAATTTTGCATTTATATATTAAAAAACAAGTTGACACCTGAAATCATTCCCTATATAGTATCTCTTAGCATTTACGGACCTGCCCAGACATAGGCCGGAAATTTACTGCACAGCAGGAGAATTGATGATTAAAGAAAGGAAAGGGCCCTTTATGGATATTAGCTTTGAACTATACAAGGTATTTTATTATGTTGCCACTACTCTGAGCTTTTCTCAGGCCTCCAGGCAGCTCTATATTTCCCAGTCAGCAGTGAGCCAGTCCATCAAGTCTCTTGAGCAGAAGCTGGGACATCCTCTGTTTCTGCGGAACACCAAAAAGGTGGCCCTGACTCCTGAAGGGGAGGCCCTGCTCCGTCACGTGGAGCCAGCAGTAAATCTACTATATGAAGGGGAAAATCAGCTTCTCAACTCCCCATCTGTGGAGGCTCCCCTGCGGATTGGCGCCAGCGACACCATCTGCCGCTATTTCCTGGTCCCCTACTTTCAGCGGTTCCACCGGGAACACCCCAATATCCGCATAAAAGTCACCAATGCTACCTCTGGAGACTGTGTCTCTCTTCTCCAGAACAATAAGGTAGATTTTATTGTGGTCAATGCCCCCAATACCCATCTTACCAGCCGGGAAACCTGGTATGAGATTCGAGAATTTCAGGATATCTTTGTAGCAGGAAAGAATTATTTTGCCTTGGAAGGAAAAAAGCTTTCCCTGTCTCAGTTGACAGAGTATCCCATTCTTATGCTGGAAAAATCCAGCACTACCAGCGAATTCTTTCATCAGCTTTTTGTCCGTCACGGCCTTTCTCTCTCCCCTGAGGCAGAGCTGTCCAGCAACGACCTTCTTTTGGACCTGGCCCGGATAGGCCTGGGGATCACAGTAGTACCGGATTTTGTTCTGGCTCATCAGAGAGAAGATTTTTACAAACTGGAGGTTCAGGAGACTATTCCCAAAAGGCAGTTGGTGCTGGCTCACAATTCCCAGCTTTCCTCCTCTCCGGGAGCAGAAAAATTCCTTCACTATTTATTTCCGGAAGCAGGCATGCCGGAATAACTTTCCGCCATCTGTCCTCAGGTGCAGAAAAGCCTTCCCTTTGGGCCCCATCTGCACTGCATAAACTACATACACAGGAGATTACCTCATATGAAACTACAGGCAAAACATACCGTCTACAGCTGTTACCTGGGATATGTGACCCAGGCCATTGTCAATAATCTGCCGCCTTTGTTATTTCTTACTTTTAACAGAGAATTCGGCATTTCACTGGACAAGATCAGTCTTCTGATCACTGTGAATTTCTGTATTCAGATCCTGGTGGACTTTATATCCCCGGAAGTGATCAAACGCACCGGATACCGAAAAGCAGCTCTCTGTTCTTTTCTGGTAACCATCATCGGTCTTACCGGTTTTTATTATCTTCCTTTTATTATGGATCCCTACCCTGGAATCCTGATCTGTATGATCTTCAACGCCATAGGCGGAGGAATCCTGGAAGTGATCGTAAGCCCCATGGTAGAGGCCTGTCCGGGAACCAATAAGGCTGCCCGGATGAGCATGCTCCACTCCTTCTACTGTTGGGGTCATATGGCCGTGGTGCTTTTATCCACCTTATACTTTACCCTGGCTGGAATTGAAAACTGGCGGTTCCTTCCCCCTCTGTGGGCGCTGGTCCCTCTGTTTACTTTCTTCGCATTTACGAAAGTGCCTATTTATGCCGTTCCCGGAGACGATGAGAAGACCAGACTTTCTAAAAGCATTTTCCGAATAAAGGTATTCTGGGTCCTGTTTTTTGCCATGATCTGCGCCGGAGCCTCGGAGCAGGGCGTCAGCCAGTGGTCTTCTATGTTTGCAGAAGACGGACTGAAAGTATCCAAAACCCTGGGAGACCTGTTAGGTCCCTGCTCCTTTGCTTTCTTTATGGGCCTCAGCCGTTTCCTTTATGGCATGAAAGGAGAAGGACTGAATCTGATCAGATCCCTGAAGTCTGCCAGCCTTCTGTGTATTCTTGGCTATCTGATCACCTCTCTGTCCCCCATTCCCCTTCTGGCCCTGGCTGGCTGTGCCATCTGCGGTTTTTCCGTGGGACTGATGTGGCCCGGAACCTTCTCTCTGGGCGCCACTTATCTGAAAGGCGGCGGCACCTTTATGTACGCCATGTTCGCTCTGGCCGGAGACGTAGGATGTTCTGCAGGTCCCGGAGTGGTAGGGATCATCTCCCAGTTCACAGGAAAAATGAACCTGGGAATCTTCACTGCCATTCTCTTTCCAGTGTGCCTGCTGGTTCTGATGTCTCTTTTAAAACATCAGAAACCAGCCTGAAAACTTGTCACAAAAATTTTTTTAATTCTGCTTTATTCCTCTTGATAAAAAGATCTCTTTCACATATAATATAAGTGAAAGAAGAACTTCCTTCTTTCCTTCGCTAAATGATGACGAGTGACGGTTCTGACTCGTCGGTAAAATAAAAACTGACCGAGTGAAGATGATGTGTGACGGTTCTGACACATCGGTAAAATAAAAATTGACCGAGCGAAGTGGAATTCCGGCGAGGTTGACTTCAACTAGTTGACCTCGCTTTTTATGTTGAAAGGTATTGAAAAATGGAATTTGATTCAGAACTATCACTCCTATCATCCAAATTTACCCAGGCCTATCCTCCTGCTACATATCCTGAACTGATGCACAAACATGGACGTCCTTATACCTGCTTGTTAATTGATTTCCATGATGATTACTTTATTTGTGTTCCGTTTCGCTCGTCTATCGGACACAAAAATGCATTCATGTTTACCGGAACTGCACGTTCAAAGAAAACGAAATCTGGTCTTGACTATTCAAAAATAGCAATCATTAAAAATATTGATTACTTTGATTCAATTACAGCAGCCATTGTCGAGCAGGACGAATATACTGAAATGATGAAAAACCTTCCAACTATTGTTCAGGAAGCAAACGATTATGTGGATACATACATCAATCATATCAACGGAACCACACCTCTACATCCACGGGAATTTTCACGAAAATATCAATACTCTACCCTGCCTTATTTTCACGATATTATGGAAGGAGCTGTCGCATTAATCAAAATCGAGAATATTTATACATTTTATTGCTCAGTCTGTGCCGCTTTGAGCCTATGGTCTCAAAGCTATGCTCGACAAATTCGCATAAAATGTATAAATATTCCTGACATATGACTAATGCGACAGCCCCTTTTCTCATCATCTTACATCGGCGTCCCTACTTCAATCAGATTTCCGTCCAGATCATAAATGCGGACTACTTTCTGTCCCCAACTGTGTGTCATAAGCCTGTTGACATATTTAATGGAAGGATACAGCTTTTCAAGTTTTTCTACAAATCCTTCTATATCACGTTCCTCAAAATATAATTCACAGGAATGACTTTCTGGAATAACATCCTTTTTCAGAAACTCCCTCCAGATTTTTTCCTCCTGAAGCACAAGACCTTCTGTCAAGATCATATTCCCCTCATTGTCCAGTACCACTTCAAGGCCAAACAAGTCATGATAAAACTTTTTCGATCTTTCAATATTTTTTACAACGATCAATACATTTTTTAATCTCATGAATTCTTATCTCCTATAGCATTTCTGCGAAAAAAACGCCCTTAGATATGGTTTTTTATCCACAGCTAAGAGCGTTTTGGTTTCCTATTTATTCAACTGCCGCAACAGCCTCCACCTCACAAAGCACATTTTTCGGCAGAGTTTTTACAGCCACACAGGATCTGGCCGGTTTTCCTGTAAAATATTTTCCGTAAACCTCGTTAAAGGCTGCAAAGTCATTCATATCAGCCAGGAAACAGGTTGTCTTCACGGTTTTCTCATAGCTGCTGCCTGCTGCCTCCAGAACAGCTCCCAGATTCTTCATTACCTGTTCTGCCTGCTCTTCAATAGTAGTTCCAACTACTTCTCCTGTTTCAGGGCTTAAAGGCACCTGTCCGGAAGTATACACCACTCCGTTTAAAATGATTGCCTGTGAATAAGGGCCGATAGCGCCCGGTGCATTCTTTGTACTTACGATTTCCATATCCGCTCCATCCTTTCTTCTGAAACTTTTCTCCAATATTATAAGCCCTGCCTGGAAGAGAGGCAAGTTTTTTTATAAGCGATGAGGGTTCGAATCCCTCATCCCTCTTCCCAGAATCTCCAGATCCTCTCTCCTGCCTGAGCCACTGTACACACCTCATATCCTCTCCACTCCCAGGGAAACAGATCCCGGTAGGCTCTCTGAAGAAAACGCTCATCTAAAAGAAGCACCACGCCCCGGTCCTCTTTTGTACGGATTACCCTTCCCGCTGCCTGGAGGACCTTATTCATCCCAGGATAGCGGTAGGCATAGTCAAATCCCATTTTCTCCTTTTTATCATAATAGTCTTTCAGGATTTCCCGCTCACTTCCCACCTGGGGAAGTCCGGTACCTACCACTGCAGCTCCGATCAGACGTTTTCCCGTCAGGTCAATGCCTTCGGAAAAGATTCCGCCCATAACGCAGAAGCCGGCAAGAGAAATCTCCCCTTCTTCCTCGAAAGCCTCCAGGAATTCCTCACGGTCAGCTTCGGACATGCCGCTGCTCTGCAAAAGACAGTTTACCTGAAAATTCTCCTGACGGATCCTCTCCTGAAAAACTTCGTAAATATCTTCCAGCATCCGATAAGAAGGGAGAAATACAAGGTAATTTCCTTTTTTTCCCTTGATCATCTGAAAAATATATTCTGCAATCCTTCTGTATTCTTCCTGGTCCCGCCTGGTATACTTGCTGCTTACGTCTCTGGCCACCATCAGTTTCAGATTCTCCCGCGGAAAAGGAGAAGCGGCATAGATGGCATAGTCGTCATCCCGGGTGCTGAAAAGAGAGCGATAATAAGGCAGGGGCAGAAATGTACCGGAGAAAAAGACTGTACTCCTTCCTTTATTCAGACATTCCTGGAGATTTTTCCTGGGATTGACGCAGAAAAGGGTAAGGAGAAATTCGCCGCTCTCGCCATAATGGGTATAGATCACATAGTTTTCATCGGTGAGGTCATACATATTCAGAAAATGCCGGATCACAAAAGAAAAATCCAGGACAGCCTTCTGTACCTTTTCCTCATGGTCCTGTTCCAGGAAATTTTCCATTTCGCTCAGAAGATTCAAAAGCTGAAGAGAAAGTCCTCCGATATTTTCCAGAACCTGATAAGTGTCACACTCTCTTTTATACTCCAGCATCAGCTTATTGCACCGGTTCAGGATCCGGTACAGCTTCACACTGTGTCCTTTTACTGTCCTTGCAGTTTCCAGGAGTTCTTCCTTGCACAGAGTAGCGCTGTACATCTTTCTTCCCCGGTCCACCAGATTGTGGGCTTCGTCAATGAGGAAAATATAATCTCCTTTCACTCCGTCTCCGAAGAATCTTTTCAGATGGACCTTGGGGTCAAATGCATAATTGTAATCGCAGATTATCCCATCCACCCAGGTGGCGGTATCCAGACACATTTCATAAGGACAGACCTGGTATTTCTCAGCCTGGGCCAGCAGTTCCTCTCGAAAATACGTGTCTCTTTCTGTCAGCAGTTCAAACACCGCCTGGTTCACCCGGTCAAAATGTCCTTTGGCATAAGGACACTTCTCAGGATTGCAGTCCGGCTCCTCCAAGAAGCACAGCTTTTCCTTTGCGGTAATGGTCAGTGTTTTGTAAGACAGTCCCCGTTCCTGCAAAAGGGCAAAAGCCTCCTGGGCTACAGTCCGGGTAATGGTTTTTGCTGTCAGGTAAAAGATCTTATCTCCATAGCCCTGTCCCACTGCCCGGACAGCAGGGAAGACTGCGGCCATGGTCTTTCCGATACCGGTAGGCGCCTGGATAAAAAGCTGTCTGCCGGAAGTAATAGTATGATATACCCCTGATACCAATTCTCGCTGTCCCTCCCGGTAAGGATAGGGAAACTCCAGGCCCTCCATGGAATTTTTTCTCAGGATCCGCCGGTCATACTGGAATCTGGCCCACTTATAATATTCTCCCATCAGATCCCCAAACCATTTTTTCAGTTTTTCTATGGTAAAATCCTCCGTAAAGCGCTTGATCTCCTCACTTTCCATCTGGCAGTAGGTCATCTGTACCTGGATTTTTTCCCTGCCGGTCTGTGTTCCATAGATATAGGCATAGCACATGGCCTGGGCCTTATGGACCTCTACTGGTTCCTCCAAATAGTTCAGATCCATATATACCCCTTTGATCTCATCAATGGCTGTTCTGTCTTCCTCCTCAATGATCCCGTCGGCTCTTCCCTCCACCAGGATGATAAAGTCTTCGTATTCCTGCTCCCATTTCAGAGAAACCTCCGGTCTGTAAGAAGCTTTCATCTGCTTTTGTATCTTTCTGTGGATTTTTCCGCCCTTTAACATGGCTTCCCGGTCAAAGGCTGCGCTTCTTCGGTTGTCCAGATCCCCTTTCCGGAGTATAAACTCCACCAGGCTCCGAACAGATATTTTAATGATTTCTTTTTCTTTCTTGTCCATATGCTTATTTTACCACAATACTCTTCATGTACAAAGAGCCAAACTGCCGGATACAGCGAAAGACTCCGGAAAAGATGCCTTCTGCGTCCTGTATTCCCAGCCGCAAAAGCCCTCTTTTCCGGAGCCTCCCGTCTTATAAATCCTATACTTTTTTAACTTACTGCGCTACTGCATATTTATTCAAAAAGTTATTAAATCTCTCATCCTGTCCGTTGCATCTTACAGTCAGGACTCGAGTCAGATCCATGCTTAATACACCCAATATTGATTTTGCGTCAATAACTACTCTGTTGTAAAAAATGTCAATATCGAAGTCGCATTTGCTGGCCTCATTAACAAACTCTTTCACATCTTCCTTTGCAGTCAGCTTAATCTGGCGCTCTACCATACTACCATTCCTTTCTTAAAGCAGTCAGAAACCACATTTACTTCTCCAGACAGCCTGTGTACCCCTCAGGGTATTGATCTGCAGGTGTTCTCTGGATTACAGGTATTATGACACTGGTCCGACCATTTGTCAACAAATTCCAACAGGATCCCGGCTCTGCCAAAATCCTTCCACTGTGCCGGGATTTTTAGTGATTACCCACAGATTGTGTGAAACTTCAGAGAATTTTTTAGAAATATTCACATAATTTTCTTTTGCATAAAAAGACCAGACCTCACTCCTGTCTAAGTGTAGTCTGGTCCATATTTTATAATTTTGGTAACTATTTCCCCATTTTTATACCTGGGGAAGGTACTCTCCGGCGCCTCCCAGGTATGTGTTCAATACTGCCGCAAAGGCTCCTGCATCCACAGCTTTAGCCATTTCCGGATCCAGAGGCATCTTGCCGATCACCGGTACTTCCACCTCTTTGGCAGCCTCTTCGACCTTGCTCTCGCCAAATACATAGATTTCTTTGCCGCAGTCCGGACATTTCACATAGCTGTAATTTTCCACCAGGCCCAATACGGGTACATTCATCATCTTCGCCATGTTGTAAGCTTTCTTAACGATCATCTGTACCAGGTCCTGAGGAGAAGATACGATAACAATTCCGTCAATAGGAAGAGACTGGAATACGGTAAGAGGCACATCGCCGGTTCCCGGAGGCATATCTACAAAGAGATAGTCCAGATCTCCCCAGACCACATCGGTCCAGAACTGTTTTACCATATTTGCCAGGATCGGTCCTCTCCAGATCACAGGGGCATCCTCCTGAGGCAATAACAGATTTACAGACATAACCTCAATATCATTTCCCGTGATCATAGGATAAATTCCTCTTTCATCTGCCACAGCAGAGCCCTTCAGCCCATACATTCTGGGAATAGAAGGACCGGTGATATCTGCATCCATGATTCCTACCTTATAGCCCTGAAAAGCCATCTCATTAGCAAGAGAAGCGGTGACAAAGGATTTTCCCACGCCTCCCTTTCCGCTGATGACTCCGATCACCTTTTTTATGTGGGAGTGCTCATTTAATTTTTCCTTGGGAATCCCGCCTCCCTTTGCGTGGCTGCATCCTGCGCAGCTCTCCTTGTCGCAGCTTGTACTGTCACATTGTTTCTTTTCTTCGCTCATGTTTCTTCCTTTCCGCCCTGGCCGGTATTTTATTTCATGAAACGGTCAATGGCTTTATTCAGTTCCTCCAGAGCTTCATGATCTCCGCTCTCTACCGCATCAACGATGCAGTGCTCGATATGGTCCTGAAGGATTACTTTCCCCGTATTGTTAATGGCAGCTTTCACAGCGGAAAGCTGGATCAAAACTTCGCTGCAGTCCCTGCCCTCTTCCACCATACGGCGTATGGATTCCAGATGCCCGATGGCACGGGAAAGGCGGTTCAGCACAGCCTTTGTGTGCGTATGGGTATGAGAATGGCTATGCCCCGGCTCATGGCTGTGTTCTAGCACTCTCCCATCATCCAGCATATGGGTATGTGTTTTTTCCTGTTTCTCCAATAGTCTTTCCTCCAATCTGGCACTTTTCTTATTATAGCAAACCCATTCCAAAAAGCAAAGGGCAAAAGTTTTACGGATCGTAAACTATTCATCCACACAGCTTAGAATCGTTATCTAAAACCTGGAAATAGTATATCTCTGGTGGATAGATGCCGTCATCACGTCAAAGACCACGGATCCGTCTTCTTTATCCGTCCTCTCGATCTTCAGCTCTTCCTCTGCTTTAAACTTGTTTCTCACAAAAGCCTCCAGATCTGCCCCCTCAGGAAGTTCTACTTCTTCTATAAAAATATCCCGCATCTGATTTCCGGGACAGAGATTAAACATCTCCCGGATCACTTCATATTCTGCCATAGTTTTCCTCCCTATATTGTCAAGTGATTTTCCTTTAAAATAAAGGTTTTTCAAGTTACTATCTCAGATGAATGAGCCATGGAGATGGGCATTTCTCTGTATCTGATACGAAAATAGCTGGT
>NZ_NFHH01000016.1 GCF_002161285.1 Blautia sp. An81 | reverse complement strand
CCCGAACCCGCAAGCTGAAAGTGCAAAACGCAGACCCTTTGCACTTTGCACTTTCGCACTTTCACAAGAATTTGCGTCAATAACTCAAAAAAGCACTTGACAAAACGCTTCATGGGGCAACGCCGAAGATATAAAGCCCTACATCGACCCGGATTTTCAGAACAACATCATTTTGACGCAGACCGAACGCCTTACCATGAACAGCCGCCCGAAGCAGCCGAAATATGCGAGAAATAAAAACGTCGTGGTGATCGGCGGCAGCGGCAGCGGCAAGACAAGGTTTTTCGTAAAGCCTAATTTAATGCAGCTTCATTCTTCCTACGTCTTGACCGACCCAAAAGGCACCGTCTTAATCGAGTGCGGAAAGCTCTTGCAGCGCGGCGGCTACAAGATAAAAGTGCTGAATACGATAAACTTCAAGAAATCCATGCGATATAACCCCTTTGTGTATATCCGCAGCGAAAAGGACGTGTTAAAGGTTGTCAATACCCTTATTGTCAATACCAAAGGCGAGGGAGAAAAAAGCGCGGAAGATTTTTGGGTGAAAGCCGAGAGATTATTATATTGCGCGTTGATCGGCTACATTTGGTATGAAGCCCCCGCCGAGGAAATGAACTTTACAACGCTGCTTGAACTTATCAATGCAAGCGAAGCACGCGAGGACGACGAGGAATACCAAAGCCCCGTTGATCTGCTCTTTGCCGATTTAGAAGAACGCAGCCCCGACCATTTCGCGGTGAAGCAATATAAAAAATACAAATTGGCGGCGGGCAAAACGGCAAAGTCAATCCTTATTTCTTGCGGTGCGCGTCTTGCCCCTTTTGATATAGAGGAACTCCGGGAACTCATGTCCTATGATGAATTGGAACTTGATACATTGGGCGACAGGAAAACCGCGCTTTTCCTCATAATGAGCGATACCGACGACACCTTTAATTTTGTTATCGCTATTCTGCAATCGCAGCTTTTCAATTTGCTTTGTGATAAAGCGGACGACGAATACAACGGCAAATTGCCTATTCATGTCCGGTTTTTGCTTGATGAATTTGCCAACATCGGGCAGATACCCCGCTTTGATAAGTTAATTGCGACCATTCGCAGCAGGGAAATGTCCGCTTCTATCATTCTGCAATCGCAGAGCCAACTAAAAGCCATTTACAAGGACGCGGCAGAAATCATACTTGATAATGCCGACAGCACCTTGTTTTTGGGAGGACGTGGGAAAAATGCAAAGGATATTTCGGATAACTTGGGACGGGAAACAATCGACAGTTTCAATACTTCCGAAAATCGCGGCACGCAGGTTTCTCATGGACTTACTTATCAAAAATTAGGAAAGGAGCTGATGACACAGGACGAAATAGCAGTTATGGACGGTGGGAAATGTATTTTGCAGCTACGCGGTGTGCGTCCCTTTTTAAGCGACAAATACGACATCACGAAACACCCGAACTACAAATACCTTTCCGACTTCGACAAAAGAAACGCTTTTGACGTGGAACGGTATATGTCTACCCGTCCGGCAATCGTAAAGCCCGATGAAGCCTTTGACATATACGAAATAGATTTGTCCGACGAGGACGCAGCCGCCGAGGAATAACGGCGGCATTTTCATTTTCAACAACTTTTTTTGAGCCGCACAGCGGCAGAAAGCGAGGTTTATATGGAGTTTTTCAACAGCGCAGTTGGTGTATTGCAGACTTTGGTTATCGCGCTTGGCGCAGGTCTTGGCATTTGGGGTGCCATTAACCTCATGGAGGGTTACGGCAACGACAATCCGGGCGCAAATGCTCATGTGCCATAAAGTAACACATAAGTTTGACAGACAGCAATCCTTGCTATTCCGTATGGCAGAGGGAACACCAATAGAAAATTTCATATCCGAATGATATAATAAGTCTTAATGAAGTGGCCAACCATAGCAAAAATTGGGATTTAGCTGTAAATAACATGTATGCAACCCAAAGTTGACAATGTGCATTTCAAAAAAGATAGAAAGTTACAATACGATTTGATAAGATTAAACCACAAAATTAAGGAGGCAGAACATATGACTTTTGGAGAAAAGCTATTTAAGTTAAGAAAGGAAAAAGGACTCTCACAGGAAGCACTTGCTGAACAAGTGGGAACAACCAGACAAGCAATTAGCAAGTGGGAAAACAATCAAGGATTTCCTGAAACAGAGAAATTGTTGCAACTATCTAATATTTTTGAAATATCTACAGATTATCTTTTGAAAGATGAAAAATCTTCCAGCAATGCAGATGAGCGAGGATATTATGTAAGCAAGGAAATGGCAACAGGATATATTGCAAATCAGAAAAAAGTAAGCAGATATATTGGTGTGGGATTTATGTCTTGGGCATTCGCAGGAATACCTTTTATTATGTTTATATCTAATTCAACATGGCGTTTTCTTGGAGTGGCAATTTTTGTTATTATAGGTATCGTTTCTTTTGTTTTAGGTGCATTTTCAGAACAAGAACAATATAAAGTCTTGAAAGAAGAACCGTTGATATTCGATTATGGGTATTTGAAAGAATTATCTAATGAATATCGCGCAAAAAAGAAAATTTATGCGGTAATTTACATTCCGAGCATTATTTTGTTTATAGTTGGAATTATAGCTGTTTCTTTAACAATAAAGGGGCAATTCGCTTGGTCTGAATATCACTCATTTGTATTTTTCGGATTTGCGATAGGACTTATGGGATTTTGCTATTGTGCCGGAGTAATCGACGCTTATGAACTGTTAATTAAAAATGAACAGTATTCTGCACGCTTACTATTTAAGATAAAACGAAAAATAAAAGATAAAATTGATAAGTTGTAATTACTGATTTTGATTTCAATTAAATAGCAAAGCCAGCCGAGCCAGTCAACGGTAAGATGAACGGACTGAACTGCGCCCGCCGTTGACAGCCCCGACTGTCCTTGCTGGTAGGCAATCAAGGGGCGACAGCAAGGAGTGCTGCCGCCCCGCACTATTATCAGAGAGGGGGAATTTCCATGACCGAAGATGAAGCCTACAAAGTGCATATCCAGTACACCTTTAACGCCTTTTGCAAGGTTGTCATTCGTCACGCCGCCATAGATAAGATTTTGAAGCTGCGCCGGAGGTGGGAACGGGAAGTTTCCCTTGACTATCTGATGAATGAGAAGTTTGTCCAGTTTGCCGAGCAGGAGCAGCTTGAAGAATATCTTTTTACCGCCTGCGGCCAGACCGCCGTTCTGTACCATGCGGAACTTGCCGCCGCCCTTGCCCTTTTGCCGGAGCAGGCACAGGAAGAAATTTTCCGTTATTATTTCCTGCGCCAGCCGCAGCGCGTGATCGGCGTACATATCGGACGGACACGCAGCACAGCGGGGCGGCATATTCAGCTTGCCTTGAAGCGGCTCCGGCGGCTTATGGAGGGAGGGAAAAGACTATGAGTAAACTTCTCCCCTATGAAACAATCGTCAAGGCGCATGAGGGCGACCCGGACGCAATCGACACTGTTCTTTCCCACTACGCCGGATATATCCGATACTGTTCCAAAGTACACGGGAAAGTCAATGCGGAGGTTGAGGAATATGTGAAGCAGAAGCTAATTGCCGCGCTGTTCAAGTTTCGTTTCGACCGTTGAGCTATATCCCATATCAAGCAAGAAAAATTCAAGCTGCTTTTCAAACCGTCTCATTGCATGGAATGGTTTGCTCCACTATAATTAAGGCAGGAGGTGTTGAGAGATGGCGAACGAAGATAAAAAGGATTTTAATGCTATGCTACACGATAGCAAGGATATGCCTAAATTTCAGACCATTACCGACCAGAAAAGCATTGAAAAATATGGTGGAAGCAGAATGTACTTTGCCCCACCAATCGACTATGACAAGGTGATGAAACTAATTCCTTATGGCAAAGTAATCACTGTCGGAAAAATCCGTGAATATTTTGCTGAACTGAATGGGGCGGATTTCACAGAGCCTATCACAGCCGGAATTTTTGTATCTATTGCAGCATGGGCGAGTTATCAGCGTTCCGAAGATAAAACCCCGTATTGGCGAACCTTAAAGGCAAACGGGGAATTGAACGCAAAATATCCCGGTGGTGTAGAAGCACAGAAGGAAAAGCTGGAAGCAGAAGGCCATACAATTATTCAGAAAGGCCGTACAAACATAAAGTATTTCGTAAAGGACTACGAAAGTGTTCTTTTTGATTTGAGATAGAAGTTTGTATTTACTAAATGAATTATTATTAAACCGGCCAGCCCTAAATATTCAAAACTGAATACCAGCCGTCACCGGCGGCCAGCGAAAGCAGTAAGTCTGAAAAAGATTTGCTGCTTTTTTTGTTGCCCGGCTCCGTTCCCGGCCATTTTGCCCTGTTCGGATTGTAGTAGTAAGTGAAAGGGAAATTTTTTTGCCCCGGCGTTTGGCATTTTTGATTTTTGTCCGTAGTAGAGAACAAAGCGAAAAATTCCAGTTTTCCCGTCCAACTGGGATATGCCGGTGTTGTAGGGAGTGAAAGGAAAAATTCTCTGCCCGCCGGTTGCCAAAATCCTGTTGCCCGGATTACTAAGGCAAAAGAAATTTTGAAAAATCCCCGTCCAGCGGGTAGCTGGCGGCCTTTGAAATGTATCTTTAGCGGAAAGGAAAAAAGACCGCCCACAGCGGGCCGCAAGTCCTGTTCTGTCCGTTCTATATACGGAAAAACCAGACAGGGGCAGTTTGCGGCTTACTAAGAGCAAGTTTCTACCACGGTGCCAAAATCCGCAATTCTGCGGTTTTGCCCCTCGCGGGAAACTTGTTGGGGAGTGCCTTCCCCAAACCCTGCTATGGCGGCTTACGCCGCAAAAATATTTCCGACCGGCGAAAAGTTTTTTCTCACTTTCGCCCCGGAAATGGCTAACAGATAAGAGAATTTTTTGTGATAAGTGAAAGGAGGTTTACAGCCCATGCCGAAGCAATACAACACACCCCACCGCAGCCGCGTTGTGAAAACCCGGCTGTCCGAAGATGAATACGCCGACTTCACAGCGCGGCTTGCGCCCTATGGTATCAGCCAGTCCGAATTTCTCCGGCAGGCGATACGGCGCACGACCATACGCCCCATTATCCATGTGTCGGCGGTCAATGACGAACTGCTCTCCGCTGTCGGGAAGCTGGCCGCCGAGTACGGCAGGATTGGCGGCAACCTCAACCAGATAGCCCGGTATCTGAACGAGTACGGCGCACCCTACAATGCACTGTCCGGCGAGGTACGCGCCGCCATAGCCGACCTTGCCGCCCTCAAGTATGAAGTCTTACAGAAAGTAGGTGACGCGGTTGGCAACACTCAAGCATATCAACTCTAAAAATGCCGACTACGGAGCCGCCGAACAATACCTGCTTTTTGAGCATGACGAGTTTACCATGAAGCCCGTCCTTGATGAAACCGGCAGGCTTATCCCCCGCGAGGACTACCGGCTGTCCACGCTGAACTGCGGCGGCGAGGATTTTGCCGTTGCCTGTATGCGGGCAAATCTCCGCTATGGGAAGAACCAGCGGCGGGAAGATGTGAAAAGCCACCACTATATCATTAGCTTTGACCCACGGGACGGCCCGGACAACGGTTTGACCGTAGACCGGGCGCAGGAGTTGGGCGAGAAGTTTTGCGCCGAGCATTTCCCCGGCCACCAAGCCCTTGTATGCACCCACCCGGACGGGCATAACCACAGCGGCAATATCCATGTGCATATCGTCATTAACAGCCTGCGGATAGAGGAAGTGCCGTTCCTGCCCTACATGGACAGGCCAGCCGACATAAAGGCCGGCTGCAAGCACCGCTGTACCGACGCGGCCTTACGCTACTTCAAGTCCGAAGTCATGGAGATGTGCCACCGGGAGGGGCTTTACCAAATCGACCTCTTGAACGGCAGCAAGAACCGCGTGACCGACCGGGAGTATTGGGCGCAGAAAAAGGGACAGGCTGCGCTGGACAAGCAGAACGCCCCCATGATTGCGGAGGGTATCACACCCCGGCAGACCAAGTTTGAAACGAACAAGGAGAAGTTGCGGCAGACCATACGCGCCGCGCTGTCTGCGGCGACCTCATTCGAGGACTTTTCCTCTCTGCTGCTGCAGGAGGGCGTGGCCGTCAAAGAGAGCCGGGGGCGGCTTTCCTACCTCACGCCGGACAGGACAAAGCCCATTACCGCCCGCAAGCTGGGCGACGATTTTAACCGCGCCGCTGTCCTTGCCGTTTTGGAGCAGAACGCCGCCAGAGCCGCAGAAAAGGCCGCAGCCATACCCGAATACCAGCGGCATGGGAAAACCGGCATACAGCCCACAAAAGCCCCTCAAACCGCTCCGAATGTGCAGCGGCTTGTGGACATTGAGCAGAAGAAAGCCGAGGGCAAAGTCCGGGGCTATGAGCGTTGGGCGACCATGCACAACCTCAAACAAATGGCCGCGACGCTGAATGTGTATCAGGAATACGGCTTCACTTCCCCGGAGCAGTTGGAAGCCGCCGTTGATACCGCCTATCAGGAAATGCGCCAGACCAGCGGAGAACTGAAAACGCTGGAAACGAAGCTGCAAGGGAAAAAGGAGTTGCAGCGGCAGGTGCTGGCCTACGCCAAGACCAAACCCGCCCGCGACGGGCTGAAAGCGCAGAAATCCGAGAAAGCCCGCGCCGCATACCGGCAGGCGCATGAGAGCGACTTTATCATAGCCGACGCAGCCGCCCGGTATTTCCGGGAGCATGGCATTACCAAGCTGCCCGCCCGGAAAGCGTTGCAGGACGAGATCGAGCAGCTTGTTTCCAAGAAATCCGGCCTGTATAACACCTACCACGAACAGAAACAGCGGTTCAAGGAGTTGCAGACCGTCAAGCGGAATATCGACCAGATTTTGCGCCGGAGCGAGCCACAGCGCAGAAAGGAGCAGAGCCATGAGCGATAAGCTGCCCCGCATGGACTACCGCCAGCACCGGCGGGCGCGGCGGCTGGTACATGAGTGCTGTAACTACGACGGGGGGAACTGCCTGCTGTTAGACGACGGGGAGCCTTGCGTGTGCGTCCAGAGCATTTCCCTTTCCCTCATGTGCCGCTGGTTCCGTGTGGCTGTCCTGCCTCTTGACGGGGAACTGGCCGCCGCCCTCTTGTACCGGGGGAGCCGGAAACGGTGCGTCGTCTGCGGCGCGGCCTTTGTCCCCAAGTCAAACCGGGGAAAATACTGCCCCGGCTGCGCCGGACGCATGAAGAAAATCAAAGCCGCCGAGAGAAAGCGGAAACAAAGGCAGAGATGTCACGCTTTAGAGCCTTTCAAACCCGCATAAATCAAGGCTTTTTTCGTGGGTGTCAAAGGGTGCTTGATACATTTATCCTTTTCCCCCGGAAACAGCGTTCTAAATGCGTACAAACGCCCCAAATCCACCCAAAGGAGGAACCATGTCAGACAACCGAAAATACTACTACCTCAAGCTGAAAGAGAATTACTTTGACGAGGACGCTATCGTGCTGCTGGAAAGTATGCAGGACGGTATCCTCTATTCCAACATTCTCTTGAAACTGTACCTGAAATCGCTGAAAAACGGCGGGAAGTTACAGCTTGATGAAAATATCCCCTACACCGCGCAGATGATTGCCACCATTACCCGCCAGCAAGTCGGCACCGTAGAGCGGGCTTTGCAGATTTTTATGAAGCTGGGGCTTGTGGAGCCGTTACAGAACGGCGCGCTGTATATGAGCAACATTGAACTGCTTATCGGCCAATCCTCTACCGAGGGGGAGCGGAAACGGCGGGCAAGGCTGGCTTTACAGGAGCAGAAAGCCTTGCCAAAGGCCGGGGCGGACAAATGTCCACCATATCAAGCGGACATTTGTCCACCAGAGATAGAGATAGAGATAGAGATAGAGATAGAAAAAGAGAGAGAGCGAGAGTTAGATACGGGACAGCCCGCCCGCGCCGCCTATGGCCGGTATGAAAATGTCTTTCTTTCGCAATCAGAACTGGACGGGCTGAAAGCAGACCTGCCTGACAAATGGAACTACTACATTGACCGGCTATCCTGCCATATCGCGTCCAGCGGCAAGCGATACCGCAGCCATGCCGCCACAATCTACAAATGGGCGCAGGAGGACGCAGCCAAGAAAGCCCCGAAAAAGGGCATACCAGACTACTCATGCAAGGAGGGTGAGAGTTTATGAAGAACGAAATCAACGCTGTTTTGGAGAATATGACCGCCACCACCCCGGAGCCGGAGGACTACACCGGCGAGGACGGTTTACTGTACTGCGGTAAGTGCCGCAAGCCGAAAGAAGCCTATTTTGCGCCGGATAAGGCCGCTATCTTTGGCCGTGACCGACACCCGGCAGAGTGCGACTGCCAGAGAGCCGCCCGCGAGGAACGGGAGGCCGCCGAGAAGCGGCGCAGGCACCTTGACACCGTGGAGGAACTGAAACGCCGGGGCTTTACCGACCCCACCATGCGGGACTGGACTTTTGAGAACGACAACGGCAGGAACCCACAGACCGGGATTGCCCGCCGGTATGTGGAGCATTGGGAGGATATGCGAGCCGACAATATCGGCTGCCTGTTCTGGGGCGGCGTGGGAACCGGGAAAAGCTACCTTGCGGGCTGTATCGCAAACGCCCTCATGGAGAAAGAAATCCCCGTCCTCATGACAAACTTTGCCCTTATCCTCAACGACCTTGCCGCCAGCTTCGAGGGCAGGAACGAATACATTTCCCGCCTTTGCCGCTATCCGCTGCTTATCCTTGACGACTTCGGCATGGAGCGCGGCACCGAGTACGGATTGGAACAGGTTTTCAATGTGATTGACAGCCGTTACCGCAGCGGCAAGCCGCTGATCGTCACGACCAACCTCACGCTGGACGACCTGCACAACCCGGAGGACACCGCCCATTCCCGGATTTATGACCGCCTGCTTTCCATGTGCGTCCCGGTACGCTTTACCGGCGACAACTTCCGGCAGGAAACCGCACAGCGGAAAATGGAGAGCATGAAGAAGCTGATTACCGACTGAAAGGAGTATTGCCTATGGCAGATAACAAGCAGCACGACACCCGCACCACCCGCCGCCCCGACTGCGTGACGGAAATCCGCATGGGCAATTCCGTCCTTGTCGTGTCCGGCTATTTCAAGAAAGACACCACGACCACCGCCGCCGACAAAATGGCGCGGGTACTGGAAGCGGAAGCCGCTGCTACACAAAAACCGGCGATTTGACAAGCTGTAAAGAAGCAGATTTGACACTTTTGCCGCTATACAACCAGCCCTGTTCCGTGGTACAATGAAACCACGGAATAGTGGGGCTGGCTGTCGGAAACGGAGGATTTTATGTTAAGACAAGCCACCCAAAACCTCATTACCGCCCTTTATCCGAGATTGTCCCATGAGGACGAATTGCAAGGCGAGAGTAATTCCATATCGAACCAAAAACGGATACTCGAAACCTTTGCAAAACAAAATGGCTTTACCAACCTGCGCTGGTACACCGACGACGGCTATTCCGGCGCGAACTTTCAAAGGCCCGGTTTTCAAGCCATGCTTGCAGACATTGAAGCCGGGAAAGTGGGTACGGTCATTGTCAAGGACATGAGCCGGTTAGGGCGAAACTACTTGCAGGTGGGATTTTACACGGAAATGCTGTTCCCCCAAAAGGGCGTGCGTTTTATCGCTGTCAACGACAATGTGGACAGCGCAAACGGCGGCATGGACAACGATTTTACCCCTCTGCGAAATCTGTTCAACGAATGGCTGGTGAGAGACACGAGCAAGAAAATCAAGGCAGTAAAACGAGCAAAAGGCATGAGCGGCAAGCCCGTTACCAGCAAGCCGGTGTATGGCTACCTCATGGACGAGGACGAGAACTATATCGTTGACGAGGAAACTGCGCCGGTAGTCAAGCAGATATACCAGCTTTGCCTTGCCGGGAATGGCCCGACCAAGATTGCCCGTATGCTTACGGAGCAGCAAATCCCCACGCCGGGGACGCTGGAATACCGCAGGACGGGCAGCACCCGCCGCTACCACCCCGGCTATGAGTGCAAATGGGCGACAAACACCGTTGTCCACCTGCTGGAAAACCGGGAGTACACCGGCTGTCTGGTGAACTTCAAGACGGAGAAGCCCTCTTACAAGACCAAGCACAGCGTAGAGAACCCCATCGAGAAGCAGGCCATTTTCCCGAACCACCATGAGCCGATTATCGACACGGAAACATGGGAGCGCGTGCAGGAGTTACGCAAGCAGCGCAAGCGCCCGAACCGCTATGACGAAGTGGGGCTGTTCTCCGGTATGCTGTTCTGCGCCGACTGCGGCCATGTGATGTACCAGCAGCGGTATCAGAACAAAAACCGCAAGCAGGACTGTTACATCTGCGGCAGCTACAAAAAGCGTACCCGTGACTGTACGGCGCACTTTATCCGTACCGACCTGTTGACTGCCGGTGTCCTTTCCAATCTCCGGCAAGTGACCGAGTATGCCGCCAAGCATGAAAGCCGCTTTGTGAAGCTGCTTATCCAGCAGAATGAGATCGGCGGCAAGAGAAAGACCGCCGCAGCCACCAAGCAGCTTGAACAGGCGCAGGAGCGCATTTCCGAAGTGAGCCGCATTATCAAGCGGCTGTATGAGGACAATGTGAACGGCAAAATCAGCGACGAGCGTTTCATGGAACTGTCGGCAGACTATGAGCAGGAGCAGCGGGAACTGAAAGACCACGCTGCCGCTTTGCAAGCCGAACTGGACAAGTCGCAGGCCGCTACCGTCAACGCGGAAAAGTTTATGGGTATCGTCCGAAAGCACCTTGCCTTTGAGGAATTGACCCCCACCCTCTTGCGGGAAATGATTGAGAAAATCGTCGTGCATGAGTGCAGCTATGACGAGAACGGCACCCGCAGGCAGGACATTGAGATTTATTACAGCTTTGTCGGCAAGATTGACTTGCCCGAAGCCTAACGCCCGACCTATCCGACACAATGGCCAAGTGCCGGATAGGAACGGCAAAATTTTTTACACTTCTATTACTTCTTTATCACACATAAGTAAAGAGCCAGGGCATGAAGCAGCTCATGGCTAACTAGATGTAATCAAGAGAAGAAAGGAAAAGCACAATCCAGACGGAACCGGCGGTTGTATCAAGAAATATTTGTGGAATAGCAAGAACTTTGATATAATGGGAACAGGAACCCCGGAACCGGGAGAAAGGCAGGAGGATAAATGCACATAAGCTATAAACCCCTCTGGCACACGCTGGTTGAGCGCAATATGAGGAAAGAGGACTTGCGGATTGCCGCCGGTCTTACCACAAATATGATTGCCAACATGGGTAAGGGCAAAAATATCAGCATGGAAACGCTGGTTCGTATTTGCGAAGCCCTGAATTGTGGCATTTTGGATGTAATAGAATTGGAGAAGGAAGACCATTCTGTTGATAAAGCAGAGTGATAAATTTGAACGTGGAGTATTTACAAAAATGCACCAAGGGGAGAAGAATACATGGCAAAACAAAATATTTATGATAATGATAGCTTTTTTGAAAATTTCAAGAATCTTCGCAACAACAAGATTAATTTCAATGATTGCATAGAAACCCCGATTCTACTTGCGATGATTCCAGAAGTAGATGGAAAAAGGGTACTGGACATAGGTTGTGGCATGGGACAACACGCAAAGCAGTATTCTGATATGGGGGCTGAATCTGTATTGGGTATTGATATTTCTGAGAAAATGCTTGAGTATGCAAAGGAACATTTCCATGCAAAAAATATTACTTACCGACAAATGGCATTGGAAGATATATGTCAAATTGATGAGCAGTTCGATTTGATTACAAGTTCCTTAGCATTTGATTATGCCGAAGATTTAGACAAACTAATGAAAAATATATATGGTCTATTAAAATATGGTGCCCATTTTGTATTTAGTATGTCTCATCCAATGGCAACCGCATGGGATGGTCAATATGATAGATATACCCGGACAGAATCGGGCGAAAGACTTTATGCGAATATCAGCAACTATATGGTTGAGGGAAAAAGGACAGTCAAATGGGTTGTCGAGGACTATGAAGTTTATCATCGAACATTTTCCAGTATTGTTAATACTATAGTAAATGCTGGATTTTTGATTGAAGAATGCGAGGAATCTCATGTATCCGATGAAATGAGAAAGCAGTATCCAGCCCAGTTTGGTGGAACACTTCACCGACCAGATTTTATATTTTTTAGATGTAAAAAACAATCGTAAAATGATGAATCCAGATTGAAATACTGAAGTAAAAATTCAATTCATTACACAAAGCTGCCGTTGCAGGAACACTCATTCCCACAACGGCAGTTTTCATTTTCTCTTGCGCCGGAAGTTGAAGGGGCTGTTCTTGATGTTCGGCGCTTTTGACAGTATCCTTTTCAATATCTTCTGTTCATCCGGCGGCAGCTTGTAAAAGTCAAGGCCGAGCGTATTGAAAATGACCGCCCACACCTTTCCGAGATAATCCCCGGAGGATTGAATGGCTTTCCGAATATCCATCGCCACTTTCTTTGCGGCAGAGTAATCCGGCGTGCTGTCAATGTCATGTTCATGGGCTTTCCGTATGTCATGGAGAATGGCGTCCCATGTTTTGTGCGTCACATGGCAGAAGAAATCTTCTTCCTTTACCTCTGCGGCAAGGATGGTCTTTGAATAGAAATCATTTTCCGCCTGCTTGTATTTCCGGATGATGGTCTGCCGCTGTTCTTCCAAAGTCTCATACAGGGTGCGGAAAGTGGAGGTTGCATGACCGTCTATGTATATCTCCGTGTCGGTCATAAGCTGCTCAAATTTATCGTTGGTAGCAATCTCACACAGGAGCCGGTTGTTGATACGGCCACTCTTTAGCAGCGCCACCATTTCATCATTCAGGTGCAGTTCCATCAGGGGCGTGTTTATCTGCTCCCGGTTTTCTGTCCGGCAGAACAGGTAATCAAGAGATACCTCATAGAAATCCGCCAGCGTGATAAGATTGCCGTGGTTGATTTCCTTATTGTCGTTGGCTTCATAGCTGGCGAGGGCTGATTTTGAAATGCCGGTTTGCTGCGCCAGTTCTTCCAGATTTAAGCCTTTATCTTTGCGTAACTCCCAAAGGCGTTCCTGTATGGTAGTTGCCCTCAGCATAGGGCGCTCACTCCTTTCCGGCGGCTGTTTTCCTGCCGCTAACTGGATTATACCATACTTTCCATAATCGTGGAAATTTCCGTTTTTCGCCCCGAAATCCTACTTTGTGGATATACGGCACAGGGAACAAAAATGGTCTATGATACAGGTAGTTCATCGATGGATTATTCCAATCGAATGACCGGCCTGTATGGGATATGCTCCCCGGCGATGTAGCGCAACGACTTGCGGCAGGGAAATGGAGGAACCCTGACCGCAACGAGCGTACCAAAGGGAGCGAAACGCCGTTGTGAGAGCCAGGGGCAGGAACGACATCAGGGAGAACCGGCGAAAATGAACACCGAATTGATACCAAAACACAACAATCTGATAGGGCATAGTCTACCCTATCCGTAATACTACGGGGGATTTCCGGACGGTTCTATGGCCGCTTTTTCCTTGAAAATCGCCCCGAAACACGACACTAAAATCTGCTATCCGTCTATTGCGGCTGTTACGGCTGAAATGGGCGGATTTTCGTTTAAGGAGGCACCATGCCGAGAATGCCGAAAAAGAGGAAGCTGGAACTATCCTTCTTCCTCAATGAACGGGGGCGGGTAACGTACAACGACCTTTGCCGGAAATGCCAGCGCACTTGTAAGCAGAGTTTCCGAGCGGTCATTGTGGACTGCCCCCATTATCTTTCCAAACGCTCAAAACGAAAAGTAAAGGAGGACACTGATTGAATGGAAGTTGAATTTATGACCACAGATACCACCCTGCCGCCCTGTATGCCGCTGCCAAGAGCCATGCTGCGGCTCCCGATCAGCAGCACCGCCAAGGTCATGTACGCCCGGATGTTGGATATTATTTTCCTGTCCGGCATAGAGGACGCCAACGGGATTTTATTTATCCATTTCCCCATCGTGGAACTGGCGGCGGCACTTGCCCGCAGCACCATGACCGTGAAGCGTTCCCTGAATGAATTGGAGGACGCCGGACTGATACTGCGGGTGCGTCAGGGCTTCGGGGAACCCAACAAGATATATGTACTCATTCCCAAGAAGGAGGACA
This sequence comes from Blautia sp. An81, assembly GCF_002161285.1. Classification (GTDB taxonomy): domain Bacteria; phylum Bacillota; class Clostridia; order Lachnospirales; family Lachnospiraceae; genus Blautia; species Blautia ornithocaccae. The sequence goes on along the minus strand of NZ_NFHH01000016.1, from coordinate 75,314 downwards.
GCCGCTTATGAATGAAAAGCTGGAAGCACTCAATCAGGAGATAGAGAAAACGGAAAAGAAGCTGCGCTGGGCGCAACAGGAGGAAAAGCGTCTGACCCATCAGGCCAAGGCGCTGACCCGGAAGGAACGGACGCACCGGCTTTGCACCAGAGCCGCCATGCTGGAAAGCTACCTTCCCCACCCGGAAGCCATCACGGATGAACAGGTCAGTCTATTCTTGAAGCTGCTGTTCCACAAAGACAGCACCCGTCAGCTTATGGAAAAAGTGTTTGCCGGAAACGGCACAGAGAAGGAGGGCGCAGAATGAAGATGAATTTTTCTAAAGACGAGTTGGCTATGGTCTATCAGTACGCCGCCGGTACAAAAGAGGACACCCTTGCGGGGCTGAAAGAAATCGTGCCGGTTATCCGTGACCGGCAGACAAGGGATATTGTGGAGAATACCATCCGAAAGCTGGACGCCATCCCGGAGCCGGAGTGCCGCCGCTTTATCGCTGATACGAAGCAGCGGTTTATCCAGAATCGGGACAATTCCATCCGGCGCAGGCTTGCCGAAGCCAAGGCACAGGCGAGGACGAAAAAGCCACATCCCAAGAGAAAAGAGCCAGACCGGGAACGGTCATAATCGCTTTCAGAGCCGCAACCCGTGGACTGCCCCTCTGAAAGAGGGCGCAACTATACACCACCTGAAAGGTAGTGTGTTGCGTCCTGCCGGAAGCCCCTTGCAGGGAGCAGATGATTTCCGCAGATTTCCAATCCGCTCCAATCATCACAGGGGAAGCTACACTTCCCCTGCGCTGGCTGCCGCCAGCTACCCCTTAGTGGACTTGCCGCCTGAAAACACCTTGCTTTGCAAGCTGCTTCCAGTCAACAAGTTTTCAGAAAAGCTATTCCCTTTTGGAAGTTGGTACAGTATAATGAAGTCAACGACAAATCGGAAGTTGTGGAGGTAATTATCAATGAGAAATATTTACGATAATAGTGAATTTTTTGCCGCATATGCGGAAATGGGAAGAAGCAAAGATGGTCTGAAAGCTGCTGGAGAGTGGCATCAGTTGCAACCGTTATTCCCTAAATTACAGGGAAAAAAAGTTTTGGATTTAGGATGTGGTTACGGTTGGCATTGCAAATATGCCGCACAAATGGGAGCTGCTGAAATTCTTGGTATTGATAGTAGTCAAAAAATGATTGCAAAAGCAGTAGCTGATAACTCTGATGACAAAATCAAGTATAAAGTTTGCGGTGTTGAAGAATACATTTATCCTGAAAATACTTATGACCTAGTTGTTTCTAACCTGGTACTGCACTATATCGAAAATTTAGCTAATGTTTATCAAAAGGTGTATTGCACATTAAAAGTAGGTGGGTATTTCCTATTCAATATTGAACATCCGACTTTCACCGCAGGTGTTAATGAGGATTGGATTTATGATGAAAATGGGAAACCGAAATATTGGCCAATCGACAATTACTATTACACAGGCGAAAGAGAAACCAATTTTCTTGGTCACCGAGTAATTAAACAGCACCACACATCAGGCTTTAAATTAAGTGTAGGCAAGAACTATAAGTTTATTGAAAGGTATATATCCGAGGATTTGTGGGAGAAACTTTTGTCCACCTACCGGATGGATTCCTATGAAAACATATGGGAAGCATTATTTCTATGCCATCAATTGTTCAGGGCGGTATCCGGTGAGGTGGCGGAAAGGCTTCATTATGCCTATCCGGAGTATGATAGGAATATAACAAAATATACCAGGGACATGTATAAAAAATACACTGGTAAAACCGGCTGCCTGGATAGCACATATGCCGCTGATATAGAAGAGAGGCGGGAACAGTGATTACAGAAATGAAAGCAGGGCACCTGAAAGATATCGATAAACCCAGCGAACCATTTGAGGTGATAGGTAAGATTATACCGAGGTATGAAAACGAGAATTGGACCTTTACAGAATTACTCTATGAAGCGCCATATTTAAAAAGCTACCAAGACGAAGAGGATGAAGAGGATGAGGAGGCAGATTGCCTTGAATATATTGACAATACTGATAAGATAATATATCTTTACTACCAAGACGATAAATGCGTCGGAAAAGTTAAACTGCGAAAAAATTGGAACCGGTACGCTTATATAGAAGATATCGCCGTATGTAAGGATTTCAGGGGGCAAGGCATAGGCAGCGCGCTTATCAATATATCTATAGAATGGGCAAAGCATAAAAACTTGCATGGACTAATGCTTGAAACCCAGGACAATAACCTTATAGCTTGTAAATTCTATCATAATTGTGGTTTCAAAATCGGCTCCGTCGATACTATGTTATACGCCAACTTTGAAAACAACTTTGAAAAAGCTGTTTTCTGGTATTTAAGGTTTTAGAATGCAAGGAACAGTGAATTGGAGTTCGTCTTGTTATAATTAGCTTCTTGGGGTATCTTTAAATACTGTAGAAAAGAGGAAGGAAATAATAAATGGCTAAAATGAGAATATCACCGGAATTGAAAAAACTGATCGAAAAATACCGCTGCGTAAAAGATACGGAAGGAATGTCTCCTGCTAAGGTATATAAGCTGGTGGGAGAAAATGAAAACCTATATTTAAAAATGACGGACAGCCGGTATAAAGGGACCACCTATGATGTGGAACGGGAAAAGGACATGATGCTATGGCTGGAAGGAAAGCTGCCTGTTCCAAAGGTCCTGCACTTTGAACGGCATGATGGCTGGAGCAATCTGCTCATGAGTGAGGCCGATGGCGTCCTTTGCTCGGAAGAGTATGAAGATGAACAAAGCCCTGAAAAGATTATCGAGCTGTATGCGGAGTGCATCAGGCTCTTTCACTCCATCGACATATCGGATTGTCCCTATACGAATAGCTTAGACAGCCGCTTAGCCGAATTGGATTACTTACTGAATAACGATCTGGCCGATGTGGATTGCGAAAACTGGGAAGAAGACACTCCATTTAAAGATCCGCGCGAGCTGTATGATTTTTTAAAGACGGAAAAGCCCGAAGAGGAACTTGTCTTTTCCCACGGCGACCTGGGAGACAGCAACATCTTTGTGAAAGATGGCAAAGTAAGTGGCTTTATTGATCTTGGGAGAAGCGGCAGGGCGGACAAGTGGTATGACATTGCCTTCTGCGTCCGGTCGATCAGGGAGGATATCGGGGAAGAACAGTATGTCGAGCTATTTTTTGACTTACTGGGGATCAAGCCTGATTGGGAGAAAATAAAATATTATATTTTACTGGATGAATTGTTTTAGTACCTAGATTTAGATGTCTAAAAAGCTTTAACTACAAGCTTTTTAGACATCTAATCTTTTCTGAAGTACATCCGCAACTGTCCATACTCTGATGTTTTATATCTTTTCTAAAAGTTCGCTAGATAGAGTTCTATATTAGAGATGTAAAGAGTTTTGGTGAAGAGGTTTGTGAGTATGGCTTTTATAACCAGGGTGCAATGAGAAGCACTAACAGCAGCTAGCTTAAGAACGCATAGGATATACTTTTTATGGAAGTCACAGAGGAGGAATAAAATTTGAACAGGATTAACAGAGTAACCTCTATTCTTATTCAGCTGCAATCAAAAAAAATAATTCCTGCCAAAGAAATTGCACAGCGATTTAATATAAGCTTAAGGACAGTTTACAGAGATATCCGGACACTTGAAGAAGCCGGAATACCAATTGGATCTGAGGCCGGAAAAGGATATTTTCTTGTAGAGGGCTTCCTACTTCTATGATGGGTATGCCGGGAATGTGTAATGAAATGCGTAGACCTATGATGTTGTTGGTTAAGGTTAAAAAGGTTTAATAAACAACTTCCCGTTTATTGGGAAGTCGCAGAGAACGAAAAATCGGAATTTGAAAACCATAAAATTATGAGTGATTATTGCTCTCCATAGGTTATCAATAAAATCCTCCAAAAGCCTTGAAAATAAAGGATTTATCGCAATGTGTTCACCTTATCCCTTTATATGATTTCACACAAGTTTACTCTTTCCCTGACTGCTTATAAGGGCAAATTCAAGGGCAAGAAAATCTGATAACAAGATATAACAGAGTGTGGCAATAGGAGAACTGTGACATATGTGCGAATATATTATAACGGAGGATTTTTTAATGGACAAGTATATTTATGATGAAAGCAACGGTCTTTGGTATGAACTGCAAGGAGATTATTATATCCCTTGCCTTACTTTACCAACCGAAAAAGAACACAAGTCTATCGGCTTATGGGGGCAGCGACACAAACGCTATTTACAGGAACATAACAGGACATTTTACACTACGCTGCTTACAAGTGGCAAGTTAAATGAATATCTTGCCGATGTCGATAAACAGGCGAAGGAATGCTTTGAAAGGCTTGTGGAACAGATGAAGCAGTCACAAGACATAACAGAACAGTTAAAGTCAGAAAACGCCTTAGAATGGGTACAAAAAATGAATAGCATACGGGCGTGTGCGATAGAGGTTGTAAATAACGAGATAATCTACGCATAACTATTTTGGAGGCAGGGCTTTATTTCCTGCCTCTTTTATTATCTATTGACACTATTATAGGGATTTGATATAATAGCAATATTACTAATAGTAATATATAGGAGAAGCGTATGGATAATATAATACTCGGTCTTTTACTGTTGAGCAGCAGAACAATTTATCAGTTGCGTGAAAGAATAGATAAAGGGCTTAATATGATGTATAGCAGCAGTATGGGAAGTATACAAGCTGCTATAAAGAAATTGCTTAATTGTGGATATATTCAGTATGAAGAAGCTGTTGAAAATGGGAAATATAAAAAAATTTATTCAATAACGGATAGTGGGAAACAGAATTTTATTGAGTGGGTATCCACACCAATGGAAATACAGAGTAGCAAAAATCCTGAATTGGCTAAATTATATTTTATGGGTTTTTCAACAAAAGAAAAGCGTGAGGCAGGATTACAAGAGTATATTTCAAAGTTAAAAGAACAGTATGATGTGTTGAATGCCATTTGTAAGGAAGCAGAAAATGTCAAGGTTCCTGATGAAGATAAGGACATTCTCCATTATCAGCTTACCGCAGCTCGATATGGCAAAGATTTTATGAAATTCAATATCGAGTGGTATCAAAAACTTCTTGATGAAATGAGAGTAACAAAGATATGAAATCAATAAAGTTAGCTAATTCGCCAATTACATATTTTATCAGTGGAACAGATCGTACTGAATGGGTACTTTTTATTCACGCCGCTTTTGTTAATCATAATATGTTCAAATCACAGTTTGAGTATTTTCATAACAAATATAATATTTTGACTATTGATATTATTGGTCATGGGCAGTCAAGGGATACCAAAAAAGGAGATGGCATAGATAAGATGTCAGAATGGATATTCGACATCTTAAAGGTAGAAAATATCGAAAAAGTACACATTGTCGGCGTTTCGTTAGGAGCAGTACTGGCACAGGATTTTGCTAATCATCATCCAAACTCAGTAAGCTCATTGGCATGCTTTGGAGGATATGACATCAATAATTTTGATATTAAAATGCAAAAGAAAAATGGTGTGAAACAGATGGCAATGATGTTGAAAGCCCTCTTTTCGGTCAAGTGGTTTGCAAAAGAAAACAAGAAAATTTCTGCGCATACTTTAGAGGCGCAAAATGAGTTTTTTGATATGAACATACTTTTTCCAAAAAAGTCATTTATGTTTCTGGCAACGCTCAATAGTATGATAAATAAGTATAAAACTGGAAAACGAAATTACCCTTTGTTGATTGGATGTGGAAGCTTTGATATTCCAATGGAATTAGAGGCAGTAAAACAATGGAAAATAAGTGAGCCAAATTGTAGGGTAGTTATTTTTGAAAATGCAGGGCACTGTGTCAATATGGATGTGCCACGGGAGTTTAATGAAACTATGGAGGATTTTTGGACAAGTGCAGAATAAAGAGACTGATTGTAAATTTGTATTATGCCCTGTCTGCGGCAATAAAACCCGAACAAAGATACAAGAAGATACCGAGATGAAAAACTTTCCTCTCTACTGTCCGAAGTGCAAGAAAGAAACACTTATCAATGTTCAAGATATGAAAATCACGCTTGCAGTCAGTAAATAACTATGTATGCCGCCGCTATGGGTAAACCATAACGGCGGTTTTTCAATGCCTATCGGCTATCTCTGTCAATGGATTTCTTACGCTGTTTTTGCGGTGGCTTCTGCTTGTTGCGTTCCTGTATCTCACGCAGATGTTTTAACACGCTTTGCTTTTCGGGCGGTCTGTGCTGTTCTTTAGCGGTGGCTGTCGGTTTCCTGCTGACTTGATATTTCCACTCGGCAAGGTCACGGTTGTACTGTTCTACAACGCTTTCCATTTCTCGGAAAGTCCTCATAAAAACTTGTACATCGGGATAACCGTCCTCTTTGAGTGTATCAGGGATTTTATCCAACCTGTCGGCAATTTCCGCTTCGGTTTCTTTGATTTTTACCTCCAATGCTTTTCGTTCTTTACCTTTGAAAAGCCCCTTTGTATCGGCAAGCTGCTGTTTCAACTGCGGCAGAACTTTATCCTGCAAGTTTTTGATTTTTACCGCCTTATCCTGTACCTTTATCATCAGGTTTCTCATATGGCGGAACTCTGCCATATCAATATCAAGTGTAGGCTTAGGTGGCATATCCTTTTCACGGATAAGGTTTTGCAGAAAATCTTTTGCTTTTGCCACAATCCCACGGAACAGATTGGGCAGCCAGCCTTTGCTTTTGATAGATTGGCTTGCTTTTTCGTGTATCTCGGTCTGCTTGACTTCTAAAATTTTTGCTTCGGAAATACCCGATATGAGTGCCATATCCGCTGTCCTGTTCCATTCCTGCCTTGCGGAGTTATCCGCTTCAATCTCGGCGGCTTTGGGATTGTTCTTACCGATTTTCTTTGTAGGGAGATAAACGCTGTTCTTATCAAATACCTTTAACTGCTGTTCGGGATCGGAGATATGCCGATTGATAAGGTCGGTGTAAATCTCTTTTACCTCCCGAAGAAAAGGCTCGCTTTTGAATTTATCATCTTTCACGGTAAAGAGGTGGCTTTCATAAATTTCTCCCTTTTTTATGACGGTGCAGCCTTTTCGTATCTGTCCGTCCTCCCCTGTGATTTCTTTCTTGGTGCGTACCCTTTTTCCCGTTTCATCATAGAACACGCTGCGTGTGGCTATCTTGATGTCAGGTTCAGGAAGCAGTTTCCTTTCGCTGAAGATAAGGTGGATATGATAGTTTGTCTTGCGTTTGTTGTGGTGGAGGGCTGACACGCACTCCACGCCATACCGCCTGCGGAACTCCTCCGTAAAATCTTCAAGAACTTCCTGCGGCTCATATCTTGTATAAATTTCGGGCAGTGCAATAATCAATTCCCTTGCTTCGATACATTTGCCCTCTGTGCCGCTTCGCTTAAATTCCTGCTGGCTTTCCCTTGCAAGGTTACTCCAAAATTCATTGTCGGCGGTGCGGTAGGTGGCATAGAGATTTTCCTGTCTTGCGTGGCTTGTGATATAGGATATTCTTCCCTTGACATTGTGTAGCTTCGACATCTGTATAAATGAATGTCTTGCCATATACTCCTTCCTCCCGTGACGGGCATACTCTTTTTGCAACCGAGAAATCGGTTGCCGCTGTTTCGGCGGCGTAAGCAGACGGACAGCGAAGAAAACAGCGGGCTGTTTTCTTCTGTATCATAGCGGCGGTGCTTTGTCCGAAGCTGTGATACAGTGCCCCCTGCAAGGGCGAAATACCCAGAGTACAAATCGAAGATTTGTGCGATGGGTGTATTTCGCTCTCAAACGCCGAGCGCTTAGAGAATGGTTATTCTACTTTGCGGACATCGTTTTCATTCAGCAGGTTTCTTCCCTGATTGACGCTCATAAATCGCTCTAAAGTATCCCTGCGGATAATCGCTTTTCTGCCGACTTTGAGGACGGGAAGTTTGCCCCAGTCTACCAACTTACGCATTGTATTTCTTCCGATACCCGTACATTCTGCGGCTTCTTCTATGGTTAAACCCATTTTGATGTTGCTCATTTTATCGACCTCCTTTCAAAATACGCATTTTGCAACTATGTATCTGTAATTATACTTATTTTGCTATCCCTTGTCAACTCGTTTTGCAACTTATTAAGAAATATTTTTGCCTATTATTAAATTTATGGTTGCAAAATAGGTTTTGTTGTGCTATACTATTAGCAATAGGAGGTGAAAACCTTGAAAAAAGAAATTACATTCACCGCAAAACAGGTCGGTGAACGAGTGAAAGAACGCCGAACAGAATTAAACTTAACAATGCCCGAACTTGGTAAGCGTGTCGGGGTAAACAAATCTACCATTCAGAGATATGAAGCGGACGGAGTAGACCCGAAGCGTACAATGATTATCAACGGGCTGGCAGAAGCACTCCTGACCACTCCCGAATGGCTGACAGGTCTTTCCGAAGATAAGGAATACGACAGCCGCACTTTATGTGCAAGGGATATGGAGGAACATATCAAAAAATATCTTGATACGGTTTCTTCTGTGGTAAAGGGAGAACCGCACCAACAGCTGCTCACGACATTCCTCGGAAAAATGATTGACCTCTATACGGTTATGACTTATCACTTTGCAGACGCTATGGCTGAGGGTGACCGTATAGCGGAGGACGAGGGCTTAAAGCAGTCCTTACGCCGCTATGCGATTGAGTCAGGGGCGATTATGGAAAGGGTTTACCGTAAAGAAATGGAACTTCCTATCGAGGATATGAAGCAGTTTTTAGATGGGATTTTACATATCTACGATGAGGGACGCACCGCTGTAAAGATGGGCGACCTGTTCGGGATAGTGACAGCAGCCGAAGAAAGGGTTGCTGAAAAAGAAAAATTCCGTGGCTCTTTGACAAGTGAAAACGATGGCTGACACTCATCGGCATAAGTAACATTATTACTTTACGCACACCATATGTCACAGTCCCGATTGCCACGGATAGAAAGGGGAAATTTATCTATGGCAAAAGGTTCTGTAAGAAAAAAAGGTAAAAAGTGGTACGCACGCTTCTATATCGAAGATGAAAGCGGCAGAAAAGTACAGAAAGAGTTTGTGGGAACAGAAAGCAAGTCTGAAACAGAAGCCCTGCTCAGAAAAGCAATCGCTGACTATGAGGAAAAGAAATTCGTTGCGAAGTCTGAAAACATCACAGTTGGTATGCTGCTCGATCTGTGGGTGGAGGAAGAACTGAAACCCGGCAATCTCAGCAATGGAACGGTAATGTCCTATCAGGGAACGGTCAACCGTATCAAACAGCACCCGATAGGAAACCGAAAGCTGAAAACCGTAACCGCCGACCATTTACAGGCATATATAGACTTTCTCAGCTTTGGCGGTACAAATCCTGACGGTACAACCGCAAAGGCACTCAGCAAAGGGTATCTCCGATTGTTTTCGGCTGTTTTACAAGGGGCGTTCCGTTTTGCAGTATTCCCGAAAAGGCTGATAACCTTTAACCCGATGCAGTATGTGGTATGGCGAGGAAAGAAAGAAGAATACGAACTGTTCTCGGACGAGGACGGAGAAACTGCTTCCACACCAACGCTCAGCTACGAACAGTATCAGAGATTAGAGGACTTCCTAAAAAAGAAAAATAATCCTGCACTTCTTCCTATACAGATAGCCTATTACACAGGCTTGCGTATTGGAGAGGTCTGCGGTCTGACTTGGCAGGACATCAATCTTGAAGAACAATATTTGACAGTACGCCGCAGTATGCGTTACAACGGGGCAAGGCACAAAACAGAAATAGGGGCAACAAAGCGTAAAAAAATCCGCACCGTGGACTTTTGCGATACGCTTGCCGCAATCCTGAAATCTGCGAAAACAGAACAGCACAAAAACCGTTTCCGATACGGGGAACTGTACAGCCTTAATTACTATTTGGAGGTCAAAGAAAAAGACCGCACCTACTATGAGGTTTACAGTCTGCCGAGGTCGGAGGAAGTCCCAGAGGGGTACAAGGAATTATCCTTTGTCTGCCTTAGACCTGACGGGGCATTTGAAGCACCGAGTACAGTGGGGATTATGTGCAGGACAGCAAGAAAAAAGGTGGAGGGATTGGAGGATTTCCACTTCCATATGCTCAGACACACTTATACAAGCAATCTGCTCTCAAACGGTGCAGCCCCTAAAGATGTGCAGGAACTTCTCGGACACGCTGATGTCAGTACCACAATGAACATTTACGCTCACGCTACAAGGGAAGCGAAGCGTACTTCCGCAAGACTGCTGGATAAGGTAATCGGCGGAGAATAAAAAATTTCCCTTGTTTCGGCTCATAAGGGCAAAAACAAGGGAAAATACATAAGGTTTGAACATTTAATAGGCGGTATGCCTTGAAAATACAGGGTTTATAGAGGATTGAATAGATAAATTGGAATTGGAGAGGCAAAAATGCAAGAATATACTTATGTTACTTTAAGACAAAAACCCGAATTAAAAGAAGAAGCAGCCACATGGTTTCATGATAAATGGGAAGTGCCACAAGAAGCTTATCTTGAATGTATGGAATCCTATCTTAATAATGAAACAGAATATGGCTGGTATCTTTGTTTAGACAACGGACGCATTGTAGGTGGTCTTGGCGTGATTGAAAATGATTTTCATGACAGAAAGGACCTTACGCCAAATGTATGTGCGGTATATACGGACAAGGAATATCGTTGTCAAGGAATTGCAGGACAATTACTTGATATTGTTGTGAAAGATATGAAGTCCAAAGGAATTACTCCTATCTATTTGATTACAGACCATACAAGTTTTTACGAAAGATATGGATGGGAATTTTTGTGTATGGTTCAAGGAGATAATGAGCCTCATATGACAAGAATGTATATCCATAGATAAATTCTTATTTATTGAGCCGGCAAGGAGGGAGCGCATGGAACTATCCATACAAGAACGATTGAAAGACCTGCGTGTGGAACGCGGTCTGACGCTGGAACAGCTTGCGGAGAAAACCCACCTCTCCAAGTCCGCTTTAGGGAGTTATGAGGGGGATAATCTCAAGGACATCAGCCATTACGCCCTTATTGAGTTGGCAAAGTTTTATGAAGTGACCGTTGATTATCTGCTGGGCCGCTCTCAAACAAAAAATCACCCAAACGCCGATCTTGCAGACCTGCGTTTGAGTGATGATATGATTGAACTATTGAAAAGCGGGCTGGTGGACAATTCCCTTTTGTGTGAACTGGCGACACACCCGGATTTTCCTCGGCTCATGGCTGACCTTGAAATCTATGTGAACGGCGTGGCGGTGAAGCAGGTGCAGACTGCAAACGCCATAGTGGACACCATGAGCGCAACCATTATGAAGCGGTACAATCCCGGCTTGACCGACCCGCAGTTAAAACAGCTTGTCGCCGCCCATATTGACGATGACAGCTTTTGCCGCTATGTGATACAGCAGGACATAAACAAGATAGCCTTTGACCTGCGGGAAGCGCATAAGAACGATTTTTTCAGCGTTCCGGAGGATAGCCCACTGGAAGATTTTTTGCAGGCAGCCGAGGAAACCGCCAGAGAGGACAGCGACCCGGAGCAAGCGGCTTTGGCGTTTATCTGTAAGCGGCTTAAACTGAATTACAAGAAGCTGTCTGAGGAAGAAAAGAAGTGGCTGAAAAAGATTGCACAGAAGTCGGACTTGCTGAAAAATCCAAACCCACAGCGGGGGAGAAAATAAGTGGGCGACAAAAACAAATTTTACAAAACGGAGGATACCATGAAGAAAGACGATAGAGAAAGATGTTCGTGGGCAACCACAGAACTCTATAAAGAATACCATGATGAGGAATGGGGAAAGCCCGTTCATGATGATAGAAAACTATTTGAAATGTTGGTTCTTGAAGGTATGCAAGCCGGATTATCATGGCTGACGATATTAAATAAAAGAGCTGCATTTAAGGAAGCCTTCAACGAGTTTGATTATCAAAAAATTGCTCTCTATGACGAAACTAAAATTGATGAGTTAATGCAAAATCCCAATATTGTTCGCAATAGATTAAAAATTAAGTCGACAATCACAAACGCACAGCAATTTATCAAAATCCAAGAAGAATACGGAAGTTTTGATAAGTTTATTTGGTCTTATGTTAAGAATAGAGCGATTCATAATCATTTCAAATCGGAAGCGGACATTCCTGCAACAACGCCACTTTCAGATAGAATCAGTAAAGACTTAAAAAAACGAGGCTTTAAGTTTGTAGGCAGCACGATTATATATGCGTATATGCAGGCAATCGGAATTGTAAATGACCATGTGAAAGGTTGCTATTTGTATGTACCAGAATAATTCAATATTTCGGTACAATTTATCGAGAGATAGCAAAGCCAGCCGAGCCAGTCAACGGTCAAGATGAACGGCGCATTTCATGCGCCGCCGTTGACAGTCCCGCCCGTCTTTGCTAAAGGGTAATCAAGGCGGGAAAGCCCTAAAATGGCTTCACACCTATTTCAATAATTGGAGGAGATAAAAATGAGATCAGAAAAGGAAGTTTATGATATTGTTTTGAATTTTGCAAAAACAGACAAACGCATTCGCATGGTTACTTTGGAAGGATCTAGAACAAATACAAATATTCCGCCTGATGATTTTCAGGATTTTGATATTACTTTTTTTGTTACGGATATGGACAGCTTCACAAGTGATGATAAATGGCTAGATATATTTGGTGAAAGGTTGATTCTGCAAAAGCCGGAAGATATGGAATTATTTCCAGCTGTAGAAAAGGGATTTTCATATTTAATGCTGTTTACTGATGATGTTAAGATAGATTTAACTTTGCTGCCGCTGGAACTGATAGACGAGTATTTTACATGGGATAAACTGGTAAAGTTACTGTTGGATAAAGACAACCGTATCGTAAAGCCGCCAATACCAACGGATATAGACTACCACTTGCAGAAGCCTACTCAAAGAATGTTTGACGATTGCTGTAATGAATTTTGGAATACTACAACATATGTAGTAAAGGGCTTATGCCGCAAAGAAATTCTTTTTGCTATTGACCATATGAATGATATAGTACGAAAAGAATTGCTTCGCATGATTTCCTGGCTGATTGGTATCAAACAGGGATTTCATTTCAGTTTGGGAAAAAACTATAAATTTATGAAGCAATATGTCCCAGAGGAATTGTGGGAACGACTTATGTCCACTTATAATATGGATTCCTATCCCCATATGTGGGAATCCTTTGAACAATGTATGGCATTGTTCCGGGAGGTTTCGTCAGAAGTGGCATGCCAGTTGGATTACCAGTATCCACTATATGATGAAAAAATCAGTAATTATGTGATTCGGCAAAAGAAAAAATATGGCATTGAAGATGATAACAAATAAAATTTTTTCAATCGAAAAAATTTATTTTGATTATTCAATTTTGAAAAACTGAATACCTCAAAATCAGAAAGAGCGCGGACAAGCACTTTGAGGGATTGGCCTCCTTGTCCACCCATTCAGTGGGACGGCGGGTGACGGTCAAGGTCGGGTGCAAACCCGTTCATTTCAGCCTTGACGGTTGCCCGCTGTCCTGCTACTTTTCCGGGAGTGTGGCCACAACTTCGGGACACTTTGTCCACAAGTCGGAGCGTAGGACGAGGGACGGGGGCTTTCATATACGCCCAGTCTGCTGTTGAAACCAGACCTGTGCTTACGGCTCTACGCCACGCAAGCACAGCCCTGTTTTCCTGCCGCTTCTAATGCCCTTGCCCTCCCCGGCGGCAATGGCATTTTCACGGCAACGCCGACAGAGCGTATAACACACTACACTTTGCTTCGCAAAGTCGTGTGCCAAATGGGGGCGTTGCCCCCTTTGGAAACCCCCACAAGAAAAGGCGGTACGCTACCCCTCCACGGGGCGCATACCGCCTTTTCTTGTTATCCAGCCCTCCGGCTGTATCGGTTGAGCAAAAGTCAGCGTGGGATTGATGTGGTATCTTTATCTAAGTGAACCCCCGGTTTCCCATTTGGAAACAGCTCCTTTTGAAACGCCGATATGGGCGGCCAGCTCATCCTGTGTGATTCCTCTTTTGTGGCGATTCTCAATCAGGATGCGGCCAAGATTCATTTCCTTCATAGTATTCACCTCATGTTGCAATTATAAGGGAAGACGACAGTAGATTCAATGGAGGCGTGTTTCACTTTTGTTGGAAAAGTCAACCGTCAGGAAACTTCTTGAAATGAAAAAGCTCCCTGCCTCAAAGCAGAGAGCCTTTGTGTTTAAAAAGGGAATCTCTTATCAAGTTTATAATCAGTCCGGCTCGGATTTTTCTCGGTACGGTAGATTTGATGCTCTTTTAGATCGTACAGGACGGACCAAACAGTATCTTTTCCGGTGGCTCTGTCATACTGACAAAGAAATCCGTGTTCTCCGCGCAGCAATTGTTTGGATTCTTCCAGAGTCATTTCTTTTGTGTGAGCTTCCAGGAAATTGACCAAAGTTTGGTATCGTGTTTCCGCTTGCCAGTCATCAATTCCTTGAGTGTTTACTAAAGAAAGTTCATCAGAATGAAATCGGTTTGTGGCACAGACATAAGGCTTTTCCTTGATTGGGCGCAGTACGGCCACCTTGTCACAATAGCATTCAAGGACGGCTAAGTTTCCAGAAGCGTCTGCAACCGTAAATGTTTGTGCAGAGCTGATGGGGAACTTATTCAGATAAAAAATCACTTCATCAACGCTCCTGCACTTTTCTAAAAAGAAACGGAGCAGAAGTCCGGCATTCATGCCGGGACGAATAGATGGAGGGTACACGGAGGTCAAACCAACAGCCAGCCCCTTTTCATTCACTCCATCTTCCATTTGAACAAAAGCGGTTGTATTCCCAGTAAAGGAAAAAGAGTCCGAGGGAAACCGGTAAATTACATTCAAGTTGTTTTTTTCAATGGCAGTCAGAAAATCGCTGTTGCGGCCAAAGAAAATGGAGTTTTCATTGGAAACCGCAAAACAGGAGCATTGACAGGCAGGTGGCATAGCATAGATACTGAATAAAAGGCCCTGAAGGAGTTTTACATCGCAGGATTGTCCGTCTGCAATCCCCTGTATTTCATCCAGGATTTCCGGGAAGTATTCCTGATAGATAGGAAGACATTCTTCCGCAAAGCCGATGCGTTCCTCGGTGATCGGAAATGGAATATTGTTCAAAATATAATTTGCGTGTTTTGCCAGCCGGGACCCCCATTGAAATCCAATTTCATAGTGATTCCCATAAAATCTTGCGTGATACATAATTTTGCTCTCCTTTATAAAAAATAGAGAGCTGCCGGCAACTCTGATTATAAGGGTAACTGAATAAAAATTTTATGTCAATAGGTATTTATAAAAGAGAACTTGTGAAGGGCAGGCTTAAAGGGAACTTCATTTATCGGGTTATCCTTCCGCTATCATTACATTTTAGAAAATCCTGTCACGAAAAAAGGGCTATATGAGATTTTACAGCAACAGCTTTCCAACGCAGATATAGAGAAATTCCCATGCTTTCAGACTATACGCCTGACTGATACTTTCCGGGGGGATGTGGAATTGGATGTGGAGTGCAACGAACCGTTTTTCTGGGCTTGCAAAGATACGGCAGCAAAGTTTGTTTACACGTTCCCAGATGGCCGGGAGGAAACATTAGTGATTGAATATTGAGAAAGCGCCGGACACGGAGCCTGCTGGCTCTGTGCCCGGCATTTCTCAACCGGGCCACACCCAGCTACCACAACAAAATTAAAATCTGAAAGCACAGGTGGAAACGCCTTTTCCATATCTTTTATGCTATGTCATCTCTTTTCCAGCCTGTGTTTTGCGTACTTCCGCAACGGCCTTGCGTGTATTACACGGAATTGCTTTTGGAATTTGTAGGACGCTCATTAACCAAAATGGCGCAGAACGGTGACATATTTTTTCTTGCAATGTCCTTAACTTATTGACATTGGTGGTTTTATGTCGGATATCTTTCCGCAGAGGACAACAAAACCTATCTCCCCAATATCGTCACATCCACACTGAAAAGTATTGTGGCAGAGAGCGATTACCGGCAGAACCGGATGATCTTCAAGCTGGCCGTGGAGCTGGCGGCCATGATGAACGTGGTTGTAGCGAATATCAACATCGATCCGGTGTCACTGGAACGCCTACGGGGAGAGTGCGTCAAAGAGGTAAAGCGTCTGAATGGTGCATTTTCCTTTGATGATGCGGTGAGCTGGCAGAAAGGCTGGGAAGAAAATGAGTGAAATAGATAAAGTAGATTACAATTAAATGTACAGTGTGATATAATAATTTTTATATCAAAGTAGTCAAGAAAAGAGAATGAGCATGATTGTTTGGTTAGATGGTACATTTGGAGTTGGCAAATCGACAGTTGCTAGTAAGATTGTGGAAAAACTTTCAGATAGGCAAGTAAAATATCTTGACTCAGATTTTTACTGGAGCGAGTTTTTGAAAAAACTTTTTGCAAAAACTACAAAATTTTATTTTCCCAAAATTGAAGGACTTGATCCACAAAATAATAAACAGTTTATTAACCGATTTAGATATCTGATAAAAGAAGAAGCAAAAGACACTGATAAACTTATAATTATTGCGATGGCGTTAACTCAGAAGGAATGCAAAGAAGGTCTTTTAGATTGTTTGACACAACAAGGAATGCATGTTCTGCATATTATTCTTTTAGCTGATATAAAAACCATCCAATTGCATGTTGCACATGATAGTGATGCAAGAAAGAGAAAAGCATTAGAAGATTTTGCAAGTAATATTTCTTTTTTTCAAAATAATTTTGAAAAAGCGTTACGTTTTCAAGTTGACAATAAAACAGCAGACGAGATTGCGGACAACATTATTGAAATGATAAATACAAGATAATATAGTTAGAAGGAGATGTGTATGGATAATAGAATTATTCTTTCCGATGAAGCAGAAAGTGTGTTGAAAGAGATAGTAGATCATGAAGAAACATCGTATTATTGGAAAAATAGATTTGAAAATTTAAGTAATCGAGATGATACGATTCTTAGAGGATGTTTTAAGGAATTAAGAGAGTCTGGTTTGATACATGTTCAATGGGGAGATAACTATCCTTATCATATACAAATTCTTAAAGATGGTTATTTGTATGAGGAAAAGAAAGAGCAAGAAAGAAGATTAGTTATGTCGCAGTTTGAAAAGGAACTACATGATTTATTAAAAAGAACAGAGAGTATTCAGCCTCCAGCTAATACAGTATCAGAAGATTTTGATTTACATAAGTATAATCAGCCAAGTGAAGATTGGATAAATGATGTTGAAATTTTTTACAACAAATATTTGAAAGAACATGCTCTTGGTTCAAGAATTAAATCTATTTTATTTCACCGTAGTTTAGGCGCATATAGGCAACTTGTATCGTGCCTTAAAAGTATTAGTAAGGATCAGGAATTTATTGATAAAATGAATGGTATCGAAAAAACAACGGTTCCAGTATACCAAGCCAATATGCTTCCAGAATATGATGTTTTTCTTTCCCATGCTAACAAAGACAAAGCTGATCTTGTAGATGAGTTGAACACTTCTCTTGAAAAACTTGGTGTGAAAATATTTTATGATAAAAAATCTCTTGAATGGGGCGATAAATGGAAAGAACGTATTTTAGAAGGAACGAAAAAAGCTGAATTTGCTATCATTGTAATCTCAGAAAATTTCTTTGATCGTGAATGGACAGAAAAGGAACTAAATGAATTCTTGAATAGGCAAAATAGAAATGGACAGAAATTGATATTACCGATTGTACATAATATTACTAACGAAGATTTACAAAAAAAGTATCCGTACGTTGCAGATATTCAAGCTATAGATTCTAAAGCATATTCTTGTGACGAAATCGCATTACTTTTTGCTCGACAACTGATTAGACGTTTGAAGGCGCAGCAGTAATATCAGACTATTTTTATAATGGAAGATAGTATCCCGGCAGGAAATCTCTTACGAGGTCTCCTGTTTTTTCTTTACTCTAAAACGAAAGGAGGTTTCTCATGGCTCGTTTGGTCACAAAGTTCAAATACCTGAAGCCGGATCAGGATTTTACGAAAGCATCTATGTGTGGCCGAGTTCACGCTTACCTTTGGGATACAAGCATTTTGGCTGGTGCAATCCGGTCAAAATCGCAAAACATGTGTATGTTTGCATTGCTTGCCAATCTGTATGGAGTTCAAAGAGGTTCTAAAATATAGACCAAACAATTGCTTTTTCAAATCCACAAGATTATAATAGAAGTGGTAAACTAACGGAGGTCATAAGGATAGAAATGAAGGTCTGTTATAATAAACTTTGGAAATTATTGATAGATAAGGAAATGAAAAAGAGTCAGTTACGAGTGGCTATTGGTGCAAGCAAAAGCACCTTTGCCAAACTCGGTAAAAACGAGAATGTCACCCTTCCAATATTGCTGGATATATGTGAATACCTTCAATGCGATTTTGGAGATATTATGGAAGCAGTACCTGAGCAGAAGGAGCAATAAAGATGAATGAGAAAATTCTTGTTGTAGATGATGAAAAAGAAATTGCTGATCTCCTGGAGATCTATTTGACGAATGACAATTATGCTGTCTACAAATTTTATAATGGCACCGATGCCCTTCGGTGTATTGAAAAAAACGATATAGATTTGGCTATACTGGATGTTATGCTGCCGGACACAGACGGCTTCCGGTTATGTCAAAAAATCAGAGAGAACTTCTATTTCCCTGTGATTATGCTTACCGCAAAAATTGAGGACAATGATAAGATTATGGGATTAACCATTGGAGCAGATGACTATATTACCAAACCATTCAATCCATTAGAGGTGGTTGCACGAGTGAAAACGCAGTTACGGCGTTGCTCAAAATACAACACATCAATTTCGTCAAAAGAATCTGTCTCTAAAACAGAATATAACATTAGGGGGCTCGTCATCAACAAAGATAGCCATAAGTGTTTTTTGTTCGGAAAGGAATTATCCTTAACTCCTATCGAATTTGAGATCCTTTGGTATCTATGTGAACATCAGGGAAAAGTCATTCCATCGGAAGAACTGTTTGAAGCTGTATGGAAGGAAAAGTACCTGAATAATAACAGTACGGTAATGGCTCACATTGGACGACTTCGAGAAAAATTGAATGAACCAGCAAAAAAGCCAAGATTTATCAAGACGGTTTGGGGTGTGGGTTATGAAATTGAATAAAGGAATAAAAAACAATCTGCTGACTGCTCTTTTTAGAAGTTATATTTTTCAGTGTGGGATTATATCTGTAATCATCATCGTTGCTTCTAATTTGCTGGGGATGTTGCTGCAGTGGTTGCTTAGTAAATATGTGCCAGACTATTATTTGTTTTACAGATCGCTCTATTTGGGTGTTGCGGCTGTCGTAATATGGGCCTTGTGCATAATCTTTCTTACATATCGGCTGCTTAAAAAAGTTGTCGCTTATGTAGATGAGTTGCAGGAGGCCACAGGTAAACTATTTGATTCAAATGTAGATTATATTGAATTGTCTCCAGAGCTAAGTGAAATAGCGGCCAAGATAAATCGACTAAAGCAAGAATCTGAGGCTAATGCAAGACTGGCAAAAGAAAATGAACAGCGAAAAAATGATTTGATCATGTACCTTGCGCACGATCTAAAGACGCCACTTTCTTCTGTAATGGGATATTTAATGTTGCTGCGTGATGAACCTCAGATTTCTGAAGAACTTCGAGAGAAATATCTTTCGATTTCTTTTAGTAAAGCAGAACGTCTTGAAGATTTAATCAATGAATTTTTTGAAATTACAAGGTTCAATTTATCGAATATTACATTACAGTATAAAGAGATTGACTTAACACGTTTGTTGGAACAGCTTATTTATGAATTTGCACCTATGCTTCGTGAAAAAGGACTGCAATGTGATCTCAACGCTCCCGAAACCCTTATGTTCCGTTGTGACGCAGATAAAATTCAACGGGTATTTGATAATCTTTTGCGTAATGCTGTTATTTATAGTTTCAATAATACAACGATTACCATTGCAGCAGAGCCACATGAAAAAGATGTAACGATTATATTCGAGAACTGTGGAAACACAATTCCGAGGGAAAAACTATCGCAGATATTTGAGCAGTTTTATCGCCTTGATGCGGCACGAAGCACAAGTAGCGGTGGAGCTGGTTTGGGCCTTGCCATAGCAAAACAAATTGTAGAACTTCATAAAGGAACGATTACCGCAGAAAGTACGGATGAAAAAATTCGGTTTACAGTTACGCTCCCTCTTTCGTAGGAAAATCGTTAGAATTTCCGAAGAAAAAAAGAGGATAGCTTTTCGGATAATCAAAGAAATATAAGCTCCTATTCTGATACAATATTATGTGTCAGAGCAGGAGCCTTTTTATTGCTGATTTTTCAAAAATATTAGGGGGGATACCGTTGAACAGATACAAAAAAGGAATTGCTTCACTATTGGTTATATGTGCCTTCGCTTTAACAGCGTGTTCATCCAATAATCAACCTCAACGAAATGATGTGAGTAACATTACTCAAAGTGTAGAAACTGTGATAGCCCAGCGTGGATCACTTACGCCAACGCTATCAATGCAGACTACTGTTATTCAGGCTTCACCCTTTGCCCTATCTTCCCCTATAAATGGAGCTTTTGAAACTCAACTGGATGTAGGTGATAAACTTATTGCTGGGGATGTAATTGGTAATATTGACGGTAATGAGATAAAAGTGCCGGTTGATGGGATAATTCTTTCCCTTACTCCTTCTGGCGAAAACGTGCCAAAAAATTATCCTGTTGCTATTGTGAGCTATACAGGCTTTGCTCTGAATGTAGAAGCGGAAAATTATTTGAAAACATTGCCTGAAAGTGTAGCATTACATGCAAAATTTCAAATCTCAAATGGCATTGGCCCAACGGAGTCTATTGCTGTTGTAACCCCTGTAACAGAAAACAGTGAAGATATGGTGCTGCAATCTTTCGTGCCGCAAACTACAACACTTCAATGTCTAATCGGGCAGGATGTTGATGTAAAACCGGGGCAAAGTGCAACTGTGGTCATATCTGCGGAAACGAGGAAGGATGTCCTTATACTTCCGCTTTCTGTTATTGCTGGAAAGCAGGATAAAGGTATGGTAACGGTCATAAAAGATGGAGAAGAAGTTCAGACAGAGGTGGTATTGGGAGCGTCTGATGGGGCTTATATAGAAATCCTATCAGGGATAGAAGAAGGAGATGTTATTTCTTCTCTGCCCCCAAACCTTGATCCAAGGAGAAATTCATAAATGGATGGAGTTATAGACGAAAGTTTAATTAAAATCAGAGCTCTAACAGCAACGGTAAAATTGAATAATGGCGAGATTTTAACCACTGTGAGTAATGCACATTTGGAATTAAAAAGAGGTCACAGCTATGCGATTGTCGGAAAATCTGGTTCGGGGAAAACAAGTTTAATATCCATTATAGGATTGCTAAATCGCTGCTACCAAGGTGAATATATTTATAACGGCACCCCTGTTTCTACTTTGTCAGACCGAAAACTATCCATGTTGCGGGCAAACAATATTGGCTTCGTTTTTCAGAATTATTCTCTGATAAAACATTTAAGGGTTTGGGAAAATATTGAGCTGCCATTGCTGTATGCAAAAAAGTCATTAGGCAAAAGACAACGGCAAGATCATATTCATAAGCTCTTAAAAAGCGTGGGGCTGGAGGGAAAAGAAAATGATTATCCAACCAATCTGTCCGGTGGTGAACAACAGCGAGTAGCGATTGCCCGCGCTCTGGTAGTATCACCAGAGGCTATTTTATGTGACGAACCCACGGGAGCTTTGGATAAAAAGACCGGCCAACAGATTATGAGTTTGTTACTTCGGGTTGTAAAAGAGAATAAAATTATGCTTTTATTAGTAACTCATGACCCGGATATTGCTCATACCTGCGACACAATTTTTAGAATGGACGAAGGGAGGATTTGCTATGTTGAAAATGATTCTTAAAGACTTGCGAATTTCACCTGTACGAAGTGTCTTGACAAGTATATCCATGTTGGTTGGGATCATAGCAATGATCGCCTCCTTTTTAGTTGGTACACTAGGCAGCGGATATTTAGTTGCTGTTAATGCACAGATATATGGATGGGCTCCGACCTACTCCTTTTCTGTTGCGGGCTCATGTTTTGAGGATTACAGCAAACTTGAAGATTTATTTTTATCTCTTGAAAGAGTTGAAGATCATACGGCTATTACATTTTCTATGCGGGAGGATGTGAGGTTTGCACCGGTTACGTCTATTTCTTCTCTACAAAATTCGAATATGGCTGTATATAAAGAACTTCTCCCTGTAGATGTTGTTTTTACGACCTCTCCTTACAACCAGATATATAATCTTCCAATGTCCTCTGGCGAATGGTTAAACGGCTCTGGTTCAAATTACTCTCTTGAAATTGTCATAAACAAGGAGGCCGAAAGCTATTTTAATACTCCTTATGCGGTTGGAAATGTAGGAAGCAGCCTTGCTTTGACGCCATTCCATATTATTGGCATTGTCAATGATGGACGAGATGTGGCGACGGTTTATATAGACGCTTATTCGGTAGCACAATATGTTCCTGCTATGTGGCAAGTCCAAAATGCAACTATTTATTGGAACTCAACGCATGGGCTAACAACAGAGCAGATTTATTCTGCTTTAAGTGATTGTATAGCAGATACAGTAGGTGGAGAACTGGAATATTCAGGAAGAAGTGATGTGGGAAATACGTATGACTCTGTTTTATCCATGCTTCAAATAGGGCTTCTTGTGACATCATTTTTATTGCTGTTTGTTTCAATATTAGGGCAGATCAATATTGGTTTATCCTCTTTGGAACAGCGGACGCATGAGCTTCTTATTCGTCGGGCAATCGGAGCTTCCCGTTCCAACATTGTTCTTTTAGTTTTAGGTTCGCAACTGATCCTTTCAGCCTTTGTATGTGTGGTGTCCATTTTGATTTCTATTCTTCTGGTTCAGGGTATAGGAATGTATCTTCCGGCTGACTCCCCTGTGCCTTCACCTGATTATCCAATCCTTGTAGCCATAATTGCGGTTGTTGCTTCTGTGGCAACGGCACTACTCGGCGGATTATTACCAGCTTTGAAAGCTGCTAAATTAGAGCCAGCGTTAGCACTTCGATAAGGAAAAATTAGGAGGATAATAAATATGAGAAAAATGAATCTGAAAACAAATATTACAAAACATATTTCCATGTGTGCTTCACTGCTTCTTTGTTTATTGATAGCAGGCTGTTCCAATTCTGACTCAGGTGAAAGAGGTTTTACGGATTTTGAACACATTGAGGCTGAATATTTGGAAACTATCGCTAATTTGAATTGGCCGGAGGGAGTTACTTTGCCCGAAAGTCTGGAAGGTGAAGATACTGGCGCATCGTTTCAAGTTGGCTATGGAGACACAAGAGCTTCCAATCTGTGGGAATATTGCTGGATGAAAGAATGGCTGGACACTTATAATACCGATCCAGAACGTGCCCAAAAAGCGTTGGATGAATTAGAAACAGCTTTCGATATGCCATATATGGGGGAAGATCGCTGCGATGATGCGACCCGCAATTATCTACGTGAGAATATTGACAAAGCAAAGCTGGGCGATCCCTCTGGATTTATGGAATGTATAGAAGTCAATTATGCTAATTAAATCACATGCCATATTCTGATTAGCGTACTGCCGGAGGTGTAATTTATGTCAAGACGATGCAAGAAAAGGAGGTTTCATTTCGGAATATTTTTTATTTTCCTAACCTTTGTAGTGATCGCAGGCGTATTTTTTATTCCATGGGTAATGAAACCTGAAAACTTTAGAAGTGAAAAAAATGCAATTTACTCGTTTTTATATGGAGAGTTTCAACAGGATTCCTACAATGCAAAATCATTGCTCTTGGTAGATCGCTCAAATAATGATATTTTCATTTCCAAAAAAGAAAATGAGCAACAACTTCCTGCCAGTTTAGCAAAACTGTTTGTTATTGAATACACTGCAACAATCGCAGACTTGGATAGTATCGTTCCAGCCAGCTATGAAGCAATTTCATTGACAAAGGCTGGTTCATCTGTTGCAGGTATAGAGGCAAAAGATTATTTCCTGCATAACTTATTTGCTGCAATGTTAGTCCCTTCAGGAAATGATGCAGCCTATGTGGTTGCTGATTATTGCGGTGGTATTCTTTCTCCGCAAGCCGCAACTGTGCAAGAGCGAATCAATATTTTTATGGACAGTTTGAATACTCATTTACAAGAAAAAGGATATACAAATACTGTTTTGTATGACCCCAGTGGCTATGATATGGATGCGCTCACCACGGTTTTAGACCTTAATTCAGTTGTTAATCAGCTTTTAGAATTTCAATGGTTTCGAGATATTATATCTCAAAGCTCTTATACTGCCACTTTACCGGATGGCAGCACCCAATCGTGGAAAAACACGAATACCTTTCTTGACCCAACATCCGATTATTACAACGAGAATGTGATTGGCGTTAAGACGGGTTCATTGTCTGATGATTATAATTTAGTTGTTCTTTATCAAAAATATGGAAAGGAATTTCTGATATGTAGCCTGGGCTCTCAATCCGATTCATCCAGATACGATGATGTAAGCAACATTATCAAAACAATAGATGAGTCTGACTACCTAACAAAATGATACCCATATAGTTAGCAAAATGCTAATTTTCTTTATTGTTACATTGGGAAATCTAAAAATATAATAGAAATTTGACCTTCTTGCTTTGCTTATGCAGAATCCAAAGCGGGTGTTCACCTATGAAATGCTGCTGGATCTGGTATGACATGAGGACTATACCTACCATTCCCAAAAGGCAATCAATAATCATGTAAGCAATCTGCGAAAGAAGATCAAGCTTGCCCCGAATCTACCGGACTATGTAAAAAGCGTTTATGGCGTAGGATATAAATTCGATATATGAAAAGGAAAGCTGCGGAGCAATTACCAACCCTGTAGCTTTCCTTTTGAAGATTTTTTTAGCGTCCGTAGGACGCATGGCCGTCACCGAGGGTGGTGATCTTGGGGGCTTGGGGGTTATCCCTCAACAAGCATTTTGGCTGGTGCAATCCGGTCAAAATCACAAAACATGTATATGTTTGCATTACTTGCCAGCCTGTATTATCTAAAATAAACAAAATAAAATCAAAAAACTTTCTGCTGTAACATTTCACGGACATTTGCATGTTATAATACATACAAAACCAGAAAGGAAGTTGTGAGATGAAGCACATATTGGTTGTTGAGGACGACAGCTTTTTGAATAAAATGCTATGCTATAATCTTGCAGCAGATGGTTACGGAATAACATCTGCTTTGAACGCAAGAACCGCTATCGAGGCTTTACGAACACGGGAGTTTGACTTAGTGTTACTTGACATTAATCTGCCGGACGGGAACGGTTTTGAACTGTGTAAGCTGATAAAGCCGGATCACCCTGATACCATTGTTATTTTTCTGACTGCTAACGATCAGGAGAGCGACCAAATACGCGGTTACGAAGTAGGCGCGGTAGATTATATCACCAAGCCTTTTGTCATAGGAGCCTTGCAGCGGAAAATTAAAGCCATGTTCTCTATGCTGGAACATCATAAACCTGCAAAAGATATTTACGATGACGGCAGGCTGTTTCTTGACTTTTCGGAGCAGACAGCTTCTTTAAATGGGAAAACGTTGACGCTCTCCCCGATGGAGTACAAGATGTTAAACCTGTTCCGTAAAAATTCCAAACAGGTACTTACCCGCCAGCAACTTTTAGAAAAGCTATGGGATGTAGAGGAAAAATTTGTTGACGAGCATACGCTGACAACGACAGTAAGCCGTATTCGCAGCAAAATTGAAGCAGATGGCGGCACGCCCTATATCAAGACGATTTATGGCATGGGTTATCAATGGATGGGAGGCGACGCAAAATGAAAAACCGCCATCTCTCTGTTCAACGACTGTTCCTATGGATTTGCATTGGGCTGCTGCTTTCCATGACAGCGATCACATTTATCTTATTTTCTTTAACGCTTGAAGTTGCGGTATTGATAGCGGGAGCTGCACTTATCGTTTGCGCCCTTGTATGGGTTTTGGTATTGACGCAGGTTTTCGGGAAACGACTTTCCCGATTTACTTCTGATCTATGTAAAACCCTTGACAATATGATGAATGGCGATGAAGAACCGGAACCGGCAGACAATAGCGAAACCCTTTTTGCCCGTATCAATCACCGTTTAACCCGTCTTTATCAAATTATGCGGGAAAACCGCCATAGAGTAGAGGAAGAACGACAAGAATTACAAGCACTCGTGTCGGATATTTCTCATCAGGTAAAAACGCCGGTTAGTAATTTGAAAATGGTAACAGATACTTTGCTAACAAGGCCGGTAACGGAAACCGAGCGAATTGATTTTATTCAGGGAGTCCGCAGCCAGACGGACAAGCTGGATTTTCTTTTTCAGGCTCTTGTGAAAACTTCCCGACTGGAAACAGGCGTGATACGTTTGGAAAAGAAACCGGGTCGTATTTATGATACTGTCGCCCAAGCCATGAGTGGGATTGTGTATGCTGCGGACAATAAGCAAATTGGCGTTTCCGTAGATTGCCCCGAAAATTTGACGGTTGCCCATGACAGCAAATGGACAGCCGAAGCCCTCTTTAACCTGCTGGACAATGCAGTAAAATACACGCCAGCGGGCGGTAAAATCACTGTAACCGTCGAAAAATGGGAAATGTATGCAGAGATTAAAGTTGCCGATACCGGCAAAGGAATTTCCGAGAGCAACCAAGCGGCGATCTTCCGTCGCTTCTATCGTGAAGAAGAAGTCCACGAACAGCCGGGGGTTGGTATCGGCTTATATTTGGCGCGTAAGATCGTTACAAAGCAAGGCGGCTACATTAAAGTGGTATCGGAATTGGGAAGCGGCTCTGCTTTTTCGATTATGCTTCCCTTACGATAAGTGAGTGGCGGACAGTACCTTGAAGCTGCCCGCCGCAATTTCTTTTTGAAATGTCTGTGCTTTGTAACATTTGGGCGCGTTTTTCAATGGAATTTCTCATTGGCGCGGACATTTCTGTGACATTTGGGTTTTATACTATTCTTATCAACAGGCAGGGAACCTTGAAAGGAGTTTTTATATATGAGCGTTTTGCAGACGATTCACCTTAAAAAATATTATGGCGAAGAACCGAACATTACCCGCGCCCTTGACGGAGTAAATTTTTCCGTAGACCATGGCGAGTATGTAGCTGTTGTTGGTACTTCCGGCAGCGGCAAATCCACTTTATTGCACATGATGGGTGGGCTGGACACGCCCACTTCCGGCAGCGTCTTTGTGCGGGATAAAGACTTGTCCAAGATGAACGATGAACAGCTTACGATTTTCCGCCGCCGTAATATCGGCTTTATCTTCCAGAACTATAACCTTGTCCCTATCCTGAATGTGTATGAAAATATCGTATTGCCGGTGGAACTGGACGGCGACACAGTAGATCAGCGATTTATGGATACCATTGTAAGTATGCTCGGACTGGATGACAAACTAAACAATATGCCAGACCAGCTTTCCGGCGGTCAACAGCAGCGAGTAGCGATTGCCCGCGCCTTGATTACCAAACCAGCGATTATTCTTGCCGATGAACCTACCGGAAACCTTGACAGCAAGACCAGCGCAGATGTTCTTGGGCTTATTAAACGAACCAGTGCGGAGTTCCGGCAAACCGTAGTTATGATTACCCACAATAACGATATTGCCCGCCTTGCAGATCGTATTGTCCGCATTGAGGACGGGAAAATCATAGGCTAAGGGGGTGAACACTATGACATGGCCGTTTGAGAATGATACCAGTGCCATTACAAAGAAGCTGGCAAAAAACAGCGTAAAGGCTGGAAAAATGAGAAATATTTTGATTGTCTTGACGATTTTACTTTCCGTTGCATTGATGTCCGGGTTGGCTCTGTATATTGCTTCAATGCAGACTGCAAATAGTCGGCAGTTGGAAAGTTTGCAGCAGGTATTTTTTTATGATATTACAGAGCAGCAATGTGACACACTCCGGCAGGACAGTCGGATTTCAGAAATGAGAGTAACAAAATACGGCAAGCGTTCTGAAATAAAAAACTATGTGATCTGGCCGATGTATATTGAACAATCCGAGGGAAACATTCAAAGTGCTGAAATTTCAGAGGGGCAATATCCTATGGCTGAAAATGAGGTTGCTGTTGATGTTTCTTACTTAGAACGGATTGGTGAAAATCTAAAAATTGGCGACACAATTTCTTTTTCTTTTTATGACGGAACGCAAGAATCTTTTGTGCTTTCCGGCCTTACAGATACCGGCTCCACTTCTGATGTGTACCCCATCTATTTCTCTGAACAGTACGCAGAACGGGGAAGTCAGTTGAAAGACACTTTATTTGTAGCTGCCGCCCAAATACGAGACGCCAGAAGTATGACAGCAGATGAATTTCTCGATACCATTCATGCAATCGGAGCCGATTGTAACATCGACCGTCCAAGCATCGGAGAAAACAGTGCTTTTGTCCAGTCCTTGACCTTTAATCCCCAAAATATGCTCATTGCCCTTTGCATCGGGCTTGTAGTGTTGTTTGCCGGTGTGATCGTGATATACAGTATTTTCTATATCTCTATTATTAACCGTATTAAATTCTTTGGACAGTTGAGAACAATAGGGACTACTGGCAAACAGATAAAACGGATTGTAAAACGAGAGGGAACTTTACTGTTTTGCATAGGCGCACCCTTGGGGTTAGCCGTTGGCTCCATTTTTGCAGGGATTCTCAATGCCGAGGGATGGTCATGGAGGAACCTTCTCATTTGGGGCGGTCTGATTATTTTGGTGGAGTACATCGCCGTTTTATATTCCATCAGTAAGCCCGCTAAAATTGCGGGCAAGGTATCTCCTATTGAGGCGTATAGGACAAACGGGTCATTACAGAACTGCAAGCCACCTATGCACTTGTCCAGAAAAATCACACCTTTTTTACTGGCAAAAATGAACACCTCACGCAATAGAAAAAAGTTTCTGATGACTACTTTCTCTCTGGAGATCAGTGGCATAATTTTTATGGTCGGTTCTACCTTTTTGACTTCTTTCAATCAGGAGGCATACGCCAGAAACGGGATCATGGAGTATGGAGAAATCCGTGTTTATTTATCCGAAAATGCAGCGCAGGTAAATGAACTGGGGTATGCAGGAGTACAAGTCAATAATCCGCTTAATGATACTTTTATGCGGGAGGTATTTCAAGTAAACGGAGTAAACGAGATAATACCATTTGAAAAACTATATTGCACATTTGAATATAATGGCCGCCGTGATGAAGATTTTATAGTTCCATTTACAGAAGAAGAATTTGCACATCTATCACAGTACATGGAAACAACGGACGCGAATTATTCAGACATTATAAAAAACAAAGAAATCTTTGTCTTAAAAAATGACGCAGTAGAAGAAATTTACGGTTGGAAATTTCAGCCCGGTGATACTATAAAATTTGAATGGTTTGACGGCACAGAATATCGTGAAGATGTATTTTCCATCGGCGGTGAAATTTCAAACGAGAAAGCATACAACGATCCAGAGTGTTTTACTGCGCTCGGCGCATCTGGATGGTTTTTAATGCCGGATGAGCTTATTCGTGCCATGCTGCCAGAGGGATATAATATCAATTCAGAGGTACTTCTTTCGACTGAATGGGATTCCAAAGAAGCAGAAATCACGCAACAGTTAAATTCCATAGTTTCCAGTTCACATGATTTACAAATGCGTACTTTGAGGGATTCTATCAACAACAACACAGGAATGTATAACACACTTTTAACCTCAATTATTGGCATCAGCATTTTTATTATGATGTTCAGCTTGATTAGTCTGATCAATACGCTGGTAACAAATATTATGACCCGAAAGCAGGAATTGTCTGTTTTACAGTCTATTGGTATGACAAAACGACAGCTTAATCGCATGGTACAATGTGAGGCCGGACTGATTGCTGCATGGAATATCATTATCACCTTCTTAGCAGGTGGATTTTTAGGGCTTATGTTGATTCGTGGTCTGAACAGCATAGGAATGAACTACCTTCATTGGGCTTATCCGATTGGGTTTGCTCTTTTCTATGCGGTTATCGTTCTTATCATGCCAGCAATTATAACAAAGGCGACAATTTATCTCCTTCAGAAAAAATCTATTGTGGAGAGATTGCGGGAAATCGAATAAAGCGTTTGAAATATCCAAGAAATATGTTTCTTTTTATCTATCTTCCGCTGTGGTTCCACCTTGCAGGAGACACAGCGGTATTTTTAATACAGGTAATTTTTGAAAATGTGTGATTTTGAATTTGCAAAAGGATTTTGACATATAAAAAACTTTGGTCATAAAGGGATTTGATAGATGAGAATGGTGCTACATATTATGATATAGATAGAAAAGGCGGTGAAAAAGGCTTTAACCTTGTGTTAGTCGCAACCCTTTTCGATGCGGAAAACCGTCTTGCAGAAGATACAGAAATAGAATTCTTCCCTTAAGAAGCAGACGAGATTGTCGCCATAAACGGAGGTTGCCTCCAGACTGATGACAACGTCTGTAAGGAATTCAGAAATGATAGCTGAAATAATGCGTTTCACAAGCTACCGGGAATTGGAAACTAAGAAGTTGCTGTGTTTGGAGCCATCGGGCTTCATCAGATATGCCACGTTGGATTTGCTGCTCACATCAATACCGACGCAAAGCGAGCTCATAGGATTACCTTTTTTCGTAAGAATATTCGTGGTCAACTGGCTTAGTAATACCCACAATCATGGAGCATCAACACCCTCGCGATATCAGAATTCGGTGGGAGATGGGCGGATGCGAACCCCACTGCAAAATGGTCACCCATGAACTCCAACAAACAGCCAGCTGGTTTGAAGTTAACATCCTTGTCAGGGGAACAGACTTTCTATGAAGTAGCCACAGGGGTTCAACAGGGTTGAAAGAACTATTGTCTGATTGACACAGAGATCAATTATATCATGGGTATAACCAAACTGACTGATCCTATCCCTTATTTATTCATTTATTAAAGAACTAAGTAATTACTAATATTAAAAACACCTCTTGTTATATATAAACTTTTTAATATGTATTGCTATCTCCTGTTGCGTGTGTTATACTGTTATGCATAAAAGCATAACAGTTAAAGCAGGAGGGGTGAGGATGGATTGAAACTAATTATTTCAAATGTATCAGGCGTACCTATTTACGAGCAAATTAAACAGCAGGTCAAAGCCGCTATCCTGTCGGGAGAACTAAAAGAGGAAGAAGCCTTGCCTTCTCTCCGCACTCTGGCAAAGGACTTAAAGATCAGTGTTTTGACAGTTACAAGGGCCTATACAGAACTGGAACAGGAAGGGTTTGTCAAAAATGTTCAGGGCCGCGGTTGTTTTGTACTTGGCAGCGTCTCCGAACTTATGAAGGAGCAGTTAATCCGCAAAGTGGAAAATAGCTTAACAGAAGCTATAAAAGCAGCAAAAATTGCTAACCTATCTAATGAGGAACTACATCATCTTTTAGATATTTTATTGGAGGCGAATACAGATGACTAATTATTTGGAAGTAAAAAATCTGTCAAAGTTTTTCGACAGTTTTCAGCTTCACAACATTACTTTCACGCTCCCTAAAGGCTATATCATGGGGCTGATCGGGCCCAATGGTTCCGGCAAAACAACTACAATCAAGCTCATTCTGAATATGCTGAAGCGTAACAGCGGCGAAATAAAGATCATGGGACTTGATAATATCGTTGACGAGCAGAAAGCAAAAGCGGAGCTCGGTGTTGTATTTGATGCCAATTATTTCAGCGATGATTGGAAAGTTACTGAGGTCGAGAAATCTATCTCTGTTTTCTATCCCAACTGGAATTCTGAGCGGTTTGGCGAAATGCTACGGAAATTCCATATTGCTCCGACAAAAAAGGTCAAAGAACTTTCAAAGGGGATGCAGATGAAATTGATGCTGGCTTGTGCATTTTCTTATGACGCAAAGCTGTTGATTTTGGATGAACCTACCAGTGGTCTTGATCCAGTGTCCAGAGATGAATTGCTTCAGATCCTCTCGGAATATATCGAGGACGGGGAACACAGCGTTTTGTTTTCCACCCATATTACTGGCGATTTGGAACGAGCCGCTGATTATATCACTTACATCAGCTATGGGGAACTTTTTTTCACCGGCAGCAAGGATGAATTTGTAGATATGTTCCGTATCATCAAGGGCGGTATAAATGAACTGTCCGCCGACTTGCAGGCGAAAGCTGTGGGTGTTCGTACTTTTCCGACTGGTTTTGAAGCTCTGGTCAAAGCTGAAGATGTTGGAGCATTTACTGGCTTGGACATTGAACCGGCTACCATTGATGAAATCGTTGTATTTACAAGCAAGAAAGGTGAAGATTATGAGTAATATATTGAAAGCCACAAAATTGGATTTTTCACTTGTAAAACCGTATGTCAAAGTGATTGGTTTTACCATGCTTCTCCCTATCGCTTTTGCGGCCATCAACCGTTCTATACTGACGGGTGTTTCTTTCGCTATGTGTTTTATAGCCATGACAACTGGCTACACATTCTCTGTCACAGAAAAAAATAGTATGGAGCGCCTATACGGTATTTTGCCTGTAAGGAAAAGTGAAATGGTGATAGGTCGGTATCTTTTTGTTTTTTCGCTAGGAGCTCTTGCTTTGGTGATTTCCCTTATTACACAACCGATTGTATTGCGGGCATTGGGAGAAAACGTTGAGCAGTTCGACATTATCAGCGCAGCCATTGGCGGCCTGTTTCTGTTTGCGCTTTATACGGTGTTTCAGATTCCTGGATATTACAAATTTGGTTCCATCAAAGGTAGGGTGTTTATGTATATTCCAGTGGTGGGTTTTTTGGTGACTTTGTTCCTTCTTCCTAAATTACCTGCTGACAATCCCATTATCAATACGATTGCCAATTCACCTATGTTGCTTATCGCCCTTGCCATTGTTTTGGTTGTGGTTATGTATGCTATGTCAATCTGGTTCTCTATCCAGATTATGAAAAATAAAGAAATGTGAGGTGGAGAGTATGGATTTCACGATTTTAGCAGTAGTGATTCTAATTGGTGTCGGTGTTCCTATTCGGAATAAACTCATCCATAAATATCGAGAAGAAAAAAAGAAAAGAGACGAGTCCAATAAGGATCGTTGAAGCCAATTTGACCGGGAGATAAAATGAAACAAAAAATATTTATAATCGAAGACGACCCGTTAATACGGAACGAACTGAATATCTTGCTGCAAAGCAACGGTTATGAAACAGCAGCACCGGAGTTTTTTTCGAATATGATTGGCCGGATCAAAGCCGAACAGCCACATTTGATTTTGCTGGATATTAAACTGCCGGGAATCAGCGGTTTTTCTCTCTGTACTCAAATCCGCACCTTTTCTGATGTACCGATCATTTTTGTGACAAGCTGCAATACCGATATGGATGAACTCAACAGCATTATGCTTGGCGGCGACGCTTTCATCACTAAACCTTATAACACGGCAATTCTGCTTGCTAAAATTGCATCACTGCTCAAGCGGGCTTATCCGTCACAGCAAAACGAACAGTTGACTTATGGTGGTGCGATTCTGCATCTGGAATCCAGCAGTTTGGAATACGGAGGACGGAGAGTGGATCTGACAAAAAATGAGTTGAAAATCCTTTACTACCTGTTCAAAAATGCGGGTAAAATTTGTTCTCGCGGCGACATTGTCGAATTTTTGTGGGATAACCAGCTGTATGTAGATGACAACGCTTTGAGCGTCAACATCAATCGTATCCGTGAGAAGCTGACAGGTATTGGCTTAAAAGATTTTATTAAAACGAAGCATCGGCAGGGGTACACACTATGAACAGAAAACTGTATTGGAAAAACAGATTGCCCTTTTTGCTGACGAATCTGGTTTGTATGATCGCGCTCACCGTGTTCCTATTTGTGATCGGTAATTCTCTGTCCGCTGTTCTGCTGATCCTTATTGCATGGATTGTGATTGTATCGGTAGGACTGGGTTTTACTTATTGGAAACGAAAACGACAGATGCAAAGGCTCCTGGACATGACTGGACAGCTCTCAGAACGCTATCTGATTTCCGAAGTGATGGAGTTACCAGAACAGGCAGAGGATCAGGTCTATTATCGGATTTTGAAAATGGCCGGGAAGTCTATGCTGGAGCAGATCAGTGAAGTTAAGCGGGAACGTCTGGAATACAGGGAGTACATCGAACAGTGGATTCATGAGATTAAAACGCCCATCACCGCTATGAAGCTGCTGTGTGAAAACCACAGGACAGACTGGACAAAAGAACTTCTGCTGGAATTGGAAAAGACCACCCGCTTCACCGAACAGGCTCTTTACTACGCCCGCAGCGAGCATACGGAAAAAGATTACTCTGTTCGGGAAATGGCACTGTCCAATGTGGTGCATCAGGCGATTGCGGATAACAAATACTTGCTGCTTCAAAATGGTATTCATCTGGAAGTGGAGGAAATGCAGGATACAGTTTATTCCGATGAAAAATGGGTGCGGTTCATTCTGAATCAGTTAATTGCCAATGCAGTCAAGTACCGTTCTGAGCAGCCGATTCTCCACTTTTCTGCCAGCAGGCAGCAGGATCAGGTGGTCCTTGTGGTGGAGGACAATGGGATTGGAATTCCCTCCGCTGACTTGCCGCGTATTTTCGAAAAGGGATTTACCGGGCAGAATGGGCGCACTGTTCAGCAATCAACTGGAATTGGCCTGTACCTGTGCAAACGGCTCTGTGAAAAGCTGGGTATCGGCATTATAGCGGATTCATCGGACCACGGCACAGCCATTTCCCTTTCATTTCACATTAACTGTCTGATCCAAGAAGTGCAGGGCTGAAGTTCTGCACTTCTTACATTTTTGTTAGAATTTCGTAAGAAAATTTGATACAAACAATGTTTGCACTATTTTATAATAGAAGTCAGAGGTGATGACATTATGAAAGAAGTTTTGAAGCTGGATCATATCAAGAAGTATTATGGGAATGGTGGAACTATCACAAAGGCGATAGAGGACATCAGCTTCTCCGTTCAGGCAGGGGAATTTGTGGGGATCATGGGCGCGTCCGGTTCCGGCAAGACTACCTTACTCAACTGCATTTCCACCATTGATACAGTCAGTGCGGGACATATTTATTTGGATGGAACCGATGTGACCGAGATCAATGAAAAGGAGATTGCCCGGTTTCGCCGGGAAAATCTCGGATTCGTGTTTCAGGACTTTAACCTGCTGGATACATTGACCATCAGTGAAAACATTGCCCTGGCACTGACCATCAACCAGGTTCCCGCGGGCGAGATTGACGGTCGGGTGAGGGAAATGGCCGTAAAACTGAACATCACGGATATTCTGGACAAATACCCCTATCAAGTGTCCGGCGGCCAGAAACAGCGGTGTGCCTGCGCCAGGGCAATCATCAACCAGCCCAAACTAATTTTGGCGGATGAGCCCACCGGCGCTTTGGACAGCCACTCGTCCCAAATGCTGCTTTCCACCATTCAGAGCATCAACGAAACGCTCGGGGCAACAATATTGATGGTGACGCACGACGCCTTTTCTGCAAGCTACGCCAACCGTATCCTCTTTTTGCGTGACGGTGCGATTTTTACAGAGATTCTCAAAGGTGGCGATTCTCGCAGGACTTTCTTTGAAAAGATTCTGGATGTCCTCACCATGATGGGAGGGGGAGTGAGCGATGTACGCTAAACTGGTTTTCCGAAATGCCAGACGTTCTGTCAAAGACTATCTGATCTATATTGTGACCATGACGATCTGTGTCATGCTCTTTTATTCGTTCCTGTCCATCTCCAGCAGTTACTATCAGCCGGATATTGGCAGCGAATACGATTTTACGATATTGAGTGATGGAATGAAGATAGCGATCTGCGTGATTACTCTATTTCTGTTGTTTCTGATACGGTTTGTCAACAACTATATGCTGCGGCGCAGGCAAAAAGAATTTGCAGTACAGGCCATCATGGGGATGGAGCAGAAAACCATTGCAGGGCTTTTCTTTGCAGAAACCTTTGTCATGGGAATGATTTCGATAGCCGCCGGAATCATTCTCGGTGTGTTCTGTTCACAGTTTATTACAGCAATGCTGCTGACCTCTTACGGGAAAAGCTACGAACTTGCATGGACACTGTTCCCGGATACAGTTGTTCTGACGGTTGGTTTCTTTGTTCTGAGCTTTCTTGCGGTAGGGCTGTTCAACACACGCACCATACGGAAAACCAAACTTATAGATATGCTTGCGGCAGACCGGAAAAATGATCCCGAACTGAAAAAGAGCCGCTGGATTATAGTTACAGCTCTTATATTTGAGCTGTTCACGATATGGATGCTTGTAACAGGAGTTCAGAAAGTCTGGTTTTATTATGACAGCCGTTTTGCTGCGCCGGTTCAGATCATGTTCTGGGGCAACATTATTATACCGGCAGTTGCTTTACTCTGGTCTGTATTATGGCTTATCAGGAAGAAAAAAACAGGTTTTCCCCAATTTATTTTTGGACTGATGATCTGCGCTGCCCTGAACGTCTGCACAGCAGCTGGAGTACCGTCTTTGGTCAATCAATATTATCTTCCGTTGGGGGCAGGTACAGTCAACCAATACATGTTATTCATTCTGGCTGATTTAGTTTTTTTCATTTGCTCATTGATTTATCTTGCCAGCAGCTTCATTGTTGCGTGGAAAGAAAAGTCGCCGGAGCATAGATACAAAGGCGAAAATTTGTTCTTTTTCGGACAGGTTGTATCGAAACTGAATACCACCAGTAAGACCATGACGCTTATAAGCATAACTTTAGTGCTTGCGATTTTTATGTTTATCGCTGCGCCTGTTTTGGTTGGCTGGGCCTCGGGGTATCTGGATATACGGTCAATGTATGATGTGCAGATTTCTTCCAGATACAATGATGTATACAGTGAAGAAGATCTTCCCCGTGATAATTATGAGATTGTCACAGACTATCTTGCGGAACACGGCATTAAGGCGGATTATGACTGTACATTCAACATTTATCTTCCGAAGAGAGAGGACTTTCACAATCGAATAAAATATGACTTCCCTGTTGCAGCGATTTCATTGAGTGATTATAACATGATCCGGGAAATGTTAGGGTATGAGCAAATTTCTCTGTCTGAAAACGAGTTCACGACGCAATGGCAGACAATCGCTTCTGAGGAAGAGCGGGAGAGTTTTTTGGCAAGTCATACCAGCGTAATGACAGACGCCGGAGAATTGACTCTTTCCGGGCAGCCGTATTATGAGGAAGCAATCGGAGAGACCGTTTATAATTCTTACACGAATATCCTCTATGTATTTCCGGACAGCGTTTGTGAAAAGCTACTTCCGGTTATGAGGAACCGCTATATCACTACGTCTGAAGATATTTCCTATGAAAACGCCCGTGAGTTGGAACAGGCTTTTGCAGACGAGTATCCGGAGATTACGGATACTGGCGTCAGCTACACAATCCGCTTAAGTACCCTGCAGATCAACAGCACAAAGGCAAATAACTTTGTCTTGCAGGCTTCTTTACTTTACGGAGCTGTCGTCCTGATGGTGATCTGCCTTACAATACTGTCCCTGCAGCAGCTTTTGGACGCAAGTAAGTACAAATACCGTTTTTCCGTACTGCGAAAGATTGGAGTTGACGAACAGAAGATAGGGAAACTTGTGCTGAAGCAATTAGGCGTCTGGTTTGGCATTCCGATCCTTGTGGCAGTCACTGTTTCCGCGATTGTACTTACTTACTTTATTCAAACTGTATCCGCAGAAATTTCAGCTTATATTGGCTTTGGCACATTGATGATACAAATCGGCATAACGGCAGGTATTCTTGCTTTGCTGCTGCTTTGCTATTTCATCAGCACATGGATTCTGTTCCAACGTTCCATTTGCGGCAGCTCCAGCATTTTAAAGTGAGGAGGGGATATGCGATGTACTGGAAATTGGCCGCCAAAAATATCCGCAGGAGCCTGCGGGATTATATCATCTACTTTGTGACGCTTACACTGACCGCGGCGTTGATGTATTCCTTCTTGACGCTGGGATTCTCACCAGACATTCTCGCCATGACAGAAAATATGTCAATGCTTACCACGGGCATTTTGATACTTTCGGTATTAATCGCCTTCATGTCCTCATTTGTCATCGGATATGCCATTCGGTTTATGCTGGGTCAACGAAAAAAAGAATTTGCCGCCTATGAACTGATGGGCATGGAGGTGAAAACCGTCCGCAATCTGTTTTTGGTGGAAAACGGCATAATTGGCGGAGTGGCTTTTTTGCTGGGGACTTTGGCCGGAACCGGGCTATCCGGGCTATTGAATCAGGTGGTCCAGAATATTTTTGAGATTCCGCACACCTACCGGGTCTTGTTTTCTTTACGCGCGTGGGGAATGACCTTGTTTTTCTTCATCTTGATGTATGGATTCGGAATGTTTCGCGCCGCAAAGGTCATCCGGCGACAGAAAGTGATTGATCTGCTTTATGATAATCAAAAAAACGAGGAAATCCGTTTTCAGTCTTTGCATCGAAGTATCCTGACCGGTTTGCTCTCCGTCGCCGCTATGGTTATTGGTGTGATTCTGCTGGAAAAAGGACTTCATATTCAGACCAATGAAGCATTGTTGTACGGTGGCGGTGCCTGTCTGCTGATTCTTGTAGGTGTTTATGAGCTGCACCGGAAGATCCCAATCTTGCTGTACCAATTCGCGAAACGGAGCCCGCACCGGAAATATCGAGAAGAAAACCTGTTTTTCCTGGGGCAGATCGGCAGGCGTATTCAATCTTCCGGGCGCACAATGGCTGTTGTGGCAATCTTGCTGACGATTTCCCTTGCAACAATGTTTGTGGGGTTGACGATGGGCGCAGGCTATAAAGCCAACATGGAGGCGTATTATCCCTATGACACCGGAGTCGCTATTGACGCGCCATTGACAAAAAATAGCATGGATTCCGTCCTCTCCTTTGTAGAGGCGCGCTGCAATGTGGAGGACAGCGTAACCTATTACTTGTATGCAGTCCCCGATGAAGCCATTGAAGCCTTGGCCTTGTCTGACTATAACCACTTGCGGGAGATTTTGGGGCTTTCTCCTGTTTCCATAGACAGCAGCGAATTTTTCGTTCACTGTGATACATGGAACTATATGGATGACATTCGGCAGAGATTGGAACAGCAGCCGGAAATTACATTGAACGGCCAGACTTTGACCGTAGCGGAAACGCCGATCCTGACTGAACCGATGGAACAGTATCAAATGGCTGGAACAAATGGGTATGTGCTTGTCCTGCCGGGTGAAGCAGTTTCCCAGCTATCAGGGGAGAAAATCCGTCTGGTAATGAAGCTGGAGGATGGCGGATACCCGGAGTTGAGAAGCGAACTAAGACAATTTTTGAACAGCGGTACATGGCTGCCAGACATCCAACCCGGACAGGAACTGCCGGAAAGGGTGACGATGGGGGTAACGGTAAAGGCGTGGGGTATTGCCAATTCACTGACTGGATTCACAACAATCTCTTTCTGCGGGCTGTATTTGAGCATCATCTTCATTATACTTTCCTGCTCGGTGCTGGCTTTTGAGCAGCTTTCCGCCATAGATAAAAATCAAAAAAATTATGCTGTAATTGACCGGATGGGCGTATCAGCCCAGAAGCAGGCTTCCCTGGTTCGCAAGGAATTATCCACTGTGTTCCTGATCCCACTTTTCTTTCCAATTGTTCTTACCAACCTGCTGATTGTAGGGACACAGTTCATCTTCGGGGAAGCAATTTTGCAGGAGGGACTTGTAATACTCTACGGTGTAATAACGATTCTGTTGTTCTGCACCATATACTTGACCTATTTTGGCGCAACGATGTTCCTATTCAAAAAAGTTATTCTTCGGCCTAGAATGAGATAAGAAAATAGATTATATTTTATACTGGAGATATTTATAAATTGCAAAATTATTTTAAGGCAGGCC
The DNA here is from genome assembly GCF_002161285.1 of Blautia sp. An81. Taxonomy (GTDB): domain Bacteria; phylum Bacillota; class Clostridia; order Lachnospirales; family Lachnospiraceae; genus Blautia; species Blautia ornithocaccae. Next base: position 35,169 of record NZ_NFHH01000016.1, on the reverse strand, counting down.
TGTAACCTGCCGCAACGGAATGGGCTGGTCTGCCTTGTGCGGATTGGCCCATTTGGACTAAAAGGGAGGGGCTATATGTGTAGCTCCTAACTACCATTTAGACGAACATAGACATAAAAACAGTTCCCATTGTGAACTGATTTCAGGGAATAATCCAACTTAAATAAAGAGGCGTACCTGAACCTCAAGAGCAAAACAACCAGACGCATCTGGTATTGATGCCGGGAATGCCTTATAAAATCAAATTTATTGTAACACGAAAACGTAGAAGTATAAATCACTTTCATTACCTTTTTGTGCCGCCGATTGGAAGGCTGCGGAATGGAGATTTTTATGAACGGAAACAAGAATATAATCATACTTTCAGAAAAAATAGGATTATACCATGTGCTTACCAAGTGCTTCGCCCCGAAATACCGCATTTGCAGGTATGGGCATGATGAATGGGGCAGGAAAAGTAGAGAACTCCCAGTTTTACAAAAGGACACAATACTCTTTGTCATCGAAACGGAAAATGAGACTCTGGACACCCTGCATCAGATTAAGAAGATACGGTTAGGAGCGTTTGCTGGGCTGATCCTGGTCGTTTCAGACGCAGAGGACCGGGAACGGCAGATCCGCGAAAAGGTTTCCTTTATTCACGCGGGCGCGGACGAATATCTGGCATATCCTCAGACACAGGAGGAGATTTTGGTAAGTATAGAGGCCTTGGTAAGACGGTGCGAGAAAAAAGGCTTTTTTTCTGTCAAGGTAGGAGGCAGCTCCATTTCAATCATCCCGCAAAAGCGGGAGGTTCTGTTGGAGGGAAAAACGATAGCTTTTACAAAGCTGGAGTTTAAAATCCTGAAATATCTGATCCTGCATCTGAATCAGGTAGTCCCCCATAAAGAGCTTTATGAGGCGGTCTGGGGAAAAGAGTATCTCAAAGACGATGAGAATATCATGGCCCACATACACCGGATCCGTAAGAAGATGGGAGATGATTTGGGAAAACCAAAATATATTCAGAATATATATGGCATCGGGTATCTCATGGAAGGGGAATAGCCGTAAAAGCCGCTTCTATATAGAACAGGTGAAGCAGCTCAAGCATTTTACGGATAGAGATTTGTCTTTTTTGTATGACATAGATGCGGGCCGCAGGAAAAAAAGGATAACGAAAGGCAGACGGAATGAGGATATTTTTGAGGATATGCAGCAGAAAATAGGGTGTTCCTTTATTTCGGACCTAAAATTTATGAAAAATATGAAAGAGCAGGTTTTATGGGAGATGCACTGTCTTCGCCTGGAAGAATTTTCCCATTATGTTTTCGGGGTGGGTTTTGAAAAGGTAAAAGAGCTGCTAAAAAAGTAGCACCCTCCGACGGACGTTCCTTTATAGCTGGATAGCCAGATGTTATCTGGATCAGGGTACTGGTTCTGGAATGCTGGAAGAAACGATGCGAGAATTCAATGTAAAGAAACAACATATAGTTAGAATTGAGTTGACGAACACAATATCCTGTGCTAATATGAAAATGAAATTTGTATTTGTATTCATCAGCAGATGAGTAAAAAGGTTTCGTTCCGGTAGGGTCCGGAAGATAAGTATGAGGAATCTGATATTCCTGGCTGAGAGGGATCGTGTGCCATTTAGAATGACTTCTAAATGGCCTTTTTTTGTTCCCATAAAAGATACAGATACAAAAAGGATACGGTGAAGGGGGTGAAGGACAAAGTGGAAAGATAAAGCATGGGAATCATAGGGAACAGACAGGATCAGAAAGGGAAGTACGTTTGCAGGGCATTTAGAATGAGTGATTCTAAATGCTATTTTTTTGCAGAACACCTAAAACAGGAGGATGGCAAATGAACAAATCTATCTTTATGGGACGCTTGATAAGAGATCCGGAAATCCGGTATTCGCAGACGGATAACGGTGAAATGGCAGTAGCCATATTCCGCATCGCAGTAGACCGGAAGTTTGTCCGGCGGGACGGGGTGAAAGCGGATTTTATTACCTGTTCAGCGTTCGGGAGGCTTGCAGAGTTCGTGGAACAGTATCTTTTGCAGGGCCTGAAAGTAATCGTGACCGGAAGGATGGAGAATGATAATTACACGAACCGGAACGGGGAAAAAGTATATGGCATGCGGCTGATGGCAGAAGACATCGAATTTGCGGAGAGCAAAAAGGCGATGGAGGAACGGATGCAGGCAGAGCAAGACGCCCAGAATGGAAGAAACAGCGCGGGGCGGTCTAAAAGACCGGGTTCAGCGAGCAGGGATCAGAGCGGCGCAAACAGCCGGCCAGCAAGAAGCGGAGACCGCAGGGAACCGGCATACGAAGAAGACTATGAAAGAGAACATGAAGAAAGGACAGCATCGGCCAGGGGAGCAAACGCCAGGGCCGGGGCAAACAGCAGAACCGGAAATGGCAGAAGGAACGCTGGAGGCAGAGCGGCTGCATCCAGGAACAGTTCGAGGCAAAGCAGGGACATTGATGAAGAGTACATGGATATGAATGAGGTAGATGAGGAACTGGATTTCGATTAATCCGGACATTTATCGGGAAACAGAAAGGAAGACGGGATGAATGATTTCGAAGGATGGATGAAAAAGAATAAGGAGCTATGTGTGGCAACAGGGATATTCGGACTGCTGGTTTCGCCATTTTTATGGCCGTTTTTCATTGCGGTCCTGTTTCAGTCTTTATCTCTGGCCGGCCCCATTATACTGGCATGGTGGATCATCCAACAGCCGTGGAAAACAAAGGAGGAGAAAGGTGAAGAAACGCATAACCAAAAACAGTGCAGTGAAAACAAGGATGCCGCAAAACAAAATCCCAAGGCCGAGGATGCCAATGCTCCGTCAGAGAATGGGAAGGAACAGGCAGCGGAACCGGTAAGAACGAAACCGAAGGAATCGGAAAAGAAGATGCCGGACGAAGGGGACTGTCTTGCGGTCTCCTGGTATCAAAATGAGGGCAGGGAACGGTTCCTGCAAATGAAAAGCAGGCTTGACCTGGAAGGGATCAGGGAATTTTCAATCAGCCGGGAAGGGATCTGCTCTGTGCGAAGAGGGGAGCAGTTCCAGCGGATCGCGGTCCTTCGCGGTTATCCGGGAGAGAAGATTCTTGCGGCAAAGGCAGAACTAAAACAAGATGGTTTTTCCATCCGGCCAGGCAGGAAATATGTCTGGGTATCTTGGAATAAAGGGGGAATCAGGTATGCTTTGTAGGCCGGTACAGAGGATCTATTACAATTCCGGGAATGGATACACGGTCGCTGATTATCAAACCCAGGAAGAGCTTCCAAAGCAGGTTGTGACGAAGCAGAAAGGGTACTACGGCTTGTTCCGGGCGGTTGGAGTGGAACTGCCGAATGACGAAGGGCTTGAAGTGGAACTGACAGGAGAGTGGAAGGAAAGGAAATATGGATGGCAGTATGAGGTTTCCTGCTTTCATGTCCATATACCTACAACGGAGGAAGGGATCAAGGCATACCTTTCTTCGACTCTCATCAAAGGAATCGGCCCGGTTACCGCGGAGCATATTGTAGAAAAATTCGGAAAGAAAACCCTATACGTACTGGAAAACCAGCCGGAAGAGCTTCTGAAAATACGGGGGATTACAGAAAGCAAGCTGGAGGAGATTTTAAAAGGCTACCAGAGAAGTACCGGTATGCGTGACCTGATGGTACACTTGGCTCCGTTTGGGATCACTCCAAGGAAGATTGCGCTGATTCAGGAGCATTTCGGTTCCGCGGCGGTTAGTATTGTCAGGGAAAATCCCTTCCGGCTGTGTGAGGTGAAAGGGTTTGGGTTCCTGACCGTGGATCCGATTGCTGTGAAGGCCAAAAACTTTAAAGCCGATGATCCCCTGCGGATCAAAGCCGCGATCGAGCATGTCATGGCTGAGGCAGAGGGGGAAGGGCATCTGTTTTTGAATAAGCAGGAGATCCTAAACCGCGCAGGACAGCTTTTGAACCACAGGAAGGCGCCGGGAACCGTATCAGACCGGGCAATCAAGGACGCTGGAAATGAAATGATCCATAAGGACAGGAAGCTGGTCTGCTACGACGGAGCTTTCTATACAACGAGAGCTTTTAAGGCAGAGCTTGGCGCTGCAGCTATGCTGGTAAAGTTAAGCCTTCAGCAGAACATGTCCGTGAATATTGACCGGATTTTAAGAAGCGTGCAGCAAAGGGAGAAGCTGATCCTGAATGCAAAACAGCAGGAGGCCATCCAAATGGTGTTCCGGCATCCGGTTTCTATCATCACAGGCGGACCGGGGCGTGGAAAAACCACAATTATCCGGTTTATCATTGCCATCCAGGAAGAATTAAATAAGGAAGCGATGATTTTACTGTGCGCGCCAACCGGAAGGGCAAGGCAGAGGATGTATGAAACCACGGGATATCCCGCGCTGACCATCCATAAAGCGGTAGGCTTGACAGGAGAAACCGGGGAGGAAGAGTGGAACCATCTGGCAACTATGCCGGAAGACTTAATCATTGTAGATGAAACCAGTATGGTGGATATGTTCCTTGCGGATAAGCTGTTTTCCTGTGTGAAAACGGGGGCAAGGCTGGTGATGGTAGGGGATAAAGACCAGATCGAATCCGTGGGACCAGGAAACGTATTCAAAGAAATGATCGATTCAGGTGTGATCCCGGTTACGATACTGGATGAATGCTTCCGCCAGGAAGGGGATTCCACGATCATTTCCAATGCCGATAAGATCAACCGAAACCAGTTAAACTTAACGTTTGATGATACGTTCCGATTTTACCCAGCAGCAGATGCCAAGGATGCGGCTGCCAAAATCCGTGAGATCTACGAGAAGGAGCTGAAGGAGAATAAAGGCGGGACGGATGACGTGCAGGTGCTGTCTCCTCTGCGAAAGGACACGGAAGCTGGCTCAGATGCTTTGAACGCCATGCTCCGTGAAATTGTGAACCCGAAACGGCGGGGGTATCCGGAAGCCGCCAATGGGAAGGTCACTTTCCGGCAGAACGATAAAGTGATGCAGACAAAGAACAATGACGAGGTATCCAATGGGGACGTGGGAAGCGTGCTGAATATTTATCAGGAGGAAGGCACGACCAAGATGCGCGTGGATTTTGGAAATGGCCGGATCATGAAATATGAAGGGGAGGACTACTGGCCCCTTACCCATGCCTATGCCATGTCTGTCCATAAATCCCAGGGAAGCGAATACCCTGTGGTAATCCTGCCTATGCTGCCCTGTTTCAGGAGGATGCTGCGCCGGAACATTTTTTATACGGCGGTGACAAGAGCAAAGAAAAAGGTGCTGATCGTCGGCAGCAAACGTGCAATCGCCCAGGCCATCCGGACGGACTTCACAGCACGGAGGAATACCCGGTTTGCGCAGCAGATCCGCAGGATTATGCAGGAAGTGCAAAAGCAGGGAGAGAAGACGGCTTAAAGGAGAGAAAAGATGGGATTGATTTGGGAAAAGAAACTGAAGCAGATCACAAAGGAATTACAGGATAGCAAAAGGATGCTGAACCAGGAGCGTACGAAAAGAGAAGAAGAGGCAAGGGAGCATCAGGAGCTGGAAATCCGGGCTTGGGAAACGGAGCGGAGACTCCGCCAGTACCAGGAGCGTGAGAGACGCATCCGGGATATGTTCAAATATGAGTATTGGAAGAGAATCAGCCCTCTATATTCTATGGAGTTAACGGATTTAAGGAAAAGCGTCCGGCCGGATACGTTGTTCTATTCCCAAGAGGAAAAAAGCTGGGGCGTCGCAGTGTGCTATTGCTACCAGTGCAGGGAAGTGCTTGAAGCACAGTATTTTTCAAGCGAACTGGAAGCGCTCCGGTATATGGCAATCAAACAAATACTCGGAATATCCCCAGAATTTGATACCTGCATGGAATGCTACCAAAACCATATGAAAGCGTGCGCGTAAAAGAGTTTCCCCGGCCCTGTGCCGGGGAAGAGTTTTACAGGGTTGGGAAAGAAGGTGCGAAATTTTTGAATCCAAAAGCCTTGTATGCGTATTATGAAAGACATCCTGAGTTGGAAGACGTCTATTTAAAACAAGACCGTATGTTTCGCAAACGTGAGAAGGAATTATGGGACGCTGTATCAGGGTTGGAGCCTTTGATTAAGACGCTTGGAAAGGATGCCTGGCTGAAATTTGACCAGGTGCTCACAGCCCATAACCGCTGTGAAGAACGGGCCTTACGGGTCATGTATGTCAAAGGCGCCTTGGATATGGCAGATAAAATGACAGGACAAAGAAAAGGAGGAGGAAGATGCCGGAGGTTCGGTTCTATGACGCATGGACGATGCAGCTGCCTCTGCCGCAGCCTTTTGAAGAGCTGCTTACAAAGCAGAAAAAGAAGCGGATCAGCTGCCAGGAAAAGGATTGCTCTATCCATAATAAGAGGAGCCAGGGAAAGTCAGCAAAGCTTCATCCGCCGACACTCTCCGCGATCCTGGGCCTGATAGCCATTCAGGAAGGAGACGCTTTGGGGGCGTGCGGGATGCAGAAGCATGACCCGGTCTATTACTGCATGCTTGAATATGAAAAGCCGGAAGGGACCATCCTGCTGATCTACAACCGCGCAAACGGAAGGTTTCTGGGCCAGAGGATTCAGGCAGATACCAAACAGCGGCTTCTGGCGATTGGGAGCGGAAAGAGCACAGGGGAGGAATTCCTTGCGCTGCTTGTCTACGCAAGCACGGTCCCATCCGGCCTTTATGATGGGGAATTTGCGGAAAACTTTGAACTGCTGAAATGGCAGTATGAAAACGGATGGAAGGAACCAAAGGAGGCGCTTCACGCCGCCTATATTTGCTGTGACAATCTCTACCGGAGGCTGACTGCGCCGCCGGAAGAGGCGATTCCGCTGGAACGGACACAGCTGTGTGCGGAAACGGGCGTGGATTTCCTGTCAAATTTTAAGATCGGGATTGGGATGTATGCCCCGGATGATTATATTTGGGGGAATTTCCAGTACCTTACCGTGAGCAAGCCGGGAAAGAGGAACCGCACCATTGCGGATATGAGGAAACTCTATGACTGTGGATGGGAGGTTGCGGCAGGTTCCATGGATAAGATTCCGACACTTCCGGAAACGTACCAGGTGAGTGAGGATGTGGAGGAGATCCTTCAGCGGATCGTGGACACGCCGTCAAGGCTGTTCATGCTGACGGGGCCGGCCGGCGTCGGTAAGACCACGGACGTGAAGATCATCGCGCAGGTTTTGGGCCTCCCATACTATGTATTTACCTGTGGGCCGGATACAGATGAGCTTTCCCTGCTGGCAAGCACGGTGCCAAATATGCGTTCAGCTCCGGAAATGGACAGAACGATCACGTTCCCAACACTGAAAGAGCTGGTGGCTGACCCGGCGATGGCTTTAGCAAAGGCAGGAGAGCCTTTGCGGGAAGGAATCGGTGCAATGGAGGCTTATCGGCTGCTTTGGGAGACAGCATACCAAAAAGGGTACCATAAAGCGAAATCGGAAAAAGATTTTGTTTTAAAAGAATCCGAGATCGTAAAGGCCTGCCGGGAACCCTGTGTCCTGGAAATCCAGGAGCCGGCCACGATTGAAAAGCCGGGAACGCTGGTCCGTCTGAACTCCCTGTTTGACGAGGGCGCCTGCACGGACCTGATGAATGGGGAAACACTGATCCGCCATCCCAATGCGGTCATTATCATGACTACGAACCTGACCTATGCCGGCTGCCAGGAGTTCAATGCTTCTGTGGTTTCCAGAATGTCCCTGGTACAGCATCGGGAGGATTTGTCCGCAAGAGCAATGATGCAGCGTGTTGTAGAGCGGACCGGGTTTTCCGATGAGGAGATCCTGCCATTCATGGTCTCTACGGTGCAAAAAATCCGGGAATATTTGGAAAACGAGGATCTGCAGGGAGGCATTTGCGGGTACCGGGAACTGGAAAGCTGGGTGTGGAGCTATATGACGACGGGAGACCTTTTAAAATCCGTGAAAAACACCGTGATCAGTAAAGCAGCCTTGCTGGCCGAGGACCGGAAAATCTTGATGGATACCTTTGTCATGCCGCATTTTTGCGCCTACGAGGAGGAGAAAAATGACGGGATACAGAGAAAATAGCGGTTACCGGTTTAGGGTGTCGGCGAAACTGGATGAAATATGCCCAGAGGATGTGTTTCAGAAACCGTCCTATGAACATCTGCTGCGCTCCTTAGCCAGGGAATTAACCGGCGGCCAGCTCTCCATTGTCCGGCTGTACAAAAATCCAAAAGATAACCGGCTGGGCTGGTGCGACGGAAGGGCTGTCTGGATCAACCTTGGCAACCAGGTAACGAATAGCTTCCCGACCTTATCCTTGAAAAATGTAAGCCTGATTGGGATCCTGGGCCATGAATGCGGGCATAAACGGTATTCGGATTTTGACCTGCTGGGAAAATACCTGAAAGGCTTCAGGAAAGGGATCTGGTATCCCCATCCGCCCCGGGCAGAAACGGAAGCGGAGGCAGAGGACCTAAAGATAATGCGGGAATACTTTGAAAAGAAAGACAAAAATGCCTTAGGACTCATGATGCAGGTCGCATCCTACTTGAATAATCTGCTGGAGGACGTCTACGTGGAGGAGCGGATGTGCGCCAAGTTTCCTGGGAGCATCAAAAGGGGAATCCTGATGAACCGGAGCCGGAATGTGGAAGAGATCCCGACTTTGCGTGAACTGCTTCAGGAGAATGAGGACGCGGTCACCGTCTTGATGAACCTTTGCGGCCAGTATGCCTTGTCCGGGCGCATCAATAACTGGGATGGAGAGGAAAGTGAGCTTCTGGGTACCATAAAGGAGCTTGCCCCGATCATCCAGAAGGCGGTCCGGGAGGAAGCGCCCAGCGCAAGGTTTCTGGCAGCCAACCGGATCCTTCTGAAAATATGGAAATATCTCTATGACATCATCCAAAAGCTGGAAGAGGAACACGCGAAACGTTCAAAGGAGCCAGGGGAAGCAACGAAAGAAGCAGAAGAACCCGGAGAGGGGGAAGCTGCGGATGAACAGCCGGACGGCACCTCGGAAAACCAGGAAAGCGGCACAGGAGCACAGGATTCCGGAAATAAAAGCCGCGAAGGGGAAGGGACGAAAAAGGAAGAAAGCGAGCCGCAGATGAGTGGGGCAATGCGGAAGTATCTGATCCATTTGGTGACGCATATCCCGCAGTTTTCGGAGACGGACCCCAAAGAGCCAGTTTTTGAAAGAACACCGGAGAATGTGGAATGGACAGGCACATGGGAAACAGACGAAAAGGGAGACGCCGGATGGCAGCAATCCGAGGAACCTAATGGAGCGGTTCCAAAAGAGAAAAAGGAGGGTGCGTTCCCTGTTATGCTGCAGGTGGATGCGGAGACAACATTCCGTGAACTCCTATGGCAGATGGCAGAGGAGAAGGTCAGAGACGAGATGGACCAGGAACTGTCGCATCGCCTTTTGCAGGATCTGCTTTCCATAGAAACGTCAGAATTTGACCCTGGCCATAAGCGCATAAAAAAAGAAATATGCCGCAACAGCTGGATTTCAGAACCGGAAAAAAGGCAGCTTGCCAGCTATGAGGATAAGATAAGGGAGACGCAGAAGCGGTTAAGAGCAGCGCTGCTGCCAATTCTGCGAAATCAGAAGACAAGGACGGAACGCCGCCTCTTCATGGGGAAGAAACTGGATATGAGAAGTATTGCGGATCCACAGGGAGCGGTATTCAGAAAAGAACGCCGGGGAAAGAAGACAGACCTTGCCCTGGCTGTACTGCTGGATCTGTCGGAGTCTATGACAGGCAAGCGGATGGAACAGTCCAAGTTGGCAGCGCTCTGTCTGTATGAGTTCTGCCAAAAGGCAGGAATCCCCATTGCGGTGTATGGACACCACACGGATGGATACTTTCATAGGGCGCTGGAGGAGGAAACCGTTTACCTGCATTGTTGCGCGGAGTTTATACCGGATAAAAACGACCGGTACCGGATTGCCGCCCTGCGGCCGGATGGAGCGAACCGTGACGGCGTGGCCTTATGGTTTATGGGAAAACGGCTTTTGGGGCGTCCCGAAAAGCAAAAGCTCCTGGTCCTTATCAGCGATGGCCTGCCAAACTCCAACCAGTATCGGGGAGAGAAGGCAGTCGCGGATTTAAAGGATATAAAGAAGGAGCTGTCAAGGAAGGGGGTTTTATTTCTGGCAGGCGCGATCGGATCGGATAAAGAGAGAATCCGGGAAATCTATCAGGAAGCATTTCTGGATCTGTCCGACCTGGAAAAACTGCCGGTACTTTTGATGAAACAGGTTCTGAAGTATATCAGGAGGGATTAGGATGGAAGGCGAAAGAAGAGGGAACACAAAAGGACAGGAAACGTCAAAGCAGATTGGGGTTTATAAGACGAATACCAGTCTCCTGGAATTAAATAACTGTATGCGCCCGGCATCTCGTCTGATGCCCTGGCATATTCATGCGGAAGGGCGTAAGGATGAGGGCGGGTATTCCCTGATCCGGGCCGTTATGGTGGACTACAAGGAACGGGAAAACAGCGTCAGCGTTTACGCCAATCTGGCTCCGGAGCTTGTAAAGTATCTGTATGCGCAGATGCAGCTTGGCGTGAAAGAATTTTCTTTCTTCCAGCAAAAAATTTTCCGGGGAGAAAACAGGAGAAGTGGGGAAGGGATTGTGACCTGCTTTTCCATCAGCCGCCATGTCGCGGATAGCGCAGGACGGGCAAGGAGGATGCCCTGGAGCGTGGAGATCCAGAATGGGACCGGACGGATCGCCCACAACCGAAATGGCGGGCAGTTCTGTGAAAAGGATTCCTACCGAAAAGAAAAAGCGGTTTCGGTAAGCCTGAAGGACGAAGATGTTTTTATGCTCTTTGCCCGCGCCAACGCAGTGATCTGTGCCTTTGAGCAAGATTCTCTGTTTCGCAGAAGGAATGCCCAGAATTTTCAGAAGCTGTATCAGATGGTGGAAAAACTGATTTTAACCGGAGCAGGGGCAAAGGATGCCAAAAAGGACGCTGCCTGAGAAAGAAGGAGGAACTATGAGGAAGAGAAAATGCGGGAAGGAATGGCTCCTGAGGGGAAGAACGTTTCTCGGATGGCAGACCGGCTATGTGATCGGGATGGAATCCCACCGGTATTATGCCGGGGTGCAGGCAGGGAAAATTCGCTGCCGCCCTTTGTGGGGCGCCAGGTATTTTGCCACAAGAAAGCAGGCGGAACAGACCGTATACCGTACCCTTGGATATGCTGGTATGCAGGTACGGCTTTTCCATGTCTGCTATACCCTGGTGGAGGCAGAAACCCTGGAGCAGAGATGGAAGCTGTACCGGGAGGGCGGACGCCCGCTGAAGTTTTTGACCTATCGGGAAGCGCTAAGGTACCAGAAGGAGCGGGATTTGTATAAAGATTACACCGTTGAGCTTTATGCATTCCGGGAAAAGGAAATACGCCTGGCGGCATGAGTGCGTGAGCGGAAGGGGCTTTCCATGCCCCTTCCCAAAACAGGAGGAAACTTATGGAATGGAACTTGTTTGATGCGTGGATCGACGTGCCCCTTTACGGTCAGATGAAATATTTGATCTACGAAACGTGCAAAAAGGAAGACCGTTATACCTTGCTGACGGAGAATGACCGGTCAGATCTGTTTACAGATCAGCCGAAAAAGGGCATGGATGAAGCATACCATCTTTCTTACCCCGGCGAAGCGCTGGAACGGCTGGGAGAACGGATGGAGGTGACAGAGCGGCAGCAGCGGGCGCTCGCCCTTGCGCTGGCACGGACAAAAAGTCTGCAGGAAGAGCGTATGTTTGTAGGGAACCAGCTGCCTAACTTCCTTGGGAAATTAAAACGCCAGCTTCACGGGGACAAACTTTTTATGCTGGGGTTCCAATGCCTGATGGATGGAACCGAAAGGAAAGAAGCCTATGAGGGGCTCCTGGGGTATCCATATAGGGAACTGCGGGAGATCCTGTTTGCCCTGTCCATCCTTCCGGAGGATGACCAGCTGTGGCAGGCTGTGTGCCAAAAATTGAATGCCCTGCTCGGAAACGAACGGGATATATCTGTTTTTGAGAATGCAGGGGTTTATGTGTGGCTGGCAAGGCAGGTCTGCTTTCATCAGCGGATGAGGGTTTACCGGAAAAAGGATATGGATGTGCTGAAATATGTGCTGCGCCTGCCTTTTTTAAATGTCTTGGGGAAACAGGACACGGTACTGAAAAAGCTGACGGGGAATGGATATGCTGTAGAAGAACTGTCGTACTTAAACAGCCTGATGATCCGGGAGGTCCGGTTTCCGGACAGTATTTTTCCAGGGTCTATCACAGGTGAGAAGATTGCGGTGGAAACCTGCCGGCGCTTTCTGGGATCGGACAAAGTTTATCCGCGGCAGGCATATGAATTGTGCAGCTGTTTGTGTGAGGCTTATAAGGAATTTCGGATTAAGCTAAACGGAAACCAGGGAATCCTGGATGCCCTGATAGGGCAGGTAAAAGTAAAAACGCCGGAGGCTTTCCGAACCCTGTATCCGTATATTTCCGGAAAACCAAAGTTTGCCCAGTGGAAAATCTTTGATTTGACAGATCCGAAGTGGGATGGGCTGCATACCTGGCTTCCGGAAACGGAGTATGAGGAATGTGTGACCGAAAGCCTGCTGGCGGAGGAAGAGGCTGATAAGCTTGCCAGAGCGCTGAAGCGTTACCAGGAATTGACGGGGAAGGATTATACGGAACAGTTCTGGAAAACGAGTGTGTATAAGATAAGCCAGGTATTCCGGCATCTGGCAGACCTGGACGCGCTGCCGGCAGAAGCGCTGATGGAAGCGTTTTTGAAGGAATACCAGGAAAAAGACGGGGAATTTGAGAATAAATGGAAGAATATGGCCTGGTATTTACAGGAATATGCAAAGAAGATCCACTCCCACAAAGCGTTCCAGGTGCTGAAGCTTTACGTTGAGCGCCTTGGGGTGGTGGATATTCCCAAACTGTTTTCCTTCGGGGAGATAGTAAAGAGCTGCTTTATGATCCGGTACCGGAACTGCTATGCAGACGCTGAAAAGCTTGATATTGTCAGGCCGTTTTTGACAGAGCAGGAACATCAGCAGCTTTTTTACTGGATAGAGGAGTATCAATTCCGGCATAACACAGAGAAGTATCTGAAATTTCTGGGAGATACCCTTCTGAATGAGGAGACCCGCTCCTGGCTTCCATGGGAAGATGCCAGAGAAATCTACTTTGCGTTAAGAAAAAGTAAAATGGCTGCGGAGACGGAACACAGACTCAGGGAGCTTTATCTTACGGAACCGGAGCAGACCGCGCTTCGACAGAAAGAGGAGGAGGAAAACAGAAGAAAGAAAGGAAAAGAGAAATGGGAGAGAGTAAAAAAAATAAAAAAGGAATTTACAAAGGTTGTGGCAAAGAACCGCCTCAAACAAGGATTGTTCAAACGAATTTCCGATTTTCTTGCAGTGTCTTATTATTATAGGAAGGAAACGGCTGAAATCGCAGCCGGCTATTTAAAGGACGCAAAGACGGGAATCTGTCTATTCGATGACGAAGACCTGGCTGAGCTGATGAAGCTTCTTATACAGCTGCACAGGTATGGGGAAATGGATTTGGAAACATTAAAACAGTGCATAGGAAAGGCAGAGGTGAAAGAATGCGAGAAGGAATGCAGGGAAGAATCCGAGAAAGAGTCTGTGCATGCGTGAAGCAGCATATCCAGACGGTAAGCAGCCTGGAAGGATCGTTTCTGCCGTATCACTTTGTAGAGGAGTACGGGGAAGACCGGTGCCGGGAGCTCTGCGGCACCATCGAAGACTATGGGGTGGCAGGGAGCATCCAGAAGCTGTCAGAAGAGGGAAAAAGATACCTGATGGAGGATCCGGATTTTCTTGGCTCCCTGAAACAGATCCGGATGGAAGGAGGGAAAAACACGTATTGGCGCATGGACCGGCTGCTTTCCCGGGCACGGGGAGATTGTCTGTCTAAGCTGGACTATGGGGACATCCGGGAGGTTTTGGTGGATGAAACAATTTCGGCGGATCTTCAATATCCATACCTGAACTATTTCATGCCGGAGCATTTAGCGGGTGAAGAAAAAGAGCGGGTACTTGCCGGACTGGAAAAATTCCAAAGGGAAATCCGCATTAAGCTTTCCGAACTCTCCCAAAAGGAGCGTAAGCTGATCGGCCATCCCCTGTTTGTGACCGGGCTGCTGGATGGTCTGCTCAACCAGGAAAGCACATGGGAAATGCTGACGTGGCCGGGGGTATTGCCCCTGCTGGAAAAAATATACAGCATAGACCCCAGACAGAGGTTATGGGACACCCAGTTCCATCAGATCGTGGAAGCGGCGGAGGAAATCCAGGCGCTGCTGGAACAGGTACTTCCCTGCTTTGAGGAAGAACAGCAGGTGTTGCTGATCAGACGCTGGATGGAGAACGAGAGACTGCTCTATGACCTGAAATGCCTGGCAAGGATGCTTCCGGATATGGGAAAGAAGGAAAAAGAAGAGCTTTTGGGAAGCCGGGCTGCTTATGTGCTGACTCTGTATGAGATCAGGCTGGACAACATCCATTTAGAGGAATTGAGCACCGGACAGACACAGGTATTGATTTACGCAGTCCTTTCCGGTAAAAAGCATTTCTTAAATCTGATTAATGAGCACAGTGATGCGTTCCGGAAACTGGGATATTTTTCCTTGCTGCTTGACCCGTATGTATATCGGAGGTTCTTAAATTTAAACACGGTGAATGAAAAGAACCTGCGGGACGCGGCAGGACTGCCGACCATCCATGACAGGTGCAGGCAGTACTTGAAACGTCCCAGCTATACCTTTGAAGAACTCCGGACACTGACGACCAGGGATCCCGTTTATTTCCGCTTGTATGGCTTGCTTACGAACGAAAGGAGTGATGACCGTCTGCGGGTGCTGAAGGAGCTGCTGAAGCGGGAAGCGCTCCCATCCAGAATGGATGAGGAGAAGCTGGAAGCGCTGGCGGCACGCTTATCGGCAAAGCCACTGTCCGGATGGATGGGAAACGAGCTGGGGCATATCAGGGAACTGAAAACCGATACGGCCATAGAGCTGCTGACGGATTGGGAATTGTATAAAAGCTATATTCCGAATCTTGTCAATGGCAGACAGGCAGCTTACCTGATCCGAAACCAGGATCTGCTGCCAAAATACAAAACGTTTGGAGAACTGCAGGAGCACCTGATTGAAGAAGATCTGAACTGGGCATGGCTGAGGAAATATCTTGGGATCACCGATGCATTTGTAAAGCAGCATGAAAGGGCAGTGTATCAGTTCGTGTCCTGGGGAGATGCGCAGATCGTTTATGAATTCTGCCAGGGAATGGGACAAAAACTGGAAGAAGTGCGCCGGCTTTTGACAGCCCATCTGATGGGAGAATTTGAGAAGGTCAAATACTACAGGGGAGACTTGGAAAAAGAGATCTCTTACCCAGTCGGTCAGAGGACGGAAGAACTTTGGAAAAAGAACCGGTCAAGGAAGGAGGGAAGATACCGGGCGTGGGAGGAGGACCGTTTTATCCCATTGCTGCAGATCGGGGAGATACCGAGGGCAACCTGCCTCTCTTACCGGGATGGGGAGTATAAGGAATGCCTGCTGTCCTGCTTTGACGCAAATAAAAAGGTGATCTATCTGGAAGAGGATGGGAAAATTGTATTCCGGGCTATGCTCCGTTTAACCAAAGGGTCAAGCGATAGGAAACCAATGAAAAAGAAGAAGGTTGAGTTTGCTGATTTGACCCGGGAAGAGGAGCGGGAAGGCACGGCTCCTGCAAAAGAAGATCTGATCCTGTTTTTGGAACGTCCCTATATAAGCGGACTTAGCACAAGCAGGGAAGAAAACGCAGTATCCTGCGTATACCATCTGGTGCAGGAAAAAGCCGGGGAGCTTGGCGCACGTCTGATTATCAGCAAAGACTATGATAGATATGACGTGTTTGCAAGATACCAGTGCAAAAACTATTATGTGTATATCTCTGCTTCGAAAAACGGGGAGCAGTACCTGGACAGCTTGGGCGGTATGGCAGCGGTAAGCAGTTCCGGCTCTTATGAGAGCGGTGCTTTTCTCCTGCCTGGGAGAGCAGAGGCGGACGCTGCGTAGAAAATTCTCTGTGCAAAAGGAACGAGCCATTCGCGGGTGACAGAATGCGGATCCAGATTATAAGATGAAAAAAGAAAATGAAATGAAATAACTTGTATTGATTGATAATTAATCTAGTGCTAAGATAAAAATACTTAGACGCCTAGAAGAAAGAGAGGGTACAATGAATAGAGCGGACTTAATCAGTAAAAAGGGCAGCATGAAACAGAACGATTTTATCGGCAGAATGGGGAATCGGAGTCGAAGGGATTTGAGGGGAAGAGTTCTGACAGATGACGAGATTCACCAACTATTATCCGCAATCACAGATGAAAGGGAGAAAGCGCTGATCGCTGTCATTTTAGGGACAGGCATAGGCAATTTCGATTTGATAGAAGTGCGGTTGGCAGACATTGACCGTTTTTGGCGGCTTACTTTCCGGCGGCAAAAAACTGGAGAAGCGCGCGGGGTACAACTGAGCAGCCGGGTGATGGAGATCCTGGGTGCCTATTTAGAGCAGCGCAAAGACAAGAGCCCTTATCTGTTTCCGGCTAAAAAACCGGGCGTAGTCGGCCGTGACTGGTGGAAACATGCGGAAAATGTTGCGGAGGATACGCCGATGGATTCTAAGATAATGCTTTTTACGATAGACAGGGCTATACAGCGCTCCGGCATGGATATAAAACGTTGCGATTTACGGTTGACATTCCGTACGCGCGCAGCGGAAAAACGGGAGGAAGATGAAATGATCGAAAAACTTGTATGCCTGCTTCATGTGAATGTCGATACTGCAAAAGAAATCCTGTATAAATACGTGGGGAAAAGAAAAAATGTCGGGTTGTGATGAAAAGAAAAATGAACAGCGGTTTGACCGGTAAATTTTTTCAAATCGCAGCATAAGGATGTCAAGCCCTCCCGTGTGGGGAGGGCTGCTTCTTTACAGAAATTTCCGCTTTCTTTGGCGTACAGGATCTTGCTGCTAGGACACTGGGAGATGAAAGTTTTCCATAGATAAATCCATTGGAATGTAGATGCATTTCTGATATAATAAAGGCAGATGGAGGCAATGATGAGAATGAGTATTCAATCAGATGTAGAAATACTATCCGTGCAGGCCCTTGAACAATATGCTAGAAAGCACAATCTTTCCACGGCAGAAGCTGCCAAACTATTTTATAAGCACCAAGTATTTGAAAAAATCCTAATTCAACATGAATATCTTCATCAGCTTGACTTGGAAGAGACACTTAATTATGTAGAAGATATTATCGCTGAAAATGCGCCGGAGCTTGTGCTTTACCATGGTTCCAATATTGCATTTGAGAAGATTGATCTGACAAAATCCCATGATCGCCGTGATTTTGGTCGGGGATTTTACTGTACAGTCTTAGAAAGCCAGGCAGAAGAATGGGCCAGGCGGCTTTATCTTCGATCCCATAAAGGGGGTAGATACATTTACCGTTACTTGTTCCGACAGACAGATGACTTAAAGATTAAGCATTTTGCTGCTCTGAACCAGGAGTGGCTGGAGTTTATCAAAGAAAATCGCACAAAAGGCGGTATCCAGCACTCTTATGATGTGGTAGTGGGGCCAGTTGCAGATGACAATACAATGGAGACAATTCAGTTATATTTGTCAGGCATTTTAAAAGCCGGAGAAGCGGTGGAAAGACTTCGCTATAGTAAAGTCAACAATCAGGTGTCTTTCCATACACCCTTTGCCGTAGAGCATCTGATGTTGGAATCTCGAAGGGAGGTTAGAGAAATATGAAGGGCATCTATTATTTTAATGGAAAGGATATTACTATGAATATGTGTATCCAGATCCGGGATGTGATCGACATCATCAAGGAAAGGAGCAATCTTTCCTTTCCAGATGCAACCCTTGCCTTTTACCAGTCTCAGACCTATCAGGCTCTGCAGAATACCGAAAATACGCTTTGGGCAGAGTCGGCGGGATATATCGCGGACAGGTTCTATGAAGAACAGGAGCAAAAAGAATTGCAGCCAAACTAAATTTTTATACACTATGTTTCAAAGGGAACTTCCTTATAACAGAGGGAGTTCCTTTTTTTGAACCATATTCCTTATAATATAATGTATGGCAAAGGTCTATTATGAATCAGGAATAAGGAACCGGTATACTAACAATGGAAAGCAAGCCGCGTAAACGTTCTATTGTCATGAATAAAAAATCAGGGAACACCTCTGGGATTAGGATGGCGTTCCCTGATTTTCTTCATAAATTGCATTTAAAAGCTTCTGTATGATGCGTTTCTGCTCGGGGTGAAGGGCGTTCCACTTTTTCAATAAGTCTTTTTGCGCTGGAGTAAGTTCCACAAAATCGTCCTCCATAAAAAATTGGGCAAGTGTCATATCAAATGCCCTGCATATAGCCTCCAATGTAGGCAGCGTGGGAAGATTATTGCGTTTAAACAGATTTGTAATGGTGGTCTGAGAAAGTCCCGCTTCTTTTGCCAAACGGTATTCAGACCAGCCGCGTTCCTGAAGCAGATTACGCAAGCGTGCTACGACTTCCAAAAAGCATACCTCCTGTTGATCGGTCTGCAGCCAGTTACATGTGTTTCATAATGTATAAGATAAGCTCTTTATTTTTATCAGAGAGCGCCGCCCAAAGAGACAGCACTTCCTTCTCCTTATCGTTTAATGTTACGGCCTCATTCTCTTCTGCGAAGAATTGACATAAAGTAATATCGAACGCATCGCAGATCCGTTCTAAAGTATATATGGTCGGCAGTTGTCCGCGCTTAAACAGGTTACTGATGGTGGTCTCCGAGAGACCGGCCTGCTTTGCCAGCCGATAGGCACTCCAATTACGTTGCGTCATTAATTCCCGCAGTCGCTCTTGTACATCCATTCTTTCTTCCTTTCCATATTTTAATACTATGATACTGCTCATTTATGGAGTATAATAGTCAATATGAGTTTGCAATATACCACTAAAATTTGGAGTAAAGAGGGAAAAGATGGAGGAGGAACAGAAACAAATGGATCAAATAAGAATATCAAAGAAAGAAGGCAGATCGATCGCTTACTATGTATTTATGGGGTGCCTGATGGCAGCTTTCACGGCAATCATCACCGTCTGCATGTCGATTATAAAAAGCAGAAAAGAGGAGGCACAGGACATGGAGAAAATAATGAATACAATTTATGCTTATCTGGCGGAGTCCACAGAGGAAGAGTACAATGAAATAGCGGAAAAGATCCGGCAGGATCTGGTGCTGGGAAAGTACTATGCGAAAAATAAGCCGGAATATCTTGACTACATCCCAAACACAGCGAATGATTGTGTGGCAGAAGAGCATGGGTCTCCAATGCTCTTAGATCTGAATACAGGAGCAGCCTACCAGCTGGATTTTTCGGAAGAGGAGGAGCAGGATGGCCTTTCTGTAAGCTGGGGATACGATGAAATCAGCGAGACGGGGATCCAAATTGTGGCGGATTTTGCTCAAAAAAGCAAGCGCGCAGAGATTGACAGTAAAAGGGGGATCGTAAGCGTGCAGCGGATGAAGACGCTGTTTTGTGATGATTGTATCTGTGAAATACTGGAGATAAATGAAAATACGCCTTTGCCGGAGCTGATTTTATTTAGCGGAGAAATGGGAAAATTCTATCCGGTGGTCAATGGTGGGGACTACCGGTTTGGCGGTTGTCAGGTGGAGATCCTGTATCAAGAGAGCGGCTGCTATGAGTTAACGACAGTCAGCTGAGGAGGGACTTATGACACAAAAAGAAAGAACCAGAAAAGGTATACTGTGGATGCTTTGCTCACTGGGTTCCTATGGTTTCGCACTGTTGCAGCCGTCTATAGGAGCAAAACTTCATATTTCAGACGATTATATTGCTTTTGCGATTATGGTCTGGATCCTGGCTGGTGCCGTCAGTGCCTGCCTTTATGGGAGCCTCCCGGAACCGGATGTATCTGATGAAGTTTTAGACGAACTGCAGGAAATGATTAACGCCAGAAAAGATAACTGGAAGCTGGGAGCATGAAAGAATCAACCCCAATCTGCCTGTGGATGGACAGGTAAGAATTACCTCTTGAAAACAGAACAAATGTTCGATATAATAAAAACAAAAAACGCAGGAGGTGCTGCTGTGGGGCGCGTAATTTTTCACGTAGATGTAAATTCTGCCTTCCTTTCCTGGGAAGCTGTGTACCGTTTGTACCATCTTGGAGGAAAGGTAGATCTGCGTACACAGGTGGCAGCAGTTGGCGGGGATATGGCAATGCGCCATGGCATAATCCTTGCAAAATCGATTCCGGCGAAAAAATATCACATCCAGACGGGTGAAACCATCCTGGAAGCGAAGCAAAAATGCCCCGATCTGCTCCTGGTTCCGCCTAATTACAGCTTATACGAGCAGTGTTCCAAAGCATTTATGGAGGTGCTTTTACAGTATTCCCCGGACGTGGAACAATATTCTGTGGATGAAGCGTTCATAGATATGTCCGGAACCGATAAGCTATGGGGAGATCCGGTGACTGCGGCGAACCGGATCCGGTCGCAGATCAAAGAAGAACTGGGCTTTACTGTAAATATAGGAGTATCCGAAAATAAGCTGCTGGCAAAGATGGCAAGCGATTTCCAGAAGCCTGACCGGGTACATACCCTTTGGCGGGAAGAAATCCCCGCTAAAATGTGGCCGCTTCCGGTATCCAATCTCTTCTTTGTGGGGCGCTCTACAGCAAGAAAACTGCACACGCTGGGGATTGATACAATCGGGGAACTGGCTGCGGCCGACCCGTATATTTTAAAATCCCATTTAAAAAAGCATGGGGAAATCATCTGGGCATTTGCGAATGGGATTGATGTATCGGTCGTGCAGTCCCAGCCGCCTGCAAATAAAGGCTACGGAAACAGTACGACAATCGCATTTGATGTATGCGATTCTTCTACCGCCAAGCTTGTTTTGCTGGCTTTAGCAGAAACGGTAGGAGCAAGGCTGAGGGAAGCACATGTGCGTGCAGAAGTAATCGCGGTCGGTATCAAGGACTTCGAACTTCATTACGCAAGCCACCAGATGACTTTACCAAATGCCACAAATATCACTCTGGAGATACATCGCTGTGCCTGCCAGTTATTTGAGCAGTTATGGGACGGCACTCCCATCCGGCATCTTGGTATTCATACCAGCCGTATCCGAGATGGAATGGATGTGAGGCAGATGGATCTTTTTGATCTGACTGATTATGAGAAATGGGAATGCATGGATAACACGGTGGATGCTATACGAAAACGATACGGGAAAGACTCTTTGATAAGAGCATCCTTCCTTGGTAGTAAAATTGATCATATGTCAGGAGGAATCAGTCGGGAAAAGCGAAGCGTAGATTATGAAAAAATAGAAGTAGAGTAGGAGTGGTGATAAATGGGATTTACATTGGAAAAACAGACAGAACAGCTCCGGGAAGAAGCAATTCAGGGAAAATATCAAAAGGTTGCGGTTTCCTGTTGGTTTACCTCAAATGGCAGAAGTATGCCGCGGATGGTCAAATTTCAGGATGTGGAAGGAAATATACAATCTATCCGAAACATTCATCTTATTAAGACAGAAGAAAAATATTTTGCAGGAATTAAGATGAAGCGGTATGATTGTTGCGCTGTAGACTGTGGCATTATGAAATATTTCACATTGCTATACCATATAGAAGAAGGACGATGGGATATGGTAGTAAGGTAAAATACTATATATTGATTTGATGACATTGACAATAACTATATCTTGTGCTAAATTGTAATTGGATGATAATTTCGCATAAGGCCATTATGCAGAAGTTTTGTTCCGGCAAAAATGCCGGGAGTATATTTTCAGATCATATCTTATTATGCGCAGAAAGGCATCAAAAGTCTAGGAATGGATTTTTGGTGCTTTTTTTGTGCCCTGAAGAGTGGTACGAGAGGCTTCTGAGGTATTTATGCAAATAAAGGAAAAGGAGGGCAGGAAATCATCCGAATGGAGTAACAGAAAAATAATAAGCGGATAGCAGAATTTTTTATCGAGAAGGGGAAAATTTCCCTTCTTTTCTTATGGAAGGGCTGGTATCCGCAAAACGGGGATACCGGCATCTGTTATCAGAAAGGAGAGGCTATGGTAGATTTATTTGCCGATATCCCTGAAGAAGTGATTGAAAGCACGATTAAGGCTATACGGGAAAACCTGGACAAGGTAGAACTCTATGGCGGCCACACCTTGAGGAAGCATACCGATATCCAGGTCCAGGCTTTGAAATACCGGCTTACCCAGGAAGACATCCGGTACGCTACATCCTTTTGGGATATGGAAGTGGCTGTCGCTGTGGCGCAGGAAATGATGCGGCGCTTTTTTGACGAAGAAATCGCTTTCTGGTTAAGGGGGAGCTATAGTGACTGCCTGCCGCTGATCCAGCGTTTTAAGAGCACAGTCGGATATGGCTTCCGGAAAGGTGAGGATAAGCTGCAGGAAAACCTGAAAAAAGCCTGCCTTGTATTGGTAAAAGACAAAACGGCAGACTGGGGGTTCCGCATCCTTACCAGTTACCCGATGTTTTGAAAACGATGGATGGAGGATGCTATGAAGCTGGAGGTCTTAATGGCCAAAAATGAAGGGATCGTAAAAGGAAAAAGGATCGACTTTGAGTTAGACCAAAGGAGCCGACTTTATATTGCTTCCTGCGGCGGGACAGCCTTTGGGGTTGCAAAGAAATTGATGTATGGGAAAAAACAGCAGCTAAAGCAAATGGGACATTCCTTTAGCGGAATTGCAGTAAAGGTAATCCCGGAAAGAAGGCATATGGAAGTCAAAATACACCGGGAAAGGAGGAAGAGCTATCCGAAGCATATGAGGCGCACGGCAAGGAAAGGAATGGAGAGAAAGGCGGTGGAACATGAGAGCGGAAGAATATGAAGGGTATTGCTGCCTTGCTATCGCTATTTTATGTAATGTGAACGCAAGCGAAGCTCAGAAGATGTACCACTATGGACCGTACCATCCGCTATGTAAAAAGATTATGAAGAAAAAGGTACCTCAAAAGGGGTTGGCAAAACTAAGCCGGCAGGAATCCCGCAAAGTAATGAAAAAATTACTGGACCAGGGATACACGGTCGATGCGGTGGCTGATGCTTTCCTCTGCTTTCCGTCAACTGTGAGGAGGAGAGTAAAAGAGGTGAAAGAAGTGAAAGAAGAAGAGGAGGAGGATATGCATTTACACAAATTTGCGGAACTGGCTTCTTTTGAAGAGATTGCCTGCGGCGGAACCCTTGGGGCAACCGAAGAATACCGAAGTTTCTTTAAAAAGCTGCATCCCTCGCAATTTCTGAATTCTATGATCCGTATCCCGATCTACGAGGTGAAATATTCCTATTTTACAGCACGGCGGAATTATCGCGTGGGTTATAAGTATATGTTCCTGCGACTGGAGCATGAGGAAGTGGATATGGAAGTAGAAATGGCATTTCAGGATTGGGTAGACGATCTGAATAAAAGGAAACCATACCGGAAGATTTCCAATGTAAGGATTCTGGAGATCAAACCGATTGCTTATGCAAGTTTCCGGGTTGGTTTTTAAAAGCTCTGCATTTCTTCTAAGCCCGGGTGACAGCCAGGGTTGCTGCTTAGAAAGACTGTGATTGCGGACAGTTCTTTTGATACAAGTAATCGGCCAGGCAGCGTAAAAAGACACGCCGGGAAGCATGGCTTTTCCGTCCTGCAGCAAAATCTAATGCAAAGGACGGGGAAGGAATGGAGCAGATTTGTTTATTTCCAATAGAGGACAAAATAGAACGTGCGATCCAAAATCTGAAAATGTTTGAGGAAACCGCCCTCCGGATGAATCCAGACGGATACTATTTGGCGTTTAGCGGAGGAAAGGACAGCCAGGCTGTTTTTCACTTGGCACAGATGGCTGGGGTAAAGTTTACGGCGCATTACCATGTGACAACGGTGGATCCTCCGGAGCTGGTACATTTTATCCGGAAGGAATACCCGGAGGTTTCCATGGAAAAGCCAGAAGAATCCATGTGGAAGCTGATCATCAAAAAAGGATTTCCCCCAACCCGGAAAGTCCGGTATTGCTGTTCTGAACTGAAGGAACGGGGAGGGGAAGGCCGGTTTGTAATCACTGGCGTCCGCTGGGCAGAAAGCAGAAAACGCAAAAACCGCGGGCTGGCAGAAATAAGAGGCGCGGAAAGCGCGAAGGTTTTACTTTTAAATAATGACAATGATGAGAAACGGCGGCTGATCGAGAGCTGTGTAATGAAAGGGAAACGGGTATTAAATCCGATCATCGACTGGACGGATGAAGAAGTGTGGTCCTTTATTTATCACTATGTCCACAGATATTGCTGTCTTTATGATGAAGGATTTACAAGGATTGGGTGCATCGGCTGCCCATTGGCGTCGGTTCGAAAACGGGAAAAAGAGCTTGCGCGCTATCCAGGCTATAAGTCGGCTTATCTGAAGACCTTCGGGGAAATGCTGAAAAGCCGCAAGCAAAGACATTTGGAGGAAGACACGTGGGAGAGTGCGGAAGACGTCTACCTTTGGTGGATGTATGGAACAGAACCGGCTCCCAAACAGGTTCCTGGACAGCTTTCGCTTGCATTGGGAACAGAAAGGGAATGGATAAGTGAAACGGAAAAGATGAAAGGGAAAACGAAGAATGAATGGCTGACGCTATACCAGCAACGCTACAGCGAATGGCAGAACATCCACAAGTATGGAACCGAACAGATGTGGCCGGATGGGATCGCTCTGGCAGAGATCCGGAGAGAGCTGCTGGAGATCCAGCGAATCCTTATCAGCTATGGTGTTGAGGTCCCGCTTCCGGAGGAATTGCCTGCAGGGTATATGGCAAGGGCTGATGACATACGAAAGCAGGCCAGGGCATGTCTGGAAATTTATAAGAATTCGGAAGATTACCGGTATCTTCTTTGCCGGGAACCACTCCTTACGGACCGGCAGAAAAGGAAGACTCAGATTTTGTATGCACTCGGGGTAGTACAAAATTTGGAGACGGCCATCGAAGAGGAAAACCTGGTGGTCATGCGTGCGTTTGGAAACGAAGGCCAGTATGGGAAACTGCTCTCAGATACCGCTTCAAAGGTAAAAGAGATACCATTGGAGATGGCAAAAAGAGAAGCAGAAAAAACAGTGCCTTCAATGCCTTACGAAGAAGAACAGATCGAAGGGCAAATGAGCATTTTTGATCTGGCATCTTGAAGAAAAGGAGGAGACGAATGGTAGACCAGAAAATGATAGCTGGGATTTTTAATGATTTCCTGGGCGTATATATTGGGAAAGTGAATCTGGGAATTCGGCCTTTGCAGGAAAAATATGGAAAACATCCGGTGCTTATGAAGCTTTTATCCAATGTGGAGGCTGCTTCAGAAATCCCGGTGGCAAAAGCCATGAAAGAGATCTATGGATTTTACAAAGAATACCGCGGCAGGCCTTTGTCAGATAAAGACTGGGAGGAGATTGTAGAACGGGCCGGACAGCTGCATAAGGCCTGGAACGAAAATGTCTGGTGCCGCCAGGTAATTCTGGAAATGGTGAACCTGCTAGACGTGGATGACCGGGAGCAGCGGAAACTTGCGGCGGAAACCGAAAAAAGGTTGGAGAACCCACCGGAAGCTGCGGTAGAGGAAGCTGCCTGAATGTTAGGAAGGGCGGGAGGGAGGCTTCCCTCCTGCCGGAATGCAGAAAGGAAATAGAGTATGATTGAAAAAATGGTAGAAAATGTCGTGGAATTGAATGACGCGGCAGTGCATTTAAGAAACCAGGGAGATATGGAAGCGCTGCGGAGGCTGGCGAAAAAGTGGGCTGTCCCTTATGAACAGACGGAAGATTTCATCCAGGGACGCAGATACCGGCTGGCCGAAATACCCATTGGGCAGAAAATATTCCGCACAGCTTCCGAGAAGCTCCGGGAAGAGATACTGGTGTTAGATGACAAAGATTTCGCAGGGATTATCGGCTGGCATATCATCCGAAAGTGTGAGGAGGATCCGAAACTTGCCATATCGGTCATGAAAAGGCATAAATCCCTGCAAAGATGTCTGGATTTTGTGATGGAGAAAGCCTTTGAAACGGCCACGGAGCAGGCAAAAAAGAAAGGGCTTGGCCGGGTCAGGGAAAATACAGCGCTGACTTTGACGGAAAAAACAGTATTCCCCTGGGCGGAAGAGTATTACCGGAGAGAGGATGAGGCGGAAACCCTGGCAAAAGAAG
Source organism: Blautia sp. An81 (assembly GCF_002161285.1). Classification (GTDB taxonomy): domain Bacteria; phylum Bacillota; class Clostridia; order Lachnospirales; family Lachnospiraceae; genus Blautia; species Blautia ornithocaccae. Next base: position 8,835 of record NZ_NFHH01000016.1, on the reverse strand, counting down.
CAGAAGAGAAAAAGAAAATTCTTTCTGAATGGGAGCAGGCTGAACGGAAAGCAGCTTCTGCCGTGAAAACAACAGTAAAAAAGAAGGACGCGGGAAGCGTAGAAAAACACAAAGAAAGCGCGCCTAAGAAAAAAGAAACGGACGGGCAGATGTCTTTGTTTGATCTGGCGTGATAGGAGTAACGAGGAGGATTATGATTGCATACAAAGGGTTAAAAAAAGATCTTACCTGCCTGGGCTACCAGTTTTTGCTGAACCAGGTGAACATAACAGACCAGGCAAACTGCGCGGAAAACGGGTTCCACTGCGCGGAGAATCCACTGGACTGCCTTTGCTATTACAGAGATTGGCGCAAATCCGTCTATTTTCTTGTAAAAGCGGAAGGGGACCTGGACGAGGATTCGGTTGACAGCAAAATTTCCTGTACCAGGATAACGCTGCTAAAGGAATTGTCTTTTCAGATGCTTTTACTCCATGGCCTTGCCTACATGGCTCGGCATCCAGGGCGCAAATGGTGCTCGATAGTGAAAAAAGAAGAGGGAAGATGCTGGGACGGATACGTCGTGGTCAGGGGAAAACATCCAAAGGCATCCGGAAGCATGGGAGATATCCTCGCACTCGCAAAGGAGGAGCCTGACAGCCAGCAAATCCAGGAAGTGGCTCTGTATGTAGTGGATGGGAAGAAATATAAGCCGCATACCTGGTATGGCGTGGACGGAAAAGCATAGAGTGAGGTGTTTCATGAAGCGAAAAGAATTATTGCAGTTTCCGGTTCAGATGTTAACGCCTCATATGGAAGAACTGCTGCAGCGCGGGCAAGACAGAAAACCAGACGCATTCTGCCGTGCCAAGATAGAAAAGGGCCTGCTGGTACTGGATATCTACTTAAATGACAGAAAGACTGGTTCCAGCCAGCTATCCTACCGTATCTTTGCTGATTGCACTTTTGGAGCTTCGGTATCTGTGCTTTTATTCCTGGGAGAAGATAGCCGTGGAAATGGATTATGACCTGCGGTATATGCACAAGCTGTACCGGAAGGCTTTGGAGCAGTATACGGCTTTTATACCGGCGGGGGAAGAATAAGGAAAAGGCGCATTTCCGGGGTGGAGATGCGCCTTGAATATTAGAGGCTGTCTATCTATTTGGAAGATAGACCTTGTATTTTAGCAGATTTTTTGGCAGCTTCTGCTCTGGATATGTCATAAGGCTTATCTGTGTATATTCTACGATATGTGATAGATTTTCCCATTAGTAAAGCATAATCTTTTTTTGCTGCCTGTATAATTTTTCTTGCTTGTTGGTAAAATTCAATATTAGATAAGTATAAGTGCTCAAAATATTCAAATGTAGCATAATTATGATGAATAATTATAACTGGATCAAAAGAAATATCAGCATTTTCTTGATTAATTAAATCCATTTCTGCCACTAATAGTGATTCGGGAACGTGATTTAACCAATTTCTTGTTCTGTTAAATTCAGCGATAAGAGAATTTACATCATCACTTAAATCATTTATAGGAATATCCGTTAGACCTTTCTTAATGCGCTTCTGTATCTGATTACGATATTTGAAATAAGATATTGACGATGTTTGGGCATCACCAAGGAGATTAAGGAGATAGCTCATAATATTATATGTTTTATTGCACACTTCTTGATATATTTTTGCTGGTATAAGACTTTGATTTTTATATTTATCTAGTATACGTTTGGTCTCTTTATTGTATTCCTTAAAGGTGTCCATACATAGTTCGCTGGATGTAATGATTTTGTATAAGTATACGATACAATTTTGTTTACTTGATAAAGGAAATTGTTTTAGCTCTTTACTTTTGGACATTTGTGTTCTCCTCTCCATATGAGTAATAATTGCGTATTTCTTCTAAAGACAATTCCTCAAATAAAAGACGTTTTAAGTTCTTTTCTTGGATTGACAGGTATTGTTCGCGTTCTTTTATGAAATCGTCTCTTAGTTTTCCTAATGTGGAAAGCATTACGGTTGCTTCTTGCTTGCCATTATAACTAATTCCCGATTCTCGTAAATTTGCAATACTTTCTTTGGCATATAGATATAAAGTGGCGTATGCTATATTTAAAGGATGCTTGTCATTATGTTTAAGTCCATTATCAATTCTTAATAATCTCGCTAATTCAAAATATGAGGTATCTATTCTCTTTTCAAGTTCAGTTAAATCTATAATAAAAGCAGGTGGGTTTTCTACGTTCTTCCCCATGATCAACCCAAATGTTTGAGGATCGCACGATGTGGTAAATACATCCATTGTTGTTTGAAGCTGAGATAGCCTATTGGATTCATACTCTATGATTTTGTTTACAATATTCAATTCGTTTGCCCGTAGACTGATTTTTTCTAATCGCTCCTGAGCAATATCATTTTCTTCTTTTTGCTTTTTGTTTTGCCACATTGCAAGAAATCCAAGAGTAACGGTACTTGCATAAGCAAGAAGATCTCCTGCGCCCCATTTTGCTGCTAAAAAAACATTTGGAGCTTGAATGGAAAATAAAAAGTGGATGATAAGGGCAAATAATACGCTTGCAGATACCCAACAACCGATCCAGTGTTTGGAAATAAAATTTTTTATGTTCTTCATAACCTACAATCTATCCTTTTGCTATATTTTATTTTTTATAATCAAAAGACCTTTTATAACTCGTTCTTATCATATCGCAAAATTTTTGTATTGTACATGCCATCTTATTGAAAAGAGGACACAAAAAGACATAGAAAGACACTATAGAAATCTGGTAGTATTACAATAGCAACAAAGAAAAATACAGAGACCTTCGTAAAACAAACTGCGGGGGCTTTCTTTTTGTCCGGAAGGAGGCAACAGCTATGCCTTATAAGCCGAAGTGCCCCTGTTCCTATCCTGGCTGTCCCCGTCTGGTATCGGGCCGGTATTGCGAGCTTTGAAAAAGCCAAAGGCATTTTTACCTCTCCGATTTATGTTGACGGCAAAAGAAATCTGTGTTACTGTTTAGTTGTAAGATATTTTACATGGATATTCCATGGAGTACAATGCTTTTGTTCCGGCAGGTGTCGGAAGATAACTTTGTTCAGATGAGCTGAATAATAAGAGAAGAATGGCATCAAAAATCATGTGCAGTGGTTTTTGGTGCCTTTTTTGCGTTGTACAGAAGCAGAAAATTGTAGGAGGAAGGAGGAAGAGGGATTGGATGATGAAGAGAGGCTCCAAAGCTGTCAAAGAGAAATTTTTCGTTTGAGAAATGTGATACGGTTTCTGGAAGAAGACGAGAGGCTCTATGAAAGCAGACTGCGGGAAGAGGCAGAAAAGGAATCCGCAGAACAACCGGGGTTAAAGCGTGCCATAGAGATATGGCAGGAAATTCAGAAGGAATCTTAAGAAGCAGGAAGGATCTGGGAGACCAGGTCCTTTCTTTTGCGGAAAGTGAGGTCAGAATGGGAAATATTAGGATGTCGGAAGAGGAATATCTCCTTTTTTTGCGGGCACACCGGGAAATGGTGCAAAGATGTTTTTTCAGTTGCTTTGATAAGAATGGAAGCGGTATCCGGTCTCAAAAGGAAATCATGGATGAAATGAGAGACAAAATACGGATTGCGATCCCCATGGAACCATCCTGCGACGCTATTTTAGAAGAAATCGTCCTAAGATTATTGGATCATTACGAAGTACAGGGAATATTGACACTAGTTCCGAGTGGAACGGGATACCAGTTATTAGGGATGCAGAAAGAACTTGGATAAGCCAGAAAATGCAAGGAGGGGAAACATCATTGAAAAAACAGCAATTATTAAGGCTAAAAGTACTGACCGCGACAGAGGAAATGATACGGATAGCCAAACAAGATATACCAGTGCCGAAGCTTAGGCCCTATTGCAAGAATGAGGTAGATTACGTTTATAAATATGGGCTGTATCTTCTGGCTGCTGTAGAACAGGGGATTTTAAAGGTAGCGTTGTTTCAGCCAAATACTTTAACGCTGGGAGGAACTAAGCCTGCATACTGCTTATTTATTGACAAGGCGGCCGATGATTTTATCGGATATAACTATATTTTGAAGAATTGGACGGCTGCTATGTTGGAACGGCTCCCCTGGACTCACAGGATCTGGCAGTCACAAATTTTCTGTGACAAGTCCTCAGAAAACTGTATCCAGGAATACTTGAATGAAGATTCGGAGGGCTATGATGCAGTTGCACTGTTTCAGAAAGCGGCACGCAGAAGACAGCTTCTTGCGAGACACAAAGTGATAACAGACCGATGGGATCTTGTTATGGACCAAGTGCCGAAGGAGCCTTCGGACTTTAAAAAGTGGCTGAGAAAAACCGGCCTTACAAAGCACTTTATTTTTTATGAATATAGCCGGAAGGGAGTCAAGAAAGGCTACTGTACCTGGTGTGAGCAGGAAGTTCCGGTAAAAGATCCGCGGCACAACAAAGAGGCAAGATGCAGCAGATGCCATCACAAAATCCAGTATAAAGCGGCAAAAAAGGCAAAAAAAGTCATAACGGATGAAGACACTGCTTATCTGGTTCAGAACTGCGGAGATGGGTTTGTTGTACGGGAGTTTATCATTTCTATGTTTATCAGGACGTCTGACTATAGGAACCCCTTATTCTTTCAGCAAGAACGGCGAAGGTTTGTATATAACAGCAGCCTTCACGGTACGGAATATTATTATGGATTAGACCGGACGACTGAAAGGAACCGTTGGCAAGAAGGGGAACTGAAAAAATCCTGGGGCATTGGATACCTGTATTATGTCCATAGCGTTCGCGGATCAGTCTACAAAAAGAATTTCAGGAGTCTGAAAACTGGTGTTTTAGGGCGGACGGGTCTTTTAGAATACGCAAGACAGGTTCCTTTTCTTGACCCCAGAGATTACATGGAACATTTGATAGAAAGACCCTGGATGGAACAGATCGTTAAGGCAGGCCTGCTTCGGCTTACGCAAGAGATTCTGCAGAAAGGCAGCAGCCTTTCGATCCCATATGAGCCAGCTAAAGACCTCGGTAAGGCATTATTCATAGATAAGTTCCGATTACAGCGGCTGAGGGAAAATGGCGGAGGAAGCTTGTACCTAAGCTGGCTTCGTTTTGAAAAAGGCCTGAATACGGTAATAAGCGATGAGGTAATATCCTGGATGGAAGCTAAAGGGATCCCGGCAGAAGACATTCTGTTTGTCAGTGGGTATATGAGCGCGGTTCAGATTAAAAATTATCTTGAAAGGCAGGCAAAAGAGAGCGGGGAAACACCAAAAGATCTGTTGGGTATTTGGGAGGATTACCTAATTATGGCCAAAAGAACAGGAGCTGACATTTCTGATCCGATTGTCTATCGAGCCAGGAATTTGGTGGAAAGGCACAATGAACTGATAAAAGTTGTGGGGAATAAGGACATTGTAAAACAGGCAGAAGAAACTGAGAAGAAATATCCCGTTTTACCCGAAATTTTCCAGGATCTGAAGCGATATGAGTATTCCGGAAAAGAATATAAAATCATAGCTCCAAAGAGAGCAGAAGATATTCTGATTGACAGCCAGAAGCTCCATCACTGCATAAATAGTAACGAGCGGTATTTTGAGCGTATGGCTGAGAAGGAATCTTATATTTTATTCCTCAGAAAAGCAGCTAAAGATCAAGAGCCCTACTATACGTTAGAGGTTGAGCCAAACGGCACCATTCGGCAGAAGCGGACGTTATACAACCGGCAGACGGCTGATATTGCGCAGGCAGAAAAATTTCTGGCACAGTGGCAGAAGCAGCTTCAGAAAAAGCTTAGGAAGGAGGATTTTGAACTGGCAAAAATAAGCTGTGAAAAGCGGGAGCAGGAGATGGAGGAACTGCGTGAAAAGAAAGTTCGAGTCCACGGAAATTTTAATGGAAAGCTTCTGGCGGATCTTTTACAGGAGGATCTTATGGAAATACCGGAAGACGAAAAGGCTGCATAGAAAGATTGGAAGAAAGGAGGGCAATGAATTGAAAGCAAAAATCTATGACTGGAAAAAACGAAGACAGTCCGACTGAGAATTTAAGAAATAGTTAGAAACAGGGGATGTAAGTTGTAAAAAGCCGGAAAGATAAGGAAAAATGTGAAAAAACATGATTAGATATACGGAAAACAAGAAAAATCCCGTTCTTCTTGGTATAAGGTAAAACAAAATTGCATGTGTCCGAGTACTTCAAGCTGACAGCATGGGAAAGGAGAGGATGTGATGGATTCTTGGGATATTATGGCGATGCTATTACTTATGATTGATTTCTTCTTGGCAATTTTGGTAACGCCTCTTGTTTTCTATTTGATATTTTTCTTGGGGTAAGGCTTTGAACAGAATACAGGACTGGTGCTGATTAAAAAAGGATAAGTAGGAGGTAGATATGGAAAATATGGAAAAAAAGTTGTTGAGCTTAAATGAAGTATGCAGCTATACGGGTTGGGGGAAGACAAAAGCCAGACAGGTTCTTAAACGGCCAGACAGTTCTTTCACGGTTCGTCTTGGAAACCGTTTGTACGTTAATAAGAAACTTTTTGATGATTATTTGGACAGGTGCGCAAAATATCAAATTCCAATCTGATACGGAAGAGTCCATTCATGCTAGTAAAGGAAGTCGTTTGTCAAAAGGCATAAAGGAGCGTTGCTTATGGGAAAAGATTTGAATGGCAAGGAACTTGGAAAATGCTTCAGCCAGAGAAAGGACGGAAGATATGAAGCGCGTGCGGTCATTAATGGTGTCAAAATTGATCTCTACGATGTTAGCTTGACTAAACTGAGAAAAAATTTTGAAGTAGAAAAGGCGAAAGTCCTTCGGGATGAAAAAAACTTTCGTCAGAATATCACGTTGGGAGAGTGGTACAGCGAATGGTTTGAAAAAAGCAAAGCACCGCAGCTCAAGTCAGATGTTAGCAGAAAAACTTATGACAGGAAAGCCAGAAATACATATGTACGGATCCTGAAAGAAAAACGTGTTTCTGATATAAGCCAGCTTAATATCCAGACAGCTACGAACGATTTGGCAGAAGAAGGATATACAGACCGTTCAATAAAAGAGGCCCTGGGTATTATGCGAGAGTGCCTTGATATTGCAATAGTTAATAAGATTATCAATTTTAATCCTTGTATAAGCATCAATGTAAAAGATGCAAACGTGCAGAGAGAGCGCAGGGTAATGGATCAGATAGAGCAAAAAATATTTCTGGAAGAAGTGAAAGACAGCTATTACTATGAGGCATACATGATTTTATTGCTGACCGGAATGAGAATTGGTGAGTTTTCCGGACTTCAGTGGGGGGATATTGATTTTCAAAGGAAAGTGATCAATATCAGGCGATCTATGCAGACCGCCTACCAGGACGGGAAGAAAATCGAAGAACTTACAACACCAAAGACAGCAAATTCGTATCGAGAGATCCCTTTTTTTGGGGAAACAGAAGCATGTTTAAAGAACTGGAAAAAGAAGCAAGATGAGTACAAACACAAGTTAGGGAACCGTTGGAGAGCAAAACCGGAATTTGGAGATCTGGTATTTACCAGCACCCTTGGCTCGCCGGTCACCAGATACGTGATCGTCCATGATCTGAATAAGGTCGTAAAAAACATCAATATGAAGGAATACAGCAGGGCAATGCGTGAAAATCGGGCACCGGTTGAGTTTAAGCATTTGCATCCGCATGCGTTCCGCCATACATTTGCGACAAGATGCTTTGAAAAGAATATGGATCCAGTGTTTATACAAAGTATCATGGGGCACGCAAATTATTCTACGACGTTATCCTATACGCATATCCTGGATAAGATCAAACAAAGAGAAGTTGAAAAAGCTGGGAATTTCTTGGAGGGCTGAGAAGTTGGTATGAATTTCTGAATGGCAACAGGTAGAATGGCGAAAGGGCGCAGGGGAAAACTCTGCGTCTTTTCTTATGGATCCCTCCTTATTGTATTATTGATGGATTTCATGTCCGAGTAATTTCATTCTAACGGAGTTTAGTAATTTCGTAAATACCAGCAGTACTCACATCTCCTCCTGGTAGCCATAAAAATTACCAAATTTCATTGCCTCGGAGGCTCCACCTGCACATGGTCCCGCGGAGAAAGATTTGTACCGTCTCCTCGGAGTCCTATACCAGACGGTGACTCCGCAAAGAGTGACAGCTTTTCTTTTTTCTAGTTCTAGAATATATCTTGATAGAAAAAAGTTCACTTCCTGTTTCATGATTTGAATGCAAAGATAATTCACATATAAATGACATTTGGCAATAAGACGACAATAAATGCCCAGATTGATAAATTCCATTTAATAGCTGGTATCTGACGAACTCAAAAGGAAGATTTCGCCTATGGAAATACAGTAATTGCTAGATCTAGACAAGAAAATGAGACAAAAAGAAGCTGCCGCTCTAACAAAATATAGAACGACAGCTTCTATAAAAATTACAAGATAGAACTATAAGTAAAATATTCTAACAGTCAAGTAAACGTTTACGATGCTTATTGTAGGTCGTAGTCGGATTACTCAGAGGAAGTTCAGGCTTAAACTTGCGGTAAAATTTAGAGTCGCGGTCAGGAGAGGAAGGCATTTTGGCGGATACAGTATTTACAAAATTAGTTTTATTTCTATTATTCCTATCCATTTATTCTACCTCTCTTTTGATATTAAAATCATTTTTATTATATGAGTCAGAAGAATAATTGTCAAGCCCCAAATTAAATTTTCAGTTTTGAAAGGTAAAAATATATCTGCCTGCTTTAGGATGGAGAGTTTTCTAAAAAAACGGGTTATCTACATTCTCCGGCTTTTCCATTGGTTTTATCCACTTCCATTGGAAAGAC